>NZ_CP174607.1:2661780-3327225 GCF_045999315.1 Peredibacter sp. HCB2-198 | reverse complement strand
GTGCCACCAAGGTGATACAAGAATTTATGGGTAAGTAATTTTGGGTGTCAGTACCAGGAATGTGAGGGAAGTAGCGCAGAACCGAGCAGGCCCCACAGTCTCCTTCAGCACAAACAATTTTGGTCCCGGTCAGACTCTCTTCGTAACGAAGAAATTCTGCCAGCATCATTGAGGACTTTTCGGCACCCACTTCATGACGATTTCCATTGAGGTAGAAAACAATCTTCTTTCTCATATTAACCCTTACGCGTAACGATATTATTCTAAAGACTTAATTGCCATTATTCTCTCTCATGAATAAGATGTTGTGAATGAATCAAATCGACCTTATCAAAAAAATTCCCAAGGCCGAGCTGCATCTCCACATTGAAGGGACTTTTGAACCCGAACTCATGTTTGAGATCGCCACTCGTAACCAAGTTTCGATCCGTTTTAAGACGGTGGAAGAACTCCGCAGTGCTTATAATTTTCATGACCTTCAGTCATTTCTGGATCTTTATTATGAAGGGGCAAAAGTCCTTATTCACGAGAGAGATTTCTATGATTTGACCATGGCCTATTTAAAAAAATGTCGTGAAGATCATGTGGTCCATACCGAAATTTTCTTCGATCCTCAGACACACACTGAACGTGGAGTGGCCTTTAAAACCATGTTCGATGGGATTTATCGTGCTCTGGCCGATGCCCAAAAAGAGTGGGGGATTACCTTCCATATGATCATGTGTTTCTTGCGTCATCTTTCAGAAGAAAGTGCCATTGAAACATTGAAAGAGGCATTGCCTTACAAAGATAAAATCATCGCCGTTGGGCTTGATTCAGGGGAAAGAGGGAATCCTCCACATAAGTTTGAACGAGTTTTTAAAATGGCCCGAGATGCCGGATTTTTGACAGTGGCCCATGCGGGTGAAGAAGGCCCGGCCGAGTACATCTGGGAGGCCTTGGATCTTCTGAAAGTGAAGCGCATTGATCACGGTGTGCGCTCTGATGAGGACGAGAAACTCATTAAGCGTCTGGTAGAGGAGAAAATGCCTCTTACCGTGTGTCCACTTTCAAACATTAAACTTTGTGTTTTTAAAAAGATGACGGACCATAATTTAAAAAAACTCCTCCAAAAGGGAGTGAAGGTCACAATCAATTCTGATGATCCTGCCTATTTCGGCGGATACATGAATCAGAATTTTATTGAGGCCGCCCGTGACCTTAATCTTTCTCATCAAGATATTCTTACAATTGCCAAAAATTCTTTTGAGGCCTCTTTTTTAAGTGAGGCCGATAAAAAGCGCTGGATCGACCAAGTTCATGAGTAGTCTTATTCTTTTATTTGTTAGCCTTCTGATTGGTGTTTGCCTTCAGAAGGTGAAAACCATTCCCTCAAACGCTCATACGACCTTAGGGACATTGATCTTATATGTACCAATGCCGGCGATTTGCTTATTAAATTTGCCTCACCTCGAATGGAGGACGGATCTTATTGGTCTGGTCCTGGTGGCGTGGTTAATGTTCGGAGTGGCCTATTTCCTCTTTCAATATCTGGGGAAAAAATTTGCTTGGGAGAAAAGTCTCATTGGCTGTTTGATTTTGACCGCTGGCTTTGCCAATACATCTTTCGTGGGGTTTCCGGTGATTGAGGCCCTCTATGGAATGGACGCGGTTAAGCACGCTCTGGTGGTGGATCAAATGGGAAGCTTTCTCATTGTTTCTAGTCTGGGTGTGTGGCTCGCCATCACTTACTCATCGGGAAAAATGCGCAAGCGTGTTCTGTTTAAAAAGATCCTGGTATTCCCACCATTTCTTGCTTTCACATTTGGCATTCTTCTAGGAAGTTTGGGATGGCAAGCGGAAGGGGACATTAAAATTGTTCTCGAAAAACTTTCCGGTACATTGACCCCTCTGGCCCTTATTTCAGTGGGTCTTCAACTCAAGTGGGGAGAGATCAAGAATGAATTTCAATATCTCGTCATGGGGCTAGGTTACAAATTGCTGCTCGCGCCCCTCATGATTTTTTCTCTCTACTATTTTCTCGGAGTGAAGCAAGAGATACTCCGAGTCGCAGTGATGGAAAGTGCCATGGCCCCAATGATCACTGCAAGCATTCTCGCTGCCTCTCATAATCTGCGTCCAACTCTCGCAGGAATGATGGTGGGAGTAGGTGTACCGCTATCATTTGTTACACTCGGCATTTGGTATTTGGTGTTAAATTTTTTTAACTGACTTTGAAGCAGTATCCAAAAAAATCTTACATCTTCTTAACTTTGCTGGCATCTCCAGAGTTCTGTGTCAACATTGTTACAGATTTAAAGTTAATCAAGGAGGATTAATGAAAAAACTATCAGTAGGATTGCTCCTCGCAACCCTTATCGCATCTCAACCAGTTCTCGCTTGCACAAAAGACGGCTCTGAGGGTTTCGTACCAGAGAACAACCTCTTCATCCCAGTAGACGCTAAAAGCATCAACACAATCTCAGAAGCTCAATTCAATGAAGTTATTGATCAAGTTTCAGACGTATATGCTCCAATCGTTTCTTCATACGGCGGTAAATTAGAAGTTGTTCGTAAATGGACAGACGGAACAGTTAACGCTTACGCTGAACAAGAAGGCAATATCTGGAAAGTGTCTATGTTCGGTGGTCTTGCTCGTCACAAAACAATCACTCCAGATGGTTTCGCGCTTGTTGTATGTCACGAAATCGGTCACCACATTGCAGGTGCTCCTCGTTACGCTGGTGATGATTGGGCCTCAAACGAAGGTCAATCTGATTACTTCGCAACGACTAAATGTCTTCGTCGTGTATGGATGAACGAAGATAATGCTTCTATCGTTCGTAAAATGGAAGTTCCTCAATTCCTAACTGATTCTTGTAACAAAAACTGGAAAACTGCTGCTGACCGCGCTCTTTGTATCCGCGGTGCTATGGCCGGTGATTCTGTGGCAAAACTATTTGCTGCTCTAGCTTGGTCAATGAAAGCTCCAAAATTTGATACGCCTGATCCAAAACAAGTATCATCAACTTCAGACAGTCACCCTGCTACACAATGTAGACTTGATACATACTTCCAAGGTGCTCTTTGCGAAAAATCTTTCAATGAAGATTTCTCAGCAGAGACTGAAGTAGCTGGTTCTTGCCACGGCTCTACAGGCCACACAGTTGGTCTACGTCCTCGCTGTTGGTTCAAACCTACAGTTCAGTAATTTCTCCTCCAAGAGTCAGGTCTTCGGACCTGGCTTTTTTTTGCCGCTATACCTGATTAAAATACTCATCCAACAAAATCTTACTTTAGTCTTTCACTGTAGTAACTCGATATCTGATTATGTCAGAATTACGTTAAGACCTAGTGATTTTCTAAGGAGAGATTTAAAATGAAGAGTTTCAAGCAAGGACTGCTAGCTATTGCCCTTACAGTTGCTTACCCAGTTATGGCATGTACACCAGATGGTACTGAGGGTTTTGTTCCTGAAAACAATGTAAAAATTTATGCTAACCAAAAAGGCCGCATGGGTGGTCTTACTGAGCAGCAGTTCAACGATGTGATTACAAAAGTTGAAACTCTATATGCTCCTATCATTTCTAACTTTGGTGCTAACCTACAAGTTGAAAGAAACTGGGACGATCCAACTGTAAATGCTTACGCTCAACAGATGGGTAAGACTTGGAAAGTTTCTATGTTCGGTGGTCTTGCTCGTCACGAGACAATTACTGAGGACGGTTTCGCCCTGGTAGTATGTCATGAACTTGGTCACCACATCGGTGGAGCTCCAAGAAAGACCTCTCAATGGGCATCTTCATGGGCCTCAAACGAAGGTCAAGCTGACTACTTCGCAACTCTTAAATGTCTACGTAAAGTTTGGCTAAACGATGACAACCAGGCAATCGTTCGTCAGATGATGCCAGTTCCAGCAACTCTAAGAAGAGCTTGTAGTAGTGCTCACACTTGGAGTGATGACTATTATATGTGTATCCGCGGTGGTATGGCCGGTATGTCGGTTTCAAGACTTTTCATGGCGCTTCGTAACTCAACTGTTGAGCCAAAGTTTGATACTCCTGATACAAAGGTTGTAACAAGAACTGATGACAATCACCCAGCTTATCAGTGTCGCCTTGATACATATTTCCAAGGTGCTCTTTGTGACAAATCAATGAACGAAGATGTTTCTGCATCAAGCGAAGTGACTGGCACATGTCATGGAACTTTGGGTGATAAAGTTGGTCTACGTCCACTTTGCTGGTTCAAGCCATCTGTTAGCAGCCGCTAATTTAAACGAAAATTCATCTTTTCAATAAAGGCCGGGTAATCCCCGGCCTTTTTATTACATCTTCTTACATCACGAATATAAAGCTGACGTCTTCACACGGAGATTTCTAAAATTGACCAATTGTAGAGATTTAGAAAAATCTTAAGGAGAAACAACACATGAAATTTCTAACTGCACTCGTTCTATCAATGGCCCTGGCCGCTCCATCATTTGCCTGTACGGAAGATGGCAAAGGTGGATTCCTTCCTGAAAACGATCTATCAATCCCTGTTGGTTCAAAACTGGCCGGCGGTCTGACTGAAGCTCAATTCAACGCTGTTATTGATAAGCTTGAAGTTATTTATGCTCCAATCGTTGCTCAAATGGGTGGTCGTCTTACGATCAACCGTAAATGGACAGATGCTACTGTAAACGCCAATGCTACTCGTATGGGTGGTTGGATTGTTAATATGTACGGCGGTCTTGCTCGTCACAATACAATCACTGAAGATGGTTTCGCTCTTGTTCTTTGTCACGAACTCGGTCACCACCTTGGTGGAGCTCCAAAAGTTGGAAACCTTTTCAACAAGTGGGCATCTAACGAAGGTCAAGCTGACTACTTCGCAACTCTTAAGTGTCTTCGTAAGGCCTTCCTTAACGATAACAACGCTCAAGCAGTTGCTCGCATGAACGTTCCTACAACTCTTTCAGAAGCTTGTGCTAAGGCATGGCCAAATAAAGATGATCGCGCGATCTGTATCCGTAACGGTATGGCCGGTGTATCTGTAGCAGGTCTATTTGCAGCTCTTCGTAATCAACCAGAAGGTAAATTTGAAACTCCTGATACAAACGTAGTTTCTAGAACTGATGATGCTCACCCAGCTCACCAGTGTCGTCTTGATACATACTTCCAAGGTGCTCTTTGTGAAAAATCTTTCAACGAAGACGTATCTCAGAACGATGAAGTGAAAGGTACGTGTCACGGTAAGACTGGTTATAAAGTTGGACTTCGTCCTCTTTGCTGGTTTAAGCCAAAAAAATAAGTTAAGCTTGTCTTAATTACGAATAGGGGCCAGGTTATCCTGGCCCTTTTTTTTTGGATAAAAATGGACAGCGCTTCGGTCATTATCAACATTTCTGTTCTTACGATTATCGGAATGATTATCATCAGTTCGATAATCTATTGGTATGAAAGAGATAAAAGACAATGGCAGGCAGTTGAGTACTGGCTCTCAAACGGTGCTTATTTTTTGCTCGCATCTCTGACTTCGGGAATGAGTCAAACCGTTATGGCCTTCTCCACTATTTTTTGGTGGTGGCGAGTAGTGGCCGTAAGAAAAATTCTCGAAGGGGTAACTGAGAAGGATCTGAAACGAAAGTGGCATATGCCCATTATCCTGGCCTCTTTTTTTCTGTCGATTATCTTTAATCTTATGGGGCTGGGGTTCTTTTATTATACATTTCCCCAGGCGCTGGTTGTTTTTATCGTGGCCGTTGATCATTTGATCGCCACTAAAAAAGAGCTGGATAGAAGACCAAAAATTTCGATCACTCATTATCTACTGTTCTTTACCATCCTGATTATCTTTGCCCATATTGTTGACTACCCGATCTTTCGTTTTGATCCGGAATTTTCATTCTATGGGTTTGCCATTTCTTTGATGTGTAACATCCTGATGGCCATTCTTCTTCCGTCAGTGACCATCTATGAGCTTAAGACTGAATATCAGAGAAAACTCGAGAATAAGCTTGAGATGCAGTCAAAATTCTCGGCCTTGGGAGAAATGGCCGCTGGGATCGCCCACGAGATTAACAATCCATTAGGGCTCATAACGACTCGGGCAAATTATCTGCGGAACCACATTCAAAGAGGAAGTGCTGAGAAAGACTTCATTGTTAGAAATCTGGATCAGATCGAGGAAACAACTCTAAGAATGTCCACCATCATTAACTCGCTTCGAAACTTCTCTAGAGACAACCGTAAAGAGCCATTTAAGTCAGTGACTCCGGAACAAATCATTGAAGACACCATGAACTATTCCCGTGATCGTTTTCGTTTACATTCAATTCAGGTGATTATTGATCCATTTCCGAATGTGGAATTAGTTTGTCGACCGATTCAGATCTCTCAGGTCCTTTTGAATCTGATGAACAATTCATTTGATGCAATTTCTAAGACCGATAAACCATGGATTCATCTGACCTGCGAGGTGGTTGATCACACCCTACGGATCAAAGTCATTGATTCTGGGAAAGGCATCCCTGAGTCATTTAGAAAGAAGATCATGGAACCCTTTTTTACCACGAAAGAAATGGCCGGAACTGGGATTGGTCTCTCAATTTCTCGTGGGATCATTGAGGATCATCATGGAAAGCTTTACTACGATGAAACCTCAATGAATACGGCCTTCGTGGTGGAACTGCCTCTTCAGCAGAACGAAGTTTAGGTTATTATTCGATATAATCTGAGTTCTTAAAAAACTTCACGTCTGGATTTTTCTCCATTGCGAGCTTTAAGTCCCATTCAGTTCTTACCGCAAAACAAAGACGCTTATCTTTGTCTTCCATAATCACTGAAGAGTAGTCTTGAGCGAATTTTTCTTCTGCTTTTTTATCCGGGAATTTCAACCAACGAACACCGGCCCATGCCACTGGCTCGTAAGAAGCTTCCACTGAGTATTCATCTTCCAGACGATACTTCACAACTTCAAATTGGAGAGCACCAACGGCGCCCAACATCTTTTCGTTGGTGTGACGACGGATGAAGAGCTGAGTGGCACCTTCTTCAGAAAGTTGAGAAAGACCTTTTTCTAGGTGTTTTGCTTTCATTGGGTCTTTCGCCGTTACACGCATGAATAATTCAGGCGAGAAACTTGGAATACCGGTGTAACGGATATGTTTTTTACCCATAGAGAAGGTGTCACCGATTTGGTATTTACCAGTATCGTAAAGACCGATGATGTCTCCGGCCAATGCTTCTTCAGCAATGTCACGATCACGGGCCTGGAAGATAAGGGGAGTTGCGATACGAATCTCTTTCCCAGTTCTTACATGATAGATTTTTTCATTTCTTTCAAAGCGTCCAGAACAAACGCGCATGAACGAAATACGGTCACGGTGTTTAGGGTCCATGTTGGCCTGAATCTTAAAAATAAATCCTGTAAATTCTTTATCACTTGGATCAATCGTGATCTTCTCAGCGTTTGAATCATAAGGAGCAAGAACTGCTTCACGAGGTTTAGGCGTTGGAGCAATCTGCGTAATAAGATCCAGTGTTTCTTTTACACCGAAGTTTTTAAGTGCTGAACCGAAGAACACCGGAGTTTGAATTCCCGCTTGGTATTCTTCCATATTGAATTCTGGAATCAGGGTTGAAACCATTTCCAGTTCTTCTTTTAGTTTTTCAACCAGTGCCGGACCAATGGCCTCTACTAGTGAAGGAGCATCAAGATTAGAAGCATCAATAAAGCTCGGAGAGAATGGATCTTTCGAGTCTTTGAAGCTCAAGATCTGTTTGGTTTTAAAGTCGTACACGCCTTTGAAGTCAACACCGTTACCTACTGGCCAGGTCATTGGCACACACTGAATTTTAAGAATCGATTCAATGTTATCCAGAAGCGCGAACGGATCCATCGCCTCACGGTCAAACTTGTTCATGAAAGTGACGATTGGAGTATCACGCATTCGACAAACTTCCATAAGTTTAATCGTCTGGGCCTCCACACCTTTAGCAGAGTCAATCATCATCAACACGGATTCAACCGCAGTAAGTGTGCGGTAAGTATCTTCCGAGAAGTCTTTGTGTCCCGGAGTATCCAGAAGGTGAAGAGCGCGATCATTATATTCAAAACTCATCACTGATGAAGTGATGGAGATACCACGTTGCTTTTCAAGTTCCATCCAGTCTGATTTTGCGTAATCACCAGTCTTGGATTTAACCATCCCGGCCTCACGAACGACCCCACCAAACCACAAGAGTTTTTCAGTCATGGTTGTTTTACCGGCATCCGGATGGGAAATAATGGCGAAGGTACAACGAGGTTTAAAACTCATGGATAGTGTCCTGAAAAAGTTTGGTCTTGTGCGTAATCCGTTGATATCAGTAAATGTAAGAAATGTATATAAAATACGTCTGTCGCTCTTATGAATTAATTCAGCTCAATGTAAGAAATTTGCTGTCTACAATATTTCTTATGAGTATCACCAATCAAATTATCTTTGGTCTCTCCTTATTTACGGCCCTAATCATGGGAGGTCTTTCCTACTTGAGTTATCGGCGTCATAAGGAGAAGGAATTTTATCACTTAACTGAATTTTGGGCAGCGTTGGGATTTAATACTCTGGCCTGTGGGTTTTTTCTTCACATTATGCCTCATATAATCGCCCTTTCTATGGTGGGGTGGATCTGGCCATTACGAGGATTTAAACTTTTCCTACAAGATATCTCTGGCACTGAGTTTTCTGGTCGATGGCGCTACTTAATGCTCGCGGGTTGTGCATTCGTTTCCGTGGCCCTCGCGAGTTACGGCATGGGATTCACTCTCTATACATTACCGTTCACTCTCGGGATCGTGGTCTTTGGTGTCAGTTTGGTGTTTGAGGCCCAGAAAAAAAACCAGGGACCTCTGACTCATTTTCATTGGATTGCCTATGGACTTTCCGCCCTGTATTTCGTGACAAGATTGGCCTTTCCGATTTGGCGAATGGAAACCATGAATGAACCAATGGCCCTCATGGGAGATTTGATTTTTTACATTCTCTTTTCCGGAGTGACTTTGTTTGTGTTTCTTGAATTGATGAACCGTCGTCACAGTGAAGAAGTGAATCACCTGGTGAAAGAGAGAAATGACCGGCTTCTCGGACAATCAAAATATGCTGAGCTAGGAATGATGTCGGCCGGAATTGCTCACGAAATTAATAATCCACTGGCCGTGATTCAGGCGAGAACCACTCAGCTTCTTCGTATTTACCGAGATACGGAACGACAACAAGACCTGGCGGACGGACTTCAACAGATTATTTATACCAGCGAGCGAATCAACCGCACCATACAAGGGGTGAGAGAATTTGTTCATCAGGATGAGAAAGGTCCTCAGACTGAAATTGATCTTAAAACGTTAGTGGATGATGTGCTGGTCTTCTGCGGACAACGCATGAAAAACCACGGGATTAATCTTCGATTCTATGGCCTAGAAAACTACAGTGTAGTGGGAAATAAAATTCAACTTGAGCAGGTGATTCTTAATCTCCTAAACAACTCATTTGATGCCATCGAATTTTTACCGGACAAGTGGATTGAAATCAGTGCTCATCAGGTTAACGATCATGTGCAGATTTATGTGAAAGATTCCGGTAGTGGCATTCCTCCGGAGATTGCTTCAAGAATTATGGAGCCATTTTACTCAACAAAAGATTTGGGTAAAGGAACAGGACTAGGACTTGCCTTGGCCCGCGGGATTGTAGAGAAGCATGGAGGAAGTCTTCAGTATTTAAGTGACACCTCTCACACCACTTTCCTCGTGGATCTTCCGACCTTGCCCCATGAAGATTGGAGCAGTTTTTATCATTAAAAAAAAGGGCCACGATTGTGGCCCTTATTCATTATTGATTCTGGTGAGCTTTTAAGATGAGCTCGCAAAGATCGCCCGCAGTTGAATTTCTGAGTCTCTCAGAATCAACTCGATCAGGGATGATATCCGGTAGGTGATCCGTAATTTTCTCAGTGAGTACTGGGGTCTTGTTCGCAAGAACTTCATCCACGCGATCAATCGGAGTGAAGTGAGGAACTGTTTTAAGAACTTCCGGATGCTCATTAATAAGCTTAAGAATAGTTTCAACCACGTCAGAGAATTGATCCAATTCTTTCTTAGAGTAAGTTTCAGTTGGCTCAATCATAAGCCCGTACTGCTCTGGGAAGGCAACCGTTGGAGCATGGAAACCGAAATCCAGGAACAGCTTACCAATACGAGCAATGGTGTTTGTTTTCGGAGTTCCGCTAGCTTCTACCTTCTTAAAAGTTTCTGGAGAAAGAGTCAGAATGAACTCGTGCATACGAGGAGCCGAACCTGCTTCCGCTGGAAGTG
This sequence comes from Peredibacter sp. HCB2-198, assembly GCF_045999315.1. Lineage (GTDB taxonomy): Bacteria > Bdellovibrionota > Bacteriovoracia > Bacteriovoracales > Bacteriovoracaceae > Peredibacter. Next base: position 3,316,911 of record NZ_CP174607.1, on the reverse strand, counting down.
TAGGGTAGCTCTTCGAGAGACGGTTATGTAAGTAGCGCGCAGAAAGCACGGCCACCTGGCTCATCTTACGAACACCATCGGCACCCAAGGCCTTAATATAAGTGTAAGCGCGGATCTTGTGAGCGAAGTTACCGAAGTGACGGTGAAACGAGCCGCAAGATTTGGCCGGTTTAACGATGTCGTACTTGCCATCTTTCTTCACAACCTGAACACCAGGGATGAAATCAAGAAGTCGGTGAGAAACACCAACAATCGCGTCACCAGGACCGCCGCCGCCGTGAGGAATTGTCCACGTTTTATGAAGGTTATTGTGAACAGCATCTACGCCAAGTTTATTCAGATCAAGAATACCGGCGATAGCATTCATGTTCGCGCCGTCCATATAAACCAGACCACCCACTGCGTGGATGAGTTCACTCATTTCTTTAAACTGAGTTTCAAAAATTCCGGCCGTGTTAGGGTTTGTTACCATCACACCGGCCACACGGTGACCATCTGTTTTTAGGAATTCTTTAATTTGAGCAAGATTCATCTCGCCATTTGAAAGAGCTTCAACTGTATAAATACCATAGAGCTGACCTTCAACCATCTTCGTTTGGTAACCGGCCATTGTTGCTGTGGCAGGGTTTGTTCCGTGGGCCGAACGAGGAATGATGATGACATTTCTTTGATCACCTTCACCACGATCGCGGTGGTAGGCCTGGAACATTTTAAGTCCAACTAATTCACCTTGAGCACCCGCAACTGCTTGAGTCACTACTCCTGGAAGACCAGTGATGGCCTTGAATTGTTCTTGGATTTCGAAAAGAATTTCAAGACAGCCCTGAATATCTTCAACCGGAGCTTGAGGGTGAACATTTGTGAAACCCGGAAGAGAGGCCGCATAATCGTTGATGTACGGATTGTACTTCATGGTACAAGAACCAAGAGGGTAGATACCGTCATCTGGAGAAAGGTTTTGTTTTCCTAGTTTCTCATAGTAAGCGATGATCTCTTTTGAATCAATTCTTGGAATTTCTGGAGCATCAGTTCTTAGCATCACAGATTGAATTTTAGGAGCTGGAGAGCCACCCTTGGTTTTTTCAAAGTTTGAACCAAAGAATGATACGAGTTTATCCAGATCTTTTTCAGAGTGAATATCAGTGAAGCTCAACATAAGAAGATTTTCACCGGCAATTTCCGTATGACGGTTTGAAACGTCCACACCCACCTGAAGACCAGCGGCACTTGCCTTATGAATGAATTCAGAAGTGTTCACTGGAAGTTTAAGCGTAAACTCGTTGAAGAAAGCAGAGCCCTTAAATTTAAGTTCCACACCTTCAAACTGAGTCAGAGTTTCAACTGCTTTCTCGGCCAGAGCGCGAGAGTGTTTCAATGTTGCTTCAAATCCTTCGTCCCCACGGGCAAGCATCGAGGCCCCCGCCGCAGTTGCTACGAAAGACTGGTTAGAACAGATATTCGATGTCGCTTTTTCACGACGGATATGTTGCTCACGAGTTGAAAGAATAAGCGCCTTACACTCACGACCTTTAAGGTCCTGAGTCTTACCAACGTAACGGCCGGCGGTTGAACGAATTGAGACCTTATCTTGTTCATTGTAACGGATACCGAAGATTCCAAGACCAGGGCCACCGAAGTTTGGACCGATCGCCAGGTGCTGACCTTCCGCTACGACCATGTCCGCGCCCTGACCCCGAACACCGAACTTCGCCGGGGCCTTCAACCCACCTCGGCCAAGAAGCATAGGATCGACAACTGCGATAGACTTAATGTTGTTGTTTGAACAAAGGTCTACGATTTCATCCACTGATTCGATGTTACCGAAGTGGTTTACTTGTGGGAACGCCACTGCGGCCACTTGTGGAGTTGTATTAAGGATTCGCTTAAGAGCGTCGATATCTAGTTTACCAGTCTGAGCATTGATCGGAGCGCGAACGATTTTCATCTCAGTTTCTTTCGCGTGAGTCTCAATAACTTCCAGGTCACCTGGATAAAGGGTGTTGGCCACAACCACAGTTGTAGAATCTTTTACCAGACGAAGAGCACAGTTCATCGCCTCATAAAGACAAGTTGAGCGATCATAAAGAGAAGCGTTTACTGCTTCAAAACCAGTCAGCTGCGAAACGAGAGACTGATAGATCCAAAGAGTCTGAAGTGTTCCTTGAGAGCGCTCTGGTTGGTATGGAGTATAAGCGGTCGTAAGACCACGGATATCACAAACCGGACCTACAACATCTGTCACTTTATACTGAGGAAGACCATCACCTAAGAATGAGGTCTTGATATTGTTTTTGTTGGCAACATCATTCACGTGACCAATGAGTTCTTCATAGGCCAGGTGTTTTGGCATTGGTACTGACGTCATCTTCACGTCAGAAGAGATATGGGCGTAAAGATCATCCAGACTGTTAAGGCCCAGGGTCTTTAGCATGTCATTAATGTCTTTATCATCTGCACCGATATAAAAAGGTTTCAGTTCTCGTTTTAATTTTTCAGGATGGTAGTTAAGAGGCGTGTGTGTACCCTTCATAGTAATTCCTTGATGGCCTTGTATGTAAATTGCCCCATATGTTAGGCCCAAGTGAAGAGGTTTGTTAAGAACTAACCGTCAGAAAATGCAGGTGGTCAATCGAATTGGAATGATTTAAACTTGAGTTTTATGGCACTCAAACTCATCAAAGACGGAACGGAACTTTCTCTCGGGGATTCGGAGTTTTCCGAGCTAAATAAGTTTTGCGAAGAAAACGTCATAGATCTGACATTTGAGTGGATCTCGGGCCAGTTTTGGCTTCATTCAGACATTCCCAAAGAAAAACCAATTGGAATTGAAATTGATCGGGAATTATCTCGTCACGAAGAATATTTGAAGAAGAGTTCCGTTCATAAAGAGCTTCTCGCCAAAGCGATTGGTGTAAAAGGAACTCATCGTCCACAGGTTTTGGATTTGACGGCCGGAATGCTCGGAGATTCTTTATTGATGCTGGCCTTTGGCTGTGAAGTTTGGGCCACCGAAAGACATCCAGTGATTCGTTTTCTCATTCAATCAGCGCTTAAGAATGCTCAGCATCCAAAACTTCAAAATTTTCATTTCCAAGCGACTTCCGCCCAAGAAATTCTTGAAAATGGCCCAAGAACAGAGGTCATTTACTTTGATCCCATGTTTGAAGACATAAACGAGAAGGCCTCTCCCCGCAAAGAGATGCGTATATTTCGAAATGTTGTAGGTTCCGATCAGGATGCCATCCAGGTTTTTGAAAAGGCCCTTGGGAAAAAGACCAAACGTTTAGTCGTCAAGCGCCCTCGCCATTCCGCCAATCTTTCAAAGGCCCCATCGGTACAATATATCGGTAAATCCACTCGATATGATGTGTATTTTTCAGTCTAATTCTATTACATTAGTCGTCTACTTTGGAGATTTGACATGACTAAGAAATACGATGTCTATGCTATCGGGAACGCCCTGGTGGACATGGAGTATGAAGTGCACGATGAATTTTTTAAAAAGAACAACATTGATAAGGGTCTCATGACTCTGGTGGATGAAGATCGCCAGAATTACCTTTTAAATGCACTTGGAACTGCTCCTAAGAAACAGCAGTGCGGTGGTTCGGCCGCTAATACAGTGATTGCCACTGCCCAGTTCGGTGGAAAAGCTTTTTATTCATGTAAGGTAGCAAAAGATCCTATCGGAAACTTTTATTTCCAGGATCTTCAAGATAATAACGTTGATTCCAATCTTCAAAAACAAGATCGCGATCAAGGTATCACTGGAAAATGCCTGGTGCTTATTACGCCTGACGCAGAAAGAACTATGAATACCTTCCTGGGTATCACTTCAACCATCAGTAAAACTGAAGTTTTCCCTGAAGCGATTCGCCATTCGAAATATATGTACATGGAAGGCTATCTTGTGGCATCTCCTTCAGGTCGCGCGGCCGCGATCCACGCTCGTAATATCGCCGAGGCCGCTGGTGTGAAGACCGCCCTGACGTTTTCCGATGTGAATATGGTGAAATTCTTTAAAGAGGGTCTCGCTGAAATGATTGGCGACGGTATTGATCTTCTTTTTTGTAATGAATCTGAGGCCTGTGCTTATACAGAAACTGATGATATCCTAGAAGCTCGTGAGAGACTTAAGCTTATTGCTAAGACTTTCGTGATCACCTTGGGTGAAGAGGGCGCGGTTATTTGGGACGGGCACAAGTTCATTAACATTGAACCATTCCATGTGAAAGCAGTGGACACTAACGGTGCAGGGGACATGTATGCGGGAGCATTCTTGTATGCCATCACTAATGGCCATGATTTCGCTTCGGCCGGAAAACTTGCTTCTAAGGCCGCAAGCAAAGTGGTTTCACAATTTGGTCCTCGTTTAAAAACAGAAGTAGCATTAGAAATTAAACAGAAAATTCTAGGATAGGAGTGTTCATGTCTCAGTATCTTTTAATTAAAAAAGTATATGAAACTAAGCCTGTAGATCAGACTGTGATCGTCCGTGGTTGGATTAAATCACTTCGTCAGTCGAAAAAGTTCTCTTTCATGGTTGTGAATGATGGGACAACTCAGAAAGATCTTCAGATCATCGTAGATGGCACTCTTGGTAATTATGAAGAAGTGGTGAAGCTTACGATCGGTTCTTCAGTTGAAGTGGAAGGTCTCATTGTTGCTTCTCAAGGGAAACAGCCTGTAGAAATGCAAGCAAAGCGCGTTCACATCTACTGCCTAAACGGTGAAGACTATCCTCTTCAGAAGAAAGAGACCTCTCTTGAGTACCTAAGAGAGATCGCCCACCTTCGTTCTCGAACAAACACTTTCTCGGCAGTGTTCCGTCTTCGTCATGAGCTTGCTCAAGCGACGCACGAGTTCTTCTCAAATGAGAGCTTTGCTTACCTTCATACTCCCATCATCACAGCATCTGATGCTGAAGGTGCAGGGGAAATGTTCCGCATCTCAACTCTCAACCTGGATAAACTTCCTCGTGGAGAGAAAGGTGCCATTGATTTCAAGCAAGATTACTTCGGTCGCGAGACTTTCTTGTCTGTATCTGGTCAGCTTGAAGCTGAGACATTTGCAGTTGGTGGTCTAGGACGCGTTTATACATTTGGACCTACATTCCGTTCTGAAAACTCAAACACGGCCCGCCACTTGTCTGAGTTCTGGATGGTTGAACCAGAGGCCGCGTTTTTCACTCTAGAGGACAACGCCCAGCTTGCCACTGGTTATGTTAAGCACCTTATTAAGCGCGCGATTGAGAAGTGTGGTGATGAGCTAGAGTTCCTGGCCAGCCGTTATTCTCCTGAGAATCTAAAAACTCTTGAGCACGTGAAGAATTCACCGTTTGAAATGGTGACTTATACGAAAGCAGTTGAGATCCTTCAGGAAGCAAGTAAAACTCATAAATTTGACTACCCAGTTTCTTGGGGAACTGATCTTCAAACTGAGCACGAGCGTTTCCTCGCTGAACAATACTTCAAGCGTCCAACGATCGTGACTGACTATCCGAAAGAGATTAAGTCTTTCTATATGAAACTCAACGAAGATGGAAAAACCGTGCGTGCTATGGACGTTCTCGTTCCAGGCGTGGGTGAGCTTATTGGTGGTTCTCAGCGTGAAGACAGCTATGAGCGCCTGACTAAGCGTATGAGTGATCTTAAGATGGATCCAACCAACTACTGGTGGTACCTGGATCTTCGTAAGTATGGTTCTGTTCCACATTCGGGTTTCGGTCTAGGATTTGAGCGTGCGGTTATGTACATCTCTGGTATGACGAATATCCGTGATGTAATTCCATTCCCAAGATCACCAAAGAACGCTGAATTCTAATCGTGACAGTCGATCTCGATTTGTTCGAAAACGCCTTTGAATTTGCTCCCATCGGGATGGCCCTGGTCAGCCTCGATGGGAAGTTTCTAAAAGTGAATGAGTCCCTGATTGAACTTTGGGGCTATGATGAACAGGAACTTCTCAATATAGATTTTCAGACCATCACTCACGAAGAAGATCTTGGACGTGATCTGGGTTTTCTTCATCAGTTAGTCGATGGAAAAATTCCGAACTACCGAATCGAAAAACGTTACTTCCATAAAAATGGAAAGACCATGTGGGCCCTTTTGAGTGTTTCTTTGATTAGAAACGACGAAGGAAAACCTAAGTTTTTTATCTCTCAGATTCTAGATATCACTGAAATTAAAAATGCTCAGCATACGATGGTCTATAACTCGAAGATGATTGCGCTTGGGGAAATGGCCGCAGGAATTGCTCACGAGATTAATAACCCATTGGCCATTATCCACTTGAATGCAGTGGCGATTGAAGAGTCATTGAATGATTCTCCTCCTGACAAAAAAATGGTGGGGATGTTCTTAAAGAAGATCAACGATACGGTTTCGAGGATTAATGGAGTCGTGACGAGTCTTAGAAAGCTTTCTCGTCGCTCTGAAGAAATTCATTTTGAAAAATACGAACTGGAACTTATCGTCCAAGACTCCCTGGCCCTGTGCTTAGAGAAGTTCCGTATCTCAGGTGTAAAACTTAATAAGTCGGTCCAAAATCTTGTTATCGAATGTCGTCCAGTAGAAATCTCACAGGTCCTGATTAATCTCTTAAATAACGCCTACTACGCCGTAAGAAACTGTGAGCTTAAAGAGATTGATCTCGTTGCCACTCATGATGATAAGAAAGTGAAGATTGTCATTTCTGATTCAGGGCCGGCCATTCCGGAGGAGATCAGGGCAAAGATTATGGAGCCTTTTTTTACCACGAAGCCATTGGGTGAAGGCACTGGTCTGGGTCTTAGTATCAGTCGCAATATAATCGACTCACACAAGGGCACGATTACTCTTTGTGAAAAAGCACCTAGAACGACGTTTGTGGTGGAATTTCCTATTTCTCAGCACTAATGAAATTTTCAACTGTACTAAGTGTCGCTTGTTTGCAAGTAATCAAATTTACTCATTAATTGGGACATTTGACTTGATTTTTTGGCACCTTTTCTTGATGTCACCCTGTCTAAGAACGCAATAAAGCATTTTCTTCTGATCTTGCCAGAGATGATTATGATCATCGGATAAAATACCGATAAGCAGACAAACTTATCAAGGTCAGGTTGTACATGAAAAGAAGAACTTTGGTCGTTAGCACTTTAACGCTCTCTGTGCCGGCCCTCTTCGTTTTGTTTCAGAACTTCACTTCCACTTCGGATCGGCCCGTTTATGTGAAAGCACCACAAAAATATTATGAAAACAAAAAATGTACCATCTATAGCGTGTCTGAGAATAAGAGCTTTGTAAAAATAGCGGAATCTTCTGCACCTCTGGCCGCGGACAGTGTTGCCCGATGCAGATCCTTTGCACACCAATACTATGTCCGAGTGCCAAATTGTGGTTACTCAATGAATGTGCATGGTATTGGCCAGGCCGGGCCTATGAGTATCATTTCTGTTCTTGAGAGCAAAAACACGACCAGCACGAGCTTCAAAACAAACACCAAATACATTGAGGTCGTTTCACCCGCAACAAGTGCAATCGCTTTGTACCCTACCAAGTGTTATTCAGAGGCCGAGTATAAGACCTATGCACAAGGGAAGAAGCAATCTCCTGACTGTAACTACGCCAAAACTAAATTTTGTGTGAATCCTTCTACGCCTCTCTTAAGTCAATCATCGCCTGAGCTAGCCAAATACATTTCAAACGTTACTAAAGACCCATCTATCACTCGTGATCCGGGCTGGTGCGGGCCGGTTGCAACTACAATGTCCTTCTTGGGATCCATCATCGATGAAGAAAATGAAATCTATGAGGACTCATTCCTCTGGAAGAAAAATGCCTTATCTCTTTCTTCAAAAGAGCTTGGTGCCCTTTCTATGTATGAGCGCACGGCGAAGTTTGGTGACGTGATTCATAATCTCGGGAATTATATGAACACGAATTGGAAGAAAGGTGGTTCTGTACCTGAGACAGGTATGCGAACAGCGTTCTCCCGTATTGATCCGTCGATACGTAATCTTAATAAGGCCCTCTATCTGGCGGAAGTACGCAGGGACTTCTTTAAGATGTTTAAAGAAGAAGTCACTCTCAATAATCTGATTTCCAAACTCACTAAGGGCAAGCATGTGACAACATTGTCAGCGGTGACCTACCGTCAGAAGTGCGACTATACGGCCAAACTTGTTGAGCAGACTGCGACACGTGATGTTTATGAGGCCACGTTTAAATGTGATGATAAAACGCCTTACCAGTCTTTAAGCGGGGGCCATGCCTTGAGCGTGAATGGTATTGAAGATGGTTATGTTAAAATTTACGATCCATGGGGAAGAATTTATAACGTAAAAATCACTTCTGGAGTTAATGTCCCTGGTTTCATGAGAAACGGAAGTATGATCTCTTATGTGAACGGGGAGGCGGGCTACATGAAAGACAATCTTGTTCCTGCTCCAAAAAAGATAAGTATGGCGAAAGGAGCAAATGTTGGACCGGTCCTCGACACCATGAGATACCGCCACGTGAACCTCGGTACATTCAGAGGCTTTAACTATTCAACAACTCAATACCTGAAAAAGTAACTACAAGGGAACTATGCTGAAAGGGAAATGGCCATTAATCGTTTTACTAGTAACAGGAACTATTCTCGCAGGATACTTTTTCAAAGGTGAGACCCATGAAGAAGTGGCCATGATGGATGAAAAAGAGCAGGAGAGTCATGCAAAGGTTCCTCACCGGAGAGAGAAATCGGGAGAAACTTCCCGGACAGTTGCCTCCGCTTCTTCCGTTGATCCAAAAAATTATCTCCTGAATTTAAGACTTAACTCTGACGTTGATGAGCTGTACAAGAAAACAAGTGAACTGTTTGAAGGGAGTGCAAATAAAGATGATCTGGCCACTTGGATAAGCATTGGTCTTGTCTTCGATGGTTCAGAGGAATACGGAACTCTGTTAAGTCGTTCACTTGAAGAGATTAATAAAAATCCTTCTGAGAACTTTGCGCTGATTGAACAGGTCATCAAGAAACTTCCACCTGAAGAAAGTTTTCTTCGTGGTCAGCTTATCAATCTTGTTAATAACATGAATCTGGGAAGTGAAGAAAAAAAGAGCTTCTTTGGCAGCGAAATGGTGAGAAACGTCATTCTGGATTCAGAAGGTAACTTCTCCCCGGATTCACTTAATATTACAACTGCAATGATCATGTTAAAAAACAGCGGGACTTCGAAGGCCGAAGCAGAGGAATTCATCACTGAGAGCCTTCAGGTAAACAATGATCCGGAGATCCGAGAAAAACTTTTGGTACGCTTTAATGCTTACTTCCCATAAAAGAGCGTTCCTGGCCTATGTTCCTTTTCTACTGTTCTGGGGGCTAGACTATGTGACAAAGTCCTGGATCGTGGGAAATCAACCCGAGCTCCAATGGGGACCCTTTCATATTGCTTATCATGAAAATCATGGTGTCATACTCGGAAGCTTCAAGGACATTCCCGAGATCTTCCGCTCTGTCTTTCTGTCCACCATCGGACTGGCCATTGTCTCTAGTTACCCTATGCTTCTGAATCTTGTTCATTTTCATTCTAAGAGAATGCAGTTTGGTGTGGCCCTTCTCTTTGGTGGGATCATGGGGAACGTAACGGACAGAGTCCTTTATGGGTATGTTGTAGATCTTTTTTATCTTAAGACAAACTGGTTTACCACTCCTGCCTTCAACCTGGCCGATCTCGTCCAATGGGTGGCATATATTCTTATCGCGACAGCTATTTCTGGTGAGCTTAACCGGCATGTTCCGGAAGGGGACCGACGAAAGTTTCAATGGATCATGCCTTCCTTTCAATACAAGTTTTGTCTTGCCCTTGTGGCCTTGGTGTTTTTTGTGACCTCTATCCCTTTGGTCTTCGGTCTCACCTTTTTGAAATATACCTTGTCAGCGTCAGGTGTCTTTTCTGAGAGGGAAATGACTGCTTTTCTTTCAATGTATCTCATCACTTCTTTTTCTCTGCAGATGGTTCTTTGTCTTGGGGCCGTCATCATCGGAAAAATCCTTTCAAGCAGAGTGGCGGGACCGATTCTGGGGATTAGACGTTACCTGCAGGACACCTTAAACGGAAAGAACTACGGGTTTAAGCTACGAGATAAGGACCCCTTTAAAGAGCTTGAGAAGCCTCTTACAGAGTTAAACCACCGAGTGACAAGGGACACAGAATCTAACGATCGTAGGCCTTCTTAATTTCTTCGTAGATACGTTCTTTCATATTACCGGCCCGTGAGCACATAAGATCAGTGATATCCAATTGGTAATTCACGTAAGCTTGAAGGCCCTCGTCATAAAACTCGTGATAACAATCCGGCAGACCCAGCACATGACCGAACTCATGGCGAATGGTCCACTGAGACTCGTATTCTTCAATCGGCTGGTTAGAATCCATCACGATTTCATTGCCACCAAGACCATTTACATGCGGAACAACCCCTGGTTCAAATTTAAGGCGAGGCCCATTACGGAATGATCCGAATTCCATTTTAAGGGACCAATCGGCCCAACGGAATTCGTCCTCTATATTGTTTCGAAGATAAGGAATGAATTTTGGAATCTCTGGTGTGTTAAAAGGCACCACCGCATATGTTCCATACCACTTGATATCTGATCTGCGACCGCCTGAAGGAATCAGGAAGAAGTTGTCCCAGTTCTTCTGAGCTTTGGCGAAGTAGTTTGAGTAGTATTCAGAGAGAGTATTATTTTTAAAAGCGCGTTCGAGGGCCTTCTCGCAACTTCTTTGAGACGTACCCGGAGTATTGCGACAGATTTTATAAAGAGCATCTCTAATCTCTGGAAGTTTGTCGGTAGGAATCTGGGCCACATCTTTTAGCTCTTCAGCACCAATCTTATTTTGCGTGAGATAATAATAACCACGCACATCTTGAGCGGCCGCTCGTTTATATTCACTTCGATAAGCGTCTACTGATTTATAACGAGCAGCACTTTGGTAATTGCGGTCAAGTTTGCGGGCATGAAGGATGAAGGTTTCGTCATCCAATGTGGTCGTCGTCGGAAGATCACCATTCCCAACAATAACTTCTCTCATAGGGCCCGGCATCGCCTCAAGAGTCTGGGCCACTTCCTTAGCAATAATTGAAGGAGAGTAGACATTCGGCTTATCGATCGGAATTCCGCGACGAGTGGTCGGAGAAGTTAAACGAATGGCCGATTCTCCTGAGCGATTTTCATTAACGAGAGCGATCCATTTACTCAAGCGAGCGCCAAGCTTAATAGTTGATGTAATTGCCGGATCATCCCGATCAATCTGAAACTTTTTATTTCCTGCTTGGGCCCGTAAGAGTGATTCATACTCTACTGAGGTCATCTCTAAATCAAGGTGAAGCGGAAGATGAGCGAAAGCAGTACCAGTTACCAATGAAAGAACGAGGGACAACTTTTTCATACCAGTCCTTTGAGAGTACTTGAGTGAGGGGGCCTCTTTTGAGTCTAGGATGAGAAAGGTCGGGTTGTGAACATTATTCCGGTGGAATTCACTCCTTTGACACTCCTGGCTGCCAGGACAAAATGAGCGGATGAAAATTTTAATCCTTTCTTTGTTCCTATTGGCCGCCTGTAAAACACCCACCGCTGATAATTTCAATCCCCTTGATTCATATTTAGATATAAGTACGGGTGGTCTTACTTCTCTTGGAAAAATGAGCGCCGATTACATGGACCTGGTGAACCTCAATCGGGCGCAGCTTGGACTTCCCGCCTTTATAGATTCTGATGCGATAGAAGCAGAGGCCACTAAGCATGCTGAAAATATGGCCCAAGGACTCACTCCTTTTGGAACTTCAGGCAGTAGTGAAAGATGCACACGGATCAAAACGGCCATGGGACAAGGGGTCAGCTGCAGTGAATTGGTGGCGCGAGGGCCAGGATCTCCTGAAGAACTTTTTGCTCTTTGGGTAAAGAGTGATTCTAGTCGTGCGAGGCTCATGAGTACGAAATTTACTCACTCTGCAATTGGACTCGCTAAAGATGCCACTGGTAATGAATTTTGGGTGCAGATTTTTTTGGAAGTGCCTTAGTTCATCTTAAGCGACACAGTAGATGTTCCATCCTGCTTTTTACTTAAAACGAGATTTACCGGGATGGCACTTGTGAGTGACTTGATATGAGAAATGATTCCCACCATCAGACCTCGGGTCTGAATTTGTTGAAGCATATCCAGCACATCTTCCAGTGATTCCTGGTCAAGAGTTCCGAAGCCCTCATCAATAAAGAGTGAATCAATTTCGGCCTGGCCACGAGTCATCTCCGCGAGCCCCAGCGCCATGGCAAGAGACACCATAAAGGTCTCACCACCAGAGAGAGTGGAAACTTTTCTGAGATTCCCTTCACGGAACTTGTCCATGATGTAGAACTCAGGAGTAAGTTTCATACGGCGTGATTGATGAAGGATCTCATAGCGGCCCTGACAAAGCTTTTGCAGCTCCTGATTGGTTTGTTCAATCAAGTTTTCTTCAACCAGTGAGAGAACGAATGTGCGGAGTTCATCTTTACCTAGGACTTCACTTAAGCGCCCTCGACGATCCAATTTCTCCTGAATGTCTTTTGCTTTAAGGTTCAGAAGAAGAATCTTGTCCTGAAGTTTTTCCCAGTCTTCAAGACGGGCCCGAACACTGGCAAACTTCATTCGGCATTCATTAACCGCATGCTTGTATTGATCTTTTTCGCTCTTAAGACCTTCAGAAATGGGAATGAACAGCACTTTTTCAGATTCAAGTGTAAGACCGAGATGGGAAAGGTGCCCCACCAGATTGGCGAGATTTCCTTCCGTGATGTTCATCGTTTGGGCCTTCTCACGAACCAGATGAAGTTCTTGAGCAAAGTGCAGGTCATAGTCTTTGGTAAGTTTATCCAACTCATACAAACGACTTTGGAATTCTTTTAATTGTAGTTCTTGCTTACGTTGGTTCTGTTCTTGCTGGACCCATTCTTCCTGGGCCTTCTTCGCCATAGCGTTTAGCTCTTGAATGAGATCCTGGGCCTTTTTCCCTTGAAGTTCTTTCTGAAGGACCGCTTTAAGCTCATTGGTCTCACCTTGGAGGCGAGCCACTTCAGTTTCAAGAAGTCCACGTTCTGTGGTCTTCTCTTTTAGCTGAAGAGAGTAGTGCTCTTTTTCCTGACGGCACTTTTCTAATTGAGTTTCAGTCTCGATATAAGAGGCGAGAAGGCGCAGGTCTTTTTTAAGGTCTCTGATACTGTCTTTGTTAAATTCAGAAACCAGGACCTTGGTTTTTCCTTCAATTAATGCGAGTTTTTCCTGGGTCCCTGAGAGGACTTGCTCTTTTTTCTGAAGGTCAAGTTTAAGGGCCCCATAGTGCTCACGCGACTTTTTAAGTTCGGCCTCTAATTTTTGGAGCTCTTTTTGAAGATTATCAAACTCCCAAACCTGTTTTTTTACGGTCGCGAGTTCCTGGTCGAGAGATTCCAGAGAGGGAAGTACTTTGATGGCCTCGATTGTAAATTCGGCCATCTCTTTTTGGCGCATCTCAGACTGAATGGTCAGCGTATTTTTCTTCTCAGACAGAATTCTTTCTTCTTCACGACTCTTTAAAAGAAGAAGATTTAGTTCACGAGCGCGATTTTCAATTTCTTTTAGATCGGTCTTGGTGAGATTGGCCTTTAGTTCTTCCAATCGCTTGTGAGGCACAAACTGCTCACAAACAGGACAGCTTTCTTTTGCTGAGATAAGGGCATGGTCCACACAAATAAGACTGGCAGAAAGAACTTCCTGAAGTTTTAAGGTCGTTTCAATTGGAACAAGTTCTAGTTCGGTCTTTTTAATGAGACCAACTAAACTTTCAATCCGGCGATCTCCCACTTCTTTTTCTTGATCAATTTCAAGCAGGGCCTTTTTTAAAGAATCCAGGGCCACTTCTGCCCGCTGCTTTTTCTCCAGGTCCTTTTGCAGGTCTTTTTTCTTTGTTTCAATTTGCATTTCCAGGGCCTTAAGATCGGCCGGGAATGATTTTAGTTTATCACTTAAAGTTTCTGCTTCTTTTTTGGTCTCTTTACCTTGAATCTCCACTTCCTGAAGACGAAGTTTAATTCCTTTAAGCTCTTCCTCTTTAAGTTCCTTATCTGAGTAGAGGTCAAAGGCCTCTTCAAGTTCCTTGCGAAGATGTCTTAGTTCTTGAAGAGCATACATAAACTCTTTTTGAGAGTTCGTGAGTTTTTCCTGTAAAACAATTTCCTTGTCCGCAATGACCTTACTATCGACAGTCAGTTTCTCGATGATGTTTTTATGAGAATCGGCCCTCGTTTGAAGTTGTTTTAATTGTGCTTCAAGGTTTTTGTATGTCTCTTCTTTCGTCAGCAGAACCTGAAGGGCCGGAAGTCTCGTTTCAAGGTTCTTTTGGGCCTCGTCTTTTCTTTCCAGTACTTCCTGGCCTGCTTTCAGGAGGAGGTTATAGCTCTTGGTGAGCTCAGACATGTCTTTCTTAATGGATTCAATCTTTCGATTGTTTTCCCCGTGCTTATCGTGATTGGAAGAGAGGCTCACAAAATGATAATCCAACTCTTCAATGTGCTTAAAGGTCGCTTCGAGAACTTTAAGTTCTGACTCTAGTGACTCTTTTTGTTCTTTGAGATTATCACCTGTAATGCCATCACCTTTCAGGGCCTCACGTTCAATTTCAATATCGCTTTTGGCCTTCTGAAGCTGATCTATCTCGAGCTTCAGCTCCCGACTCATGCTCTCGAGCATTTCACCCGGATAAAGTTTTTCTAGAATTTCTTTTCGGTCCGTAAAAGAACTCGTGAGAAACTTCGCAAACTCGCCCTGATTCAGAATGATACATTTACAGAACTGATCAAAGTCGAGATTTAGAAGTTCAGTAGTGTTGACGGTAGCAATGTGCTTCGCGCTTTCAAAATGCGGAGCTTCAATCGTGTAAAGGTTTCGAACCGGTGTCTGAGGAGTCGAATAGGGCTCTCCGTTTTGTTTTCTCACTCGGGCACGCCAATCGGCGAGATAGTACTTACCTTTTACCTGAAAGATGAGTTCAATCGAACCATCTTTCTCTCCGAGAGTCACTACATCCAGTTGGGTCACGTTCTTTTTATAAATTTGCCCATAGAGAGCGAGACCGATGGAATTTAGAACGGAAGATTTTCCGGAACCTGTTTCACCGGTTATGGCAAATAGAGAACTATGAGATTGAATCTCTTGAAAATTGATTTCCTGCTCACCTTTTAAGGAGGCGATGTTTCGAACTCTAAGACGAATGAGGCGCATGCTTTACCTTCTCTAAGAGTTCAATGAAATCAGCTTTCAAATCATCTGGTACTTCTTTTTTTTCCGGAAACTTAGTGGCGTAGAATTCCTGGAAAAGTTCCAGCGGGGAGAGCTCAAAAAGCTTCTCATGTTTTTTAGGAGCGTCGTCCTTGGCGGCATAGAAAGGAAGGAACGATAAAAGCTCTAGTCCCTTTTTATCCAAAACTTCTTTAATTTCATCAATGAGCCCAATTCTTGGGGCCGCGAGATTTAGCTGAACTTCCACCATACCTTTTAGTTCTGTCGATGGTGTAAGCTCTTTTAGTTTCGCCAGATAATTGGATTCGTCGGCCTTAACGATAAAAAGATCTCTAAAGATCGGAATCTGATGGACCCTGATTTCAAACTCAGAGTTTTTTACATCAATGATCATCACTGATTTTCTTTGAGTTTCTGAAAAACGCATAGGAATCGGGGAGCCTGAGTAGTAACTCTTCTTTCCGACTTTTTGTGGTTTATGAATATGTCCCAGGGCCACATAGTTAAAACTATCCATGACTTCAGTTGGAATGGAGTCCACCCCACTTAGTGAAATCACTTGTTCTGATCCCGCGGCCTCAAACACTCCGGCCAGATGATGAAGCATCAGAATCGTTGGCGTTCTGGAATTGTGATTAAGATAAGTTTTAAGCACTGCCAGAGCATCACCTTCCCCTTGAGGAAGCAGTTCGTAAGAGCGGAAGAATGGTAGAGCACAAAGATCAATGCTCTCATTGCCCTTGGTGATGTTGATCCAATGGTCTTTTGTCTCAGGTGAGAGTTTTCCCCAGATCTTCACTCTGTGAAATGACAGAAGTCGCGCTGGTGCCTCTAAAAGAAGTCCAGAATCGTGGTTTCCAGCAATGATATAAGTATCAGTTGTGGTTTCCGTCGAAACCCGATGGAGGAAGTTATAAAAAACTTCCAAACTCTGATGTGGGGGAGTGGGGGTATCGAAGATGTCTCCCGCAATCAGGAGGACATCAATTTTCTCCTCTCGAAGGATCGAGAGGAGCCAATTTAAAAATAATTCGTGTTCTGGTGAGCGATCGAGCTTAAAGAGTCTTTTACCAAGGTGCCAGTCCGATGTGTGAAGAATCCTCATGGATTATCTCGGCGGTCGATTTCTTCCTTGATTCTGACCTTGTTGTCCACCACCTTGTGGACGGTTCTGGTTGTTTTGACCTTGCGGACGAGGACCACGGTTATCTTGGCGTGGGCCACGATTGTCCTGGCGAGGACCTCTGCTGTCACCTCTCGGTGCCTGCGGACCTTGTCCTTGCGGACGCGGACCACGGTTTTGCTGGCCTTGTGGGCGAGGACCGCGATTGTCACCTCTCGACGCCTGCTGACCACGATCCATTAGATCCACGCGGGTTCTAACAGGTTCATGATCCACTATATCTTCTTCCTCATCTTCCGGAAGAATTTCGTCTTCACTCGGAGTATAGAAGATCTCTTCTTCTTCATCCGGTGTTTTAACTCTTGGTTTGCTTGATTCAAGTTCCGCTACAGCTGGAAGTGAGTAATCCAGAGTTTTCTCTCCGAATAGTGACTCAAAAATTCCATCCGCGAAAGACTTACCTTTTTCTTTATAAGTTTTAACTTCAGCTTCAAAGGCCTTAATCTTCTTCGCTTCTTTATCATCCAGACCAACTACTTTATGAGTTTCATCTGTGATCATATCGAACTCTTTTGGGAAGTTCGCAGTTTCTTTATCCAGAGTCTCTTTATAAAGGTCCACCACGAAGCGCTTACGCACTCCACGGTTGGTCATCATGACAAATTGTTCACTTAAAAGGTGAAGACGATCTACGCGACCAGTTTCACCAGTGTGAGTGGTGATAATGTCGCCTTCTTTTGGAAGACGTGAGCGCTTCTCACGATAAACATCATCTTCGTACTGAAGACAGCATTTAAGCTGACCACATACGCCATTAAGTTTTGAGAAATTGAGTGTCAGGTCCTGGTTCTTCGCCATCTTGATGCCCACGTTTCCGTATTTCGTGAGGAATGAGGAACAACAAAGCTCACGTCCACATGGGCCGATACCGCCGATTGAGGCAGAACGGTCACGAACAGAAATCTGACGAAGTTCAATACGAGTTTTAAGTTTGGCCACCAGATCTCTTACGAGATCACGGAAGTCTACGCGGGCCGGAGCAATGAAATAGAATACGGCCTTCTTACCAAATGAAGTAAACTCCACGTGAGTAAGCTGCATGTCGAGCTTAAATTGCTCAATGAGATCATTACAAATATTTTCAGCGTTTTTTTGCTGGCGATAAGCTTCTTGATCTTTCTGAACATCTTCATCAGTTGCGACCTTGGCGATACTGCGAACTGGAAGCATGCTTTTATTGAAAGGAACTTCGTAAGGAAATGAGTTAACGTATCCAACCGCCATTCCACGGTCCGACATCGCCACCACTTTCTGGCCGTACTCAATTCTTCTTTTACCGATTAAAAAGGGGAATGATCGAGAGTTCCCAGGGAAGCGGACTCGTACGAAGCGCAGGATTTGCCCTTCTTTAAATCTACTTTCTTCTCGGCTCTCTTTATCTTCAGACGTTTCAGCGTCCGACATTTCTGAAGTTTCATCTTCAGATATTATGGTATCCGTAGGAGGTAGCTTGTCCTCTTCTACGTGTTGTTCATTGGTCATTCAGTTATTTTCAGAGTTTTTCCGTGCTAAGTCAACGAGAGAGAACCTGCTCTCGAACATAAGAATAGAAAAGCGCCCATTTTGTCGCAGTAGGTTGATGGAAGGTTTCCATCTCCTGGAACTCCTTGAGCCACTTATTTAGGGCCGTTTTAGAGTCGGGCCGATCCAGTTGCTCGGACTCCCAACGAATGAGTTCATTGACCCAAAAACCTAGCTCCGGCTCACTTCTGGAATAATTTTCTAGAAATTCGGAGAGCGTCATTTTCTTAAGGTCGGCCAGGAGATTATTCCACTCCGAAAAATCCGAAGCAGGAAGTTTCACCGGCAAACGGATATGAATGGCCCGCGAGTGAATAGTTGGCAGAAGTTGTCCACGACGTGGATTCAAAAGGAAAATAGTTGAGGCGCCCTGAGGTTCTTCCAAAAGCTTAAGCCACTTGTTGGAAACAATGGTGTTTACTCGATGGGCCTCAGTGATGACAGCAAACTTTCTTTTTCCCTGAACAGGTTTAAATTCAAAGAAGCGAGCAAAGGCCTCGGCCTCTTCAACCTTGAATGGTTTGTCTTCTTCGATCTCACTGGTATTTCCCAGAACGTAAACATCTGGATGGTCCATAAGATGAGTGAGGCTTTGTTTGTGGCCTTCTACTTTTTGGTAGTAGTCACGAATGAATTGGTGGACAAAATTTAAAAGAGCTTCATGGGCAACATGTTCAGGTGCGGAAGTCTCTACGATATAAAAGTGTCCGAGTTCGTTATTGCGTGCTTTGGTGAGGAGAATTTCAGAGAGATTCATGCGAGAAATTTCTCCAAATCCTTAATGATCAGTGCCGTCACTTCTGATGGCGTTTTTGAAGCATCAATCTTCATGATTCTTTCCGGAAAAATTTCTGAAAGATCACGGTATCCATCCACGAGATTTTGATAAAATTCGTGTTTTTCACTCTCAAAATAATCTTTTTCGTTCCCACGTGCTTTTTGTCTTTCCATCGAAGTCTCAAGAGAAATATCGAGGAAATAAGTGCGGTGAGGAAGAAGATTCAGAGGATCATATTGGTGAAGTGTGAGAACTGTTTCATAGCCCAACTTTCGGGCCTTTCCCTGATACGCCAGAGTGGAATCAATATAGCGATCCAGGATCACCACTGATTTGGGCCGAAGTAGGAAAGGAAGAATTTTCTCTTTTAACAATTGAGCGCGACTCGCAAGAAACAAATGGCATTCAGCAAGTGGATGAAGAGGTGACTCTGATTTTAAAATCGCCTCACGAAGCTTTTCACCAAAAATAGTTCCACCCGGCTCACGGAGAGTGATCACTCTGAGACCTTTCTTCTGGCAATGGGCCTCGATCTCTTTAATCTGAGTGGTTTTTCCAGAACCTTCAATTCCTTCTAACGAAAGAAAAAAACTTCCTGGAGTCTCTGGGTTACGGTATTGGGACTTGATATGATTTAAAGCTTGGGTTTTCACCCGGAAATCATATTAGAAGTCTGACACTTCTTCAACCACTGGTTCGGCCGGTTGAGACGTACCATTCATGGCAGCATCTAATGTTTCGCCCTGATTGTTGTTGTCATTTCCAACCAAAGAGTGTTCAGGCGCTGGAGGCGGTTCATGCTGTTCAGGCATATCTTGTGGCTCCACAGGTGGTTCATCCATTTGATCACGATCTCTCATGTGAGTTTCTACACGAGTTGGAAAACGAGATGTAATCACTGGACGGCGAGGAGGATTATAACTTGGAACACTTGCAGGTCTACGGTTTGAGACTTGAGGTCCTGGTCGATTGGCCGGAACTTCACCCACCGGAGCTGGAAGTGGATCAGAAATGTTTTGAGGAGCTTCTTTCTCAGCAACAAGCTCTACATTTCCTATTTCCGATGAAGGATTTAGGAGGAAGTAACCACCTACCATCATGGCCATGAAAATGGCGGCAGCAGCTGGTACGGCCCACTTTAATGAATCACTGACTTCAGTAGATTTAAGATTTGAAAGAGTCATCTCATCTAATTTGAGCGTGAGGACTTTCGCCTGCATTTGACCCTGATGGGCAAGTTCAGCAAGTTCTACGTGAGTATTGAGATGTGGTTTTTCGATTTTATCAACCAGAAGAAGTCGCGCTTTTTGAAAGCTTGAATCCTGAGGGGCCTCAGGTAATTCGCTGGCCGAATGGATGCGACGATCAAAGCCAGTAAACTCAAAAATCTTTCTCCAGGTATCGCCATTGTCGACTGAGAGATGATCGGTCATCACAAGGAGACCCATCTCGATTTTTTTATCAATGTCCTGGAATGAAAATGGCCCTTGTTTCTGGCCCTGATTCAGAGTCCAGAATGGTCCTTCGTTTTTTTCTTTCGAAAGATTCTCAGGAGTGCGACGCTGGAAAAAAGCGTGGGTCCAGAAAGGATGATAGTCATTGGTATCCAGGCGAGAGGCCAGAGCGTTGTCGAAGACGTTCTCATTCTCGGTAGCATAGTGTTTCAGAGACTGAGACTCAAATGGTCCAAAAAGTTCTTCGCCGATTTTTACCATCCATAAATCATGGTTATTGAATCCCATCTTATCGATAGTTTCTTTTGACAATGGTTTTAGGTCTAAAGCCGCCATAAGCACTCTTCCTTTTCTACTTTTCTTTTTCGGTGCGGAGGGGCAAAAGCTTTAAAAATCCACCCAAATTTATTGAGGTTTTTGACTAAGTCCACCTAGAGGAGCATACTGGGGCACCTAAGCAGGGGAAGTTACGTGAATATGCTAGAGAGAACCACTCAGGTTAAAGAACGTTTTCTTAAGTTTAATGACTGGGAAGACCGCTACAAAGAACTCATTCAACTGGGCCGCGGACTCGCCGCCTATCCGGAAGATAAGCGCGAAGAAAAATACAAAGTGAAAGGATGTCAGTCACAGGTGTGGTTGTATCCAGAATTTAAAGATGGCCGCGTGTATTTTTATGCAGACTCTGATGCCGTATTAGTCAAAGGCATCGTAGGGTTACTGGTGAGTGTTTACTCTGATGCAACTCCGGATGAAATCCTTGCCACCAAACCAGAATTTTTAAAAGAAGTGGGCATTACAGAACATCTATCTATGAACCGCACCAATGGTTTAGCGGCCATGATGAAACAGATGCAGATGTATGCTCTCGTGTTTAAATCCATGCAGAAGGCCTAATATATGATGCTCAATCGTCCTCGTAGAAATCGCCAAAACGAAGTTATTCGTTCGATGGTTCGTGAATCTTATCTCTCTCCGGATCACTTAATTGCTCCTTTGTTTGTGATCGACGGAAAAAATCAAAACATTCCTATTAAATCGATGCCGGGCCAGTCTCGTCTTTCCATTGATGAACTCGTGAAAGAAGTGAAGGAACTTTACTCTCTAGGAGTGAAGTGTGTGGCACTTTTTCCAGCAATTGATGAGAAACTTAAAACTCCTGATGCTCGTGAGGCCTATAACCGTGATGGTCTGAATTTTCGTTCAATCCGTGCGGTGAAAGAGGCCGTTCCAGGAATGCTGGTGATGGGTGACATCGCCCTTGATCCTTATTCTTCAGATGGTCATGATGGTTTGGTTGATCCAAAAACTGGTGAGATCATGAATGATCCAACTCTGGAAGTTCTAGCAAAGCAAGCTCTGTGTGAAGCTGAAGCTGGAGCTGATATCATCGGTCCATCGGACATGATGGATGGCCGCGTTGGTTACATTCGTATGGCACTAGATGAGTCATCTCATCAGAATAAACTCATCATGAGTTACACCGCAAAATATGCTTCAAGCTTCTACGGTCCTTTCCGTGATGCTCTTGATTCTGCTCCTAAGAAGGGTGATAAAAAAACTTATCAAATGGATCCAGCTAACTCGACAGAAGCTCTTCGCGAAGCTGAACTCGATATGGCCGAAGGTGCTGACATTCTGATGGTAAAACCCGGTCTTCCTTACCTTGATATCATCTATCGTTTGAAAGAAATGAGCACACTTCCCATTGCTGCTTATAACATCTCTGGCGAGTATGCGATGTTAAAGGCCGCCGCTCAGAATGGCTGGCTTGATAATGATAAGGCGATCCTTGAAACACTAACTTGTTTCCGTCGCGCCGGTGCAGATATTATCCTTACTTACTTTGCGAAAGAAGCTGCGAAGCTATTAAACAAATGATGAAAGGCATTCTGGGACTCAGTCTCGTTCTTAATTTTGTTCTTGGTTACTTTCTTCTGACTCAAAAAGATGAGAAGGAAGTCATCGAGAAGGTCGTGGTGGAAAAAGAAACCGTCATTAAACCTGTCATTAAGCAGGTGGTGAAGGAAACGACGGCCGCGCCTAAAAAAGAGCAGGGAGTTTCAACTCCTGAGTTTTTGGGCTTTGAGGAGACTGAGTTTCAGGACGCTGGCGAGAAGATGGAAAACGATCGTCACGACTTTTTCACAGAAAAACTCGGAATGACAGACGAAAAAATCGCTGAACATAACAAAATCCGTGATGAGTTTTTCAGAGCGACCTCTGAATTTTGGAAGAAAGATCCCATGCGAGAACTTACTTTCAAAGAGCGTCGCCAGATGATTGACATGGAAGAGGCCTTTCACTCCAAATTAGAAAAGCTTCATGGAAAGAAAAACTGGGAGCGCTACCTAAAATTCCGCGAATCGTACAACCAGAATGGTTTTAAAAAGCAGCAAACTGAAAATCAGCCTTTCATCTTCATGGGGCTGTAGACTATAATTTTCCCATGCATATTCTCTTAGTCCGCTTCTCCAGTATGGGGGACGTGGTCCTTCAAACAGCTACCATCAATTGGCTACGGGCCCTTTTAGGACCTGAGGCGAAGTTTTCTTTTGTCACGGCCCAAGAGTTTGTGTCCCTGCTAGATACTCATCCGGAAGTTGATCATGTGATCGGATTTGATCGCAGAAAAGGGGAGAAGTGGAAGGACCTGGTTAAAAAGATTGATGATCTAGATAACAAGGAACCGATTGATCTTATTCTCGACCTTCATGCCACTCTTCGCTCGTTTCGCTTAAAACTCACTTACTGGAACATTCCGGCCTTGACCGTTGATAAGCGCCGCTGGGAAAGATTCCTTCTCACAAAAATTAAGAGTGTAAAATTAAAACGCCTTTTTAATAGTAGGTTCTTCGGTCTTGAGACCCAGGTGGAAAGAATTCTCAAAGATTTTGAAGGAGTCTTTCAGGATGGTCGTGCCAAACGTCGCACGATTGATTTCAGAAAAGGTCCTCATCAGGAATTGACTTCCCTCTCAGAGCTTCCAGTTTATCCCATCCCGGGAGAGTACGTTGTTCTTGCTCCGTCAGCTTCGTTCCTTTATAAGCGCTGGCCGGTAGAGTCCTTCGTGGAACTCGCAAAAAAACTTTTGAACGAGACGTCTTACCATTATGTGGTTCTCGCAGGTCCAGATGATAAATTTTGTGACGTGTTTAACGAAATTCAATCGGATCGTTTCCATAACCTTCAAGGGAAGACATCTTTGAAGCAAAGTATGAGTGTTCTCGCTCATGCCAAGCTTTGTATTGGAAACGATTCAGGGATGAACCATATTGCTGAGGCCTATGGAGTGCCATGTTTAACGCTCTTTGGGCCCACGGATCCAAAGTTTGGTTTTGCTCCTCACGGATCTAACTCAAGATACATTTCAAAAGAAATGTTCTGTAAGCCTTGCTCAACCACCGGTAAGACTCCTTGTTATCGCGATAAGCTTTACTGCATGTTGGACATCTCAGTGGATGAAGTCAAAACCAACGCCCTGGAAATGATGGGGGCCCGATGAGAACTCTCGTCTGGATCCTGTTTTGGTTTTTCTATTTTCCTCTTATTCGCCTGGTTTCACTTTTATTGTTTTGGAACTCAAAAGTTGAGGACCGTGAGCGCTTTGAAAAAAGAAACAAGTTTGAGTCCCTGGCCCATTCCTTTCGTGAGAAAGGCATTGTGGCAGATATGTGTTTTGAATTCTCTTCGGAAGGAGAGTATCAGCAGGTCGCTCCTCTTATTACCGATGCTCTAGCGGCAGGAAAAAAAATTGAGTTGGTTTTCTTCTCTCCAAGTGTGGAGAAGGCGATCATGCAGCTTGCGGGAAAATACCCTAGTCAGATTCGCTACCTTCGTTATCCGATGGTAAGACTCTTTCCGATTGCTCGTCGTTCATTCAGTTGCTGGGTAACTGCTAAGACCCTCATCATGGTTCGCTACGATCTTCTACCAGAGCTTCTTCTTTGGAGCTTAAAGAAGGACCATACCCTCAAACTCGTATGGATGACTTTTAAGAAAGAGCGCAGTCGTGGAAAATCTGTATCGTTCTGGAAAAAACTCTTTTTAAAAAACGCCAGCACCATCGTCTATGCTTCTTCTCAAGATGAAGAAGAAGGAAGAAAAATGGGGTTCCCGGGAATCGTTTATGATTTCAGAGTGGAGCAGATCCGCCGTCGAATGGATGGACGGGTAGAGAAGTTCCAAAGCCACTTTGGTCTTTATCCGGATTTTTATACTCACATTAATCTCATCCCTCGAGAGAAGCGCCTGATTGTCGGGAACGCCTGGCCAAGTGATCTTTTTCTCCTGCGTGATTTGCCAGAAGATATCTTTCTCGTGGTAGTGCCTCATCAACTTAGTGATGAAATTCTCAATCTCTTCCGTGAAGGACTGGATAATCTTGGTCGTCCTGTATTTGAAATTAATAATCAAACTCAAAGCTATAAGAATTCTCAAACCATTCTGGTGAATAAGAAGGGCATCCTTTGTGAGCTCTATTCAGATTTTGGAAGAAGCTATGTTGGGGGAGGCTTTGAAGGCAGTATCCATTCGGTGCTTGAGCCCCTCGTCGCCGGCTCGTCTAAAATTAGCTGTGGTCCTTTCCATCACCGTTCCACAGAATACGATGTGGCCCGGGACATGGAGAAGATGACTGAGGTGAATACTCCGGAACAGTTCCTGGCCTGGCTGAATACCCATGCACAGGAAGGAAGTCATGGTATGCTTGATTCGATGTTTAAGAATTATCAGAAGGCGCGGGAGCAAGTAATCTCATGTTAAAGAATCGTTATCAGGAAATTCTGGTAGGAATGAGTTTAATGTCCCTGGTTCGTGGGATCATTTCTCTTCATAGAAACCGTTCAACACTTTTGATCGACGATAAACGTTTCTCAGTGGACAACTACCCAGGACATTTTCTCTCTGAGATGGAGATCCTGGCCCTTCTTCGTATTGGTAAGAAGTTTGATGTCCCTGAACTTCTGGATCTGAGACAATTTCTTATTCCAGCAAGGCTTGAGTTCGCCACTGAATCCCTTCGTTTAAAACTTGGGGGGTCACCACTTTCCAATTTAAAAGAAGTTCTAAGAAAATATCCTGAACTCATTGAGGCGAGTGATCTCGATCAAGTCTATGCTGAGCAGGAAGAGGCCTTTGCTGCGATTTTCATGACGGAGCTCCGTCGTTATGAGTCTCAGTGTTTTGAATCAAGTCAGCGTACGAAGGGTCAGCGCTTTGATCTTCAAGGACCAAAGTGGCTAAAGACTGTGTATGAAAGATTTGGAAAACTTCTAAACGAAGAATACAACGCCTCTAAAAACTTGAAGTTCGCTGGACTCTTGCATCTCCTAGGTCTATCGGCCGAAGAAAAGCTTAAAACCAAACTATTACCGGAAGAGCTTCCTTATTATTTCTTCCGTCTTCTATCTCCTATTTATCGCCTCCAAGACTTCTTTTTAACGACCCAGTTAAAGCGTCGTTTAACTCTGTTAGGTGGTGACTATAAGGAGAGTTCGGTTCAGTTCTGGCAAATGCATGAGAACAAGTTTGAAAATCTTCTCCTCGCAAGTTTTGAAGGTGTGATTTCAGGGGAGAGAGTTCTCTTCTTCTCGCATCTACCGGAAGAAGTTCCTTTTAGTCTTCGATCTCCTTATTCGCTTTTTAGAAAATCACAGATGGCCCCAGTGAAAAGAATCACTGCTCCTTTTCCGCCGACTTCTCTGACTTTTATGACTAGCTCTGATCTTCTTGGATCAGAACGTCCTTATCGAGTGATGGCCCGTGGAGCAGATCTCTCTTATTATCACTGGCCTTATCCGGAGCTTCCAGGTTCAAAGTCAGAGTTTTATGACAAGGGTCTGCAGGATTCTTTCAATGCTGATTCTGAATTCATGCCTTTTGATAAAGGTGCCACTGAGTCCACTCATTTTGGTGGAGCGACCTTAGATTTAAGGCCTCTCAGAATAGATAGAAAATCTGAGGGACCGGTCCTCTCAAAATTGCCAATGGACATTTCAGAAGGGGATCGAGTTATTGAGGGGTTCGAGTATTGGGGACCTTTCCGTTACCGCTCACTGGGACTTTTGGCCCTATGCTATGGTGTGGAAGCAAATTGAGCTATAATAGGTCCATGATTCGTTTTATCCGCAATAAGAAAGGCCAAACAGCGATTGAGTACCTTCTGGTGCTAACCGTGGCCATCTCTATTGGGATCGCTTTTACCAAAAAAATGAAGGACTATCTTATTGAAAGTCCGAACAGTGTTATCGGTAAGCAGTTGAATATATTGAAAAGCCAATTTGAGCAAAACCCTGACTGTAAGTACTGCTATTACAAGCTTCTATAAATAGAAAATATTTTTGACACTCAGTGTAAAATTTACCCTCAAGGCTTCTTTGCCTTTCGACCTCCACACATTTCCTCTATAGTTGACGCAAATTGTCATTTCCTTTCGAGGAGGAGTGTATGAAATCGAGAAACCTATTGGTTCTAGCGTTGTCCCTAAGCTTCGCTACGGCCTATGCTCAGCAGGGCGAAGAGCAAGTTTTAAATTCTGCCCCAATTAACGTTGATGGTTATCTTGCAGAAGAGAAACCAGTAACAGATGGCGAGTTAGAGCAAATTCGCGGAGAGCTCAGAAAGCAAAAAATGGGCACTCAGCTGAATAAAGAAAAGGCGAAAGACCTTGGTAAGCTAACGAACCAAACTGAAAAACTACTTGATAGCCAGGACGAGTACATTGATCAAAAGATCGAGTCTACTCAGGCGATCAAAGAATTTAACAACAAGTACGAAGAGAATCAGAAAAAACTTCGTTGTATTATGGAAGAGTCAGATTCAGCTGAATGTGACCCTTACAAAAATAAATATCTGAAGAACAAGCAAAAGCGCGCCGAAGTGGAGCCAGAAGAAGTTGAACAACAAGTTCAAGTTCAGCAGGCCGCACCAGTTGTTTCTACCGCTGAAGTTGCACCGGCCGTGCAAACTGGCTCATTCGAAACAATCAAACTTCTTCCTTATGCTGGTGGTACTTCATACCAAGGTGAGAAAGAAGAACTTGAAGCGTCACTTGCCGCTGGTCTTCGTTTAGAGTCAAACATCAACTCTCGCTTCTCAATCGGTGTTGGTGTTAACTATGCTCAGTTAAACACAAATGACTTTGGTGGGAACAACTACGGTTATGGTAATTACTATAACGTATATGGACAGCAAGGTCGTGAGATTCAGTATAAATCAATGGGTCTGGATCTTTATGGTAAGTTCTTTATTACTAACGGTGAGCGTTTCCGTCCATACCTTGGATTCGGTGCTGGTTACCAGCGCGCAAGCCTGAAGTACTCTGAGAACAACCAGTACTCTTACAATAACCCGTATTATGGTATGCAAAATTACGGTAACGAAGAGCACACAACTAACTTCTTCAACGGAACACTTATGGCCGGTTCAGAGATCATGATCACTCGTGGTTTCGGTCTTAACCTAGAGGCAGCTTATTCAACTGGTTTAAGCAGTGGTTCAAGCAAGAGCAAGAACAACTCTTTTAACTCGCCGGATGAGCAGCGTCTAAAAGATCTTGGTAAAGACATCACTTCAGCTAACGCACTATCAGTTTTTGCAGGTCTTGTTGTCCTTTTCTAGACTCCATCACCTGATGATACTCCCCTCGAAAAAAGGCTCCTTATGGGGCCTTTTTTTATGCCTGACTGTTTTGCTTTTATCTTAATCTCTTACCATTCCTGATTTAAAATATTCTGGTCTTAATTATTCAAAAATCCCTATGAAAAGGAATTCATATGAAACCCGTGTATCTCGTTGATGGTAAGCGTACTCCGCAGGTGAAAGCTGGTGCAGAACTTAAAGACATTGCAGCTCCGTATCTTGGACACTATTTGATTCGTCACTTAGTCGATAAGTACGCACTTCCCCTGGATCAAATTGATGAAGTGATTGTGGGTAACACTGGGACTCCAGCAAAATATCCAAACGTGGGCCGCGTGATCGCTTTAGAGGCCGGTCTTCATAAGAAAACTTCTGGTTATTCTGTTCACCGTAACTGTGCTTCGGGAATGGAAGCGCTTTCTCAGGCCTATGACAAAATCGCTTCTGGTAGAAATGATTTGATCTTCGCCGGTGGTGTGGAGAGCATGTCTCAGATGCCGCTTCTTTATAACAAAGAAATGACCAATTTCTTTGTTGAACTCATGAAAGCAAAATCAACGGCTCAAAAATTAAAAGTATTTTCAACTTTCCGTCCAAACTTCCTGGCCCCGATCATTGCGATTGAACAAGGTCTAACAGATCCTTTCTGTGGAAGAAACATGGGCCAAACAGCAGAGACACTGGCCCGTGAATTAGGAATCTCTCGTCGTGAGCAGGATGAGTTCGCCAACATGTCTCACCACAAGGCCGCTGCCGCCACAAAAGAAGGAAGATTCCGTGAAGAGATCCTTCCAATTACTGCTGGTAACAAGCTCGATAAGATGATTGCTGATGATCTTGGTTTCCGCGCGAATTCAACTGTCGAAGGTCTGGGAAAACTTAAGCCTTACTTTGAGAAAGAAACGGGGACAGTCACTGTTGGTAATGCTTGTCCAATCACTGACGGCGGTTCAATGTGGTTACTTGCTTCGGAAGAAGCAGTTAAGAAATACAACTTAGAGCCAATGGCACGTATGATGGATTACCACTTCCATGGTCTCGAGCCGGAGAGAATGGGTCTAGGTCCAGTGCTTGCGACTCATGGAGTATTAAAGCGCACAGGTCTTAAGATGTCTGATATCAATCTCTTTGAACTAAACGAAGCTTTCGCGGCCCAAGTACTTGCTTGTCAAAAAGTGATGAAAGATAAGTCTCTTTCAAGTCGTTGGGGCATTGAAGAAACAATCGGTGAGCTTCCACTTGAGAAATTAAACGTGAACGGCGGAGGGATTGCTCTAGGACACCCAGTTGGTTCAACTGGTGCTCGTCTGGTTGTGACTCTTGCTCACGAGTTGAAGCGCCGTAAAGAGAAGTACGGTCTTGCCACTCTTTGTATCGGTGGTGGACAAGGTGGCGCTGTCATCATCGAAAACCTTAAAGTGTAATTGGAGTTCAATATGAGTTACCAAAATCTTACGGTTGAAATTAAAAATGAATTGATGTGGGTGGGTTTCGGAAAGTTCGAAAAGAAATCCATGACGACTTTCACTAAAGAAACTCTTGAAGAGCTAAAGAAAGCCATTCTTGAGGCCGCTGAGCTGGATAAAAAGAACGCCGTTAAAGGTCTGGTGTTCTTTTCACATAAGCCAGGTGTGTTTCTGGCCGGTGTAGATATTTCTGTGATCAATGGTCTTAAATCTGAGGCCGAAGCTCTTCGCGCTCTAGATGAAGCTCATTCAATCTTTAATGCTCTTGATGATTTGAAAATGCCAACCGTTGCTTTGGTTGATGGTATTTGTCTTGGTGGTGGTCTTGAGCTCTCTCTTGCTTGTAAAAAGATTTTCATCTCTGATTCCCCTAAAACAGCTTTAGGTCTTCCGGAAGTGATGCTGGGAGTGCTTCCTGGTTTCGGCGGAACATACCGTCTTCCGAAAAAAGTTGGTCTTACAACTGCCATGGATATGATTCTCACTGGTCGTCAGATCAGGGGGAAAAACGCTCTTAAGATGGGTCTAGCGGACGCGATGTTACCAACTGAGCGTATGCAGGAACTGGCGAAAACTTATCTTCTTGAAAAGAAAACTGGCAAGAAGAAAACCATGAAGGAAGAGATGAGTGCTGCGGCCATGGACAACTTCCTGACTCGCAAAATTATTTTCCAGAAAGCTCGTGAGAAGGTGCTTGAAACATCAAAAGGTTTTTATCCTGCTCCTCTAAAAATTCTTGAAGTTCTTGAATCTGGTGCCGGTAAAAACCGTACTGACTACCTAACTCTAGAAGCACAGGCCTTCGCTGAACTTTCTCAAAGTGTGCAAAGTAAAAATCTTCAGCATATTTTCTTCCTGACTGATAATACGAAGAAACTTGAAAACAAAGATAAGCTCCCGACAGTCAAGAAGGGCGCGGTTCTTGGTGCTGGTGTGATGGGTGGTGGTATTGCTTGGTTGTTCGCTCAATCAAATCAAGCTCCGCTCATGAAAGACATCACTCCGCAGGCATTAGAGCTGGGTCTTAAACAAGCTTCTCAGAATTTCTCAGGTGCACTTAAAAAGCGTCGTATGACGGAAGATGAGTTTAACCGTAAAATGCGCTCCATTGAGCCGACACTTAACTTCGAAGGCTTTAAGGCCGTTGATCTTGTTGTCGAGGCCGTGGTTGAAAATATGGACCTTAAAAAGAAAGTATTCGCTGAGCTTGAGGAATACGTTCGTCCAGATGCGCTTCTCACCTCAAACACATCTTCACTTTCTGTGGAAGAGATGAGTAAGGCATTAAGAAAACCAGAGCGCTTCGCGGGCCTTCACTTCTTTAACCCAGTTAATAAAATGCCGCTGGTTGAGATCATCACCCATGAGCGCGCTTCGAAAGAAACTATTGATTCCCTCGTTAAGTGGACTCTGGACGCCAAGAAAACACCAATCGTTGTGAAAGACGGTCCAGGCTTCCTGGTGAACCGTATTCTTGCTCCCTACTTAAATGAAGCGGCCTTCCTTCTTGAGGAAGGTGTTTCGGTTGAGGCGCTGGATGAAGCGGCCCTTAATTTCGGTATGCCAATGGGCCCATGTCGTCTGATGGATGAGATCGGTCTAGACGTGTGTGTGAAAGTAGGAAAGATCATGCATGATGGTCTAGGTGAGAGAGCAAATCCAAGTTCTCTTTCAACAAAACTTTATGATGCTAAACTTCTTGGTAAGAAAAACAACAAAGGCTTCTACCTTTACGACGATAAAGGCAAAGTAACAGGGAAGAACCCTGACATTGCAAAACTTCTTCCGCAGAAGAAAATTCGTAAAGACGAAATGGAAATTCAAATGCGCTTGTTCCTTCCTATGGTGAACGAGGCCGCATACATTTTCGCTGATAGAATTGTAGACAAGGCCTCGACGGTTGACGTAGGTATGATCTACGGAACTGGTTTTCCTCCCTTCAGAGGTGGTCTATGTAAGTGGGCCGATCAGGAAGGACTAGATCAGATTGCCGAGCGTCTTTCGAATTTTGCCAAAGACGTAAACAAAGACCGATATCAAATCGCTCCATTCTTATCCATGATGATCAGTGATAAGAAAAAGTTCTACGACCTTTAATGAAAGTTTGGCCTTTTTTTAGATACTTCTTCTCGTATATCCTGAGAGCAAAGACTCGCCAGCGCCTGTTGTTTATCGCGGTGGTGGGTCTTTTTCTCTCGGCCTTCAGTTTGATGGTCATTCAAGGAATTATGGGAGGACTTCAAAAGGGTCTGATCGCTCGTTCTAAGGCCATTCATGGTTCTCATTTAATTATCTTTGAAGAACCAACGGCCGAATCACTTGCTCCCATTAAAGACATTCTCATTAAAGAGGGCATTCACTTTTATTCTGAATTAGAAACTGAAGTCATGTTGAAGTCCCGCAATTTTGTGGCACCCGCAAAGCTTCATGGAATTGATTTGGATGATGAGAAGCCTGAGTTTCTTCAGGACAAAGACTTTAAGGGTCTCGTGATGGGAAGTGAACTTGCAGGTAAAATTCATCTGCAGTTCTTAGATGAAGTTCAAATCATCGCACCAGGTGTGACTGATTCCATCATGGGTGAAGTACCACGTTTTGTGACGGAAACTCTTTCTGATTATCTTTACACAGAACTTTCAGAAGTTGATGAATTTGAAATTTGGTCGCGAGTGGGAATGGTGCAAAACCTCCTCCGTGCCCCAGGTGTGAACCAAATTCGTCTCTTTGGTGCCGTGTCTCCGGAAGTCTTAGAAAAAGTGCTGAATGTTCCCACTCAAGTAGAAAAACGTCATTTAAGCTGGGAAAAGATGAATGAGGCCCTGGTGTGGTCGCTAAATCTGGAAACCAAAGTGATGTTGTTTTTATTCATCAGCATGAGCTTACTGGTGGCGATTGCCATTACGTCGGGTCTTATGATTTTCTACTCAAAAATCCGCCGCGATCTGATGAGTTTTTGGATCCTCGGAATGGCCCAAAAACAACTGGTAGGACTGTGTTTTAAATTTACTCTCATTCTCTCGGCATTGACGGTGGTGATAGGGGGAATTTTTGGCTATATTACACTAAAATTACTTGAGGGATATGGTCACGATTTGATGCCTGATATTTTTGTCGAAAGACAGCTTCCCGTTCAGTTAGATTTCAGTCACATAGTGATGAGTTTGGTGATTCCATTCGGGATTTCACTCATTTTTAGCTATTTCTCGTTTGCCCACTTCCGAAAGGAAAATCAATCATTTGTAGCGATTGTCCGAAGTCTGGGATAATGGTCAGAATTTTTTAAAAGTTTTTCCCAGATGAAGGTAAAATAGAACGAGATTCAGGATGAATCTTCATCTGCATAAGAGGATTTTATGGCCCTTCAAAACATTACACAGTTTTTCTCTTCGTCATTCATCGCTGAAAATGCTCTGACTAAAACTTTGGGTGAAGAATTTGTTTTGTGTGAAAACGGAAACGTTGTTTTCCATTGGGCGGATTTTTTTGAGACTTGTGACCTGATTAAAACGCAGATGGAGAATGATCCTGTTCTTTCTGAGGACTATAAAAACCGTGAAGCGGCACTGGCGCGTCTGAGTCTTATTCCTGTCTGGATCCGTACGGAAAATAAAGTTCATCAAACTACCATGCATGACCTTTATGAGAAGTATATCCTGAATCAAACTCATCTCATGAGTGGTGTTGATCCATTCTGCCCGATTGAGCTTTCGTTTATTTCAGGGACAGGACCTTTTAAAGGCATGTCGATTGCGGAATGTTTTAATAAAACGACCTATAAAGATTTCGTTCTGATCAATCTTTTAAAAGGAAAACTTCCCAAGCGTGATTTCCGTATTCGTCTTAAATCAAAAGTGCTGATGGAGTATGGAACAAACTTCAGAGATGCTCATCTGGTGGCATTGGAGCAGATCACAACTGCGGGACTTTTGTTCTCAGTTGATTCAGATACCTTCATGAAAAAGATCTCTCAGAGCTCAAATTTAAGGATTCTTCTGAATACTGAGATGCTTGGCCAGGGGCATGGTAAAGAGCTCCCTGAGCTTAAAAATCACCTCTCGCAGTTTGCTTTTAATCTTATGTATTCTTCTCGAAAGGAAGATGCCATTCCTTGTAACTTTGCAGATCTCTCGGTTCAGTCGAGCTTTGATTTCTCGAAAGAAAAGAAGGTCTATCTTTTTATCTCTTATGAGAAACTTGCTGGTGCCCATCCGGCGAGTGTGAAGAACATTAAAAACTTTGTCGCACACACCAGAGAGCTAGTGAGAAACCACTATCAGAAAAATTCCGGAAATTTAAAGACCGCTTAGCCGTTCTTTTTAAGAGGGGCCTCGTAGTCCACTTCGTAAGCAGCACTCTTGTCCAGGTTCTTACGACGTTTGTCGTAGCGTTCTGTGGTTGTGATATTCGAGTGGCCCGCGAAGGTCGCCACATCACGAATGGCCGCATGACGAGTGTCCAGAAGGTGAGAAATCACCGTGGCCCGGCATGAGTGAGGAGAGACTGATTTATTGATGCCTAATTGCTTAGCGTATCGTTCGATCACGCGAAAGATGGTCGAGCCATCCATGGGTTTATCGTTCTTGTGTTTAATCTCAGTTTGAAGAAGGTAATCTTCTGGGCCCAGTTGGATGCCATTATCATTTAAATGGGCCACATAAAGCTTAATCTCTTCATAGACGGTTTCATTCATCGGAATCAAACGAAGCTTATCGCCCTTTCCTTGAATGCGTAGGACCCAATGAGTGCGGTCATGCACGATTTGATGCATTTTAAGATTCGTAAGTTCTGAGCGGCGAAGACCAAGGTGAAACAGCATCACCATGATGAGGCGATGAGTTTTTCCTTTATGAGTGTTTAGGTCCGGAGCGTTCATCATCTGAACCACTTCTTCATCATCAAACGCCACTGTTGGTGATTCAGTCTGGACCTTAGGCAGTTTTACAGTGTCGAGCGGATTAAACTCAATCAGACGAGCAGCAATGGCCCATTTCATGAATGAGCGAATGCAAACCAGGCGACGGTTAATAGTGGCCGAAGCAAGACCACGCTCCATTAAGTGATCACGATAAATCTGGAAGTGATAACTCTTAATTTCATTTGGATGAGAGATTTGCACATTACCGGATTTTAAAAAGTCGAAGAAGAACTGAAGGTCTTTAATATAAGCGGTCTTAGTGTCCTCAGAAAGAAACTGGACCAAAAACTCATTAATAAAATCCCGAATCTCGGATTTCTTTTGGGCCGCTTCTTGGAACTTCCGGGCCAGGTCCTGGTTCACATGAAGGGTCAGGGCATTGGAATCTTTTTTCTTAGACATGCTTTTATTTTAGGAGAATTCACAACTATTTCAATAGGGGACTATTCGGTCAAATACTGGACGAGGGTAGAAGAGTTTTTGAGTTTTTCGTCCGAAAGCCAAAAAGAGCCTTCTTCACGATTACAATCGATTCCCTTTTGGTAGTAGGCGCAGCTCTTACCCCATGTATTGCGGATTTTATATTCGCACTTGCCCTGATTCCAGCGACGAGCGGTAATAATACTGGCATGTAATCCCGAGAAGGTCGCCACACTTTTAACATCATAATAATAGGCCAGGGGGCGTCCTACATTCAAAGTTTGATTAATGGTATCGAAGAAGTTCTTAGGCGTTGCTGATTTAGGGTAAAGAGAGTTTACAGTTCTCGCAGGAACTCTCACGATATTTCTCTTACAATACTGGCGTACCATCAGATCCAATGTCGTATCCAAGCGGTCTTTCATGAGTGAGTGAGAGACCATTTCAAAATCCAATGTATTGAGACCATAATCCGGAAGAACTTTGCTGATCTCTTCGCAGACGAGTTTCTCTTGAAGCTTTTTATTAATCACACTGAGTTTAATGTCTTCCATTTTGCGAATGAGACTCATCGTGGTGCGGCCTAAGTGTTGATCAAAAGGAAGGGCCTTCTCTGCGCAAACTCTTCCGCGCTGGTTTAAAGCAATGATGGCGATGTCCACGAATCCACTTTCTTTGATGAACTTGAAGTTTCTCGTGTTGTATTTTTTTATTGGAGTCGGAGTTGGATCCACTAGCTCTTTCAAGTAATCCATCGTGCTCATTTCTCTATACTGACTATAAATGAGACTTGTATGAAGTGAAGAAATGGGGGTCTTCATTTCTGCCGACATGAGGTCTGCACCCGCAAAGGCATAACACCAGCCGATGGAGTCTTGGTTGCGTGGAGTAGAGAAGTGCTCACGCATTTCTTTACTATCGCGAATATTCGGATTGGTGTTTCTAATATCAGTGGGCGTGCAATCTTTTTGAGCAACTTGCGCCATGACCTCAAAACTAAGAAGAAGGAGAATTAGGAATTTCATGGTTTCACCTGTTTGAAACTCATGAAGAGATGTTCCTGGTCCACATAGTAGGGTGCTTTATAGCACATAGGAACTTTTTCTTTCTGTCCTACAACCCTTGCAAAAAAAGGTTTTCCCTCTAATTGGTAGCAAAGCGAGAAGCCTGGACTCTGATCTGGGAAAAATTTGAATTCGATTTTCTTTTGCAGAAAACATTTTTCAATGTCTTTGCAGTCTTCGGAAAGATAAAGTTCGGTTTTTTTATCGAAACAGACTTTTACTTTTTTCTCATTGTGAATGATTTCTACTAGTTCACAGGCGTGAACTATCTGCACAGAGAAGAGAATAAGAACGAAAATTAAAAATCTCACAATAACCATTCGGAATAGTCGGATACAATCTTTAGCTTTCTTTTCTGTTTTGGCCCAGAATATAATTGAGTTATCAAGGAGTTAGAATGGCATTAGTAATTTTAAGTGCTATTGGGGCCTTCATCGCAGGCCTTGCAGTTTATCACTTCCGAGTTCAGAAGCTATTGCTTGAGCACGGGATCTTAAAAGAGAAACTCGCCATTCAAGAAAAGGCCCACATCGAGTCATCTGAAAAATTAGAACTCAGGCTCAAAGCTCTTACTCAGGAAATTTTTGAAGAAAAATCTCGTCGCTTTCGTGAAGATTCTCTTCGCGGAATGGAACTAGTTCTGAATCCTTTCAGGGAGAAGATGTCTGACTTCCAAAAGAAAGTGGAAGAGATGCATCTCACCGATACAAAAGATCGTCTGAAGCTTCACGCTGAGATTGAGCGTATTGTGATGACGGGCCAGAAGATGACTTCTGAGACGGAAAACCTCACGCGTGCTCTTAAAGGTGACGTGAAAATGCAAGGGAACTGGGGCGAGATGATTCTCGAAAAACTCCTTGAGGCCTCTGGTCTTCGAAACGGCGAAGAATTTATTCTTCAAGGGAAGGAGATGGGTCTTAAAGATGAAGACGGTCGCACCATGCAACCGGATGTGGTGATTCATCTACCAGAGAATAAGCATTTGATCGTGGACTCAAAGGTGAGTCTTGTTGCTTATGAGCGCTTTGTGAATGAAGGGCAGGAAGAAGATCTATCTCACTTCTTAGATTCTCTCTATGCTCACATCAAGGGTCTTTCTTCTAAGAACTATCAGCGCCTGGATAAACTTCAAACTCCGGATTACGTGATGCTCTTTATTCCGATTGAAGGTGCCTTTATGCTCGCTATGCAGAAGGATCGTGAGCTCTTTAATCACGCTTGGGACCGCAACATCATGCTGGTTGGTCCTTCTACCTTACTTGCGACTCTAAGAACGGTCGCGAGTCTCTGGAAGCAAGAACGACAAACTAAGAACGCCATCGAGATTGCCCGTCAGGCAGGTGCTCTTTACGATAAATTCGTTGGTGTGGCACAGGACCTCGATAGCATGCAGAACCAAATTAAGCGCGTAGGAGATTCTTTTGAGGACCTCAAATCACGAATGATGACAGGGAAAGGAAGTCTCGCCTCGAGGATGGAGAATCTAAAAGAGCTGGGAGCGAAGACGACGAAAAGTTTAGAACTCACATAGACCGCATAATCCCGACTTTTATGTCGGAAATGATTTTCATGACTTGAACCCTCTAAAGTCACAATTTGTGACCTTAACATGTTCAACTAGCTGGAATTCATTTCAATTAGGTTGTGATGAATTTTGGATAAAAAAAAGCCCCTCTTGCGAGGGGCTTTATTGTTTTAGAATTGGTTGAATCTTTCGCAGCTACCAACGGCCGTAGCTGAAACAGTGATTGTTCGGCCATATTGATTGGCCGATTGTTTAACAGTTCTTTGAGCGATATTGTCGTTAGAAATATAATAGTCCGCGCCTGAGCATTGACGGTTAAGTGCGATTCGAGCTTCTTTTTCAGCACATTTTGTAACTTCTGCTGTTTGAGCGGCCGCTGAAATTGATGGATCTACAGTGCTATGACATGAACCACCGGCCTTAATAAGTCTGCCAGCGAATGAAGATACTGATAGTGATAATAAAGCAATTACAGTGAGAAATTTCATGCTTAATCCTTGGGTGTAAGTTTAATGCGCCCATAAATCGCATGAGTTTGGACCAGAGTCGACTGTAAAAAGTACAATCGATTAAAAATTACTCACATTTGATCTCAAGTTTGGAGGAGAATTTCCGAAGAGGTGAGCCCATGAAAAACTTCATCCTGATTTTCACTGCCCTGGCCGGAATCTTCTTTTTGAAAGTATCCGTTAAGCGTGAGCCTATGGCGATGAATGTTCAAATCGCAAAAACTACAGCTTACAATTCTTCCTCACGCTAAACTCTTCAACTTGGTCTAAAGGGACGATCTCCAGATGATTCTCTTTGGCATATTGTAGGAACAGTTCAGTTCCTCCCACGCTACTTTCCTGAATATCATGCTGAAGCACCACGCCCCCTTGGGTCGGATCTTCAATTTCGGTGCGGACTTTCACTTGAGTAAGTTTCCCATTCACTCTCATGGTTTTATAAGTAATAAACTTTCCGCCCTCGTTACTCGCCTTAAAGTTTTGGAAGACTTCCTGAGCGCTCATACCTGGAATCCAGTCACCTGAATCAATGTCCCAGAAGGCGAATTGAATACAGTTATCCTTTAAGAGTTCTTTGGAGATTTCTTTCAAGGTGTTCATGTGGTGATGGTCCTTACGTCCACCGTAGGCCGCATATGGAAAGCGGTAATAGAACTTATTAAAGGGGTGTCCGGCCTTCTTATACCACTTAGAAAGGTCTAAGAATGATTGCTTAACCTTGGTCTTCCATACGTCCTTTGTGATCTTGGTCGAATTATCATGAGCGCGTCCGTGGGAGGCCAGGATATGGCCCTCATCCAGAATCCGTTTCACGATATGGAAGTTTGAATCTGTAATTTGGGATGTGACCACGAAGAAGGTGGCCTTTGCCTTATATTTTTTAAGCGTATCTAAGATTTTAGGGGTCTTTTGGTTATGAGGACCATCATCAAAGGTCAGGGCGTATTTGCCCGTTCTGTGAAGCGAAGGGGCCCCATATTGGGTATAGCCCTTGTCTTCATTGGTGTACTCGCGGTCTTCCGGGTATTGGTCAATTCCCGCATGAGTGGTCATAGGAATAAGCAGAAGGGCCAAGAGCCAAGTTTTCATAGTTAAACCTCAAATAGATGAGGCTTTTCTATCAAACCGGATGCCAGAAGGGAGAATTGAATTTTAAGGGGTTAGGGAGCGGGGATGTCGACTTATTTTACTTTCTCTGGAGAAAGTAAACAGGGTCCCCGAAGGGACCCTAAATGAAATCATTTTTTAAGCTGAAGACCTTTAAGGCCTGCAAACGCATTGTTCTTAAATTGAGGTCCTGATTGCATAGGTTGAGATTGTGGACGAGAACCGCCGCCTTTACCCGGACGAGGACGACCTTGGTCAGTTCCTGTCACACCTTCCGTTTGCGAATCAGACTTACAAGAAAGAGAAATACGACGACGGTCCATATCGATACCGAGCACGCGTACTTTTAGTTCCTGGCCCACTTTAAGTTCATCAAGAGCGTTCTCAACGAAACGGTCACTCATTTCAGAGATGTGAAGCAGACCGTTTTCTTTGATACCGATGTCAACGAAAGCACCGAACATAGCGATGTTCGTTACAACACCGTTATACCACTGGCCAATTTTAAGATCTTTAAGTTCAGAAATACCTTTCGTAAACTCAACTGACTTAAACGTTGTACGTGGATCTTGTGAAGGAGCTTTTAAACACTTCACGATATCCTGAAGTGTAATGTCACCAATCTTTTCTTTAAGCGCCTTATCAGTCGCGAGATCATTTTGTAGAGACTCGTCTGTGAGAAGATCTTTAAGATCTTTTTTATGAGCTTTTACCCATTCTTCAAGCACAGGGTAGCGCTCAGGGTGAATGAAAGTTCCATCTAGTGGATGTGGCCCATTGTAAATACGAAGGAATCCTGCCGACTGCTCGAAAACCTTTTGTGTGAAACGAGTCACTTTTAAAAGATCTGCACGTGATTTGAAACCACCGTTGGCATCTCTGTATTTCACAACATTCTGAGCTACCGTTGGACCGATACCTGAAACGTAAGAAAGGAGAGGAGCTGAAGCTGTATTTAAATCCACGCCGACGAAGTTCACACATGATTCAACCACTGCTTCAAGGTTGTTTTTAAGTTGAACTTGGTTCACATCGTGCTGGTATTGGCCCACACCAATTGATTTTGGATCAATTTTTACAAGTTCCGCGAGAGGGTCCTGGAAACGACGAGCAATTGAGACCGCTCCACGAACCGTAACGTCTTTATCAGGGAACTCTTCACGAGCGATATCAGAAGCTGAGTAAATGGAAGCTCCCGCCTCAGAAATCATGGTTGCTTTAACTTTACCATCTTTCACTTGTGGGATGTAAGTTTCAACGAATTCTAGGGTCTCACGTCCATAAGTACCGTTACCAATGGCAATGTACTCAACGTTAAACATCTCAATCATTTTTGTAAGAATTTGGGCCGCACCCACTTTATCATTCTTTGGTTCATGAGGGTAAACCACATGGTCACCCATGAACTTACCAGTGTGGTCTACGATAACGACCTTACAACCTGTACGAACACCTGGGTCAATACCAAGAACGGCCTTTGAACCAAGGTACGGTTGAAGAAGAAGGTTTTTAAGGTTCACACCGAAGACTGAAATGGCCGCAGTATCGGCGATCTTTTTAAGTTCGTTTTTAACTTCCAGATCAAGTGAAGGCTGAATGTAGTTTGTGTATGATTTTTCAGCACACTTTTTAAGCAGCTCGTAGTTTGCGAGTTTGTCGCGCTTAGGGAAAAACTCACCTTCAATCAGACCAATTCCAACTTCAGGAATAATTTCAGCGTCTACTTTAAGAACTTTAAGATTCATACCACGTCTCATGGCCATATAACGGTGAGAAGCTTTTGGATCTTTAAGTTTTGCCAGTGGCTCAGAGAACTCAAAGAAGTCTTTAAATTTAGCAGCGTCTTCGATTTTGTCTCCGTCTTTACGAAGACCAGTTTTCATGACACCAGAGTCCCAAAATGTCTGACGGATTTTTTCTTTAAGCTCTAGCTGATGGGCCATTGATTCCATGATAATGTCACAGGCACCATTGATGGCATCTTGAACATCTTTCACTTTACCAGCTGAAGGCTTAACGAATTTCTCTTCAAGCTCAGCGATAATTGTACGAACGTCTTTATCACCTTTAAGGATCATCTCAGAAAGTGGCTCTAGACCATTGTCTTTGGCGATCATGGCCTTCGTCTTCTTCTTCGATTTGTATGGAGCGTAGATATCTTCTAGTTGAGTAAGAGTCGTCGCAACTTTAATTTGACGCTCAAGTTCTGGAGTAAGAGCTTCCATCTTCTTAATCGCATCAAGAATGAAAGCACGACGTTTTTCTGTCTCTACATACTCATTATATGACTCTTGGATGTCGCGGATCTGAACTTCATCAAGGTTTCCTGTTACTTCTTTACGGTAACGAGAAATGAAAGGAATCGTACATTCTTCTTCGAACAGAAGTTTACAAGTTGCCATGATTTTAGCAGGGGCAATCCCAAGCTTCGTGGTACAAAAAATCATAGCATTCGGGTCTAGTGTCTGTGCGGCCATTAGGCAGATCTCCTGAAAATATATCTCAAAATTACGAATCAAAATGGTAACGATGGAGAGTAGAAAATGGCAAGAATTTGTGAGAATATGTGAGGGAAAAATAAAAATAAAGGATAGAAATTGACGACTCTTGCCATTATTGGTAGCGGAATCGCTGGAAGAAGTTTGATTTACACTCTTGCCAAAGAGGAAAAATCCTTTGAGAAAATCACTGTTTTCTATTCTGATGCATTTACTTTTCCCTGCACCATTCATTCTACTGCCATCGTTGCTCCTCGAGGTTTAAGCTCTGGACATTCTCCATTAGGTGACAATTTAATGGCCGGTTTCAATGAATTCTCAAATCACGTTGAATTAGAATCGCCAAAGGGTGTGGAAAAAATCGTTCAGTACACCGGTGCCACAGAAAAGCTTGATATGTTCAAGAATCGTTATCCCAACGGTTCTGTTCAAAAACTTTTTCTTAAAAATGAGACCTACATCGCAACTGAGAACGCTTTTCTCATTGATCCGACTCTTTATACGGATTGGTTGTTAAGCGAGACCGAGTCCATGGAGCAGTATCATTTGGAACTGATTCAAGATCTAGTGATTGAGGTCGAAGAGAACGAACGTGTTCATATTAAAACGCAGGATGGAAGAGGCCATTCGTTTGATAAGGTGGTCTTTGCGGGCGGGAACTACAACCGTTTCTGGAAAGATCTGGCCCCGACTTCAAAACTAAAAACAAGTAAACCGGTTCAAGGCTCTTATTTCCAATTTGATCTCATCCAATGGGAGATGGATTCTTTCTCACTTACCTTAGATGGCGACAATCTTATCTGGAACAAACCGTTAAAGCGTCTTTTAATTGGTTCAACCACGGAAGACACTGGCCACTTGCTTCCCCCAATGGAAGAGCTCAAGGCCATTTATCAGCGAATTTCAAATGCTGTTGCTTTAGAACTGCCACCAATGGACAAAGGTGAGATTAAAGTTGGTCTGCGTGAAAAGGCCCAGAAAAGAGAACCGTATCTTTTTCAAGAGGGGCACAAGATCTTTATCGGAGGACTTTATAAGAACGGCTATACGCTCAGTCTTAAAATGTCCAAAGACCTCTCTCGTCAATTCCTTTAACACGCTTATAGAACTCATTTAAGCAAGCATCGCTCTCGTAAGATCTTCGACGGGCCTTAATGTCGTTCTTGTAAATAGGGAGAGGTTGCGAAGAGTGTTTAAGCGCTTCAGGGATCATCTTGCTTAAATTCGCAATCGCCGTTTCTGTTTTTGATTTAAGATCTTTACAGTTGTTACTTGGAACATGAATAAAACCGAAGGTCTCTTCCGGATAGTAATGAGCAAATTGATAAGCAAGATTATTACAAACAAATGTTCCGGCATTATTTGAAACTTCAATCTCCGCGCGATTTTTCTGATCAAGAGAGCAGTACATTTTATCCAAAGGGTAGTTGAGGGCCACTGCGGCCTCGCCTTCTGCTAAAATCTTAGTGCTTTTTCTTTCATTCCCTTCATTGTCCGGGCCCTTGGTCTTATCAAAGTTTCGGCCCGCGATTTCGATTTTAAAATTACAGTTGGCCTCACCTAGACCAAGAATCAAAGTCGGTGCACTCGATTCGTTTTTAAGGCAATTTTCAAGCTGTGCGAACGACTTATCAAACACCGTAGAAAGCGCACAAAGTTTCAATTCAAAATCTGGGTGGTTTTTTAGCCTCTCATTCAACGCCAAGGCAACTTTCTCGGAGTTGTTGAAGGGGGCCTTATCAAAGGCATCGAAGTAGCTCAAAAGCACCACGGGGCGGGCCCATAGATCAAGGGCCATGAATAAGGCAAAGACAGTCAGCAGTTTCATGGAGTTTTTTTCCCATTTTTGACCCTGTTTTGGAAGGGGATCGGGAACTTTTTACCCCAAATTCCGGTGGTGCCAAAAAGGCCCAATAATTAAAGAAAGAGACCGACAAGCTAGCTATCCACACTTTAATACCAAGGATGGCCCATGAAAAAATGGATTTTTTCGCTGGCACTCGTTTTCACTGTTTCTCTTAATCACTCTCAATCACAAGAAATGATCATTGATCATGACCATGATCACGCTCCGGGGATTTTTTCTCCCATGGACGCTCAATATTTAGACCCGGCCACTGTAGAGACGGGTTACCTCGCAGTTAAAGGCATGCAGGTCACTAACTACAATCAAGAGGCCCGTGCGAAGCTTGATCGTGCGTTTGTGGTTCTTGAGCAAGTGGTGAACTCAGAAGAATTTAAAGAGCGTGTGATCAACTTCCGTAACACAAAAGGCGAGAGAGCTTTCGCTTCAAATAAAGGTCTTTCAAATGAAGAGATTTATGGAATCTTCATGGAAGGACGTGAGACGCTTCAGCAAGACACTCCGGGTGAGATGAATTTCTATCTCAATATGTACAATCGTCCTTGGTCGAAAGTGATTGGTTATACAACAGGGGACACGAATGTGATTAATACGAACTGGAAGTTTTACAAGAACTTTACGGTTGATAGCGTAGTAAGTAACCTTGCTCACGAATGGACCCACAAAATCGGGTTCGATCACAAGTCGGCCCAGGAGCACGATTCAGCTCCCTATGCGATTGGTTACATCGTCGGAGATATGGCGAGACAAATTCTTAAAAAAGAAGAGCTCCACTAGGGAGCTCTTTCTTTATCTGATTACCACTTTCTAGATTCTTCAAGAAGCTTGTTCACAACCTGAATGAGCGGTTGCGGACGCGGATATTTAAACTCACAGTTAACTTTGATTGGAGCACCACCGTCCATCGGAAACACCGGACATTTCGGGCTTTCCGCGAAGAAGCGTGCTGATTCTTCGTAGATGAAGCTGTGAGCGGCCCATGCAGCGGCCTTATATTCTTTTGGAGGAACGCCTTTAGCGAAGTTCCACTCAGGAAGACCAGCAACTGGCTCGAAGTAATTTCTCCAGTCACGTGGAACGACCCAGAAGAAGTCCGGCTGGTGAGTTGAACCACCAAAACCTTGGCCACCTTTCTTAGCAACACGCCACTGGCCACCAACCACTTTACCTTGAGAGTTTAATTCAAGGTCATAGTTGAAGGTAAAAGACTTGATCTTATCATCTAGTTCAGAGTTCACTTCTTTCTTCTTCGGGAATTCCCAGTCTACGTACTTAAGATTCACCTGAACACCAACGATGTGAGTTGATTCAGGGTTACGAGAAACACGGAATGGATCCTTCTCACCGTACTCATTGCGAGAAAGCACGGAATCACTTAGAGGACCTTCT
Source organism: Peredibacter sp. HCB2-198 (assembly GCF_045999315.1). GTDB lineage: Bacteria > Bdellovibrionota > Bacteriovoracia > Bacteriovoracales > Bacteriovoracaceae > Peredibacter. The sequence goes on along the minus strand of NZ_CP174607.1, from coordinate 3,272,294 downwards.
TTACCGGTCTTTGGGTTATAGTAGAAAAGTTCATAACCAGAAACTGGTTGGTTTGCTACTGCGGCCTCGGCGGTTTTATCAACCACGAAGCTTCTTCCTTCAATACCGAGGATGTTAACCATTGAAACGTGGAAAATACCTGGGTGAACGTCAGCACAGCGAGGGATAAGTTCTAAATCATCACGATCTTTTTCAACATCAATGTAGCGACCGTTCTTATCTTTATCAGGATTTTTTTTGTTACAACGGTTACCTTCAAAGATCACGTTCGATTGGATCGTTGAGTTGGCCCACATAAGCGAGATGAGCGCCTTGATGTCATTTGGATAGAAAGGAAGTTTTCTTCCATTTGGAAGAGTCACTGTTACAGTTTTTTCCGGACGATCATAGTGACCAGCGGCCACGGCCCATCCGTGACAGATACCTTCCCAAGTTGCCATCAGTTTGTTGGCATCAGGAATACGATAGCCTTCAGGAATTTCGATCGCAGAAAGGAAGCCCCATTTCTTTTCATTACCCCATCTCTCGGCAAACGCCCAAATGCGGTTGGTAAGATCGAAGGTCGTATCACCAAGAAGTAGGTCGTACTTTTCAGAGGGAGCAAGTTTGGCAAGCTCTTCATCGGTCAACTGATTGATGATGGGATAAATTTCTTCCGAACGCTTTTTGAAGTCTTTAACGTTCTTTTTCCAGTCAATGTGCTTACGAGCTGAGAAGATCAGAGTTGTATAATCTTTATCTTGATAGGTGTTAGCAATCTGACCACCGTTAAGAGGCCAATAAGACCCACCCCAAGGTTGAACTTTGGTGTTCGCACTGTTAAGGTTACGTTTTTCCATCTCATAAACGTTAGAAATGTAGCCATCACCTTCGTTCAAGGCACGAAGACGTTCATTAATTCTGGCCGTCTCAAATGGCCTATATGGATAGATGGTTTTGTTCGGTTCTTTCACTCCACCGGGAGTTGAACAGTCCTGCGTTTCAGCGTCGCAATCGTCCTGGTTGTCATACTGAGCGAAGACTGGCGTGGCCATAACTACCAACGCGAGTGACATGAGAAGATGTTTTTTCATGATGCCTCCGGAAACAGATTCCAATTTTGCGGAGGGGAGTATCAATTGGAACGTCAATCCACCAGTAAAATCATGCTTTTAAGTAAAGTTTACAAAAAGAATTTGGCCAGTAGTTTCAAACACTTAGGGTTAGTTTTAGGTGACAGCTTTAGTCCAGGAATGAATCATCTTTCCCAAGATTATGACCTGGAGGTTTGAACATGAAATGGACTTTTGGAATTCTCGCCTCTGTATTTGCCCTAGGAACGAGTGCCTATGCTTCGGTGGAGGTAAGTGCCACCAAGGTTTTGCAAATTGATTATGCTCAAAAGGGAGAGTCTGAGACCCTTATCTATCTGGCCAATGGAAAAGTGGCGAGACTGGATAAGAACTCGGATCTAATACCCCATCTCAAGACTTCCCTCAAAAAGAAGGAGTGGGTGAATGTCACGACCACTTTCGAGCGAGAGCTCCTGGCGGTGGAAAGTATTCCTGAACCTGAGGACAAGAGTGTGGAGGAGTTCACGTCTCAGAACTCCATTAAAGAGTATCGGGCCAGTGTGATTCCTACTTATGATCAGGCCTACAAGATCTATAAAGGGATGAACCGTCGTTATCAACAAGAGTCTCAATGTTATAACCGCGCTCACGTGTGGAGTTGGGAGATGCTCACGAAGCATCAAGTGCGTTCGATGAAGGCCTTCTTGTTCTTCACCAGAAAATATATCCGTCGTTATAATTTTGAATGGTGGTTTCATGTGGCACCTTTCGTCTATGTACGCGAAGATGGAAAGATCAAAGAGAAGGTCATGGATTATCGTTACACCTATAGTCCAGTTTCTATGAAAGAGTGGACTGACATTTTCATGCACAACAATGCTGAATGTTCTGAGGTCACGAAATACACAGATTATGAATACACTCGAGAAGATCCCGCCAAGGGCTGGTGTATGCTCTTAAAAGTTCCGATGTACTATTACCAACCCATTGATCTTGAGGCGCTGGATAAAAAGAGTAAGCAGAAAGATTTCTGGGGAGAGTGGGACCTTTCTAATGCCTATAGAGAGGCCTTTGGGATTTACTCTAAGTAGGTAATAACATTCTTTTATTTAGGTTTCTTGTCAGGGTTTGTCGGGTATCAACCGATAAGCCCTGAGATGAGATCATTAATTGTTTTAGGTCTTCTCTTATCGTTTTCGGTTCTGGCCAGAACCAATGATGCTCTCATGCGAGAATCCTGGACGCGTGATCTTAAAACTTTACTTGCCCAAATTGAAAATCAAGAACCACAACTTTTGGTTGTGAGTGAAAAGAAGTTGCTCTTGAAGTTTTCTCTCATCGCTTCTGCTTGGGCCGATTCTCGCTTTAACTGTTTTTATGGTGGTTGGCCAAGTGTGCTTCGTTCAAGTGGCGGGAAAAAACTTTGTCAGATGCCTACGAGGTCTAATCCAAATTACAATCAGGGAAGTTGCAGAAAGAGTGAGATTCAGTGTCAGCCGATGCTCTTTGATAAAGGTCTCTGTGTACCTTTCGGTACGGCCGAAGAAAGACGTTCTTCTTATTCAAATTGTGAAAAGAAATTTCAGGCCAAAGGCGGAAACTACTCTTTCTTAGATAGTCCATCAGAGAAAGATCTTCTTGAGCTGCAGGAAATTTCTTCCGTGGCCGGTGAAGTCTGTGGGCCCCAATCTGATTCTCCACAAAAGAACACCATCATTTGTAAAAACATTATAAAGAAACTTCCGAATGGACTGAAGTCCATTCAGCAAGGTGTCGCAAGAGACACGGCCAGTGTTGAACCTGGGCCGGTTCCTGAAGTAAAAAAAGAAAAAGTTGTTGCTGTTGAACCGGTGAAAGAAAAAGCAGTGACCCGACATAATGAAGACGATTGTGATGAACCTTCTCATTCTCATCGCGAGGTTCAAGACTTCGCTAAAAACCTAGGGCAGGTCGCTAATAGTTCTTTGGATAGTATGTATGAGGACATGAAACAAAAGTTTCAGAATTCTCCCTTTTGTAAACCAGAGAATGTGATGAATGACCCGGGGAAACAACCGAGCGGTGTTTTCATTCGTCTGTTGGAGAGAGATCTCAGAGGACTTGAGTATAGCAACAATATTGAAGACATTCTGAGTCGCTATGAAGTGTCGTCATCGGCCCGTAGTCAGGTTCTTTCTTTTGCTTCTCAAATAAAGTCCAATAGTGGAGATGCTAAGACTTTAAGGGCCCGAATGAAGGCCGTTTTCTATCAGGACGTTCTTAGGAATAAGGACCTTGATATGAGTAAGTTCCAAAAAGATATTGCGAATGAACTGGTGAAAGACCATGTGTTTAAAATGAGTGACAGCGATGAACCAGAATGTCCTTTTGTTTCAAAAGACGCCTTCATGAAGGCCATGAAAGGACGCGGATCGATTCTTAGTAAATATAAGGGAAGTGTCAAACTTCCTGATCAGATCACCATCGTGGATTATTCACGCCCTTCCAATGAAAGACGCATGTTTGTTCTTGATCTGGATCAGCTTGAAGTTCTTCACAATACTTGGGTCTCTCATGGGATCGGAAGCTCAGAGGACGGGGGAGGAAGTGACGGTCTTGGTGGAAGTCCAGAGATGTCCAATGCCAATGGTTCTCTAAAATCATCGGACGGATTTATTCTCGCAGGTAAAGCAAGTCATGGCAGTACCTTTGGAGACAATGTGATCTTAAACGGTATTGATAAAAACAATTCCAACCTTGCCGGCCGTGCGGTTGTGATGCACGAATGGATCACTCCCATGGAAGATTACTCAATCGGCGCCAGACAGTATGATCGCAGCACTAAAAATTTCAGTACACCGGTGGATACCGTTCAGCAATTGAGGAATATTGATCCCAATACGGCCAGCACCAGAGAAATTGAAAACGCCATTTTTGATATGACTGACGCCACCCGGGTGTCTAAATACATGGCCACAACCGAAGGCTGTCTGGGAGTCTCGGGTGCGGTGATGAAACACTTGGATAAGAAGAAAAGAAATGTGAGTCAGTTGGAGGCTTTGAGACAAGATCTTCCGGGCTCGATTATTTTCAATTATTCGGGCCCGGAGATGGATTCCAATTTTTTCTAGAAGCGAACAGCAAAGTCAGCACCGAAGGCCGTCGTTTCAGGACGGAACTTTAAGAGTGCCTGAGAGAATAGTCCCACACTTTGAAGATACTTGATCTGCTGAGGGAAATACGTGAGAGACAATCTTCCACGGTGTGAAAGGTTGTTGTTAAAATCTCTCGATCCAGTCTGGGCCCCACGTTGGTCCCAGTCCATCGTGATTACTGAACCCACTTGCCATTTATCATTGAAGCGATAGTTCGCATAAGGACCACCACTCACGATCATGGTTTGAAGTGCTGTTGGTCTGCCACCAACAAACGGAGCAGGTTTCACATTGTTCTTATAGTAGATACGATAAATTTGGCTCATGAGACCCACGTTCCAGTGAAGGTTCGGTAGGTTAAAAGCAAAACTATTTGAGGCCACCCAACCAAAACGCATTTCATCGTCTTTTGAAATTTCTGAAGTTGGGAATTCATATGAAAGTGTTGAATAAAGTGTACCAGCAGAAAAACGCGCAGCTGGAAGACTCACATAAGCACGAGCATTGAAAAATTCGCTGTCCGGTCTATTGGTAAATGTATTTCCCGAACGATCTTTATTGTTAACTTCTTTAGTATAACCATTGGCGGCCGAAAGAGTCGCTCCCACTGCCCAGTCAGTATTGATCTGATGGCGAAGGTTCACAGCGTGGAAACTTTGCATCGGAGCAAAGCCCGAGTTTGGAGTATCTAGTCCCTCTTGGAAAACGTTATAGGTGTTCCCACCGCCAGCGGCAGTTGGCCCCAAGAATTGCTGATAATATCCTAGAGAAGTGTTCTCCCATAAACGACGACCCAGACTTTTCTGAGGCATCCCGATTTGAAGAACCTGACCTGTGTTTGAGCTTTGGTAAGTTTGGTTAGCGCCCGAGGCCTGTGCCAGGGCCGCGTTGCTACTGTTATTGCTCTGAAGGCTCTGAACGTTCATGTCGTTAGATTGAGCTCTTGCCGCTTGAAGCATGAACATCAGTACGAGGCCCGCCATGGCGGCGATCAGAATTTGTGAAGAGAGTCCTTTCCGATTGATTTTCATAGAGTGTTTCCTGCGGTTTTTTGGTTTTGGGCCACGCCGAGGTTATCTAGTTTTTCCCGGTCTGATAAAAACTCTTTCAAGTTGTCGATCACAATCATTCTCTGAGTTGATTCAATGTCTTTTCCGAGACGATTCATGATCTCCTCTCTGATTCCCACGTACTCAAGAGTGAGGTTGTGGAGAAGGGTCTCGAATAGCATATTGGCCTTTGAACGAGTGAGCATCTCGGCCGGTGTCAATGCTTGTCCTGAAACATCGCGCTTGATGAGAAGAGCAAGCTCTTCACGCTTTGCTGAATAAATCGACTGAAGAATCCAAACGGTGTTTCGCACAGACCAGATATACATGTTAAGGCCCATGTTCGAAGCTTCTTCCGCCTTAGAGTTCTGTAGATACAGAATTTCCCACTGACGCTTCATATAGGCACGGAACTCTTTTGTGTCGTAAACATCTTTTTGCTTAAAAAGGTCCGAGTTCGCACGAAGGTTCTTCAGCACAGTTCCATGTTCTTTGCGACCATTCGAGTAGAACTCCGCAAGTTTTTGGATACGGTCATAACCTTCCGGCTTTTTAAAATCTTTATAGCGCCATGAAAGAATATTAGTCATCTCTTCCATGAAGACGAAAGAACGACCAACATAATAGTCATTACGTTTTTGTTCTTTGTCCTGATCGAGCATCACATAGATTTGATCCAGGATGAAGCGACCCATGCGGTCCCATAAATAAAGTTCCAGCTGCTGAGTGCGGTTGATCTCATTAAAGAGGTATTGCTTCATCTTCGCTGACATGTTTGGATTTTCTTCGCGAAGTTTAAAGATCATATTGTTGTAACGCTCAAGCTCTTCCCAGGTGGCCTCAATTTGCATTGGGAAGTTGTATTGGGTTTCAAGCTGCTCAAGACGGCCCATACGAGAGGCGAACTCGATGTTCTCTTCGTAGGCAATTTGCATTTGCTTAAAGTTACTCATGCGCTCGCCCCAAGTGGCCTTGTTCACTTGGTCTGAGTCAGTGGTAAGAAGCATATTTAGGAAAGAGGGTTTTGCTTTTTGAGTGGCACCGTCACCTAAGCTCACAAGTAATGGTTCAGCATTACCGTTCGTAACACTTGAAGGTTGAATGATGTTGGCCATGATAAAGTCTTTATTATTGGCCGGAGCTGCATTCGTAGTTGATACAGTGTCAGTCACTGGAAGAGTTGCTGGTGCGGGTGTCACAGTCGGTGCTTTCGCAATGGCCTCTTTACTGCGCATATCATTGATGGCCACATCACTCGTGTCCAGGACCAGCATGATTTCGTTTTTAATGTCCAAATAGGCCGAACGCACACGTCCCACCGCCTGCATGGCGTGAGGGTTCATAGGCATGGTGATGAAGTAATATGTGAACGGTCCATAGACCGCCAGAGCGATGGAGTAGCCCAAGTTGTTTTTAACTGTCTGGAAGAACCAAATGACCTTTCCCACTGTATAGCGATAGAGAAGTCCCTTAGCGTTGTTTACAGGACGGGCAATGAGTCGGGCCATGAAGTTTCCGCCGTCTTTTCTCAGCAGGGCGAGCTTCATACGGGTCTTATTCAATTTATGGGCACGAACTTTCGTATCAACGATCTTTTTAAGTTCAACTTTATAGTTTTTGAAAACCAGCTGACGCTCTTCCCAAGTTAGAACCGGATCCATTTCAGCGGCGAGGATTTTGTTGTAGATGTTGTTAATTGCCGGATCGTTTGCGCGTTCTTTGATTGAAACGCGGATAAGCTTAGAGTTGTAAGCGGTCTTTAATAGCTGTTCGACTGAATTAACGATTTGAGTATTGGATTTGCCTTCTCCTGCGTTCTTATATTCCATTGAAAGGAAATTATAAAAGTGGTTAAGGATCGGACAAGTCAGGTCCATTTCATGGAAATCGGGAATGGCCGCCTTTAGGGCCTCCTTATCTGAGGTGAACGAAATATCGCCTTGAACGTTAAAGTAGTCGTAGCGCTGATATTCTTCTCCACCGTTGCGGAGAATTCGTTTTAAGACGTAACCGGTTCCGCCCAGGATGAGACCCACTTTCAGTTCACCGATGAGGCCATCTTCCTTGTATTCAAAGCCCGAGAGTCCATTCATATTACGAATAGGAGTCACAACACCATCAATGGCGTAAAGCTTCTTACCACCGTCCTGGAGAACAGTTTCCAGGAACGGTTGGAGTTTTGGAATGTCAGCTGTCAGTAGTTCTAGTCTCATAACTTAAATCCCGCAGAACTTACTGTTGCTGCTGCTGTTGAGTTTGGTTGTAACTATTGCCTAATGAAATCGTGCTCAAAATCGGACGTAGCGTGATGGATTTTGAAAGATCCAGTTTACGTGCGAAGCTCACACCGTAGAACTGGTGATTTCCAATAGTCGTTAGTGCCTCATAATCCGGACGGGCCTTTTTAATCGCTCTGACGATTTTTGGCGCGTTCAATTTAATCTGCATATCGTTAGCAGACGGAAGAGCTGAACGAATTTCGTCCCAGCCGATTTCAAGACCAAGCTCTTTAGCAAAGAGGATGTTCTTGGCGTTTTCGAGGGCCGGAATGATTTCCTGAAGGGCCTTCACTTTCACTTGGTTCGAGTTAGGCATCATATAACCAAAGAGTGAACCATACTTATTAAGAACAGCATCGTAGTCCTCACGAGAGCTGTTGATACTGTCACGGATCTCAGTGATGAGGTTTGTGAAGAAGTAAGGCACGATTCGGTCAGCGAGACCGTAAAGTGGCTGACGCTCAACTGAGATATCAACTGACAGACCTTCAAGAGAAGCGGCCGAAACTCCCAGGAAGTTTCCGTAGAAGTTTAAGAAGTAGGCCTGAGCAATCGCACCGTCAGAAAGGGCACGGGCCTCAAGCTTGGTCGTTTCTTCAATCTGGTGATAGTGAATCACCTCGTGACCGGCGGTATAGATCTGAGTGAGAGGATCAAGCTCTTTTCTTACCCAGATAAAGATGTCTGAATCAGAGAACAGACCATGAGATTTACGTTTCTTCGCAAAACACTCACCAGCGTCCTCACGGGCCGAAAGGTGGTTCTCACGGATTTTTTGTCCCGATAGGATTGAGATCTTATTTGGTGTCAGTTCATTAACGAATAGACTTTCAAGAGTCAGGCCTTGTTTCTTCGCAAACTGCTCTAGATTGTACTTGGCGTACGGCATGGCCGGCATAAGTTCAATCAGGTCCTTCACTCCCACACGACGAGAGTTCATGATCTCAGTCATGCGAGCAAGGAAAGGAAACTCTTTGAAGTGGGCCGTGCGCTTTTTATTTAAGAAAGAATTTCTCTTATCTGTCGGAAGCTTCTTGGCCTCAGCTTCAATTTTCATCCAAGCAGAACGAGCGGCCTTGATGTGCTCAGGGATATAATCTGATTCAGTCAATAACTCACCAGTGGCGAACTCTTTCTGAGAAGCAGATAAGAACCCCGAGGTCTTTGTAAGGCTTGCTTCTGATAGACCGAAAGTCTCAAATTTAAGTTCAGGATGAACGGTCTCAACAGTAAAGAGTTTTGCGAACTCAATGGCCTTCTCAGAGTTCTGAAGACGCTCTCTTACCATGTTCATGAATGTATCAATCAGCTTCATCATATTGATGGCCGTTTTACCTGTGACCATTTCACGAGGGAAAGAGGCCTCAATGCTTCCGCGAAGAGCATTGAGAAGAAGATTATATTCCGCAAGAAGTTTCTTATTCGTTCCTGCTTTCTCAAGTAAAGACGCTTTAAGGTTCTTCAGAATCTTACGGTCATGCTTGCGGTTTTCTTCAGTATAGTTCTGATACACAACATCCTGATCCAGAACCAGAAGTTCATCCATCATGTCACGGAAGCCCTTCGGTAGTTTGTTCTTAGATTCAAGACGCTCGAGTGTTGTCACCAGTTGGATCTGGTTGATATTGATCTTCTCGAAGAAGGCAGCAATTTCCATCGTCGCCTGTTTTGCTTCAAGGACATCAATGATCTTATAAACTGGCTCAATAGCACGTGGGTTAAGGAATGAAAGCACCTCACGACACTGAGTTTTAAGTGATAGAGCAAGACCCAATAGCGTGTAACTATCGGCCGTATTGTTTTTCAGGTGATTGTAGATCTCCGTCGCAAGACGAGAAACCTGAATTAACTGGGCCGCCACGAACATCGGAAGATGTGTTTGTAGAGGAACCGGCGTCTTTTGTTTAATATATTCCGCCGCCGAAACTGATTCAGATGAATTTGTATCATCAACCACTACGAATGGAGCGTAACCGCCGCCCTTCGAAGTGTTCACGATTGAGCTCATAGGACCTTTTTCTTCAGGCGCGTAACGAACAAGAGCGTTGTGGGTCATCTTTGGAAGTGCCTTAGCTCCACCGCCGTAGAACACCCATAGACGAATGTCGGCCGCAAGGTTGGCGAAACGAGAACCTTTCTTATCTTTCATCGCCACTGGGATACGGGCGATTTTCACCAGCTTCTGATAAGCGTAGTGAGAAGGATTCTTCTTAATCATGTTCATGACTTCTTTCTTCGCTTCGTCAGAAAGAGTCTTCATGATGTAGATACCAGAACCACCAGAGAGGTTAGGGGCCTTAATGACCCACTCATCCATGTTCTTCTCAATCACTTTCACAGACTCTTTCTTAGGAGGAAGAGTTTCAGGAGGAGTGATCTTAGGGCCGTTAGTTGCGATACCAAGTTCTTTAAGCTTAGGAGCGAAGAACTTAGGAGCATAAGTAGTAAGGGCGGCCAGGATAATTTTGTTATCAAGAATTCGGTTCAATCCACCCATATAGATCTTCTTGTTCAGAATAGCGTCCAGAAGGCCCGGAACCGCGTAATCAGATTGAAGAGGAATTGGATCACCATTTACATCCAGAACCAGTGGAGCTTCACCTTCTTCACCAAGTTTTAGTGAATCGCGAAGATAAATAGGTTCGTTCGTATCAGGATCACGAAGGATAATGCCTTTATCCACATCGAACAGAGCAGAGTCGGCGTTAATACGAGAGTAGATTGCTGTAACGATCGGGTTAGAACCATTGATCGTACGAAGACGGATATAACCTTTTTCGTCTTGGAAAAGCTGAACAGGATCAGCATAAACAAGACCAGAGTATGCAGCAAGGTTGTGAATCTCAGGAGCGGCACCGTTCATTCCACCAGGAGGTAGAATAACTTGAATACCGTCTTTCACGCCGGTCCAGTCTTCTCCCAAAGATTTATAAGTTTCTGCCAGCACCTGGAAGTGATCGTTAGGCATCATCTTGCCCATTGATTCAAGCACCTCAGGATTCTGCTCGTAGTGACCTTCAAGTACGTTCATGTTGTTAGAAGCACCAGATGGAGCACCGGCATTTAATTCAAGAATACGGAAGGGAAGCTCAGGAAGCTTCGAGGTCTTTTTCGCTTTAAGAAGTTTTTCGAAGTTCTTTGATTGCTCAAGGTAATCTTCGATCAAAACCAGGTCCAGACCCACGTTATCGAAGAAAGGATATTTCTTCATGTTCGGGTGGTGGAGTTGTGGGAAATAGTTCGGAGACTCCATGATGGCATCTACGAAGATTTTACGAATTTCAACTGGAAGAGATTTTACAAACGGAGAGTCTTTAACAGACTTCGAGCCATAGATGTCCTGGATCACACAACGAAGTGAAACGATGAGTGACTGAGCGGCCTTCTCGATGGTGTTGTAGACAGATTTTTGTAACGGAACAATCGTTGTCGTACATGGAACCGTAAAGATTTTGTAGTTCCCGTTCGCGTCTGATTTTTGGAAAGTAAGATCACGTTTACGAATGAACTTCGTTAGATTCTGAGACTCTTTCAAGTGAACAGAAACTTCTCTTGAAAGAAGATTTTTAACCAGGGCCTTGGAGTGATTGTACGGCGCTCGTTTTCTCCTCGAAGAGAAAATGTAGTTGGCCACATCGACTTTAACACTTCCAATGAACCCAAGGTTCGGATTGTAAGGCTCGAGTTTGCGACGTTGATTCTTCACTTTAATCACAATGACCTCTCAGAAATATCGAAAAATTAAATCGTTTTTAATTCGTGCTGCAGTGTAGCGAATTTTAAGACACAGTGCATGCATAACCCCTTGAGAATGTAAAAATGATAGGCAGTGCATTCGTGGCCTTAAAACTCCACGTGCCTCTATGCAATTTCTGTGACAGGGGTTTTAAGTAGAAAAATTCATTACTTAACTCAGAAAATGAGTCTTGTAAGAGGACAAAAATCTAGGTTCTTGGGCAAATTGCTACAAGAAGCAAGTTGTCTAAATCATTGGGAAATTTGTTTAGAAAAGCTCGAGTAATTGGGTTCAAATAAAGTTTGTGATGTTTGGTTAGAACAATCTCTTTTCTAATGCTTAGGATTAGTTGAAGCGGATAATGAATCGGCTGCCTCTTTGGCCCGGGCGCTCATAAAGGATTTTGGCATTGTGGTAGCCTGCGATCCTGTTAGCGATCGGAAGCCCAATTCCGGTCCCCGGAATGCTAATTCCAATGCCTCGGTGAAAACGCTTAGTTAAGTACTCCTCAAAGTCATCCTGGATACCTGGGCCCTCATCCTGAATCCAAACTTCAAGTTTTCCGCCAACGATCTTAATATCAATTTGAACCGAACTGTTTTCTGGTGTGTATTTAATGGCGTTATCTAAAATATTTTCAAACAGGCTATCAAGAAGTTGCTTTTCTCCCATAACGGTGAGGCTCTCAGGAGGAATGTCTTCCGAGATATTAAAACGAACCGTCACTTTTTTCTCACGGGCCTTGTAGGCCAGGCGTGATGAAGTCGTAAGAAGAAGATCATCAATTCGTTGTGGGTTAAAAATAAAGTTTTCTAGCCCCGATTCCACTCGAGAAACCAGAAGCATGTTGGCCACAAGTTCAATCAGGCGACTGATCTCTTCACGCAGTGATTTCTGGAAACGAACATAGTCCTCAATGCTACGTGGTTTTGATTCGAGAACGTCGAGCTCACCTTTAATGATCGCCAGAGGAGTATTTAATTGATGGCTGGCATTCGATACGAAGTGCTCTTGGGCCTTAAAGGACTTTTCTAAACGCTCAAGGAGGTTGTTAAGCGTTCTCGCCAGTTCGGCCACCTCATCTCCGGTATTCACTTCCGGAACTCGCAGAGAAAGGTTCTTGGCCGCAATATTGTTAGCGGTGTCCGTTAGACTTTTAATCGGAGAAAGAGCGTTACCGGCAATTAAGTATGAAGCAAAACTGGAAATCACGATGAGAATCGGCACCATGAAAAATGTCATGAGGAGGTGTCGTTTTTCCTGGTCTTCCAGAGCGTCCGATGGTGTCGCAACCTGTAGGATCATTTCTTTTTTACCCGAGCGATTGGTGATTTTTAAATTCACGGCCCGGTAATGAGAATCATTTGAACTAAAAGTAAAAAAACGGTGAGTGTAGTCTTCTTTTCTAGGAAGTGTTGGATCAAAAGGAATTTCCTGAAAAGGAGATTTCGATAGCCCTTTAGAAATGATTTTTCCATCTAAAGAACGAACAAAATAATAGGTCTCCTGAAGCATGAAGGGGAAGGACTTACGGTCTTCCGATGCTGGCAGGGTGAAATTAATTTTAAGGCCCGCGTGATCTACTTGTAAGTGTTCGGAGAGGTCAATGGCGTAGTTAAAAAGACCGTGATCAAAATCGGCCCTGCCGTCTTGCAGGTACTGATTGGTGATGATGTAAGCGAAAGCACAAATGAAGAGACCGAATAATGTTGAATACACCAACGTTAAACGGAATCTGATGCCTTTAAATAAAAATCTAGTCAATTCTGTTTAGGACGTAACCTTGTCCCACTACGGTTTTTAAAATTTTCTTCGGATAGGGACTGTCGATTTTTTTTCTTAAGTGATTGATGTAAACGTCAATCACGTTTGAATCAGGATCGAAGTCCGCGCCCCAAACTTGGCGTGCAATGGCCGAACGGTCCATCACTTTTTCTTGGTTTCTCATAAGGAACTCAAGAAGAGAAAATTCTTTTGTTGTTAGTTCAATGCGAATCCCATCACGAGTCACATTTCGAGTGATAAGATCCATGATCAAATCGCCATTACGTAATTGGGCCTTATCATCACTCTTTCTGCGAATAAGCGCTCTTACTCGAGCAAGGAGCTCTTCGAACTCAAACGGTTTAGCGAGATAGTCGTCCGCACCTGAATCGAGTCCCTGAATTTTATCTTTAGTCGTGGAGAGTGCTGTGAGCATAAGAATGAAACCATTGTGGCCGTTTGCTCTCAGTTCTTTGGCAAAATCCATCCCGCTCATCTCAGGTAACATCACATCGAGAATTAAAAGATCAAACTTTTTTGATCGGATCAACTCACGCGCGATTCCTGGAGATTCTGCAGTTTCTACTTCGTACCCAACCTCTTTCAGACCTTGTTGAATGAAGGCCGAAACTTTTTTTTCATCTTCAACTACGAGTATGTTGATCATGTGAACCTCTCTCGGAGAATTGTCCCTTTAAAGGTAAGTTTAAGGTGGACCGGTGTCAACCAAACATTTAGGTAAAGAAAAGTTAAGACAGGTTAAAATTCCTTCATGGACAAGGCATTTCTCCAGCTTATGCTGGCGTCCGGTGTTCTGCTTTTAATTAGTGTCTTTGCAAGTAAGACATCTACTCGTTATGGCATTCCTGTTTTATTGATTTTTATTGTAGTTGGGATGCTCTCGGGAGTGGAAGGACCCGGTGGCATTCATTTTGATAAACCGGTTCTGACTCACATATTAGGCACCATTTCTTTGATGTTCATTCTCTTCTCCGGAGGACTTTCAACTCAGTTGCAAATGGTGAGTCCGGTGTGGAAAGAGGGAACCATCCTGGCCTTGTTTGGTGTGATGATTTCTACTGCAGTGATGGCCCTCTTGATTCATCTTGCTCTGGGTTGGGACTGGGTATCATCGGCCTTGTTAAGTGCAACATGTTCTTCAACCGACGCTTCTGCAGTATTTGGAATTTTAAAAACTCAAAAACTTCAGCTGAGGTCAAGGATTCAATCTCTCTTAGAACTTGAATCAGGAAGTAATGATCCGACAGCGGTCTTTCTCACCTTGAGTTTAATTCAAATTATTTTGCGACCGGAGAACTTCACTTGGGGTGAAGTGCTCATGAACTTTTTTATACAAATGTCTCTGGGAGGACTGGCGGGATGGTTTTTAGGAAAAGGTCTCGTTCTTTTGATTAACTGGCTTGATTTGGAATTTGAAGGACTCTATCCCGTTCTCACCATTGCTGGTGTGATTTGCATTTATTCATTAATTGAATTCTGTGGAGGAAATGGTTTTTTGAGTGTGTATATTGCGGGCCTTGCTATGAGTGATGAGAAATATTTTAGTAAAAAAACACTGACCGTTTTCCATGATGGTCTAGCGTGGCTTATGCAGGTGATTATGTTCCTGATGCTGGGTCTTTTAGTGATTCCATCTGCCATTGGTCCTATCATGGGGACTGGTGTTTTTCTTTCTCTGTGTCTCCTTTTTATTGCTCGACCACTTTCCGTTTATTTGTGTCTCGTGCGTTTTAAGTATTCTATAAATGAAATGATGTTTGTGAGTTGGGGCGGACTCCGTGGAGCAATTCCCATTATCCTTGCGACCTATCTTTTAGTGAATAAAGTGCCGGGTTCAAAGACCATGTTTAACCTTATCTTTTTCATCGTGATTCTTTTGATGCTGATCCAGGGAACGAGCCTGGGCCATATGGCAAAATGGCTTAAGGTTCAGGAGCCTTATAGACCCCAAAGAAGACTCCCTTTTAAGTCACGACACCATGGTAAAGACTTCGTTGAGTTTGAGGTGAGAGAAGGATCACCTCTTCTGGGGAAAAATATTCTTGAGCTTAACTTTCCGATGCAGGTACTAGTGGTCTTGATTCATCGAGGTGACGAAGATTTTATGCCGGATGGTAATACGGATATCGAGTTATATGATAGACTTGTATGCCTAGTTGATACGGATGCGATTCCAGAATTGGAAAAGATCATTCAATGCAGAAAAGAAGAATTCCAGGGGAAAAAAGAATGGTAGCAACGGGCGGAGTTGAACCGCCGACCCCAGCGTTATGAATGCTGTGCTCTCACCAACTGAGCTACGTTGCCCCAGAAAAAAAGTAGTGTAATATTAATCATGGGAAAACTGTCCGTCAATATTA
Source organism: Peredibacter sp. HCB2-198 (assembly GCF_045999315.1). GTDB lineage: Bacteria > Bdellovibrionota > Bacteriovoracia > Bacteriovoracales > Bacteriovoracaceae > Peredibacter. The sequence goes on along the minus strand of NZ_CP174607.1, from coordinate 3,256,899 downwards.
TTTCCTATATTTAGAAGTGCTAACACATGAAAAGATTAAGTCCTATTGCCTATCGTGCTTTATTTTTTAAACACGTATGGCGTTTCCTCGGAAATGTGACCATTTCCAAAGAGCTTTCTGGTCCCCACGTTGTGGCCGTTTCAGGGGGATTGGACTCTATGTGCCTTCTTTGGTTCGCTCAATCTTTGCATAAACAAGGGAAAATTGGACCTGTAAGGGCGGTTTTTGTTCATCACCATACCCGTGAGGGCCAGGATGAGGACGGGGAACTAGTAAAGAAATTTTGTAAAGAGGAAGGCATTCCTTTCAAAATGCTCCATGTCGAGGGTCTAACCGCAAAGGTCGCTAATTTTGAGGCCAAGGCACGAAAGAAACGTCGCGAGCTTTGTATTAATGATTTGAGAGCAAATGAATTACTGTGGGCCGGGCATCACCTGGATGATTCCTATGAGTGGAACCTCATGCAACGGAATCGTTCAACCAATCCCAAGGCCGCGGTTGGGATTCCAGTTCGAAATCGGGCCATTGTGAGGCCTTTTTCTTGTGTGAGTAAGGCCCAAATCAGGCGCCTGGCGAAGTTTGAAGGAATTCCTTTTAGAGAAGATCCCACCAATCGTGATCTTAAATATGATCGAAATTTTGTTCGTTACAAAATCATTCCTCTTATTAAAGAGCGCTATCCGAAGTATCTAAAGTTCTACTCTCACTACGCGAACTTCTCTACGATGATGCTCAAGACGAACATTATGAGTCGCTCGGGCACTTCCAAGATTTTTGTCTTTGAACAAGGCGCGGTCCTGGTGGGGAGTCATTATTCAGAAATTCAGATTCAAGAAATCATTCACACTTATTCAAATACAGATCGGGGCGAGATCATCACGCCGATTGAACGCATGCTTCGAGCAATTGATAACGGTAAGAAGGGCCCTTTCCACTTTAGTGGAGGAATGGAGGCCTTTAGTAACAACACGGTGCTCATGATTTATCAGCAGGGCCTAAAAAATTACGACGAACAGATTGCGAGGACTTTATCTACGCTCACGACAAATCAGTTGATGAGTATGTCCACTTATAAACGAATTGAGCTGGAATACGCTTGGCAGAATCTTTTGCAATCACCGGATGCTATGCTTAACATGCCGGGTCTCGTATTAGTTTTAGAGACTGAGTCAATTTGTAAGACATTAAATACTTCTGTGTTTAATGAACTTTTCCCTCGAGTTTCTGAAGTTTGTAAGGAGCGAGGATTGCGCTTTATTACATTTCAGAAGTGTCTAGATACCTGGATGAGTAAGAAAGAAAAGCTGCCTGAAAGGCTCAGGCTTTTACCTCTCTCTAATCTTTCCAATCTCTTTGCTTCCCAACAATAGAAGTCTTTCTGTATAATGAAGCCAGCCTTAACTCGGCTTTTTTTATTCCTCAAGAGTTACAAGAAGGTTTCTATCATGAGAAAACAACAGAAAACCCTAATGCTTTGGATTGTTGTCATTTTGATCATGGCCTTTGTTATGAAGGTGCTTGAACAAAAAACAGTCAGTGCAAAGAACATCAATTTTTCTAACTTCATCACTGCAGTAGAAAGCGGCAAAGTTAAAGAAGTAACATTCCAAGGTGACAATACTATTCAAGGTAAGTTCGCTGATGGCTATGAAAACGGCTCATACTTTGAGTTAACTGGTAATACAGGTGATGAAACATTCCGTATTCTTAAGAATCACGGAATCATTCCGAATTACAAGCGTGAAGAGAAGCAAGGCTTCTTAGCAACTCTGTTAATTAACTGGTTGCCGATGATTCTTCTTTTCTTATTTTTCTTCTTCTTCCTTCGTCAGCTACAGGCCGGCGGTGGTAAGGCCATGAGCTTTGGTAAAGCTCGTGCCAAGATGCTCACGGAAAACGACAAGCGAATTACTTTCGTTGATGTTGCCGGTGTGGAAGAGGCCAAAGAAGAGCTGGTTGAAATCGTAGATTTCCTAAAAGATCCAAAAAAGTATACCACCCTAGGTGGTAAGATTCCTAAGGGCTGTCTTCTTGTTGGTCCTCCAGGAACAGGTAAAACTCTTCTTGCTCGTGCAGTAGCGGGCGAAGCAGGCGTACCATTCTTCTCAATCTCAGGTTCTGACTTCGTTGAAATGTTCGTGGGTGTGGGTGCTTCACGTGTACGTGACCTTTTTGAACAAGGTAAAAAGCACGCTCCATGTATCATCTTCATTGATGAGATCGATGCTGTAGGTCGCCACCGTGGTGCTGGTATGGGTGGTGGTCATGATGAGCGTGAGCAAACTCTTAACCAACTTCTAGTTGAGATGGACGGTTTCGAAGGTAATGATGGTGTTATCATCATGGCCGCAACTAACCGTATCGACGTACTAGATCCGGCCCTTCTTCGTCCAGGTCGTTTCGACCGTCGTGTGACTGTTGGTCGTCCGGACGTTCGTGGTCGTCATCAGATCCTTAAAGTACACACTCGTAAAACTCCACTAGCTCAAGATATTGATCTAGAAGTTATCGCGAAAGGTACTCCGGGCTTTACTGGTGCTGATCTGGCCAACCTTGTAAACGAAGCGGCCCTACTTGCTGCTCGTGATAATAAGAAAGCTCTTGGCATGCACGATTTCGAGAACGCTAAAGATAAAGTTCTTATGGGTGTTGCTCGTAAGTCGATGATGATCTCGGAAAAAGAGAAGAAGCTCACTGCTTACCATGAGGCCGGTCACACACTAGTTGGTATGAACCTTCCTCACACAGATCCTATTCACAAAGTTTCGATCATTCCTCGTGGCCAGGCCCTTGGTGTGACTCAAACTCTACCGAATGAAGATATGCTGAACCTTTCTAAAGAGAAGGGTGAAAACTTCATCTCATTCCTAATGGGTGGACGTGTTGCTGAAGAAATCGTTTACGGTGAAATGACTAACGGTGCTTCTAACGATATTGAACGCGCTACTGATCTTGCTCGCTCAATGGTTTGTAGCTGGGGTATGTCTGAGAAGCTTGGACCTATCAATTACCAAAAAGGCGGCGGTAATCCGTACGCAGGGGACCCAGGTACATCTTTCTCTGACGAGACTTCTCGTAAGATTGATCTAGAGATCCAACACTTTGTTCAAAGTAACTACGAAGTGGCCAAGAAGATCCTTAACGATAATATCGATGCTCTTCACCGTGTGGCCCTTGCCCTTGTGGTTTGGGAAACTCTGGATGCTGAACAAATCAGAGACATCGTTGCTGGTAAAGACATCGGTCAGCCAGTGATGAGCAAAAAACCAACTGATACTCCACCGTCTGGAACAGTTGTAGGAGCGGGACCTCTCTTTGGTGCAGGTAAACCGACTCCAGCTTAATGAGTTCACAAAAATTAGTTTTAAAGCGATTGGGGGTGATGAATTTCACCCCCAATTCATTTTCGGACGGTGGTGAACTTTCAACCCCTGAGAAGATTCTCACTCGTGTCACTTCATTTGGGCCTATCGAAGCGCTGGATATTGGTGCTGAATCAACCGCACCCATGAATGAGTCCATTCCCTTTGAAGAAGAATGGAAGCGGCTAGAACCTCATCTCTCCTTACTTAAAAGCTTAGAAGTTCCCCTTTCCTTTGATACTTACCATTCTGAGAACATCTTTCGTCTGTATGATGTTTTGAAGATGCCTCTTATCTGGAACGATGTTTCGGGAAAATTTGATGAAGAGGTTGAGCGCTTTTTAAGGCTTCATACAGACAACAAATATGTCTTTTGTCACAACCTCGCACCAGAAAGAAGACTTTCTGGAAAGCACATGAATTATATTTCTAAGCTTGATGGAGAAGAGTATTTAAAAGAGCTGGGTGATTATTTAAAGCAGTATGCTCGTCCCCAAGTGATTCTTGATCCGACCCTGGGCTTTTCGAAGACCTATGATCAGAACTGGTATACGCTTGAGAATTTTTCCACTCTTCAGTCTTATGTGAATCATGATGAATGGATGCTTGGTTTTTCTCGCAAATCTTTTCTTCGTAAGAAACTTGGAATAGAGAAGCTCACACCTGATACTCGTGAGGACCTGGATCTGTTTCATACAAACGTTTTAGTCAAAATCCTACCAAGCATAAGCGGAACTGTCTGGATCAGAACTCATCGACCTGAGTTAGTTCATAACCTCTAGTGAGGCCGCGTAGACGATGAAGATTTTTCTCATGTATAATAAACGCATGAGATTATCCGGGCTCACCTTGGAAACAGTTTATTTCGAAGACTATCTGTCGTTTCTGACAGAGGTGTTGGAGCTTGAGCTGACGGAGCTCACAGACATTTCGATGCGTCTGGATCTTCAGGGCACTTGGTTAGAAATTAAAAATGTTCCCACTGCACCTCATACTGTTGCCAGTAACGTGGAGTTCAGTCTAAGCGCCACCGAGTTTCAGGATTTGGTTCACAAAGTTTCCTTCTTTTATTATCGAAAAGGGCCTTCTCGCTTCTTATATCTGGGTGCTGAAAACTCGACTTGCGGAGTAGTTGATCCAGATGGTCGGGTATGGCGATTCAAAAATCACGAGATTAAGGCCAGTTTATCTCCCGCAGATTCCCCATCTTTGTAAGAAACTGTTAGTTTACGGTACGTTTTGAATTACGGAACAATCTTCTCCAGTACTCTTACCTCCAGGAAAAGGATTCCCCGGATGAAACTAATTAATTCAATTCTTGTTTTTTCAACTCTTGCTATCTCGGCCCAGGCCCTTGCCTCTAACAAGCAAATGGATGTGATTTACGGTGAAGACAACCGCATGGATGTTTTCGAATCTCGTGACTCTGCGATGGTTGAAATGTCTCGTTCTACAGCTGCTATGATTGCAGGTGCAAACCTTAAAAGGGCCGCTAACGGCGAAATCGCGATTCAAGCTGAAACTCTTGAAAGCCGCGGTGTTTGTAAATCTGAAAGATTCTCTCAGCAAATTACAGCTGCGAACTGTTCTGGCTTCCTGGTTTCTGAAAATGTTCTAGTGACTGCCGGCCACTGTATTAAAGACAACAATGACTGTGCTTCTTGGAAATGGGTCTTCGACTATAAAGTTGATAGTTCTGAACAAGGTACAGTAAATGTTGCTGCTTCTAACATTTATTCTTGTAAGCGCATTATCTCTCGTTCTCTTGATCAAATTTCAAAAGATGATTTCGCGGTAATCGAACTTGATCGTAAAGTTGCTAACCGTCGTCCGCTTTCATTCCGTCGTTCAGGCAAAATCGCTGCCGGTACTGCGGTAACTGTTATCGGTCACCCAACTGGTCTTCCGACGAAGATTGCTGATGGCGCGAACGTTCGTTCTCTTAACACAAAGTATTTCGTGGCTAACCTTGATACTTACGGCGGTAACTCTGGTTCAGCTGTATTCAACTCGAAGACTGGTGAAGTTGAAGGTGTCCTAGTTCGTGGCGAAAATGACTATGTATATAACTCTGCTCAAGGCTGCCAAGTTTCTAACAAGTGTCCAAGCACTGGCTGTCGTGGCGAAGATGTTACATACATCACAAACATCGAAGCTCTCAGAAACATTCGTTAATATAAATTAACCTTTCTTTTCTTAAGAAGGCCTCCTTATGGAGGCCTTTTTATTTGACGATCACTTTCAATAGTAGAGAAAATTGTTTTATCTCTAACTATGAGGAGAATTTTTTATGAAATGGATTTCTTTATGTGTTCTTGCGGCCATGGTTGCCCAAGCAAATGCTGCAACAATCGCAGTCATTGATTCTGGCCTTGATTATAAACACGAAATGATCGTTCCAAATCTTTGGACCAACGCGGGCGAAGTTGAAGACCGTCGTGACAACGATGGCAACGGCTACCAGGACGACGTTCATGGTTGGAACTTTGCTGAACAAAACGGCAACATCATTGATTACTCGTATCTTGGTACTTTCTCTCCAGATTGTTCGAAGTATTTCGACATTCAGGGGAAAATGTTCCTAGGCCAAGCAACTGAGTCTGAGATCGCTTGGTTAAAAGAAAAAGTAAAAGACCCCAACTTCATCAAAGAGATGGGCAAGTTCGGTAACTTCGTTCACGGTACACACGTTGCTGGTATTTCTATCCGCAATACTCAAAACAAGGCCATGGGTATTAAGCTAATCCCAACTGAAGTTAAGCCTTTCCTAGATGGTCTTGCTCGCACAAAAGCTTACCAAGCTGACCGTTGGTCACTTCTTGAAAAAGCTTTCGACGCTCTGGCCGCTGAACAAATGAAAATGTTAACAGACATCGCTCGCTTTGCGGCCTACCACAAAGCTGACGTTGCTAACGGTTCATTCGGTACTGGTTTTAACCAAGCTAAAATGATCACAGATAACGCTTACCGTATTATCTTCTTCAAAAAGCCTTCTGAAGAAGATTCTAACCGTGCCGCTGCTATGTTCATCGCTGCTATGGTAAAACATGGCCAAAACTTCGTTGCCGCTGCTCCAAATACACTTTTCGTATTTGCTGCCGGTAACGATGGTATGTCGAATGACCAGTTCGGTACTTCTCCAGCGAACATCAAAGCTGACAACGTAATTACAGTTGGTGCTACTTATAAGAATGAATTCTTCGCGCCATTCTCTAACTACGGTACAAAAATGGTGGATATCGCAGCTCCAGGCATGCTGATTCATTCGGCGATCCCAGGCAACGAATATCTAAAAGTTTCTGGTACATCTCAAGCTTCTCCTTATGTTGCTAATGTTGCTGCTCAAATTAAAGAGGCAAACCCTCGTCTTAAGCCAGTTGAAATCAAGAAGATCCTGATGGGTACTGTTGACCCTAAGGGCTTCCTAGCTGATAAAGTTGCTACTGGCGGTATCGTGAACTCTGAACGCGCTGTTGTTGCCGCTCAAATGACAAACTCAATGTCAGTCTCTGAGGCAATTTCTCGTGCTAAGTCTGCGGTAAAAGCTCCAGTTGCTCTAAGAACTGAAAGAGTTTTCCCATTCTCAGTTGTTCCAATGCCTCTTACTCCAATGTTCAAATAAATTTCCCAGGCGGGGCCACTGGCCCCGCTCTTATTCTTTCTCTCTGATTGCATGCTTTCGCACTTGGTCCTCCCGAAGAATAGGGAAGGATTAGATCGTAATTAAGATTTCGTGTAGATCCCAAGAAGGCACAATTTTTATCTACTTTCTCTGGAGAAAGTGAAGTCTGTTTAAATTTCTTTTTCTCCACAGACTTGATCGCTTCCTTTGCCATAAACTGAACCAATTGATCCATGTCCATGTCTTTACCCAAGAGATTTTTAAGTTCTTCCACTAATTCCATGGTTTCATCAGATAAAACAAACGCCATTTGAACTTTGTCTTTTGAAATTCGCTTCGTTTTATCTTTGGGTTCTATGACTTTCTTTGTGATCTCAAAAAGTTTCTTCTCACATTCTTTCTTCGTAAGACCTTCCACTTCTTTCAAGACTCTTTTGCGGTCGGAGGTTCCTTCAATAAATTGATTCACTAATGAAATATTCGTAAGAGTTAAACTTCCATCTTCAATTTTAGATTCAATTTCTGGAATCTCCGCGAGCATTCTTGCTGCCACAATTCTTCTCTGGGCCGCTCCATCTGAGTAACCTAATTCATGGACGCAATAGGAGAAAAGAGACGAATGTTTTAAGTCGCAATAGAGCTTTCTTCGCTTTATCTCTATTAAGTGATGAAGCAACTTTGTGGTGGCAAATCGTTCAGCACCAACCAACTTTTTTGTATCACTCAGTAAAATTTTATTTGCAACGTGGTTCAGTTTCATGTAAAAACTTTTACGGAAAAGATACGGACGTGTCAACTGTTAAAAAAAGTTACTTCCGCTGGAGAAAGTAAATGCAGAATGACTCTATTACCTTGATGCTTTGGGAGAGAAAATGATGACAATTAATTTATGATGAGATCAATGAGCGATGTTGCATGTGCTGCTACAAGAATGGTGACTGAAAAACTAAAGGTTGCCTTAAGGTTGAAAGTCAGAAAGAAATAATTAGAAAATTCTTCTTCGAAGAAGAATGAAAAAAATACTGTTGTTTCAGAGGAGAATTCCAGAATCGCTCCTACCAAGATACACATCACTTCAACGAGGGCCGCAGATCAGTAAGGAAATGTAAGGACTCTTACAGGATAAACTATTTCGAGATGAAGGGTTCTCATTTCGTCTATAAGAATTGTAGACTATTAAGGATTTTTAAAATTCTTTATAAAATTAAGGAGACCAACTTGAGAGTGATTGTGCAATCCATTCTGTTCTTAATGCTATTAATCGCAATGGGCTGTCAGAACAAATCTGACAAAATCGTAATCGGTAACTTCGGTTCAATGACAGGAGCTGAAGCAACTTTCGGTATCTCAACTCGCGATGGAATTATTCTTGCGATGGAAGAATGGAACAAGGCCGGTGGTCTTCTTGGCAAACAAATTGAACTTAAAGCTTACGATAACCAAGGTAAGCCTGAAGAAGCTCGTCTGTCAGTAGAGAAGCTCATCAACATTGATAACGTTGTTGCTGTTCTTGGTGAAGTTGCCTCAACTCGTTCACTTGCGGGGGCGCCAGTTGCTCAACAATATAAAGTACCAATGATCACTCCAAGTTCAACAAACCCACTTGTTACTCAGAAAGGTGATTATATCTTCCGCGTTTGCTTCATTGATCCATTTCAAGGTGAAGTCATGGCGAAGTTTGCTTACAACTCTCTAAATTTTAAGAAGGCCGCTGTTCTTCGTGATTCGAAATCAGACTACTCAATGGGTCTAGCAACTTATTTCATTAAAACCTTCACGGCCCTTGGTGGTCAGGTCGTTGCAGATGAAAAGTATGTTTCTGGTGACGTTGATTTCAAAGCTCAGCTTACGAACATCAAGTCTCAACAGCCAGAGTTCATTTTCGTTCCTGGTTACTACACTGAGGTTGGTCTCATCGCTCGTCAGGCCCGTGAACAAGGTATCAAAGTTCCTCTTATGGGTGGCGACGGTTGGGACTCTGAAAAGCTAGTTGAAATTGGTGGCGAAGCTATTAATGGTTCATACTTCTCAAACCATTACACAGTTGAAGATCCACGTCCGGAAGTTCAAAACTTCATTAAAAACTACCAAGCTCGTTTCGGTTCTAAGCCAGATGCTCTTGCTGCCTCTGGATACGACGCTGCTGTGATCCTGTTCCAGACGATTAAATCAACTGGTTCTATTGATCCGAAAGCAATCCGTGATGGCCTTGCGAAAGTAAAAGACTTTAAGGGTGTAACAGGAATCATCTCGATTAATGAACACCGTGATGCTGTTAAATCTGCAGTGGTTCTTCAGGTTCAAGGCAAGAACTTCAAGTTTGTTGAGACGGTTAATCCTTAAAAAAGGTTTCGAGTGAACGAATTTATCCAACACACAATTAACGGCCTGGCCCTAGGGAGTATCTACGCTCTAGTGGCCCTGGGCTACACTATGGTATTCGGCGTTCTTCAGCTGATTAACTTTGCCCACGGAGATATCTTCATGGTGGGGTCTTTTATTGGACTCTATTTCATCAGATACTTCATGCCAAACGTCGAACCATCACTTCTAACTGCGCTAACAGTTATTCTTGTGGCGATGGTTGGTTCGGCCCTGATGGGAGTGATCATTGAGAAGTTTGCTTACAGACCACTTAGACGTGCTCCCCGTATTAACATTCTAATCACTGCCATTGGTGTGAGCTTGTTCTTAGAGTACGGTGGCCAGTTAGTGTTTGGTGCTTCACCGCAATTCTTTCCGGAAATTCTTCCTCGTAAAATGATTGATATTGGTAGTGACATCATTCTTGATTCAAACCAGCTGACGATCTTTATTGTTTCATTCGTTCTGATGCAAATTCTCTCGTTCCTGGTTTTCAAAACTCAGTTTGGACGAGCGATGCGGGCGATCAGCCACTCACTTGAAACAGCGAACTTAATCGGAATCAACGTCAACAAAGTGATCCTTATTACATTCATTATTGGAAGTTCTCTTGCTGGTGCAGCGGGAGTTCTTTACGGTGTTGCCTATCCAAAAATTGATCCACTTCTGGGAATTCTGCCAGGTCTTAAGGCCTTCATTGCAGCTGTTCTTGGGGGGATTGGTAACATCACAGGTGCAGTGATTGGAGCTATCCTGATTGGTCTATCGGAAACTTATGTGGCCGGTTACATCAGCTCAACTTATCGTGATGCCCTGGCCTTCGTGATTCTTATTCTAGTGCTCTTGATTAGACCGGCCGGTCTTCTTGGCTCTAAGAAAATCGAGAAGGTGTAATTATGGCCAAAAAATTAAATACCACCTTATTACTCACCGGAATTTTCTTTGCTTCGGCCATCGTTCTGAATTTCATCCTAAGTGGATTCTCGGTACAGATTGCGGATCTATTTTATGCAAAGCCTGGTCGTTTCTCTGGTTTGATTAGTCCGTATTATTATTCGGTTCTGATCATTCTTGGGATCAACATCATTCTGTCAGTGTCTCTGGCACTCCTGAATGGTTTTACCGGTCTCTTCACTATGGGACACGCCGGGTTCATGGCGATTGGTGCTTATACCTCGGCCTCAGTGGTTTCGTTTCTACTTCCTACGGCGCCATTTGCTGTTCAGTTGGCTGTAGGTAGTTTATCGGCCGGGATTATGGCCGCAGTGATTGGACTCATTATCGGCTCGAGTACTCTTCGTCTTGCAGGTGACTATCTAGGGATGGTGACTCTCGGATTCGGAGAAATTATTCGTATTATCCTCCTTAACATTGAGGCCGTGGGTGGAGCTCGTGGGATGACGGACATTCCGGTTTACATGAACCTGGGATCAGTTTTTCTTCTGACCATTCTTACAATTTTAGTGATCAAGCGAATTCGTGACGGACGTTTGGGCCGCGCGATGCTCGCGATTAAAGAAAACGAAATGGCCGCCAACATGATGGGGATCAACCCTCTCAACATTAAACTTAAGGCGTTTGTTCTTTCAAGTTTTATGGCCGGAGTAGCGGGATCATTCTTCGCTCACTCGGAAGGTTACCTTTCAACTCAAACTTTTACTTTCGTGAAAAGCTTTGAAGTTATCGCCATGAACGTAGTAGGAGGGCTCGGAAGTCTTTCTGGTGCGATTATGGGAGCGGGGATTTTGACTGTTCTTCCTGAGGGCCTTCGTGTGGTTCAGGACATTACAGGCATTGATCTTCGTATGATCATTTACGCTCTAACGATTATTTTAATTATGATCCTGCGTCCTCAAGGGATTATGGGTAATAAGGAATGGAAATGGCTTTCCTCGAAGTAGAAAATATGAGCCTTCAGTTCGGCGGGGTCAAGGCCTGTCAGAACGTGAACATGAGGCTTGAGCCAGGAATTTTATACGGTCTTATCGGTCCCAATGGTGCCGGTAAATCCACGATCTTTAACGTTCTCACTGGGATTTATGCGCCGACAACTGGTGACGTAAGACTCGGTGGCCAGTCACTGGTTGGTAAGAAACCCTTTGAGATTGCCCAAATGGGGATTGGCCGAACATTTCAAAACATTCGTCTGTTTAAAGAGCTTTCAGTTCTTGAAAATGTAATGACCTCTTTCTATTCGTCCTCAGAAACTTCTATCCGTGACATGATTTTCCAAAATAAGAAATTCAAGCAGGAAGAAGAAGAAATTCGCATGAAGTCCATGGAACTTCTGGACGTGATGGGAATCAAGGATCTCGCAGAAGTGCCGGCCGGTGGTCTTCCATACGGTAAGCAAAGAAAACTTGAGATCGCGCGCGCTCTGGGACTTAATCCGAAGCTTCTTCTTTTGGATGAGCCGGCCGCGGGTCTAAATCCGGCCGAGACAAGAGAACTTACAACTCTTATTCGTGATATTCAAAAACAGCGTCACATCACTGTGCTTCTCATTGAACATGATATGGGTCTAGTGATGAAGATCTGTGAAAAAATCTACGTTCTGGTACAGGGCCAGCTTGTCTGTGAAGGTGTGGCCGAAGTGGTTCAGAATGATAAACGTGTAATTGAAGCTTACCTAGGTGTCGATTAATGGAAATTTTATCAGTAGACGGATTGGCCGTTAACTTCGGAAACGTTCAGGCCCTAAAAGGAATCTCATTTAAGGTTCCTAAGGGAAAAATCGTTTCTTTGATTGGTGCCAATGGTGCCGGAAAAACCACAACCCTTAAAGCGATTTCAGGAAATGTGAAATCAATTGGCGCGGTTGTTTTTAATGGTCACCCAATTTCCAATCGTGAATCTTACCAACTAGTAGGCGATGGCCTTATTCACTGTCCAGAGGGCCGTGGGGTGTTCCCGAACTTAACTGTGATGGAAAACCTTCAACTTGGGATTGTGGGTCGTCATCACGCAAAGGTGAATTTTGATAAAAACCTAGAAATGGGATTTCATTATTTCCCAAGACTAAAAGAACGTATCAATCAAGTGGCCGGAACTCTTTCGGGTGGTGAACAGCAAATGCTTGCGATCGCTCGCGCCTTAGTCGGTGAACCGGATCTTCTTCTCTTAGATGAGCCAAGTCTGGGTCTTGCTCCTCAGGTCGTTAAACTCATTTTTGATATCATTGTGAAAATCAATAAAGACAATCAGACCACGGTTCTTCTGGTTGAGCAGAACGCGAAGCAAGCTCTCAAGATTTCGGACTACGCTTACGTGCTTGAAACAGGAAAAATTCTTCTCGAGGGAAGTGGTTCAAATCTTCTCGACAACGAAGACGTTAAGAAAATCTATCTCGGCGAGCACTAATAAAAAAGGCCCCTTTTTGGGGCCTTTTTGTTTTTAGTAAATTAAGCAGCTCTTACGCTCTTCCAGGAACTGCGCCTGGTTTTCTTTCATAATCGCTTGATACTCTTCTTCCGTACCACGCTTTTCAACCCAGTGACGAAGTTTATCTGTACCATTGATCAGATCAACTGGAACCTTGTGATATTCATACTCGTATGGAGGTTGTTTCCAGGCAAAGTCAGATCCTAGCTCATGATACATTTCGCGAAGAAGATACTGACATAGGCGCCATGGCTCGAACGTCTTACGATCAGTTACGTGAATTTGGTAACCACCACATGGTTTCCCCATATGCTTTTGGAAAGTTGGTAGGAACACCAGCGGACGAAGCACGAAACCTTTAAGATTGGCTTTTTCAAGAACTGGCTTAAGCTTTTCATGGAAACCGAAAGCTTCAATTTTAGGATGCCCAATGATTTCCAGAGAGCGAGTAGTTCCTCGGCCTTCAGAAATATTTGTTCCTTCATAAAGAACCGTTCCTACGAAAGTGTAGGCTGCTTCAATGGTTGGAAGGTTTGGAGAAGGAATGACCCATGGAAGTTTAGTATCTTCATAGCTCATCTTGCGATCGTAGCCCTTCATTTCAATTACTGTGAGCTTACAATCTTTTCCGCCCCAATACTTCTGGTGCATCTTCGCCACTTCACCCATTGTAAGTCCGTGACGAACTGGAATCGGGTGACGGCCCACGAATGAAGCGTAATTCATATCAAGAATATTACCTTCAAGAGTGTCGGCATCAATCGGATTTGGACGATCCAAAATCACCACTTCAATGCCTTTCTTCTGACAAGCTTCCATTAGAAGTGTCATGGTGTAGATGTAAGTGTAGATACGAGTACCCACGTCTTGAAGATCCACAAAAATGTGATCTAGCCCTTCCAGCATCTCATCAGTTGGAATACGAGTTTCCGAGTAAAGAGAATAAACCGGAAGTTTAAAATATGGGTGAACATAGTGGTTTGTCTCCACCATGTTGTCCTGAACGTCAGTCACGAAACCGTGCTGAGGCCCGAAAATCTTTTTTAATTGTGGGCCGAATACACGCTGAATAGCGATTAATCCATGCTCAAAGTTCTCAGTTACAGAGGCACTATGGCAGAGATAGCCAATGTTACCTTTGAACTTTTTTTGTAGATTTGTATCAGTTAATAAACGAGTAAGACCGGTTTGCACGATTGCCATATTTGCACCTCAAAATATGTCATTATTTTAGTGCAAATAAACTGGGATAAGGAATAATAAACGTATGTTTACTCGTATATTTGTGGGCCTTGCCTGCTTACCATGCCTGGGGTGGTCTGCTCAGTTAACGTGGAACGATGTCGTTAACATGGCAACCAAAGAGAACACCTCCCTTTCACAGGCCAATCAACAATACTTTGCTGCTCAGGAAAACGTCCAGGTTGCCCGTCGGGGTTATCTCCCTAGCATCCGAGCAAATATCTCGGCCACTCGCATTGGTTCCCGAGGAGGCGGAGGGATTGTTTCAAACGGCGTAATTTTAAATAGCAGCTCTAGTTCAGTTTCGAGCAATTATTTGGGTGCTTTAACTCTTAACCAAAATATCTTCAATGGCCTGGAAGACATCTCGAAAGTGGATCAGGCCGAATGGCGAGTAAAGGATCTTTTCTGGAACCGCGAGAGAGTGAAAGCTGACTTGAGTTACAACTTAAAGCAGGCCTTCGCGAATCTCTTGTACGCTCAGGAATATCTAAAACTCACGGATGACATCATTGAGCGCCGGGAAAGTAATTATAAGCTAGTTTCCATTCGTTATGATAATGGCCGTGAGAACAAGGGGTCAGTGCTTTTATCTGAGGCCTATCTCGAACAGGCCAAGTTAGATAATATCGCCGCACAAGACGCTCTTCGTGTGGCCCGTTCAACTTTGCTCTCATACTTAAATCGTGAAGGCTTTGATGATTATGAGGCCACTGGTGATTTGCCCCTTGCGAACATTGCCATCAAAGAAAATGAGATTATTAATCTCGCCACTGAGACACCTGATTACAACCGAGCTGTGACAACTGAGAAAATCGCCTCAAAAGAAATCACCATTGCTCGCTCAAATTTCCTACCAAGTCTTGATTTAGTTGGAAACGTGACAAGACAGGATCAAACGTTTTTTCCAGCGAGAGATAATGAACGCTGGTCTATGGCCCTGACTCTTTCGATTCCGATTTTTGATGGATTCGCTGATTACAGTGCCACCAAGTCGGCGATCTTCTCTAAATACGCGGCCGAAGAACAAAAGCGCACCACATTCTTGAATCTCATTCCGCAGATTAAGCAGGCGCAAACTCTCGCCAAACAAAGTGATATTAAACTGAAAGTAGACACGAAGTTTAAAGAGGCCAGTGCCACTCGTGCCGAAATTTCTCGTATCAAATACAATAACGGTCTTCTGACTTTTGAAGACTGGGACATTATTGAGAATGAACTCATTACAAGACAAATTACATATCTTCAAAGTAAACGCGACCGCGTGATTCGTTACGCGAACTTTGAGAAAGTGATAGGAAAAGGATCTATTCCATGAACAAGAAGCTCATTGCCCTCTTGGTTGTGATTGTTGCTCTCGCGGGAGGCGGAGTTTTTTATTTCTCTCGTAAGACCGGTGAAGAGTATGTTTTCACTCCTGTTCAAATCAAAAAAGGTGATCTTAAAGTCACTGTAGACTCTACAGCAACAGTGAGCCCACAAAACCGTTTGGAGATTAAGTCTCCAGTGGCCGGAAGAATTGAAGAAATCCTGGTGAAGGAAGGGGACGTCCTTAAACGTGGGGACATTCTTGCTTGGACCAGTTCAACGGAGCGAGCGGCGCTTTTGGACTCTGTTCGCACCAAAGGTGATAAGGAATTTAAGCGTTGGCAGGATCTATATAAACCAACTCCAGTGATTGCTCCGATTAATGGAACGCTCATTTTAAGAAGCATGGAAACGGGCCAGAGTTTTACTCCCACCGATGTGATCTTCACGATGGCCGATCGCCTGACGGTGAAAACTCAAGTGGATGAAACCGATATTGCTCAAGTCAAAAATGGTCAGCGCGCTCTTATTACTTTGGATGCCTATCCACAAAATCCTGTGAGAGGGAAAGTGGTTCACGTGGCCTATGATTCAACAGTCACCAATAACGTGACTACTTATGTAGTGGATGTTCTTCCGGATGAAGTGCCGGATTTCATGCGAAGTGGGATGACTGCGAATGTGAATATTGTGGTTCAGGACAAAAAAGATGTTCTGATTGTTCCACTGGCCGCGGTGACTTCCACGGATGAAGGAAAGTTTGTCGAAATAAAACAAGGTGAGAAAATTACTTCTGTTCCGATTGAATTGGGTCTTGATAATGGTCGCATGGCCGAAGTGGTGAAAGGACCCCTGGAAGGAGAGACCATCCTGATTCGAAGTCTCGCTCTTAAAGGGAAGCAGCAGGCGAAGAATCCCTTTATGCCACAAGGGCGCGGTGGGAGAGGCAGACGTTGAGCACACTCATCGAGCTTAAGGACATTACGAAAGTCTACACCATGGGTGAGAACAAACTCACGGTGCTGGATCACGTGTCTCTTAAAATTGATGAAGGAGATTTTGTGGCGATCATGGGGCCGTCTGGTTCCGGAAAATCCACTCTCATGAATCTCATTGGTTGCTTAGATGTATCGACTTCTGGCCAATACATTTTTGATGGCCGTGATATTTCAAATTACAATGAAGATGAACTGGCCCTTTTTCGTCGGCACGAATTGGGTTTTATCTTTCAACAGTTTAATCTTCTTTCTTACTTTGATGCTGCGGAAAACGTGGCGCTGCCTCTTTTGTATTCAGAAGGGAAAATCGAAAAAGAAAAATCCCATCACTTATTAAGTCGAGTGGGACTCGAGACTCGCGCGGACCATCTGCCGCGTGAAATGTCCGGAGGTCAGCAGCAGCGTGTGGCGATTGCTCGTGCGCTGATTAATAAACCCAAACTCATCTTGGCGGATGAACCCACCGGGAACCTTGATTCTCAGAGTGAAAAACAGGTGATGGAGATCCTTCGCGAGTTAAATGCCATGGGCATGACGATTGTGATGGTGACTCATGAAGATGAAATCGGGGAGCAGAGTAATCGCATTATCAGAATGCGCGACGGGAAAATCCTCTCGGATACTCGTAATAAACCTTTGCCTAAAAAACCAGAAATCGAAGTTTCACTTAAAGAGAAAAAGCATGGAGTGCTTTCTCTGGAAGAACACTTTCGCCAAGGCATGAAGCAACTCATGTCGAATAAGATTAGAACATTTCTTTCGGTGTTAGGTGTTCTCATCGGTGTAGCATCAGTGGTGACCATGATGGCGATTGGGACCGGTGCTCAGAAGGCGATTGAGTCTCAGCTTTCGAGTATGGGGGCCAATCTTCTGATGGTTCGAACCGGTGTCATGAGATCGGCCGGTGCCGCCTCTCAGGCCGGTGCCACAGCTCTCCTTTATGAGGAAGATGCAGACGCTATTCGAAATAAATTTCCTCAGATTGTGGATGCGGCATCAAGTTTAGAGGGACGCGGACAAGTCGTTTATAAAAATAAAAATTGGAACTCATCAGTCCTTGGTGTGGGCCAGGAATATTTTGATCTTCGTTCGATGAAGGTCATGGAAGGGCGACGTTTTTCTGAGGAAGAAAATCGTAAACGTGCTCGTGTCGCTTTGATTGGTGCGACTGTTTACCGCGAACTTTTCGGAGGGAAAAACGCTCTGGGAGAGTTCATTAAAATCAATAAAACCAATTTCCAAGTAGTAGGTCTCTTAGAAGAAAAAGGTTCCAGTGGTTTTCGCGATCAGGACGATGTGATCCTAGTTCCAATTGAAACGGCCAAGCGCCGTCTTTTCGGTCGCACAACCATTGATTCGATTGATGTACAGATCGCAGCTGAGACAGACACAACAGGTTTAGAAGAGGAGATCAGAACATTTCTTAATAATCGCCATAAAATCCCAATCGCGTCTCAAGAAGAGGCCTTCCGTGTATGGAACATGGCCGACATGAAAAAGGCAATTGAGGCGAGTACTCAAACCATGACTGTTCTTCTCACGGTCATTGCCGCCATTTCTCTTGTGGTAGGTGGTATTGGAATCATGAACATCATGCTGGTTTCAGTGAAAGAGCGAACCAAGGAAATTGGGCTTAGAAAGGCCGTGGGAGCAACTGGTAAAGATATTTTGAATCAATTCCTGGTGGAGTCCGTTGTGGTGGGCATTGTTGGGGGAGTCATGGGGATTCTCACTGGTGTGACTTTCGCCGTCGTTCTGAATGCGTTTTCTGGTTGGTCCACCTCAATTTCTCTAATGAGTGTGGTCATTTCTTTCGTGTTTTCTCTCGTTATTGGACTTCTTTTTGGGGTCTATCCGGCCCGAACGGCCTCAAAACTTCATCCTATTGAAGCCTTACGTTACGAATAGTGATTTTTGTCATTTTTTTGGCGCCAAAATCGGTTTAAATTCTCTGCCGTTCAGTCTAAGCTAATGCCAATTTATTGTTATTAAAAGGTAGTACTATGAAGCACTCATTTCAGAACTTTCAAATCGATCACATGACTCTTCTCCTTCAGCCTCGTCTTTATCACGTGGCCTATGTGATTTTTAATGTGATTTTCGGCGTGCGTCCGGAAGATATTCTGTATGACAAAAGAAAAGAATGGATTCCAGGTGAAGGCGAGAAGTCTCTGACTTTCGCGGCCAAGCTGGGTGAGGCCAATAAAGACGATAAGGCCAAAAATAAAACTATCGTGGCAATCGTTCAGCCGTCAGAACCGATGAGCCAGCCGTCTCACGTGCGTGAGATGCTAGATTCTCACAATGCCGCTGCTCTTTATCAGCACATGGCCCTCAGAACTAATGATCTACTGGCCTTTCATAAATTTGCCACTGAGCGTGGTGTGAATTTTATTACTCCTATTCTAAAAGACGAGGACGAAGATCTTATCCAGGTGTTCTCGGGTGAGTGGTATTATCCGGGAATTCGCTCAAGTGCGATGTTCTTTGAATTCATTCAACGAAAACCGGCCGCAGAGACCCTAGATGCTCTTCAAAAGGCCAATAAAGAACTATGGTTTAGAGATGAGACGTTCTTGGGCCTTTATGGTGAGAAAGAGCGTGAATACCAGAGCGGAAAAGTTACTCCATTCATTGATTTTGAACTTTTCGAGCTGATTGAAAATGAAATCAAAGGCATGAAAACGTTTGAAATGGGTCAAGAGACCATGGACCGTTGTGAAAAAATCATGATGGACTATGCGAAGAAGAAAAACACTAAATAGGCTGTCAAAAGATTGTCGTTCGGGTGTTGTTGATCAATCCCTAGTATGTTTGGTATTCTTTTAATACACAAACACACACGGAGGGGCAGATGAAACAATACCACGAACTCATGCAAAGAGTGCTGAGTGAAGGTGTGAAAAAAGAAGATCGCACCGGCACAGGAACCCTATCTGTTTTCGGACATCAAATGCGCTTTAATCTTAACGAAGGTTTTCCTCTCGTTACGACTAAAAAGTGTCACATGAAATCAATCATCCATGAGCTCCTTTGGTTCTTAATGGGTGAATCCAACATCAAATATCTCAAAGACAACGGCGTTTCGATTTGGAATGAATGGGCCGATGAGAACGGTAACCTTGGGCCGGTTTACGGCGTTCAATGGAGAAGCTGGAAAACTCACGATGGCCGCACTGTTGATCAGATTAAAAATCTCATCGACATGATTAAGAAAAATCCAGACTCGCGTCGCTTGATTGTGAATGCTTGGAACGTGTCTGATGTCGACAATATGGCCCTGCCTCCTTGTCACACGATGTTTCAGTTCTACGTAGCGAATAACAAACTCTCTTGTCAGTTGTATCAGCGCTCAGCGGACATCTTTCTGGGAGTTCCATTCAATATCGCGAGCTACGCTCTCCTCACTCATATGGTGGCGCAGGTTTGTGGTCTTGGTGTGGGTGACTTCGTTCACACTTTTGGTGATGCTCACTTGTACATCAATCACCTTGAGCAAACTCAAGAGCAGTTGAAGCGTACTCCTTACGCTCTTCCGCAAATTAAGATCAATCCAGATGTGAAAGATATTTTCTCTTTCAAGTTTGAGGACTTTGAACTTGTGAACTATCAGGCCCATCCACACATTAAAGCTCCAGTGGCGGTGTAAAATGAGAATTTCACTTATTGTGGCAAAAGCTGAGAACAATGCCATTGGTTTGAATAATAAGCTTCCTTGGCATCTTAAAGAGGACCTTCAGAACTTTAAAAAGATCACGATGGGTCACCATATTCTTATGGGGAGAAAAACTTTCGAATCAATCGGAAAACCACTTCCTGGAAGAATGAGTCTGGTGATTTCCTCTGAGCCAAGAGCAAATCAAGAAAGTGTGTTCTGGTTCACTTCGATTTTTCGCGCCATCAAGCAGGCCGAAAGAAACGGTGAAACTGAACTGTTTATCATTGGCGGAGAAAAAATCTACAAATACGCTCTCTCGTTAGTTGATCGAATTTATCTCACAGAAGTAAAAGGTGAAGTCAAAGGAGACGTGTTTTTTCCTCAGCTATCTCTTAAGAACTGGAAGAAAATTTCTGAGCAAAGCTTTTCAAAAAACGCCGACAACGATCACGATTTCACTTTTCAGGTGCTTGACCGCCGCTAACTTTAAAAACATTTAGAATAAGACCACTCCCAGTCTGGGAGTGGTCTTTGTTATAATGACTTCACCGGGGATTTAAGGGCAGCGCCTTAAATCTATGCAAAAGAAAAGGTAATACTTTTCTGAGGGCAGACTGGAAAAATGGTCATCAAAGATGACCATTTTTTTTATCTTCTTATTAACTTCAAGAATTATTCATTCAGAGGTTCGACCAAAGTATTTTGGTCTCTTCGTTCTATTCTGATTTTCATTGAAAAAAGAGTGTGGAGGCGGGCCTATTTAATCAGTCGAATTTTTTAAGTCCTGAAGATCATTTCAACCTTCACAAAAAATTTAAACCTCGGATTCATTAGGGTTGTCTGAAGATTATCTGCCCTTCAAAATGAACGAATCTTAAATCAATAGAACTTGGAGGTTCTAGGATGGAACGTAAATCAACACTTTGGAAAAATTTTTTGCTTCTAACAGTGGGCAGTCTCCTTGCCCTCCACTTAAATGTGTCAAAGGCAGCGGACGACAATTCTGGTAACACAAGCTCAGATGCCTCTGAATCTTGCACACTGGAAGCAGAATAATTTTTGATCCAAGCTCCAGGGGCCATCTGCAGGGTGGCCTCTTATTTAATTAATTCATTCAGTCCTGATAAATATCCCGTAAATTTCTCGACCTTATTCATCGTCCAAATAAAATCCGGACGATCTCTTGATATCCATTTCCCATCAATCATATTGCCACTGGGAGTGAGTTCTAGCTCGTACTCAAGTTGTTGCTTGGAAATGATATGGGCGAGGGTGCCGATGGTGGGAGTCCAGGAGTTCTTGAGAGTGACATCCACATAGTAGAGCGAAGTCCTTAGAGTCACTTTTCTGTTTCTTCCTTTTTTTCTGATGTCTTTTATGATCTCACTTTTGAATGAAATGATCGGGTGGTTCCACACTTCAAGATAACGATCAATGTCCATGATAAAACTTTCGCCACGAAGGCCCAGTTTGTTTGCGATGACGGTGTGAAAATCAACTGGAGTTAAGTCTTCATTGCAATTGTCGTCATCTAAGAGTTTATAGCGTTCACAGCGACGTCCGAGTTGGAAAGTGTCCGGCACAGTCTCAAGTGAATAGTAGTAAGTAAGCAGGGCCTTAATGTCCGCTGATCCAAAAGGAATAAGAATTCCATCAGGATTCATCATGGTTTTGGGTGTTGGCTCACTGTGATTCATGCTGGCCCCAGACCAACCGTGACAAAGTCCTTCCCAGTCGAGGGGTCGTTCAGGTAAATAACTTTCAACCAGATTTTTTAGAAAATAGTCATAGCGGCCAAGCCATAGATCATATTTCTCTGTGGGTGAGAGTTGTTTTAAGTCCTCTAATGAATACTTTTTTAAGTCTCGTGGGTGGGGAGAAGTATAATGACGAGTTTCATGGTTGGGTGAGTTCCAGCGATAATTAACTGATCCAAATTTGAGTCTCCACGAATCTCCTGACCAGAATTTTTTTTGGTCTTTAATTTCTCCTGTCATTGGCAGGTAATTAAAGTTCATGAACATGTTTTGATCAAGATAACGACCTTCTATCACGCCTTCTTTAAGGGCATTTTTCGTTTTATCCTTTTCATTTGATTCGGTGATGGGCTTTCCACATCCTAAGAGAAACAGCAGCAGTATAAAGAGTCTTATCATGAAGATCCTCCGCAGCTTTTTGCGATGCAATTTTGTAGCGGAGGTCTTCTGCATTTTGCAAATTTGAGAGATGAAATTCAGTCAATCTTAAGACGAAATTTGGATGATTCACTCTTCCATCGCGGAGTGTGAGGTCTTAAAATTTGTTCATGCCGGAACCATTGGAAGAAAAGGGTTAGACCCAATTCCGAAGATGCGCCGGAAAAAGGTCACGTCGCTCGTGGCCTTTTTTTATTTCTAAAATGTAGGTTGGAATCCAAGTTGCCCTGGTACAAACACCGGTCTCATTCCTTGTGACTTGACCCAATCAAGGAAGGGAGGCGCTGGAGCTCTCCAACCTTCCCACTCAAATCTCTGAGCGACATATCTCATGACTAGTTCCAAAAAATCTTTATCGTTACCATAGGGCATGCTGAGAAGGTTCAGCATATCATCGTCGCCCACATAGAGTTTTACCTTTCTCCCGGAGACTTCAACTGGTTTAATGGCGAAGCTTAGACCTTCGGCCATTTCATCGTTAGGATCGTGTTTAGGTGCATGAGGATGACTGAAGAAGGGATGAGGTTCAAAATCTCTCTCTTTCCAATCGACGGAGATTTCGTGACGTTGTAACCATCGGAGGAATGCTCGACCTTCACCTAATTCTTTTTCTTCTTTGGCGCCACTGGCCCGAAAGCCGCGATAAGCGCGAACAAAAGAAACTTTATCAGGCATATTTCTTCGCAGTAATAATAGGGCATGACGGTCACCGAATTTCGGTTCCCAATAGCGGCCTTCGGCCCAGACTTTCGCAAATGTGACGATAGGATTTGGTCGTTCTAAAACTTCGGAAATCCCACCCTGGATTAGAGAATTAGTCATCATAGACTATCTCGACACTCTTTCTCTGAATATTTAACCAGGAATTATCTTTATGATTAGATGAGGTATCCTAATGAAATTATTAAGGATAAGAAGCTGTTGAAAGTGACTGGGGTTTCATAGAATGAAGTTGAATCTACGATGGACCATTTGAGAGGATGGGACATTGGTCAAGGAAACTTCGAAAACGTAGATTCGCAAAAAACGGCCACAACATTTGTGGCCGTTTTTATTTATACCAACACAGCGGTCGCTGATTCGATTCACATTCATTTTGAGAGGCATCATCAAAATCAAGACTAAGCTTTTGCATCTCATTGCAAGCAGAAGCACTAACAATTGTATCCAAACGACATTGTCTTCCTGGATATGAATCTCGAATAAGAACAGGTGTTTCTTCTTCGTCTTTCACTTCACAAGAAATCGGAAAATCATAATTGAGATTTAAGAAATCAACTCCCGCAAGAGCACCCCTTAAACAGAGTTGATCATCACCGCACTTGGCTTTGAGATTTGGTCCAATCCGGGCCATATTGGCCGGAATGATATTGTCGCCCTCAGCGAGTTTAATCATTTCTTTGAAACAAGAAAGCCCCGCATAGTAATCGGCCTGGCCTTCACTACTTAAAAAACTCATTCCATCATGGGCAACAGGACCTTCCCATTCCATTGGTATGTTCTTACGAGGAGCACCTCCAAAGAGATGTCCCAGCTCATGACAAATGATCATGCGAAGACCATCTGGAGTCAGCCTCGGGGATGAAAGGAGTCCTGAGTTCACTACAACTTTTAATTCTTGAAACTGATGATCGGCACTGGCCCCAGCACTCTGGTCTTCTGAGATTTCAAAATTAATGGGTTTACCAAATGTGGCCCATGAAACTGGTTGATACAAAGAGTTTGCATGAGAAATGATATCTGTGCTCCAATTAGCTTGGACATTAAATGTTAATCCTATTAGAAGAACTCCTAAAAACTTCATTTGGCAAACCAACAAGCTGGACGAGGCCGCCCTAGGCTTCCCTGAAAGAGAGTATCAATTCGGCATTGGGTATCGGGATAGCTATTGAAGGTTGTGACCTTGACTTGTTTTTTATTGGGAGTTTCAATTGAAAGATTTTCTTTGTATTGAGACAGATGCTCAAGCATGGCTGCAAATCCTTCAATACCCTTGTTTGTGTTCAAGCATACAAGGAAGTCTAATTCATTCGAGTAGGTCGTTCGGCAAAGAGTGAAGGCAGTTTCAGAAAGCTCTTTTGGAACCGTTAGTTTCTTCGTCCGGTTCACAAATTTAAAATAGTTCTTCATACACACCGAGGTCGCATAGTAATCACTTTGACCTTCGGCCGATGACCAAAGAAATTCTTTGATTTTAATTTTCGGTGTACCACCCAGAACGTGGCCCAGTTCATGACAAGCGGTGATGGCGAAGGCCTCATCATTCATACCCGGGATACGAGCGAGGCCTCCCCAGAAATTTAATGTGTATTCGTTTTCTTTTTCTCGATTGGCCCAAGCGGTAAAGTATGGCTTCACCCAATCAGTGGTGACAACCACAGAGGCCTTGATTTTTTTAAGGTCTTTAATATGAATGGCATGAATGATATTCGGAATCGTCAGAAAGCTATTTTGAGTAACAGTCGATGTCGTTTTATCGGTTACCAGAACCTGATAGCGATAGGTATCTGGGTAATCATGTGCCCAAGCCAATTGTGAGAGTAAAAGGAGGCAAAAAACCAGGGATTTCATAGGGAAAAAGTACCATGAAACCAGATTCCAAGACCTTTTCGGGTAATTTCTTCATAGGAAATGGGCCCCTTAAATGCTACAAATGCTTATGAATCCAAATAAGAAGTTCAATAAGCCGGGCAATAGACCCGCTACTAAGCCAGCACCTAAACCTTCTAAGCCGAAGTCCGAGCCGATTAAGATTAAAATCGACGCTGAACCGAAGGCCGCTTTTAACTGGTTTCCTGGTCACATGCTTAAGGCCATGCGTGAAATCAAGGCCAAGATCAATGCCGTTGATCTGGTGATTGAAATCCGTGATGCTCGAGTTCCTATTGTTTCTGGTAACCCAACTTTATGGGAAAGTATTGGAAGTAAGGCCCGCTTGATTCTTTTGAATAAGGCCAATCTCGCTGATCCATCTGCCGTTGCTAAATGGGACGCCTGGTTTAAGGAACAAGGTGAGCCCTATCTTTTTGTGAACTGCTTGGATAAAACTTCGCTTAAACAAGTTTTGAGCTACGCTCGTAAAATCATCGAAGATAAACGTCGTGCTTGTAACAACGAAGTTGAGCAAAAGTCCAAATACGGTTTTATGATTATCGGTCTTCCGAATACAGGGAAATCGACCTTCATTAACTCAGTTGCTAATCGTAACGCTACTAAGAAAGCGGACAAACCTGGTCAAACTCGTCATCAGCTCTGGGTTGATGTGGATGAACATCTTCAGCTTCTCGATACTCCAGGAGTTATGCCTCCTGAGGTCGCAGTGGAAGAGCATCGCTTTTGGTTAAGCGCCATTAACGCTATCCCTGATGAGATTATCGGCGAAGAAGATCCGGCCTGCTATCTAGTAAGGTTTCTCCTTAAAAACAAATCTGAGGCCTTTAAAGAGCGCTATAAGCTTGAATCTTTCGATATGAGCTTAGATGACACTTTGACGAGGATTGCGACCGTTCGTGGTTGCTTAAAGCAGAAAGGACTTCCTGATTTAGACCGCGTGTTCAAACTCATTCTTTTGGATTTCAGAGCAGGCGAGTTAGGGAAAGTTTGTTTTAGTCTTCCTCCAAAAATCTAGGTCATTATGAAAACTGGTTTAGCGGCCCTCGTGAATTCATCGGCCGAATTTCAAAAGGCATTTAAAGAGAATCGCGCTTTTGTTGTTCACAATAACTTTGAAAATTTGAGACCTCTAACGAGTCTTCCATTTCTAAATTCTCTCGATGATCTTTTGAATTCCTGGCCCATGCCGATTCAGGCCCATCTCCCGGATGTGCGTGATGAAGCAAGTTCCATTGACACCACTAACAAAGACGCTCGAAAGCTGTTTGATAATGGCATGGGACTTCTCTTCAATCAGGCCCATCTGATTTCTCCTGTTTTGACTTCATGGCTGGAAGAGATTCGGCAAAACCTTGGTCTTCCGATCATGACCATTGGTCGTTGTCTCATGTATGCCACTCCAGATGGAAAGGGCACTGCTCCTCACTTTGATCAGAATATAAATTTCGTCATTCAAGTTCATGGCACGAAGAAGTGGATCATGGCCCCGAATGAAACGGTCGAAAATCCTTTGACCAGACATACGATGGGTCTAGAACCTGATCCGGAACTCGCAAGTTATCTAGAAGCTCCTATGCCGACCAAGATGCCAAAAGAAACTGTGAGCTTTGAATTAAAACCGGGGTCAGTATTGTTTGTTCCTCGTGGTATTTGGCATGAGACAGAAGCCGCTGGAGATGCTCTTTCACTTAATTTCACTTATACAGCACCGTCTTGGATTGATCTCTTCACCACGGCCTTAAGAGGACGTCTGGCGCAGTCTCCGGAATGGAGAGCAATGGCGAATAAGTCTGAGGTCGAGTTGGATGCATTGTTGGATATGATTAAGGCCGATCTTCCTCATTGGAGAGCGAGAGATATTTTAGATGTAACCTCTTATTCCTAGTAGAATATTTCAAGTTTCTTAAGGTTTTTCTTACAAATGTCGTTAAATGCTTTCGTATGGGGAAGCTTTATTTAAAAGATATTCTCGACCGAGATATCTCTATCACTGTTGATTTTAAAAATTTAACCAGCGAAACCGCTGTGATTAGCGAAATTGCCATGTCTGGTGTCTCGGCCAATGGCTGTGTTCTCAAACTTCCCGCCAAGTCTTGCTCTGATGGACACCAAGTTTTACTCCGACTTCTGGTAAACAAGGAAGAGGAAGGTCCCCCTAAATCAAAAAGAATAGATATCATCGGCAAAGTCATGAAGCTGGAACCGACTGCTGGGACAGAGCTCGAAGTGACCATTCAATTCAATCAATTCATCAAGGAAGAGTGGAAATATATTCTAGACTCATTAGAGAGAAAGCAAGAAATCATCACGCAAGTGATGGATAAGCTTAAAACCACTGATAAGTTATGAGTGATTTATTTAAAAAATGGAATTTTTTAATCGTCAGTGCTCAGATTTCTCAGCGCTCAGGTCTGAGGAAATTGTTGCTTGATATTGGTGTTGGTTATAATTCCATTGATGTCGCGGCCAATATAAGTCAGGTAGAGGAGAGACTCGCTAAGGGTGTGGTCAACATGATCATTACCGACGATGAGATTGCCAATGAGTCGGTGGCAGATAGAATTCTGAATCTGCATATTAAAAACAATCCGGTTAGTAGGGAAAGGTTCTTTCTACTAATGGTGAATAATCCAACTCCTTTTTTAATGGCCGACTTCTCGCTTAAGGGCGGAAATGTCATTTTGAATAAACCGTTCAGGAATGAGACCCTGATCTCTACTTTGCATAAGGAATTGTCAGAGAGAGAAAAGGCCTCACCTGATGAAATCATATTCTCCAAAATCCAAGATGCCATTGCGATGAAACAACTGGATGAGGCCTTTCAAAAAGCTCTCACATTTCAAAATGAACAATCTTTCTTTGCTTTGTTTTCGAAGGCCCTGGTTCATGAGGCCAGAATGGAACTTGACCTTGCCTATGACAACCTGGTTAAGGTGTTTAATAAGAAACCAGATTTTAAAGTCTTAGTTAAAATCGTGAAGATTGGAGTGACCTTAAAGAGACATAGTGAGATGTCCCATTTTGTGGAAAAATGGATCAGCGAGTTTCCGATTCATCACGAATCAATTCCGGATATTACTCGAATTATCATAGTGAATGCGAAATATGAGTTATTAAATGACATTTTCGCATGCCTTTCCAAATATAAGATTACCGATAACTTTGCCAAAATCCCGATTGCAGCGGGATTTGTCATGGCGGCCGTTAATTATGCCAATGCAGAAGATAATGAACTGGCGAGAAGTTACGCTCACAAAGGCATTGAATATTCTTGTAACAAAAGAGGGATATTATTAAGGGCGATCAAGGTCTTAGCAAAAGCGGGACCGCGTTCTGAAGTAGAGAAAGTGTATCTTAAAATTGAACAGCAAGGTTCACAAGTTGAAGATAAAATTTTTGATCTTATGTTGAAGGACATGATTTATCCCAAAGATAAAGTTTTGAAGGACTGTTACAAGCTTTTAGGGGAAAAGATTGTTCATGTGGACTTATATAAGATAACGATCGAGTGTATGAAACAGTTGGGGCGTGATCCTCAGGATCTCATTCATCAGGCCAAACAGGTCTTCCCTGATGAAACCTTTTAGATAAGATACACCCACAACTGATGACAGCTGTGGGTGTAATGAAGCTATTTTAGAATAATTTCTTGAAGATCTTTACTCTCATCTCTCTTACCATCTGAGTTCGTAGGAGAGTAAAGCACCAATCCTTTAGAACTTTCAGATTTTGCTAAATCAACCTTCTTACTTTCATTGGCCTCAAGAGAGATCTCTTCTGGCATCATCTTAATTTCGGATTCATTGACATTGATTGAGTGCCATTTGTCTTTACCCGCAAGGAAGTCATCTAATTGAGTTGAGCTTTCATTGGTGTCAATGCTCGCCATTTTAAATTTGATTGTTCCTGCATCTGTCTTCGCTAGGGCGCCAAGTTCAATTTCCATGACAGAGACAGAAGACATGTTGTAAGGGACGTATGTATTAAGACTAATAACTGCTTTTCTGTAGTCTTCAACTTTACCTTCTTCATTCTTAATCTCACTAGTATCACGCATTTCATCATTCTGGCGTGTACCACCTTGGCTCAGGCGCTGATAAACTTCGAATTGGTCTCTTAGGGCACGGGCCTTATGAGCATCTAATAAGTAAGAGTAGAAGCCATCTGGTACAGCTTTATTCAGACCTGGGAGTAGTTCTGCCTGAGCAGCGATCCATTCTTGGTCAGCAGTGCCGTCGTTGTCTGAGTCAATAAGAACTGAAACTTCACAGGCCTCCCAGCTACTTACTGATTCATAAAGTTTAACACCCAATTGTAGGTAAACTTTCTTTTCTTCTTTCTCTTCAACCTTTTCAGTGCGAGTGACAAATCTGTAACCGGCCGACTTGATATCACAAGCGCGTGAGCGGATATGTGAAAGGGCACCTAGGTCTGGCTTTCTAACGTCAGTATCAATGAGGTTAAACGGAAGTACACTTCCTTTCATGGTGCTGTTATTTTTAAGCATAACTGAAAGGTTAGAATCATTGTTGTTAACTGCCACAGGGACAATCTCGGAAGACTGGTGAATGACCGCCAGAACCGGGAAACTCGCCATTAATTTTCCTGAGTCATCAACTAGCTTAATGAAGCCTTCATAGTTTGAACGATCTTTATCCGTTAGATTTAGATTAAAATTCAAATTCAGGTCTAGTTTACCACCGGCCTGAATTGTAAATTCACGAGACGCTTCATTCAGAGTCAGACCTGAAGTTAAATCTGTCTTAATTGAGAAACGAACTTCTTCAGAAGTTAAGTTGGTTAAAGTGATCTGCTGCTCTTTTACTTGGTTCGTAAAAAGATCGACTTTTCCAAGGGAGAAGCTGCCTTTAGAAGGAAGTAGCTTCGCATTTAGGGCCTTCATAACATCAACACGTCCAGCACCTTGAGACATTACTGGATAACGAACACCTTTCTCGTTACTGATGATTTTCGCTGTACTCATTAGAATGTGTTTGTGATCAAGTACAGAAAGATTTGGGAAGCGTTGTTTGATCAGCGCCATAACTCCGGCCATGTGTGGAGAGGCCATTGAAGTCCCATTTAATCTTTCACCTTTATTACCACCACCTGCTTTGGCAGATGTAATTTGCTGACCAGGGGCCACGATCTCTGGTTTAATCAGACCGTCTTCTGATCTTGGTCCTCTTGAAGAGAATCCAGTAATGGTGTCGATAAACTCAGATCTTGAGAATTTGAATTCAGTCGAGAACGAGAATGTAACTACTTTCTGGGCCTTTAGGGCCTCTTGGATTTTCTGGCCATGGGCCTTTGAAATCATCACAACCGGAATGGTCATGACTTCATCGCCACTCATGGTAGAAGGTTCTTCGTCTTTGTTGTTTGCTAAAGCAATTCCGATAGCACCGGCCTTAAAAGCGTTTGCAGATTTCTTGGCAAAAGTTTCTCCACCGCGGTCCACAAGAGCAATTTTCCCTTTTACTGCGGCCGCAAGTTCTGCATTTAATTCTTCATTGGCCAGACCCACGTAAACGATTTCACCAGAAACGACTTCACCTTCTTCAAGCTTCTTTGAGAAACTTCCAAATACAGAAATAATATTTTCTTCAGCTCCATCAATTGATAGTTTTGAAGCATCGACTTGAGTCGTGTGTAACATGTCATCAATACCGGCCGCTACTGAAAAGGCCTCGACTGCAGTACTTGGAGCACCTACGATGTAAGGAACACTTCCTGAGTTACCGGCAGCAGCGACAAATGAAACCCCGGCCTTCACAATATTTTTTACAGCTTCAGCGTAGTTAATTGATGGTTTACCGTAAGGCCACCAAGAGAAAGATTCACGATATCCATTTTATCGTCAGGATTTAAATCACCATTTGGATCTACTGCGTATTCTAGCCCGGCAATAACAACTGCATCACCAGTCGAGTTTTGACCGAACACTTTAATGGCATACATAGTTGAGTCTGGTGCCACACCATCGTATGTATTCACTCCGTCACCGTGTCCTGCAACAGTACCCGCGACGTGTGTCCCGTGACCATTGTAGTCCAGCGGGTTCATATCAGGTTTTGGAATTCTGTGCTCTTTATAAGGAGAAGATGGTGAGTAGAGATCACCAACAAGGTCAATACCACCAACAATTTTGTCATTCGGGAAGCTTGATACTTCTTTGGTTGCATCAATCTTTTTGTACTCATCAACACTACCGCTACCGCCGAACATCGTGTGAGTATAGTCGATACCGGTATCAAGGATACCAATTCTTAGACCTTTACCTGTAAGTCCCATTGATTCACGGGCCTCTTTGGCGCCAATAAAGCTCACTGAGTTTTTTTGAGTAAGGTCTTCGATAGTTTTGGCCAAGGCCGCTTTAGAACTATTGAGAGTCACTGGACTTGGAGAATTAAAGAGCGCCATCTCTCTTACATTTTTTACCATAGGAAGCTGGTTTACAGCACCCATGACTTTTGGATGAGCAACAATCGTAACAGAGTTCATTACAAGCTTTGTGCTGTAGAGAACCTGGATGCTTGGATCAAGTTTCTTGATAGATTCAACAAATTGTTGTTGTTGTGAAAGGACAAGTGCTTTTTGGCCTTCATTGATTTGGATGTCTGCTCCATTATAAGAAGCGGATTCAAGTAGGGCCGGAGCTTCAAGACGAACCATGAAGGTTGAAACTTCAGCATTCACTTCTCTAATTGAAATCACATTTGAGTTTACCAAGTCCAGTTTCTTCATTTCGTCCGGCGACGTATTGAACCCACATGAAGCAAGAAGGATGAGAAGTGATAGAGAAGGAATGGCTTTCATCTTACTGGTCCTTTTATAGTGTCTAAACTTTCGACACCCGTTAAAAATACAGAAATTCGTCTTTAGAAATTCTGTAAGTTACGGGCCCAATTTCATTATTAAAGGAAGTAAGAGCAAGATTGATACCAGTTACTTCTGGCATTTTGGACAGTAGTAAGTCCCTCTTTGAGCTAAAATAATTTTCTTCACGAGAGTCTTCTTACAAAGCTGGCAGGTCTTCTGATAAAAAACCACTAAGTGTTGAACTCCTGCGCCGTATTCACCAGTCGTATCGCGATAGCCACCTTGGAAAGTGGTTCCACCCGATTTAAGCGCGGGCTCTAAAACTTGTTTAATGGCCTTAAGAATTTTTGGGAATTCATCTTTTTTGATTTGTTTACATTTGCGAGTGGGGCGAATGCCCGCGCGAGCGCAGATCTCGTTAGCGATGTAGTTCCCAGAACCCGCGAAGAGTTTTTGATCTAAGAGAGTCACCTTGAGTGCTCGTTCAGGATAACGTTTAATTGCATTAGTCAGATATTCAAGATCAAAATCTGGATCGGCCAAATCAAGGCCCAGTTCAGCGAGCTTATCCTTGGCCTCTTCAGCGTTGTAATAATACATGTGACCGAAGCGGCGGGGGTCATCGTAAGCTAGCGTGTGCTTAGGCCCTTTTAAAGTCAAATGGGTGTGTTTGGTTGCCTTAATGGATTCACCCACAAGCCACGTACCGGTCATCCCTAAATGCGAAAGAAGGTGAGACCCGTCATCGAAGATGAGATCGAGCATTTTGCCTTTGCGTTTAATCGTCACCAGAGTTTTGCCAATGAGATCTAGGTTTGTGTGAAGGATGTTTTGCTTTAATTGTGGAGTCGTAGCGACTGAGTCTATCTTCAAAGGGAGATATTCGGAGAGTTGGAGGCGGATTGTTTCGACTTCGGGAAGTTCGGGCATAATGTAAGAATACGATTTTGTTGATGAAATTGGAAGCGGTGCCTGAATTGTTTTAATTCGGGTAAGCCCCATGATTTCAACAGATTGGATTCAAGAGTTCTCCCTAAGAAAACTTTATTAGAGGTTTTTAGATATACACGCTAGTTTGATTGAAGAATCGCTTACAAAGGCAACTTCATGTTTCACTATTTGTTGGGTCTGTCATTAATTATTACAGGATCTGTAAAAGCACAAAGTGAAAATCCTGTGTGTGAAAACTATTATTTGGAGGGCACAGAGAAACCATACGTTTTATGTGACTATGATTTTGGAAAAGAGAAAGAAGAAGTATTCATTTCTAAGGAGTGCACCTCATTTACATGTGATGCCTATAAGGCCTACGTGTCGGCGTTAACAATAGAACACCCTCAAACTGAAACGGATCAAAATTGGGGAACAATTAATTGCAAAACCTTGAATGGAACTCCTACATATCTTAGTTATAACGGACAGAGATCGGGAGAGTTACTGTTTTGCAGGTTTAGTGATTATTCTTTTATTGCGGTTTATTTTCTGAATACTTCGCGGATTAATTGGAAATAAGAGGATACTAAGGACCCTCCTCAGTGAAATATCAGTAGAATTCGGGAAGTATCAGGAACTCAGGGACAAGATTAGCTTTCACTCTCAAAACGCCGAAACCATTCAAAACCTATTCACCCTCGGCCTACTTCGGGTAGTTCTAAAATGGTGTACAACCTTCTGAATAAGAATTCTTAAGAACAATAAAATCCTATTACGTTTATAATGTAAGTATTAATAAAACTAAAGTGAGAACTATTGAAAGACTCAATTTCAGTCGGTCGAATTTTGTTGGCAGTATTTATTGGTGGAGTTGTTTATCCGGGGCTCGCTCTGATCGTTAATTCAATAAACTGTTCTTGTGGTATTCAAAAATTTGTTTCCTCAGGAGTCTTGCCTTTAATTCTAGTGGGAATTGGTTCTTTCTTTAGCGTAAAGGACTTGAAGAAATGGGAAATGAATTTTCTTGTTGCTTTGAGTGTTATCCTTGTTATCTATGCATCTTTTAGAGTTTTTTTAACAGGTAGTCTTGAGCAATTATTTGAAGAGAGTTTTATAAAATTTTGTGTTGCCTCTGGAATTTTCGGATCTGTTGGAGCCATGATAAAGGTCGTTAGTTTGAAGTCGAAGCTACCAGAGTTTCAGATTAGTAAAACTCAATCTTATGAACAAGCCTTAAATTATCGTATGCACCCTGTAATGCGGTTTTTGTCAGGCCTTATGGGAAGTGTATTTGTCTCAACTCCTGTACTTATTTTGTTCGCTAGTCACAAGGACAAAGAGATATCTGAGTTTCCTGATGGAATGATTGTATTTCTGATTTTTATGATGGTCTGTTGTGTTGGAATGGGGCTGCTTTTTCTTGCATATGCAATTCCTGGTAAGACTCCAGAGCTGATACTTCGTTATTTAAAAAAACAAGCGGAAATAAAAGATAACTAGATTTGATAATCGGTGATTTCATGGAAAGATGGCTCAGATCATACATTACCAGTTTTTTACCTTTCACATTGGAATTGAATCGACTATCTGATTCAAAAGGAACCTCGCGCGAGATTAGCCTTTGGTCAATTGGGCTTGTTGGACTTTTGGCATTTTTAACTATTCTTACTTATTTAATAGCGCTTTACAGGTTCAACCCTACGACGAGAAGTTTAAACCTTCATCCTGTTTATGGTTTGCCAGGTGTTGAGAATGCTGCTCCTCCAAGTATGAGTCAAGCAGTATGGGGAGTTAAAGGGGCTATAGATGGCTGTAAATAAAATTAAAACATTTCTTTTTATTCTCATAACTATGTCGATCCTTGTACTTGTCGGTTTTGTTTTTCAATACAAATATAATGATAAAGTAGCTTCATCACAGGGACATCGACTTCTGGAAGATTTTTTCAAAAAACAAATGCAAGCTAAGAAATTGAAGGGTAGTTTTGAGCAAATTATTAATAATTTGGATTTGAAAATAATTCCTCAAGCTAGCTTGTTAGTTTCCACGGGCCAAAGTGTGATGGGAGTTCATTGTGAAAAATGCCATATCTCCCCTGGCAGTTTTTATGTGATGTTTGTTATGCTCTCTAATGAGAAAGCATATACTTTGGTGTTAGATAATCATGGCAATTATGAAGAGGTTATTAAGGATTAGTTATATTCCTAGGAAGGCGCCAATGGCGCCTTCCTTATGAAGCATCCATAAATTTCGGGAAGTATCAGGAAATCAGAAAATAGAGAAGAGATCAGTTTTTACTCTCAAATCATCAAAATAACTTCAAGCTTAAATCCTCAACCCACTTTGGGTAGTTCGGGCATTACTTATCTTATCCTAAATCAACTAATTTTGAACTTATTTATCCACACAAGAAGCTGTCCCAAAGTACTCAGCATCTTTAAAGAATCGTTTCATATACTGATATTTTTCCGGACAACCTTTGTAGAGACGACTCGGATTATAACGATAGGCCACTGCTGTTTCCGCAAAATCCTCATATGGATTTTTACTTCCATATTTACCTACCATGCAATTGCGTTTAGATGCGGTCCAAGTCGAATCATCTGAACCTTTCCACCCACTAAGGCCGAGCCATTCTGGTGAAGTATCAAGAATTTCTTTTTCTGTAAGCATGTGAGCTACTTCATGGAAAATCGTTTGTTGTCTTTCCCAGCTACTAGCTTTGGTCCAGGGGTCATAAACTTGCACATCAGAGCTTGCAAAAGTTCCGGGTCTGAAGTCCGGATCCCATTTCCCGCGAGTGTAGCGAGTAAGCTGACGATTTCCACCTGCACCTATTGGGCCCATGGCGCGAGGGAAATCTTTAAGCGCGATCAGAATGTCATTCATTTCACTTTCAGTGAAACGAGTGGCATTGGGAAAGCTATACTCAGAAGAGTTAAATCCGAAGTAAAGGAATAGATAGCTTAATTGCTTTGCGTATTTAGAACCCCAGATTTTTGTCATGGCACAGGCCACTTGATTACAGTCCGGGTTAATACTAAAAAGCGTCTGGAAGTTTTTTGGATTTTGATAGTTTGTCGTTAGACGTTCAAACATTTTTAGCATTCGAGGATCATCTTTAAGAGTCACCCCATTGATGGTTTTCTCTTGGGCTTCTCCTTGACTGTTGGCCATAATGACATCATCCATATCTTCAATGGACGGCGCACTTATCGTTTTGCAAGGAGCTTTCTGCATTTGCACACCTGTCGATGTCCAAAGAGCTAGAGGGGCCATGATGGATTTTAATAAAGCTTCTTCTGAAGGTAATCCAGGTGGAAGACATTCTTCATCATGCTGTTCACCAACATGGGCGAATGAGATAAACGAGTGGATAAGGAGAAATAACATGAAGTATTTCATGAGATTCTTATCGGAAGAATGATAAATAAAAATAGTATGGGGAATTTCTTTTGAGAGTCTTAAGGAATCCTGTGATTTAAGCTAGTCAGGCCTTCAT
The DNA here is from genome assembly GCF_045999315.1 of Peredibacter sp. HCB2-198. GTDB lineage: Bacteria > Bdellovibrionota > Bacteriovoracia > Bacteriovoracales > Bacteriovoracaceae > Peredibacter. Next base: position 3,220,899 of record NZ_CP174607.1, on the reverse strand, counting down.
TGAATACCTCCAAAAGAGGAATTAATTCTGCTTGTATGTCGTTCATTCTCAAGCTCTTTTTTCTGCCCGAATGGATGTCCTCCAAAACCGTGTCGCATAAGTGAAATGGCCCGATGATCGAAGCCATTCTTATCACGAGAGCGGAACAGCTCCATTACACTATGTGAGATCACAGGAACGGGCACCTCAAGTTCAAGGGCATCCTGTATGAGCCAGTTAACTTCACCGGTGTCTTCTATGTAATCTGGAATTTTTAACATCCCGGCATTTTGTTGGTATTGTTCGGCCATGAGATCCATTAACCATGAGCGGATAACAGATCCATTACAATATGTTTTGAAGACCGCATCCATATCAATGGGAAGAGTTGTTTTAAACTTTTCAATCAGGGCCATGCCCTCACCAATCGCTTGGAGCATTCCAAATTCAATTCCATTATGGATAAGTTTGATAAGATGACCGGTTCCAGATGGACCAATATAGGCAAATCCATTAGGAGCGGAGATTTTTTCTAGAATAGGAGCAATTTCTTCAAAGGCCTCTTTGTCTCCACCAACCATGAAACATGCACCTTCATTAGCACCGGATACTCCGCCACTGGTACCTACATCCAGAAGTCTGATGCCGTTCTTTGAAAGTTCTTTATGCCTACGGATGGAATCACCCCAATAAGAGTTTCCACCATCAATAATGATATCATTTTTATCCATGAGTTTTGCCAGATCTTGGATTAAATGTTCAACAGCTTTTCCCGCCGGTACATAAAGGAATATCTTTCGGGGTCTCTGTAAAGATGCCACAAGATCATTTAGTCGCGTGAAGATTTGAATATCTGTGTTTTTAAACTCGTCGCCGACCTCACCTAAAGTGAAAGCACTGACTTTGATATTTTTATTCAAAGATTGAAGGGCCAGCCCTCCGCCCATCCTTCCTAATCCGACAACTCCGATCTCCATAAGAACTCCTTTGTCGATTTTCAAATTAAGGATGGGGTCTTGCTTTGTCATGACACACAAACATAGCCTTCTATATCTGGAGGTGCTAAATGGAGATTGGGAAAAATAACTGGGCCATTGCAGAAGGGTATATACCTAAGGAAAGTCATGGGAAATTTCCAGAGCTTGAAAGTCATGAAACTGTTTGTATGTTGAATGCCGGAGATTCCCCTGCCAATGTTGAAATCATGATCTATTTTTCAGATCGTGAACCGCTAGGACCTTTTCATGAAGTAGTGGAGGCCAGAAGAACCAAGCATCTTCGATTTAACTCTCTTGAAATTCCAAAAGGGAAGGATTTTGCGAGTACCATCAAATCCGATGTTCCAATTGTTGTTCAACATACAAGACTGGATTCAAGACAAGCTGAAAATGCTTTGATGACGACAATCGCCTACGCTCAAAACTAGGTATTTATAGGATTCGTGAGGGCCTCAATGGTTCTTTGGATTGGACCAAAGTCATTTAGTCTCGTCTCTTTTAAGCTCTCTTTTAGATGCTAAGACGGCCCTCTCGGTTCATTCTGAAGCTGAATGAGATATAGCGAGGTTGTTATGAAAAATTTTGGCAGAGACAAAAAAAGTAGATCAACTAAAACACCAAAAGGTCAAAAATATTCACCTTCTGATGATAAACAAAAAAGAACGCGCTAGGGGGGTAGGTATGAATACAGATTTATCAATTATGCGACTCATTCCTACTCAAAGAGAGGAACTGTTTGATTTTTTCGTTAGACCAGACTTATTAGAGATGTGGGACTACCCTGAAGGTATGTCTTTAAAAGTTCCTGTTTTAGTTCCTAGGGCCGGTGGAGAGTTTCGATTTGAATATACTGGCGAAAATAAAAGTATAGTTCTTTTAGGCAATATTAAAGAGTTCATGCCTGGTACAAAGTTGGCCGATGTTTGTGATGTTCTTGATCAGAATGGAAACAAAATATTTGGCAATTTAGAGACCTATTATACTTTTAGTGAAAAGCCAGGAGGAACGCTCGTTACAATCACTGAAAGAGGATTCCCTGATGAGAAATCAAAGGTGGAATGGGAGAAAGTCTGGAATCAGTGTTTGGATCGGTTGGGTAGTTTATTTCGTAATAGAGAAGTTTTTGGAACTCTCTGATGGCTTGACTTCCTCTTTCGTGGTCAATGTCTCCTTGCTCAAAAAGTAATTGAGGGAAGTTCTGATGGCCGCTACTGCAGCAAGTTTTCCTATCTCTTCGAAGGAGGGGGCAACCGCTGTCCTTAGCAGATCTGAGGCCAGTTGAAACTCTAAACCCAAGGCAAGAAAACGACCTAGGTTAATTCTAATACTTAAAAATGAGTGCTTTGAACTAGGTCTAATGCCATTCATGACATATTGAAAAAAGCAGACAACGGTCCCAGTAAAGATGACAATTGTGGCACCGGCCTCGGTCAATCGCACGAGACAGGCAACGACAGTTCTTAGCAGCTCTTCACTCATAAGGACCTCAGCAATACTCTTATCTGCAATAAAAAGTTGGGCAAGTGTTCATGCACAAATAGAGGATAATGCCTGACTATGATGGTGATTTTAAATTGTTCTTAAAAATTAGCAAAAGGATTTCCAAAGCTTTTTATTTTTCATTGTCTATTCAAGACACTTTTTGAACCTTTTAGACGAGCTGAAAATGCTTTGAACAGTGGTAAAAAGGGATGGGGACTTGGCCTCTCATTGGTAAAAGGGATTGTTGAGTCCCACCATGGTGAAATTGAAGTTGATAGCAGCGATGCCAAAGGCACAATATTTAAAATTACTCTTCCTAACGGAATCAATATCTCCGAAGACAATAGTACAGAAAGAAGAATCAATTTTCCTGATTAAATGGTTCGCAACGCTTTAGCAATCTGACGGTGAAGCTTTGAATCTTCATTGTTAGTTTTATGGACAAGATAGACAGGTTGAAGTCTATCTTTGACCGGAATAGGACTTTGAATTTCATGGAGACGATATTCGGCCAATAACATTTCATTATGGGCCTCAACAATAAAAGACGGAAGATAAGCGACGGCATGTCCTCTGCGACAAAGTTCCAGTGCCGACTCCATAAGAGTCACACGATAAGACACTTTTCTTGGTATTTTATGATCGGGCCATCCATCGAGACCGGTGACCTTAGTTGGAGCACCTTCGACTGGATCTAAAGGCACTACAAAGGGTAACTCGCCCAAAGGTCTATGAAGCATTTCCTTTCTTCCATAAACGGCCATTTTAACTTTTGTGACCTCTGTTAAATCAAGTCCAGATTTGGGAATCGGAAGATAGGTGATCCCAATATCAATTTCATTTCGTAAGAGTGCGTCTTCCATTTTTCCCGGACGCAATTCAAACAGTTCCAAATTTTGGAAATCCACTGTGTTCGCCAAATGTTTTAAAAAGTATGTGGAAAAGACCTCGAAGGTTCCGATTCGGGTAGGCTCAGTTATTTCCTTGCGGCGAACTTTTTCCTTAACTTGTAGCCATTGAGTGAGCAGAGATTTTGTCTCAGCTCTCAGGGCCTGTCCCGCGGGAGTGAGTTTTAACCCTCGACCTTCCGGTTCAATGAGCTTCATCTCAAGTTCTGTTTCTAGTAGTTTTAGTGCCTTTGAAAGAGCTGGTTGAGAAATGTGTAAAACTTCTGAGGCCCGTACTAGAGAGCCGGTTTCAGCAAAGACATTGAAATAGCGAATTCTATCTATATCCATAAGTTAATTAATTATGACATTAATTAGCCTGTAGTCAATTGTCCTGTTTGTTAAAACTTCAGCTTCTCTTTCTTGAAAGAACAGCAATAAGGAGTCCCATCAAAGCAATAAGTGTAAATGAGATCCTTAAACTTGAAACGCCGGCCACCCAACCGATAAGTGGTGGTCCTAAGAGGAATCCAAAAAAGCCAATGGTAGATACGGAAGCAATGGCAGAACTTGGTGATAAGGGTGTGGTTTTTCCGGCCTCACTCAGAACCATGGGGACCACGGCCGAAACACCTGATCCTACTAACAAGAAGCCAATGAGTGATGGAACAAGATAGGGAAAGATCACCGCCATCATAAGACCTGTTGCGATCAGACAACCACTTACGAGAAGAGTTTTTTTCATTCCGAACTTTTCTCTGAAACCATCCGCAACAAATCTTGTTCCGGCCATGGTTGACATAAAGGCCACATAGCCCGCACCGACCCAACCACCTTCAGCATTAACAACTTTCTTAAAGTAGATCCCGCTCCAGTCAAACATGGCCCCTTCACAGATCATAGAAAGAAAACAGATGACTCCTAAGATAAGGAGTGATTTTTCAGGAAGTTTAAAAAGACCAGTACTCGCCGCTGATTTTTTCGGTTGATCCGGAAGAAGATTTGAAGACGCAATAAGGGCCATGATGACAATGACAGCGAAAATAAAAAGGAAATGCTGGTAAGGGACATAGTTCCCTTCAATCATGAAAGCACCAACAAAAGCGGCCACAAATCCTGCAAGACTCCAAAGTCCGTGCATAGAGGCCATGATGGAGCGTTGGTAGATGGTCTCAATTTCTACTGCCTGAGTGTTCAAGGAAATGTTAACGAGATTACTCGCAAGACCAAAAAGCATCAGGAGGATTGATAGCTGCCAAACAGATTGTGCTAACCCTAAAGTCACTAGAAGGGTTGGGTAAAGGAGGATCGCACCAAAAAGAACTTTTTTACTTCCAAATCTTGAAACAAAGGCCGCGGCCAGTGCCATGGAAAGAATAGAACCGATTGGGAGTGTTAAAAGGAGAGTTCCTAATTCAGCCTCAGTGAGAGAGTGCATGTCCTGAATGGCCGGGATGCGAGATCCCCATGAAGAAAAACACAGGCCATGGAGGAAAAACATACAGCTAATGGCCCAGCGGGAGCGCGATTTATTGGATGTCATGAAACTAAAGTTCCTCAGCAAAAACCTTCTCAGTTATCTTCCAAAATTTATCCTGCTTTCTCGCGATCACAAAAGAAGGCAATCGCAATAGCTTTTGATACTTAATCACATCTTGAGGAGTTGTCATCGCCGTGGAGAGTTCTGGACGTCTTAAGTGTGAGCGTAAAAAGTTGATCTGAAATTTTTTAAAAGAAGAAGGATTATTAAAAAAGTGGGCCTCGCTTAAATACTTGGCGTCGGCATCATAGTATCTCACTTCTAAGTAAGGATTAGAGTTTTTATCTAATCGTTCTTCGAAGGTGATTTTGTCCGGTGTGAGAACATGAGCGTTCTTAGAGAGCTTGGCCTGTTTTAATTTTGAATCTGCATCAATAAGTGTCGCATCACATTTTTCACAGGCCCGGGCCGTGACATCATTTTCAGTTCCACAGGCATGACAAAGTTTATAACGGAAGCGGTAGCCACATGGGGTGACTTGCAAGGTCGCCACATCATGGTTGGCCCCACGACATTTGCGGCCATAATGCTCAATGATGTCCCCATCGTAATCTGTTAGGCCCCAGAATGTATTCTCAAAACCGCACTTAGGACAAGGTACAAACACCGGCACAGACTCTTTAGCGGGTCGTTTATCGCTAATTTCAGGGGTGTAGATGTCATGCCCCATTCCTGTATAATCCAGAATAAAGCAATCAGTTTTTCCTGGCTCAAGACGAAGTCCACGTCCCACAATCTGTTGATAAAGGCTATTAGATTCTGTTGGACGAAGAATTGCGATAACGTCCACGTGAGGAGCATCAAAGCCCGTTGTTAGAACAGACACGTTAACGAGATATTTGAATTTTCTTTCTTTAAATTCTTGAACGATTTCATCTCGTTCAGAAATTTCTGTGTCACCCACCACTAAGCGGGCCTCTCCTTCCGGTAGGTGAGAAAGAATTTCTTCCGCGTGCTTAATACTGGCACTGAAAATCATTACCCCTTTGCGATTAAAGCGTTCGGTAATGTCGATAATGTTTTTTACAATGAGGGGAGTAAGGCGTTTTTGGTTTTTGAGAAGCTCTTCCACCTCAGATTGGGTGTACATCCGATTTTTCTCAGAGAGTTCCGAGAAGTCATAACAAGTTACTGGGATGTCCACTTTCACTGGCGGAGTGAGAAACTTATTTTTTATCATGTAGCTCAGAGGTAATTCATACAAGCACTGTTTAAAGAAGCGCTTCTGCTCTGTTTTAAGCTCACCAGTGTGAGAATACTCATAGATCCAGCCAAGACCCAAACGATACGGAGTCGCGGTTAGACCTAGAATACAAATATTGGGATTGTTCTTCCGAAGCTTCTCAATGACTTCTTGATATTGGGTATCACCGTCTTCGGCCACGCGATGGCACTCATCAATAACCAGGAGAGAGAAGCCCTGGAAGAATTCTTCCGGCGCTCGGGCCACGGATTGCACACTTCCGAAGATGGCCTTTTGGTCCCAATCCTTTTTCCCTAGGCTTGCTGAGAAGATTCCTGCTTCCAGACCGTAGCTCGTGTATTTCAGATAGTTTTGTTCAACGAGTTCTTTCACGTGAGCGAGAACCATGACTCGTCCTCGAGCAATTCGCGCCATTTCCGCAATGACCAAACTTTTTCCTGCTCCGGTAGGAAGAACAATCAAAGCTGGATCACGCTTTTTCTGAAAATATTTAATGGTATTATCAACAGCTTCCTGCTGATAAGGTCTGAGCTGATACATGGACAAATTTTAATCTAAGGGAAGGGAGATGTATATCCTCTGCAACAGGCAATATTAAAATATGCCTGTTGCAGAGGAGTAGATGGTTATTTATTCGTTTACAATTTCATCTCCAGCATCCAGGTCTTTATCTCCGTCATCTTTTCCAAAACGAGCTTCTTGCCCAATGCCCATACGAAAACAAGTATATAGATCAGAGGCGGTAGGATGAATTTCTGGACATGGATTCACCGCCGGAAATCTTGAAGCAGAAGTGATGGTTGTGTCTCCGCTAATCCCTGATAGGTCAATCTTTTTAAAAAGATCGGCCATTCTGATAACGGCAAGGAGATCTTTGTCTCTTTCAGGCACAACTGCATTTGGGCCACTAATTTGAAAATCAGTGGTTTCGTCGGCCGCAAAGATTAGATTATGGGAATTAACGACTGCATTGAAGTAAATGCTTTTCCCACTTAATGCTGCTGGAGCATCGGCCGGAATAGAATTCCCTTTATGCAAAAGCATTTTGACTCGACGTAGACCTTCTTGCGGCAGAATAATTTCTCCGAAGGAAGCGGGTTGATCACTCAGCAGGTTAATGTGAAAAGGTCCATTGTAATGAGCAACATTGCTTGCATTTGAATCTTCTGATTCGGAAGATTTAAATTGAATGTGTCTCAAGACAATCCATGCCTCATTGAGATCAACATTTGATCCATTAGCATCAACTAAGGGGGCCGGAGTTAGAGCAACTGCAGACGGAACGAGAAAAGAAAAAGCTTTCTGCAGTTGATTTTGAGCAACTGCGTTTTGGCCAGAACCAGTCACGGCGAAATTGGTAGAGACAGAATTTGAGCTTGATGAATCTTGGTTACAGCCGGTAGCAAGAACACTGATCATGATTGAGCCAAGAGTGGCCTTGAGATAAGCTTTCATACTTAATCCTTTAAGTGTTTTAAGCTTTTGAAGAAACGTGCAACATTGAGCTTAATGAATGAACTCGTTAAGAGAATTTTACCAGGCCCAAATCTCAATGCACGGTTTTTTATGAAAACGACCCTTTTTCAAGCGATTATATCTTGTTTAAATCTTATTTGTTTTCGCCTGGAATCAGGACTTAAATCCTCATTATGTTTTAGATCGGAATAAAAATTCGGATAATCATTTTTGTGAACGAATCACTAATAACCGCCAAAGAAATTCCCAACGGTTTTACCTGGACTCTCGCTTCAAGACTTGGTGATATGCTGACCTATGCTGAAGAGATGTATGGTCCTCGCAATAAGGACTTTACGATTCTCGGGATTGAATTCTGTGAATCGGGGCCAAGAATCTGGTATCCGAAATCCAAAAAGAACATTGTTATTCAATTGTCTTATTCGGCCAAGATCTCTGAGACCCTGGCCCTTTATCAGCTAGCTCATGAGTGCATTCATTTACTGTCACCTTCAGGAGGGTGCACCGCCAATGTTCTTGAAGAGGGTCTCGCGGTGTATTTCTCCTGGTGGTATGTTGAAAAGACTCTGGGAGAAACGGGGCAGAGTATCACCGATTCAGAGGCCTATAAGATGGCGGGACTTTTGGTGGAGAAGGTTTTAAAACTCAATCCAGAGTTCTTTCTTGAGGCCTTTGCCATTTATCCAAAGATCTGGGAAATGACTGAAAATCAAATTAAAGGGCTTTGCCCGGAGCTATCTGCTAGAGATTTGGCCTTATTGGCCATGCCTTTTAACACTCTTCAAGACCTCTTGAAAGAAGACCTTGGTATATATAATTGCCTATATTAACTATATTTGTCATAGAATATATCTATTTAACCAAATTCGATATGAATGGGTCACCAAAAGGGAGATCCATGAAAATCACTAAGTCCGGCATGTCATTTTTAGATTTCAAAAAGAAGGCCTCTACCGCTGAGTTCCCAGATGCATTCGCTAACTATATTCGGAGCTACGGTGAAGTGTATTTTTGGGAGAAGGGTAATTTTCATGTAATCACCAAGAGCCAGCACGCAAAAGAAATTCTCACTAGCGATGCTTATAGTGCTGATCGAGGTTCGTTCTTTATTTCGCGTATGCCTAATCTTGATCTTCGTTTGATTCAGGACTTTTTTGGAGTTGTGAAGAAAATGATGGTAATGAGCGATGATCATACCCATACGAATATGCGAAAGCTTGCGGCCGGTGGATTTGAGGACCATATTTTAGAAAAGTTTACGGCCAAGCTTCAAGCAACTGTCAAAGGTCTGGTTAATGACATTAAAGACCGGCCCCATTTTGAATTCGTAGAAGCGGTGGCGAAGAAATTACCTTCCGTCGTTCTGGCCGATCTTTTTAGTGTCCCAGAAGACGATCGACCTCAGTTCCTCCAGTGGTCAAATACTATGACGGGTTTCTTTGGTGGGGCCTCTCAGTACAGGAATGAAGATGGGATTGAGGTTAATACCGCGGCCCTTTCGCTCAAAACTTACTTTACGAAACTTATTGATGAAAGACGCAAAAATCCTGGAGAGGACTATGTTTCTATCACTCTTCGTGCTCAGCCCATCTTAAATCTGACAGATGATGAAGTCATCTCTCAGTTAATCATGATGCTCGTGGCAGGCATGGCCACTACCACTGACCAGATCAGTAATATTATGTTCCTTTTGGCCACAAATCCAAAGGTTCAACAAGAGGTAAGAGAAAATGTCAGCTTGGTTCCACAAATGCTTGAAGAATGTAAGAGACTTGATCCCGCAGTTACCTTTATTTTTAGAGTGGCACGAAAAGCGACCCAAGTTGGAAATCAGCCCATTCTTCCTGGGGACGTTATGTTTATCTCCTCTCATGCCATTAATCGTGATCTTCCTCTTGATCAACGCCCAGAAGAATTAAATATCCATCGCAAGGTTCCAAACTTTGCTTACGGACATGGGCCCCATTACTGCATTGGAGCGAAGCTTGCGCGAATGGAAATGAAAACTTTATTCGAGGAATTGTTTAAAGTCATTCCTGCTTTCGAAGTTGATTCAGCCATGGAATCTGTACGTGATCATTATTCGTTATCATTTTCAGGCTTCAAAAAATTACATTTGAGACTGGCATGATTGAAACTTACTGGGATGAGGTCTTCGGAGAGTTTAAGGTTGGAAATAGGGAGTTTGATATTCCTGGTTTTCCCGAACCTCTCATGTCGGTTCATTTTGGAGTGAGGAATGTCGTTGGTCCTACAAATAAGGTCTTCACTCAGAGTTTTAAGCTTTGTGTGTTTCCACCTGCTTCGTTTGAGATCAGATCGAAGCAAGAAACTTTGAATGAGGCCATTCACAGTTCGATTTTCTGGGAATACCAAAAGCAGCATAATTCTAATGCAGTAATCTTTATAGAAAGACTATTACCTTTCCTTGCAAAGCTTGATACCCCCCATTTTCATTTCTATCTGGAAGATCAGGAAGGGATTTATGCCTCTGCCATTGTTGGCGTTTCAAAGAGTTCTTGTTTTCTTTTTAATCTTTCAGTTTCAGAGAGAAAAAGAAATCAGGGCGTCGCAAAGACCATTTTAGAAAGTATCCGTGGGACCTTCTTTGATAGACCAGCTTTCTATTGGACAGTACATCCCTGGTTTACGTTTGATGCTAAAACAGAGGATTATCACATTTTAAAATAAATCTAAAAAAGGTGGCCCTTATCAGGCCACCTTCGCTTTTTCATGGGTCATACCTTGTTCTTTCTTCGCTTCATTATAATTAATAAATGAAATGGCCAGTAACCCTACAGATAAAACAAACGGGAAGATAAACCCAGAGTAGCCGAAATTGGGAAAGATAAAGGCGGCCACCAGTGAACCGATTGAAAAGCTCACAAAGGTAGCAAGTCTTACTGTGTTCACTCTTCTAGGCTCCGGAAACCTACTTTTGTGTCCTCCCCGAAAAAGTTTCGGAAGGTGCAGACCAATATCTGTCGCAAGCCCTGTTAAGTGTGTGGTTCTGATCTTTCCATAGGTCGCCCAGGTGGTCAGACCATTTTTCATACCGCAGACAAAGCACAGCAGACCAATGAGAATGATGTCGTGTAAATCATCTGATGGAGTACTAAAATCGCCAAACCATCCGCTGGTTCCCAAGAAGAATATCACCCCCAGAAGCATGGTGATCAAAAACTGCACCATTGGATAAGGCGGAATTTTTCCTTCATCATAATTTCGGTCTAAAATTAGTGATGGGATCATGGAACCGAATATAAAGGCCAGAGGAATGATTAAAAGTTCGGCCCCGAAGTAATAATCTTCATGGGCGAGTGAGACCCCCATTTGAGTTCCGAAACCTGTCACATGGGAAACGAATTTTCCTGTGGCAAGAAATCCGGCCGCATTAAGGTACCCGGCCTTGAATGACAAAAGCATCCAAAGGACGACAAATTTCTTCTTATAGAGATCACTAAGAAAGCAATGTATCATGTGGTCCTCCTACAAGTTCGGTGAGTTTAATTTTGCTCATCGGGGTTTTGTACTCGGCCAAAATAAATTTTGGCATTTGTTCTAAGGGACGATTTCGGAATTTTTGATCCCTGTAATTTTTGATAAAACGTTGGATCTTTCTTTTATGAGCGAGACAGTGTCTCTCTAAAAAGATCACATAAGGCGTTTCTGATTTATCAATGTGATCGTCCATGTGATTAAAAAAGTTCTCATTGATGGTCGCATTTTTTAAATACCAAACATCATTTGAACCCCAGTTAAAAACAATCGGTGGTGAGTTCAATGGAGGATCAAAAGAAACAACGACGCAGTGTTTTTTATCGTCAGCTTTTTTCTCTCCACCACGAATAGTTTCTACAAGTCCAAGGGCAGATTCAGAGTTATATAAGTTAATAAAATCCCGGTTCCTTGAAACAAGGAACTCCACAAATGAAGTACGTGACATAAGTTCTCCAACTTAAAATTTAATGAAGCAAAATGGATGAAATGAAGTGGAGACTAGAGAGAGGGAGGGACGTGGAAGATTTTGTAGTAAGAGGCGATGAAAGAAGGGAGTCTTTCCAGAAAGTTTACAGCATTCAGTTTTACGTTTAGATGAAAACGTGTGGGAATAAAGTATGGTTCGGCCGCATCCACTTTTTTGCAATGGCCATTATCTTCTGGCCGATCGTCAGACGTATCACTGTCCATATCAAAAAAGTTTTCGATGGAAACTGGCCCACCGATGCCTATGATGCCAGAGGCACAAATTCCTTTCGGTAGTGAAATACTGAAAGAAATAATAAATAAAAGAATAAAACTAAGAAGTCTTCTCACAATACATACCTGTCCATAGGAGTAAGGGGCCACTTAAAGTGGCCCTAAGAGGATTAGCGGAAGGCCCTCGCCTCGTCCCTGGTATCGAAAGTTACTTCATTGGGCTCATGGGAAGCACAACTAACAGTCAATACCATAAGGGCCAAGGTTAGTAGGACCGTAAGCTTAGCATTCATGATGATCTCCGATGAGTTCTACTTCACCTGTTGAAATGTCATAAACGCCGCCTACGATTCTGATCTCCTGGTCATTTACGAGCTGGCCCAGAATTTCTGATTTCTCGTGAAGATCACGCATTCCGGCCTTTACATTGTTTACTGTCACGTCCGCAACCGTCGCTCCGTTGTAAGCGTGAAATTGAATACGATCAGTAATAGTAGGCAAGTGACCAAGCTTTACGTTATCAAGGGCCCCTTTTATGGCACCACATCCGTGGTGGCCAAGAACCATAATGAGTTTAGAACCCACTACTTTGCAGGCATATTCGGCGCTTCCGATGATCTCCGGAGTAACAACGTTACCCGCGATTCGGATGCTAAAAATGTCACCCAGACCCTGATCAAAAATCAGCTCTGGAGAAGTTCGAGAATCCATACAGCTAATAATAACGGCGTATGGTCGTTGGCCTTCTTTGGTTTCTTGAACCTGTTGAAGTAGGTTACGGTTGATTCTCATATTATTCATGAAGCGTTCATTACCCTTCATGAGATTATCCAAGGCCTCGTCGGCCGGGGACTTAAAATTATATTTAACAGCAGCTTCCATCATAGGAACTCCTTCAAACTCAAAGTAAATGTTTAGTGAACGAACGATTAACTAAGAAAGAGAATGAGTAAGTGGAGGCACGTAGATGGAATGGATATAGGAATGGAAAAATGTGGGATAGTCATCCAGGAAGAGGTGAGTCCCTACTTCCGGCGAGAAAATATATTTTTGGTTGCTGAGGAAGTACTCAGTTTCATGAAATTCAATTTCACTATCTTCCTCGGTTTCCGGATCGGCCATATCATCAGCAAGGTCCAAAACGAGCTCCATGCTAATGGGCTGTTTCTCAACCTTAGGAAGGTCGATGTCAGTCTTAAGGAATGTAATACTTAAGACCACCATGATGAATGTGATGAGTTGTGCCAAAACTTTCATGGAATAGTTGTATTAAATTTTTTTAATCCTGTCAAATCCCTTGTTAATACAACAAGTTGGACGGGTTGCTGTGTCAGGCTTAAACCTGGGTCAAATACTTATGAAAACCCCTAAATAAGTCGAAAAGGAGGTGATGTTTCACCAGGAAAATACAAATGAGGCTTAAGCATTTCGCGGTTCTCTTTTTTGCCCTTTCACTGAGTGCTCATGCTCAGGAAGAAGAGAAAGATGGCAAAAAGAAATTTCCTAAAGAGGCCCGCATGAGGGCCCAGGAGCTTGTGAAGAAGTACGCTAAGCCTGGTGAGAATGTTGTCGTGATTGTTGTTCCTCAGGAAGACATGGATAAATTCTTTCTTGAAGATGCCACGAAGAGAGAGAAAATCGAATCAAAGGTCCTCATTGTAGATGATAAATCTGTCTTCAAAGGCAAGATCAGTCCTGGTGGGCAATCAACTCTTAAGGCCGCGACTCCTAACTTACGAGTGAAGAAACTTGAAAATGTATCTGGTGATCTTAATACGATTGCTGGGGTGGAAAATATTTCTGGGACCACCAGAATTAATCCACTCACTATGGATGAAGGTTATGCGGCCACAAGTTTCTATCAGAGATCTTTGAACAAATTTGGTCTCGTTCCAAAAGCGACTGAGGCATCACATTTTCAACTTTCAAATCAATACGCCAAAGTTGTGTATGTTCCTATTGATGAAAGCGGTAAATTACTTGAAAACAAAAAAGTAAGTGCGGGCCTTCACTTAGTTAATAATCATCCTGTGAAATTCCTTTCTGAGGCCCAATCTGATCGGTACTCCGTTGAGGCAGTCGCCCGCTCTCGCTATAACGTTGAGAACGTGACTGAAAAATTAGGAATCAAAAGGCCCGATCCTGAAACGGAAATCTTTTCTTCTTTAAATTCGAATAAAAAAACGTCTCCACATCGAGTGGAGATGAGTTGGTCAGCAGATGATGCTAAAAAAGCCGAACTTCAGAGGCTAATTACTGATATCTATGCGGCCCCAGTAAACTTATCAGGTGAAGCACTCTTTAAAGAGTTATCAAAGAAAATGGACCTGGATCAGATGTTCCGTTTTATGGCCTTTAACAATATTATCAGAAATGGCGATATCTCGGACGAGTACTTTTGGTTTACTCAGAAAGATAAAAAAACAGGGAAAACAATTTTGCGGATTATGCCTCAAGACGGTGATGACCTTTTGAAAGGCGTTCACATGTTTCCGTTTCATCCTCAGCAAGTTGGACTTATCGCTCGAGATAAATTGAAAATGTCCAAGGACTTTATTATTAACCTGGAAGATCCTCTGTTTCGGGCCATTAAGAATGATCCTTATCTTTATGAGAAATATCTCAATTCTTATAAAAAGATGGCAAAAGAGATTTCTTCATCAAAGTTTCTTGATACTGAGTTTAAGGCCATTGAAAAAGAACTCAGCAGTTATAGCAAAGATGCGGATGTTCTTTTAAGAGGTGCCACAGACGAAGTTGGTAGAGTTTACGATCAGGATTCATTCTCAAAAAGAATTGCGGCCATCAAGGCGGCGATTCAGGCCGAGGCCGATGAAGCATTGAAAAAAATTGATCTTGAAATTGCCAAGTCGAAGGGGCCTGCGGAAATTCAGAGAGTACGTGCCCATAAGATGAACTGTTTCAGGGCCAATTTAAGTAAGCTACTCAGTAAGTGAGTCGGGTATCCTTAAGTTTATAACAATCTTAAAAGTGATAGAATGAGATTCTTGTCCAAGGATCTCTATGAATCAATTATCTTACACTCAATCACCTTCACTAACACCACTACTTGGTGAAACCATTTGTCAGAACCTGAAAAGCACAGTCGAAAAATTCCCCACTGCTGATGCTTTAATTTGTCTGCATCAAAATTATAAAGTCACCTATCAAGAACTTTGGAATGAGATTGAACGGGTCAGTCGCGCTTTGTTGGGCATCGGCCTGAATAAAGGGGATCGACTTGCGGTGTGGTCGCCCAATCGTTTTGAGTGGGTCCTCCTGCAATATGCGACGGCACGAATTGGTGTCATCTTAGTAAATATCAACCCGGCCTATAGAAGCTCAGAACTTGCCTATGTGATCAATCAGTCGGGCAGTCGTTACTTATTTGCTTCTTTAAGATTCAAAACCAGTGACTATAAGGCCATGACCAACGAAGTGAGAAATGATTGTCCAGGACTCGAGAGGGCCTATTTCTTTGAAGATGATTGGGCGAACTTTTTAAAAGAGGCCGACAAGGTTTCAGTAAATGATCTTAATGAACGAGAAAATTCTCTTCATTTTGATGAACCGATTAATATTCAGTATACGTCAGGCACGACGGGCTTTCCGAAAGGGGCAAAGCTCTCTCACCACAATATTTTAAACAATGGCTTTTTTATCGGTGAGAGACTTCATTACACTCAAAGAGATCGGGTCTGTATTCCGGTTCCTTTTTATCATTGTTTTGGAATGGTGATTGGAAATTTGGCCTGCACCACTCATGGATCTTGTATGATAATTCCTTCGGAGAGTTTTGAACCGAAGAAAGCACTTGAGGCGGTAGAGAAGGAGCGATGTACTTCTCTCTATGGAGTGCCCACCATGTTTATCGCGGAGCTTGAACTAGAAAATTTTGATTCCTATGATCTAAAGACTCTTCGAACTGGTGTGATGGCCGGTTCTCCTTGCCCGGTCGAAGTCATGAAGAAAGTTCAGTCCAAAATGAATATGAAAGAAGTGAGTATTTGCTACGGGATGACTGAGACCTCTCCAGTGTCGCTTCAAACTGTGATTGGCGCTCCTTTAGAAAAACAGGTGGGCACAGTCGGAACCGCCCAAGATCACTTAGAGTTAAAAATTATTGATCCAGAGACCGGTCTTGTTTTACCTCGAGGAACTTCAGGAGAGTTATGCACGAGAGGTTATTCAGTGATGCTTGGTTATTGGAACAATGAGAAGGCCACCAAGGAAGTTCTTGATGAGGCCGGTTGGATGCATACGGGTGACCTGGCGGTGATGGATGATGAAGGCTATGTGAACATCGCGGGCCGGATTAAAGACATGATTCTTCGAGGCGGTGAAAATGTTTACCCTCGAGAGATTGAAGAATTTCTCTATACCCATCCTTCAGTTGAAGATGTTCAGGTAATTGGGGTTCCGAGTGAGAAGTATGGAGAAGAAGTCATGGCCTGGGTGAAAATCAAACACGGCATGAGTTGCACAGAAGAAGAGTTACAGGTCTTTTGTAAAAACAAAATCGCCCACTATAAAGTTCCTCGCTTTTGGAAGTTTGTAGAGTCCTTTCCTATTACGGCCACGGGGAAAATCAGAAAAGTTGAGATGAGAGAAGTGTCGATCAGAGAATTGGGACTAGAGGAAGTGGCGAAGATTAAAACTTCATAAATTGGTAACCCAGGCCTAGACCTGAGTTACCAATCATTAAATTAAGAGTGAGCGTGCTTTTTGTTCCAACGAATTGAAGAGTAAAGCGCCATCGCAATGAAAGCGGCACCTAGAAGGCCCGTAATTACTTCTGGGATATGTTTCACAGTACCGGCGAACATAATCACAGCTAGAATACCAATTGCATAGAATGCACCGTGCTCAAGGTAACGGTACTCGCTAAGAGTTCCCTTATCTACGAGCATGATCGTGATACTACGAACGAACATAGCACCCACACCAAGACCGATCATGATAATGAATAGGTTGTTTGTAATCGCGAAAGCACCCACCACACCGTCAAAAGAGAACGAAGCATCTAGAACTTCCAGGTACAAGAACATCCCTACGCTTGCTTTGTTAAGATCAAGTTGTTCCGTTTCATCTGGAGACTGAAGGAAGGCACCAATTCCATCAACAGCGATATAAGTCACAAGACCCCAAATACCACTGATAAGGAACGACATCTTTTCATGCTCAAGTTGAAATCCAGAGAAGATATAAAGGGTAATAAGAGTCACAGCAATCTCTACCGCTTCCATTCGGCCAAGCTTCGCGATGGGAGCTTCGATAACACTGATCCAGTGAACGTCTTTACCTTCTTCGAAGAAGTATTTAAGAGCAACCATCATAAGGAAGGCGCCACCATAGGCCGCAATACTTACGTGAGCTGAGAGCATGATTTGGGCGTACTCGTCTGGCTTAGTTGCGGCCATCACGAGAGCATCAATAGGATTTAGATGTGCAACCACACCTACAAGAAGAAGTGGGAACACAAGTCTCATACCGAATACAGCAATCAAAACACCCCATGTAAGGAAGCGTCTCTGCCATAGCGGAGTCATCTTCTTTAGAACGATGGCATTCACCACGGCGTTGTCGAAAGAAAGTGAGATTTCAAGAACACTGAGAACAGTTGCGAGGAAAAGTGCCGAAAGACCGCCGGCAAGAGAGCTCGAATAATATTGGCCGATGAAGAAAGCGCACACGCCTCCCAAAACGGACAATAGGATAGAGCCCTTGTAGTACTTCATCATGGTTTGCATAGATATCCCTGTTAAAATTTGACACGAGATACTATAAAAACTGAAAGGGTTTGGCCTCTATAATTTAGGTTTTTTCCTTCCTACTGCAAATAAAATCGCCGCCGCGCCACCGAAAACCAGTGTTGCAAACAGGTCAGAGGTCGCCATTCCGCCCATCTTTCCCGAAAAATCCAGAGCATCTGACACGCCCGGCATGATTTGAGTAATGGCGAGAAGAATTCCTGCAATCGAACCACCGGCAATAAGACCCGAAGAGAAGAGAACGCCTGGGCCAGTATCGGCCTCTAACTCAGATTCTGGGGCCTTAGTTTTTCTTTCAACTAACCAGCGAACAATTCCCCCTACGAAGATGGGAGCTGAAGCAGAAATAGGAAGATACACTCCAACTGCAAATGGAAGAGCGGATATTCCACAAAGCTCAAGCACAATGGCGAGAGCGACACCTAGAAGAACCAATCCCCAAGGAAGTTTTTGAGTGAGGATACCATCAATGATGAGAGACATAAGACGCGCTTTTGGCGCTTCATACTTTGTGACACTTGTTCCGTCATCACGTTTATTGACTGAGCCATTGATTCCAGGATCTACGAGATAGGTCACTTTACCGGCATCATCAACAAGATACTTACCAGGGCCCAAGACTCCAAGCATTTCTGCATTTGATTGTTCAGTCACCTGAAGCACATAGTATTCATTTTGATCTTTAAGACTTTCTACACCGGCGACTTTTTGTTTTTCTTTGAGAAGACTCATGTTTGTCACAGTGTAGTCAGGGACTTTCTTGGTATAAACAGTTGATGCATCATTAAGAAGAATGAGCGAGTAACCAATAACAATGGCACTTGTAAGCGCTCCAATCAGAAGTCCCCATTGCTGAAGACGAGGAGTGGCACCAACAAGATATCCTGTTTTTAAATCTTGCGAAGTGGTCCCTCCATTTGAGGCCGCAATACAAACAACGGCCGCAATGCTTAAAGCACCTACTCGATGTTCGGGTCCGATCCATCCAACCGCCAAGAACACCAGACAAGTAAGAAGGAGAGTGGCCACGGTCATGCCCGAAATTGGGTTTGAAGAAGAACCGATCTCACCAGTTAATCGTGAACTTACAGTCACAAATAAAAAGCCAAAGAGAACAATGAGAACTGCTGAGAATAAATTAATGTGAAGAGCGGGGGCAAACCACAGACCCAGGACCATCAGAATAGTTCCAATAATGACGAATGAAAAAGGAAGGTCATCTTCAGTTCTGTTTTTAGATTCAGTTGGGCCTTTTGAACCCATGACACTTTTAAGACCTGATTTAGCTCCATGAATGATGGTCGGTAGAGATTGGAAAAGAGAAATAATACCACCGGCCGCGACCGCACCGGCACCAATATAAAGAACGTAGTTTCTCCAGATGTCGTGAATCTCCATATCGCGAATCAGAGTTTTCGCAGGAAAAAGTGGTTCGGTAAGAGCACTACCGAAAAGTGAAATCATAGGAATCAGCACGAAGCTAGAAAGAACACCACCGGCCATCATAATCGCCGCAGTTCTGAGACCAATGATGTAGCCCACACCGAGAAGTTCAGGAGAAACTTCAGCGGCAATCGCTGAGCCTTTAAAGAAACTGAATGCTCTTTCTGGTACATCTTTCCAGAGACGAAGGCCCACGTTGAAAAACTTATAAAAAAGACCAAGGAAGAATCCACCGAAAACAATCTTTCCGCTTGATCCACCCTTCTCACCGACGATTAATACTTCGGCACAGGCCGTTCCTTCCGGATAAATGAGTTTACCGTGCTCTTTCACAATCAAGGCCTGACGAAGAGGGATCATCATCAAGACCCCAAGGAGACCACCCAGAATAGAAACCGTCATGATGCGACCGACATCCAAATCGTATCCTAAAATCAGAAGTGCCGGCATGGTGACCGCAACACCGAAGGCAATGGACTCACCAGCGGAACCTGTGGTTTGAACCATGTTGTTTTCTAGAATGGTGGCATGACGAAGGCCGAACATCTTTGAGATGCCTTTAAAAAGAGTAATGGAAAGTACCGCGACGGGAATTGAGGCCGAGACTGTCATGCCAACTTTCAGGGCAAGGTATAAGGAAGACGCACCAAAAAGGATACCCAGGAAGACGCCCATTAAGATTGGCCCAAGGGTAAATTCTTTAAGCTTTTCAGCGTGAGAGATAAAAGGTTTAAAGTCCTTGCTCATTTTCTTCCTTTCATTTGAAACATGATTAACCTGTTTTTTTTACCAAACCCGACATTATCGAGCTACTAAATATTAAGCTGTGGATGGAGGAAGAATCTCATAAGCTCTTACAGTGGAGGAGTATGAAACTTTTTTTAAGTCTGGATGTGAGTGAATTGAAGCTTGATCTCAAAAAACTGAAGGTAAACCTGAGTAAGGGAAAAAATTTCGATTTTCAATGGCTCCCGGAAGAGCAGAGACAAATTCCCCTCGTGTCCCTTGGTGAAGTAGATGAAGAGAGCTTTCAAAGAATAGAACCATCTTTGCATTCAGTTGCTAAGCAGACCCGGGCCTTTAAATTGAAATTCGAAGGAATGTCGGCCTATCCTGACACCAAAGAAGCAAGATTATTATGGGTAGGGGTCCAGAACTCAAAAGAAGTGCGCGCTCTCTATGAAAAAATGGTCGCGGCACTTGAGCTTCATCCTGAAAAAGAATTTAAACCATATCTTCCAGTTGTGCGGTTACGGAACCATCGGGAGGTGAGTGATATTCTTTCTCCTCATAAGAACACTGACTTTGGAAAATTCACCATTACCAGACTGGTGGTATACGAAATGACTTTGGGCGGAGCTTTTCCTCTGTATAAAAAACGGGGCGAATATCCTTTGAATCCCGAGTAAACTTCCATCCTACAAGATCTAACTGCTAATATTCTGAAAGTCCTTTCGCACAACTTTCTGGCCACTTCTTTGCAAAAATAAGCGGGTCTTATTTTTAACAAGGAGTCCGTATGCACTCAATGCGATTTATCAAACCTAAATCTCTCAAAATTCTTTTCGTTGCTGGTCTTGTGACCTTAGGGGCGTGTGGTGGTTATGATGACGATGATTCATCAAGCACGACACCGCAAACTGAACAACAAACAGAAGAAGAAGGTCCGGTGGATACAGGACAAACAATCATTCTTAATACAGTGATAAATAATAGCGTCGTTATTAACGCCAGTAAGACCAGAATTGAAAAAAATATTTTTATTATGGACTGGGAATGCGGAAATGTTGATCCGGTTGAACACCAGCAATATGTTCATGTGGCCGATACTTGTCCTACTCTCGAAAAGGACGACATAAACCAAGATGGTGTTCTGGATCCAGTTGAAGTTGAGCAAGCAGTAGGTCCAAGAGTGTTACCTCTAACATTAGAAGACGGTACATTTCCAACAGGAAGAGAATACACCTATGATCGTTCTTTCCCACTAGATGAACTTCGTCAATCAGTACCGGTCGGGCAAGATTTTGTTTTGCTTGTTCATGGTGCGAATGCTGATGTGGCCCTTCCTCCTACTTACCAAAACAATTCGAGTGATCCTAACAATGTGACTGTACCGATTTCGTGTAAAGTTTTTGAGGCACCTGATACTACTGGAGGAACCACTGGTGGAACAACCGGCGGAACTACAGGTGGAACTACTGGAGGCACAACTGGTGGCACTACAGGTGGAACTACTGGAGGCACAACTGGTGGCACAACTGGTGGCACTACAGGTGGAACAACTGGAGGCACTACAGGTGGAACAACCGGCGGAACTACTGGAGGCACAACTGGAGGAACAACCGGCGGAACTACTGGAGGAACAACTGGTGGCACCACTGGTGGAACTACTGGAGGCACAACCGGCGGTACTACTGGATCAACAATCGGTGGAACAACTGGAATGTAATTTTATTAGGCGCTCTTCGGAGCGCCTTTTTACTTTTGTTTTGAAGGAACCCAGGCAGTGGTTCTTCC
This sequence comes from Peredibacter sp. HCB2-198, assembly GCF_045999315.1. GTDB lineage: Bacteria > Bdellovibrionota > Bacteriovoracia > Bacteriovoracales > Bacteriovoracaceae > Peredibacter. The sequence continues at coordinate 3,199,402 of NZ_CP174607.1, read as the reverse complement.
GGCCACTGTCTCATGTTTGATGACATGTCCTGATGAGATCAAACCACCTTTCTTTCCCCATCTATGATGAAACAGCCAAGACTTAGGATATTTCTCATCATCGGCGCCGACTTTTACAGAAAGTTTCGTCACAGATGATATTTTTGAATGCAATTGTTTTACTTCCGCTGGAGAAAGTGACAATGCCAAACGATGCGGATCAATTCCAGATTGAAATAAAATTTCATCGGCCATCCAGTTTCCGATTCCTGAAAAGACACTTTGATCCAGGAGCACGGCCTTTATCGGGGCCTTTCTTTTTGTCAGAATCTTTTTCATCTCTTTGACTGAAGGAAGTTCATTCATGACATCCGGACCTAGACGGGACAAAGGACGATGTTCCAGAGGATCTTTTAATAAAAAAATTCTTCCGAAGCGTCGAGGGTCTTTGTAAGTGAGAATTGTTCCATCACTCATTTCAAGAACAAGCTTCACTGACTTCATGGATCTGTCAGGGAATTTATCACTTAGAATATAGGATCCAGTCATACCAAGATGAAACACCGGAAGAATTTCTTTGTTCATTTCAAACCAGATGTATTTCCCTTTACGGTGGCATTTCTTGACTTTGGCCCCCTGTAAATTTTTTTTTACGAATGCAGGAGATTTTCCTGCAAAGATCAACTTGTCAGGGGCCACATGAACATCTTTGATGGTCTTCCCTTTAAGTTTCTTTTCTATTTGGCGTCTGAATGTTTCGACTTCCGGTAGTTCGGGCATCTTGACCTCGTATTTAAACTTCGAAATTTCTTAGACTAAAATATCTGATCCCAACAAAGACAATTCCAAAAACCAGTCCATACCAAAAAGTATCGAGACGAATGATTTCGCCATCATTTTTCCTGAGCCATTTTCCTTTTATGGCCATAATGATTCCAATAGCGATGGGTGTGAAAATCAGATTGAGGAGCTGAAAAGTTTCATCTTGAATAAATAATTTCGAGGACAAGTAGAAACTTAGGCAGGCAAACATAGCGGCCAGAATAATATAACCCAGCATGGCATAAACTGGGACCCTAGGACCTTTAAGGTCAAAGGCGTGAATCATGCTTTTCACACCTGATTCCGCAAATAAAACGAAAATGAGGGGCCCAAAAACTTCACCCATAGGTTCATTTTAACAACTGTTTAAAAGCTTGTCTTTCAGCGTCGGGTAAAGTTTTTAATTCTTTTTGTCGGATTATGTTAAGATTCTCTTATGATAAAAAATCCCCGTCTCAAGCATCTCTCACACGCCGGTGAAATGGGTTATCGTATTGCCACCTTTGATTGGTCAAAGACTTCATTGGGTGATTCTGAACACTGGCCTCAAAGTTTGGTCACGACCATCAGTATGATGGTGGAAAATAAATTTGCCATGTATCTCGTCTGGGGCGATGAGCTCATTCAGTTCTACAACGATCGCTATATTGAAATTCTTGGTAGTAAACATCCCGAGGCCCTTGGGCATCGTTCGGAAAAAACATGGAGTGAGATCTGGAGCACCATTCATCCGTTGTTTGAAAAAGCGATGTCAGGCGAGTCAGTGATGTTTGAGAACATGCCTCTTATGGTTAATCTCAATGGGGTCATGACAGAAAGATTTTATACATTTTGTTATTCACCTATTCGTCTGGAAGACGGAACGGTGGGCGGAGTCTTAGACACTGTGACTGATAATACGGCCGAGGTCTATAGCAAGGTGGCCCTGGAACAGAATGAGAGTAAGTACAGAACGTATCTCGAAGATTCTCCTTATGCCTTTATGTTTATTGAGCATGACTGGACAATTAAATATTTAAATCCGACCGCTTTGACTTTGGGAGAGCTCCCTTATGAAGATGTAGTCGGGCAATCTCTCTGGAAAGTATTTCCAGGTCTTGAAAAAGGTCCTTTTGGTCTCGCTTATAGAAAGGCCATGGCCACGAGAGAAAGAGTTCCTATTGAAGGATTTTATCCTGATAACGATAAATGGTATCGCGCTCTCGCTTATCCTTTACAGAATGGAATCGCCGTTACTTTTCGAGATTTTACCAATGAAAAGAGATTGGAAATTGATTTGTCTACGGCGATTAAGTCTCGGGATGAATTTCTGTCTGTGGCCTCGCACGAATTGAAAACACCATTAACGGCCATGAAGCTGCAAGCACAGATTATTCAACGTGATATTGAAAGAGACAATCCAAGGGTCTTCCAGAAAGAAAAAATCGCGCGCTTCTATGATCAGACTTTTAAGCAAGTGAGCCGCTTGAACCGACTTGTTGATGACATGCTGGATGTTTCACGGATTCAATCGGGTAAACTTCATTTTAGGAAGGAGCCGACTGATCTTCGTGAGTTACTGAAAGAGGTCCTGGAAAGAATGGATTCTTATTTTAGGAATTCTGAATCGGGTGTTCCTGAAGTTGATTTTGTAGGTGAAAATTTTCAGGGTAAATGGGACTCTTTCCGAATAGAGCAGGTGATGAATAACTTATTCACCAATGCCTTCCGCTATGGTAACGGGAGGCCGATCCGAGTGATTCTTGAGGCCACTCAGGAACATATTATTTTCTCCGTCATTGATCAAGGACAAGGCATTAATCCGAAGGACCAGAAGATCATCTTTGAACAGTTTGAAAGAGGTTCGGAAGGTGCCATCGAAGGACTGGGACTTGGACTTTACATAGCTAAAAGAATCGTGGAAGGCCACGATGGTATTATAAGTTTAAAAAGTGTTGAAGGAGAGGGATCGACTTTTACAGTCATTCTGCCAAAATGATTTATCAAAATGAAACTGTTGTTTCAGTCGGTAAAGGCAGTCCTCTCACTTTGTCCTGGGAGCTCGTGACTCATTGTCAGTTTCAGTGCAGTTACTGTTATTTTAATCCCTACGAATCAAGCACTAATTATCCTGATGTGATGAAAATGGTTTTGAGTAAGATCAGCAAGATCACTGAACCAGTGGAGATGACTCTTTTAGGTGGTGAACCCACACTTCATCCGGAATTTCATCAACTCATTCAATCATTGCACGAGATGGATCATGTAACGAAGATCGACATCATTACTAATTTTCAACCCACGGTCGAATTTTGGAGACCACTTATTCCTTATAAAGACAAAATAGAAATCGTTCTGAGTTACCATGTGGAATACTCACAGAAAAACTTTTTTAAAAAGATAGAGGCACTGAAGAGCGACTTCTCGATGAATATCATTTTTTTGGTCCATAATGATCTTAAGTATCTACCCAAAATGAGAGAAGCGGTCGAAGAATATTATCAGCTGAACCTCGAAACACTTCCCATCACCTTCGCTAAGTTAGTGGATCGTTCAAGTGGAGCAACTCAATACTTCGAGTATCAACAAGAGACCTTGGATTTTCTTTCGGAGCAAGAAAAGAGAGTCAAAACGTTAAAATATCCAGAAACGATTCCCGTCACAGTCTCATCTGGTGAAAGAATTGAGGTCAATCAGATGGAGTTTGCCTCGAAGGAAATGAATCGTTTTAAAGGTTGGAAGTGCCAGATGAATGCCCTGATTATTCATCCTGACGGTATGGTGAGCTATCCATGTACAACTCAGAAGAAACACATCCTATTTGCTGAGCTTAAAAAAAGAGAGCTCACATGTGCGTTTGATATATGTCCATGTGAGGCCTATTGGAACTTCACGAAAGATGTTTGATTTAACTAACGCTGACGGCCAAGGTGCGGACCTTGCAAAAAAAACTCGAAGAATAAGTATTAAAAGATTTTAATTAACAAGAGCTTGAAGCGCTGCGAGAGCTAATGCTGCGGGTGCTAGAGGCGACCCTAAACCATATAAATGATTAATTATTACATTTATGTAATGTAAGCATTTTCGCTCACTTTATACTTGATACATTGGGTTGGGTACTTCAAACTAATTCTCCATTCAAGGAGACGTAAATGAAGTACGCATTGTCATTAATTCTGGGTGTTGTGTTCACGGTTGCAGCGAACGCTCAGACAGGTAACGAAAAAGATCTCATCATTCTATCACCATTTGAAATTGATAAAGTTATTGGTTCATTTCCTGCCCCAGGATCAGTTGAAGAATCTGAAGACCTGGAAGTTCTAAGACAATATCAAGAGAACCGCACAAGAAGAGATTGCCAAGCGGCCTCTCAACAAGAGAGCGCTACACTTGGGTCACTTTTTGGTCACCTTTTGACGAAGTCTCAAGTTGAAGAGCTCTCAATTGAATTCCTTAAGCAGTACGGGGAAGCAGGTGGAAACGCATACCTTGCAAAAAAACTTTATGGCCGTCCTCGTCCATATCTTAGCCACAGAGACTTAAAACCTTGTATCAAGAAAGAGACTTCTGAGTCTTATCCAAGTGGTCACGCAACTGTAGCGCGTGTTTTTGCTCGTCTTCTTGCTCATAGATTTCCTAAGCGTGCTGAAGCTTTCATCAATGCCGCTAATCAGGCCGCTCTTAACCGTGTAATCGGTGGCGTTCACTATCCGTCAGATATCAATGCCGGTATTAAGCTTGGTGATTACCTTGCAAGCAAAATGATCCGCGATAACAGAAGAAATAGAAGAGATTAATCTTCACCTAAAAGGGCGGGCTTAGGTCGCCCTTTTTTTTTGTCCTGCCCATTGAAGATCCACGCATTCAGATTCAATTTTTCATAGAGAAGTTCCGCCATAATGGCATTAAAGGAGTTCTGTATGGAAACAACCCAGCAAGAGTTCGGCCCACACCCAAAAGAATACGAAGAATGTATTAGTGATTGTTTTAGTTGTTATGAGCAATGTACGGTCTGTCTTTCCCATTGCATGTCGATGGGAGGAAAACACGTAGAGGCCAAACATCTTTCTCTCATGATGGAATGTGCTCAACTGTGCAGTACAAGTGCCAGCTTTATGCAATTCAATAGTTCCTTTGCCATTGAACTCTGTCAGGTATGTGCAAAAGTTTGTGATGCCTGTGCTACATCATGTGACGAAGTGGATCCAGAAGATCCTGTTATGCAAGAGTGTGCGGCCATGTGTAGGCAGTGTGCAGATTCCTGTAGAAATATGGTTCAGTAACTCTTGCGGATAAAATGAGGATAATGTCCTTCTGCTTTCGATAATTGAAGATTAGGCTTAACTAGTCTGGCCGAAAAGGATGGCGGAAGCCTTACTAATCGTGCTGGAAAAAAATGGTCATCTCCGGATGGCCATTTTTATTTCAAGAGGAGAATTTATGAGAAATACCAATGTACGTCTTCTTCTCATTTCGGCCCTAATCTTAAATGTGGCGATCGCGGCCAAGACCCCTTCTAAGATTGCCGAGGCCGATCTTTCTTCCGCCACTCAAAAAAATCTAAAGGCCGAAGTGATCTTTCAAACTGTTCCTGAGGGCCTGAAAATCACCGCCGATGCAACTGGACTCACACCTAACACCACTCACGGATTTCATGTTCATCAAGTGGGAAAATGCGAAGGACCAGATTTCAAAACGGCCGGAGATCATTTCAATCCAACCAACATGAAACATGGCTCCCCAAAGAGTGAAATGAGTCATATGGGTGATATGGGAAATCTTGTGGCCAATGCCAAAGGTGAGGCCCATATGGAAATGATTCTTAAAAAAGATGAGGCAAAAGACCTACAGGAGTTCGCTGGTAAGTCCGTTATCATTCACGCCAAGGCCGATGATTTCAAAACTCAACCGAGTGGCGACTCTGGTGCCAGAATCGCCTGTGGTGTGATTAAAATGAATTAAAGGTACTTCGTTTCTGCTGGGGAGTTAAACCAGTTGTTGTGAAGTCCATCCATGTACTGGATAGGAACATGGGATAATTCCTCAGGAGAAATATTGTCGAGAGTACTAATCGCAATACTCACGAAGTGACCACCAATTTGTTCCACATATCCTTTTGTAAACGTACGGATCCCACAGTTCTTACAAAAGGCGTGACTATTACTGTTCGTGTTGAACTGATAAAGACCTACATCTTGTTCATTGGTGAGGAGCTTAAAGGCCCCTGGTTTTACCATGGCACTCCAGTTACGTACTTTCGCGCAGAATGAACAATTGCATCTTCCCGAACCTTTTGTAAGATCCAGATCCACTTCGAAACGAACTTTCTTGCAGTGACAACTTCCTTCATATTTTTTGATGCTCATATGTTTGCTCCTTTCATTTTTTATTCTAATTCAACTAAATTGTAAGGCAATAAGAAAATACGGAAAAAATACGGAAATGTGTGCTATGGTTATTTTTATGGAAAGACCGGAAAAAGTAAAAGGACGCGGGACCGCATTAAACCCGCTTAATAGATTTGAAAATGTAGAGATCCTGGAAGGGGATTACGTTCAGCATTCTCCTGAGGATGAAATGCCACTTTATCGCACCCAGTTTATCTCAGATCCTTCAAGAAGCATCTTAACGCAAAATGATAGCCCGGATGTCGGATTTGATTTTAGTGTGAATCCTTATCGAGGTTGTGAGCATGGGTGTGTCTATTGCTTCGCCAGACCCACTCATGAATATTTGGGTCTTTCTGCCGGAATGGATTTTGAGACTAAAATTCTGGTCAAGCACAACGCACCTGAACTTCTGAGAGACAAATTGTCCTCCCGTTCCTGGAAACCGGAGGTCGTGAACTTTAGTGGTGTGACTGATTGTTATCAACCGATTGAGCGAAAACTTGAGATCACAAGAAAGTGTTTGGATGTCATGAGAGAATTTCGAAATCCATTTACCATCATCACTAAGAACCACTTGGTGACGAGAGACATTGATATTTTAAAAGACATGGCCCAGATTAATGGAGTGGGTGTTTTTATTTCTGTGACGACCTTAAACCCTAAAGTGGCGGAAGTGATGGAACCAAGAACTTCTCACCCCGTCTCTAGATTAAGGGCCATTGAGACCTTGGCGAAAGCTGGGATTCCTGTAGGAAGTATGGTGGCCCCAATTATTCCTGGATTAACCGATCATGAGATGCCAAATATCCTCAAGGCCGTGAGCAATGCTGGAGCAAGTTTTGCTGGAATGGTTCCTTTAAGGCTTCCCTATGTTCTTGATGATCTTTTCATTCAATGGCTGGAACAGCATTTCCCTGATCGTAAAGAAAAAGTGCTAAATCGAATTAAAGAGATTAGAGGAGGAAAACTTAATAATTCTGATTTTGGCTCTAGAATGAAGGGCGAGGGGAAATATGCTGAACATATCAGGGCGATGTTTGATCTTTATACAAACAAAGAAGGTCTTAATAAAAAACGCCTGGAACTTTCAACTGAACATTTCAGAAAAGTGACAGTTCCAGGACAATTGGATTTTTTCTAATTTACTTGTGCTTAGGTGTTCTTGTTGAACGGATCCCTGTTCCACTAACAGCACCACTTCTGTTCCCTTGATGGTTACCGGATTTATTTCGAGCAGTGGCCGATTCGCCTCGCGAGCCTGTTGAAGTAGTTAAACGTGCCATAGACACCTCCATAGAGACATTATTTCATGAAGAGGGAGTGGCCGAAACTTGAGAAAGTCTTAACGATTCTAGACGTAAATCATTTTCTTGGTCATGCCGCCGTCTATGATAAAATCCTGACCTGTAATAAAGCCGGCGGATTCTGAGCTTAAATAGAAGGCAAGTTCTGCAATATCACTAGGAACGCCTACACGACCTACAGGATGTTGCTTATGATCCTTTTCGGTGAGTTTTTCATTTGGATCAGCAATCCAGCCTGGGCTGATACAATTTACCCTAACCGTATCTCCAAAAGTCATAGCAAGTGAGTGGGTAAGAGATAATATACCTCCTTTACTGGCAGAATAGATGACCGTATTAGGTTCAGACATCAGATGGCGGGTGGAAGAAATATTTATGATGGACCCTTTGGTCTCTTTCAAAAACGGTAGTGCGTATTTACTCATGAGGAAAGCACTCGTTAGATTGACAGCAATCCCATGGTTCCATTCTTCTAATGTGACTTCTTCAAATTTTTTGAAGGTAAGAGAAGTGTCGGCGGCATTATTGATGACGACGTGAAGTTTTTGTACGTTGGAGATGGCCTCAATGATTGAGTCTTCACTTTCGAGATCACATTTCAGAAAGACAAAGTTTTCATGTTCAATTTTACGATTCGGTTTAATGTCCATTCCGTAGACAACATGACCTTTTGAGAGAAATTTTAGACAGAGTTCAGTTCCAATTAAACCACTTGCACCGGTAATCAGAGCTGACTTTTTCATATCTCTCCTATGACCTCATTTATTTTTTGATAATGAACCCAATGGCCAGCACCCGTCACAAATTTTACCCGCCCTTCATTGCAATAGTCCAAGCTTTGCTGGGCCATTACTTTGGTTAGAAATACATCATCTTCTCCCCAAATGAGGAGAGTAGGAACCTGAATATTTCTATAGGGAAGGCGCAAATCATAAATCATAGCGCGATACCAATTGATCATGGACTCTATTGCGCGATCTTTTCTCCATGCATCTTCCATTTCATCCACTTTTGGATGACCACTTCTGCGTAAAATAAATTTGAATACGGAATAATTGTCCCAGCTCAATATAAGTTCAGGAAGTTTTGGGACAAAAAGCAGAAACATATAGAAGCTTTTAAGAATTTGAAGCGGATTTTTGAACAAGTTTTTCTTGAACACGTCGTAGTGGGGGGCATTGATGATAATGAGTTTTTTTATAAGATCCGGTCTTCGATTTGCGAGATACCAGGCCACCATCCCGCCCCAGTCGTGTCCTACGAGGATGACTTCTTTTAGGGCCATGACAAGAATGAGCTCTTCAATGTCTTGCGTGAGAATTTCTAATGAATAGTTTTTAATTCCACGAGGCTTGTCTGATAAATTATATCCTCTTTGATCAGGAGCAATGAGACGGTAGTTTTTTTCTGCAAGCTCTTCGAATGCCTCAATGATGGCCTTAGAATTTTCTGGGAATCCATGCAGTAATAAAACGGGAGTGCCATTCCTGGGACCACTTTGTGCTACATTGAGCTCGATTCCATTAACTTTCCATTTTGTGTTCTCAAATTTCATAAACATTATTTTAGTCGGTTTTAGGTTTTAATAAAGAAGTTTGACTTCCCCTGACTATTCAAGTGCTGAAAGTCTTACTTACCTTCTTGGTAGTTCATTATGAAACCAGGAGGCATTTTGTGAACAAACTCTCATACGCATTTCTCGGTCTCGCTCTGGCCCAGGGAGCATGGGCCTCTCCCAATATCGAAATTGATCGAGCTTGGCAGAGGATTTCAAGCCCCTTAATTATGAGTACTACATTTAATCATCAGTTTTCAGCGCTCCCTTTGTCAGGAAAAGTGGCCGATAAACAAAAGTATTGGTCCAGCGATTATTGGGCCCGTTATAAAGGCGGTATCAACTATCGTTGGAATGCTGCAAGGCCATCGGGATTCAACACCATTTCGCCGACCCAGTCTCAAGCCGCTCAAATGACCCTTGCCCAATTACGCACACTAGCACCTTCCGAGAAGTGGGACCTTTATATAGGAAGGTATGACTACCCATTAAAACGTGAGGTCTCAAATTACGCCAGTCCAAATCGGCCCACATGGGAAGGAATTTGTGATGGCTGGGCCGGGGCCGCAATGAACTATGATGAGCCAACACCAATAACTCTAGCAAATCCTGACGGCATTCAGATTCCCTTCGGTTCTTCTGATATTAAGGCCCTCTTAAGTTGGTATTACGCGAAGAAATTTACTGATGGCCATAGTCAGATGGGAAGACGCTGTAATGGTTCTACGACAAGCACATCTGCCAATTGTCAGCACGATATGAATGCTGGTGCATTCCATGTCGTACTTGCGAATAAAATTGGTCGCGACGGAACAACATTTATTGCTGACATTGATCGTGGCCATGAAGTTTGGAACCACATTGCTTATGATTTCAGATCGACCATTAGAAGTTCAAATCTTCCGCCTCTGAGAACTTCGGCTCCAGGAACTGTCAGCATGGTGAGAGTAAGAACTGTCGTGAACTATGTCTTTCTCCTAACTCGTAACACCTGGGAACCAGTACTAGGAACAAGTCGCCAGGTCACTCGTTCAAGAACCTATGAATATTATCTAGATCTAGATTCGAGCGGACGAATTATTGGAGGAGAGTGGATCACGACTCAGCGACCTGACTTCCTATGGCTATCAAGAAAAGTCGGAACGTTTACAGGTCTCTTCAGTAAACTTCCAAATCTTTTAAAAGAAATTCCGGTAAGTGTAGAGGATGAGTTCGCAGATGAACTCGCAATGGAAGAAGAACTTTATTAGGAGAAAAATATGAAGAACTTTTATCTAAGTCTTGGATTGCTTGCGACTCTTGCTTCACCACTGGCGTTTGCCGAGAATCGTACCATGACGATTCAGCATTTAACGGGTGCCACTAGCTATTTCAGTATCTCAGTTCAGGATGATGGACTCTTAAAGGGAACATACCCAGGTTGGTGTGTGGATTGGGCCACTCGGATTGAGGACAACACGGTTTATAATGCGAAATTCTATTCCAGTTTATCAGAACATCTCCCGGCCGGAGTGGTTGATAAGCCTGAGCATCTGGATGAGGCGAATTGGTTATTAAACCAGCACATGGTGGGTGAATCATCTCCAGGTGGTTACGGAATTTATACTTCTGGAGATATGCAATTGGCACTTTGGACACTTTTAGATGATCACTTTCAGTCTGATACAGTTGGACCTTTTGATCAAAGGCGAGTTGATGAGCTAGTCGCCGCGGCCTTGGAAGAAGATGGCTTCGTTCCGAGTTGTAAGCAGATTGTTGGGGTCATTCTTGATCCTTCACTTCCAAATGGTGAGAATGGTCAAACAACCATTACTGAAGTGCCTCGTAATCATTTTCCAAAATGTGCCGTGCCTGAAGGGGACGAGTAAAAGAAAAAAAGAAAGGGACTCTTTCGAGTCCCTTCTTTATTAGAAACCTTCGGCCTTACCGATTGAATCATTCCCATGATCAGAATCTGTATTGAAAGGGATAACGTTACTTGGCTTTTTAACACCAACGCCCTTGTTGGCGCTAGGTTGAGGCATTTTATGTTTCTGAGTTTTGCTCGCAGGAGCTGGAACAGAATCACTCTTACCTCCTTCAACGAATGTCTTAAGCTCTTTTACCATTCCAATTAAGCAGTCTGATTGAGAGGACATTTCAGAAGCAGATGAGGCCACTTCCTCAGATGAAGAAGCATTGCCTTGGATCGCTTGATCCAGATGGTTCATGGCCTTAGAAATCTGCTCAATACCATTGGCCTGTTCTTGAGAGGCGGCGGAGATTTCAGCATTTAGATCAGAAACTTTTTTCGCTGACTCCACAATGACCTTAAGGGTCGCACCAGATGTGCTGGCGATGCGAACACCACTTTCAGTCATTTCAACGTTCTCTTTAATGAGATTATTGATGTCTTTTGCGGCAGATGCAGAACGACCGGCAAGGTTTCTTACCGCATCGGCCACCACGGCAAAACCTTTACCTTGTTCACCTGCACGGGCCGCCTCAACAGCGGCGTTAAGGGCAAGTAGGTTTGTTTGGAAGGCGATATCATCAATAACGTTAATGATCTCTTCAATCTTCTTAGAAGATCTTTCCATGTTTGACATGGCCTCAAGAAGGCTTGTGATTTCTTTTTCACCGTGCTCAGCAGAGTCGAGAGATTTCTTCGAAAGAGTATTGGCCTCTTTGGCGTGGTCAGAGTTAAGTTTCACCATTGATGAAAGTTCTTCCAGCGAAGAAACTGTTTCTTCCAGAGAGGCCGCTGATTCAGTGGCACCTTGAGAAAGAGTTGATGAAGCTGAAGTTAATTCATGGCTTGCGAGAGAAGTCTGATCGGCCGAACTGCGGATTCTGTCAGCAATGCTTGAAAGAGTTTTATTCATGTAATTTGAGAACAAGAAACCAATCACGGCAGAACCAGCAAGAATACACAGAGCAATTGTGACGAGAAGACCAAAAGATGTTTGGTAAGTCTCGATTGCTGAAGTTGAGCGCATCTCAGCGTCTTTTTCCTGGAACGCGACCAGTGCATTTACTGTGGTCTCAATCTGATTACGTGCCTCACGCATGTTATTGTTTAAAATATCAGTCGCTTTTTCTTTCGCAGCTGGATCTTGAATCCCGACTTTGGCCAATTTTAGATATTCCAGGGCCTGTTTGTCATAGGCCTTCCAAGCGTTCCATACGGCCTCATAAAGTTGTTCTTCACCTTCAGCGAACGGAGTTGAACGATAATGAGCATTGATTTTATCCAGGTCAGCTGAACGCTGAGGATACTCACCGGCATTTCTCATCAAAGTCGCTTCGTCTCCTTGAACCATGCCCATGAACACACGAAGGTTCAGACGGTTTGCTTCGTTAACAAGAGCATTGATTGTTGCCACAGACTGAAGGTTACCCATGGTCACATTAACGATGTGGCCATACTGAGTGTTAATTGTCTGCATCGAATGAAGACTTAGCCCTGTTAATACAAGCACAAAAAGAGACAGGGTCCCAAATGAGAGCAGTAACTTAAATTTAAGACTTTTTTCTCTAAGCATATTTTTTCTCCGGTAAAACAGACTTAACTTTTCTTAAGCTATTCGTGAGAATACGAGAAAATACTTAGAGTAAAATTCAAAAATGATGAGAACTAGGAACAAGATACCTTTTTAAGGAGATCGCTCAGATATTTTTTAGAAAGATAGGACTGTGTAACACCTTCAATTCCATCTACTACTTCTTTGCAGAAAATTTCATCGAATGAACAACTTACAGGACAGGCCTTAGTGACAGTCTTCTTATGAGTAGAAATGAGGGGCTTGGCCTCAGTGCTGGCAACATAGATGTCATTAAGTGAAATATCAGCAGGGGATTTACCCAACTTAATCCCTCCGCCTTTACCGCGAAAACTTTCAACCAGTTTGGCCTCAACCAAATTTGAAACTAATTTCCTGATGAAGGTGGCATTGGTCTTCAATACTTTTGCCAAAACTTCTGAGTTCATCATTTCATCTTGATGATAGGCCAGGGTAACCATAATTTGTACAGATACTGAGAATCGTGTATCAACCATGTGGCCATCATAGCATGAGTTAATGAGTTTTACAAAAATGTGCTTTTTACAGTTGCATTTAAAACTAATCTGGAATAATGTATCTGATATTGATGCATTTTAGGATGTATCTTTTAATCATAGGAGATGTGCCCGAGAGTTCAAGGGAACAGCTTGCAAACCTGTTAATCGGTGGTTCAAATCCATCCATCTCCTCCAAATTTCAAACAAGTGAGTGAAAATGTCAGTGCTAGGAAATCCTCTAAAAGTCGGTGCTTGGAATCTTCCGAATAGAATTATCATGGCCCCTTTGACTCGTGCCCGCGCTGGCGAAACAAGAATTCCCAATGATCTCATGGCCGAATATTATGCCCAACGTGCCACTGCCGGAATGATTCTTACAGAAGCCACGGCCGTAACTCCTATGGGTGTTGGTTATGCAGACACTCCAGGCATCTGGTCAGACGCTCAGGTTGAAAGCTGGAAGAAAATAACTTCTAAAGTTCATGAAAAAGGTGGACGCATCCTCATGCAACTCTGGCATGTAGGAAGAATCTCTGATCCTATGTTCTTAAATGGTGAGTTACCAGTTGCTCCAAGTGCCATTGCTCCAGCGGGCCACGTGAGTCTGGTACGTCCTCAGAAGGCCTATGTCACTCCACGTGCACTTGAAACAAACGAAATTCCCGCGATCATTGAGGCCTATCGTAAGGGCGCTGAAAATGCCAAAAAGGCCGGTTTTGATGGTGTCGAAATTCACGGAGCGAACGGATATCTACTAGATCAATTTCTACAAGACGGAACAAATAAAAGAACAGATCAATATGGTGGTTCCATTGAAAATCGCGCGCGTCTTTACCTTGAAGTCACAGACGCTGTGATTTCTGTTTGGGGAGCAGATCGCGTAGGTGCTCATATTTCACCTCGTGGTGACTCGCACGATATGAGTGACTCTAATCCTTTGGCCACATTTAGTTATCTTGCTTCCGAACTGGGTAAGAGGAAAATTGCTTTCATTTTTTCTCGTGAGTATCAAGGAGCAGATAGTTTAGGTCCGGCCCTAAAAAAGGCCTTCGGTGGAGTCTATATTGCCAACGAAAAATTTACGAAAGAAGCGGCCGAAAAAGCAATCAATGACGGATTTGCTGATGCGGTGTCATTTGGAGTTCCGTTTATTTCGAATCCGGATCTTCCGAAGCGTTTACTTGAAGGACTTCCTCTGAATGAAACGAATTTTCAAACGATTTATACAAAAGGTGCAGAAGGATACACAGATTATCCCTTCTATAATGAGCATGGGTGATATCAAACTTTCGGTCTTAGACCTTTGTCCTATATTGTCGGGTGAGAGTGCCTCGGAGAGTCTCCGTCATCCTGTGGCCCTCGCCCGCTTTGTAGAAAACTTAGGATTTAAGCGCTATTGGGTGGCCGAGCACCATGATATGGAAGGCATCGGCAGCTCATCACCGGAAGTTTTGATTGGCCATATTGCTGGTGCTACGAAAACAATTCGAGTGGGTTCTGGAGGAATTATGCTTCCGAATCACTCGACCTATCATATGGCCGAAGTATTCCGAACTTTGGAGGCCCTTTATCCTGGTCGCATTGATATGGGACTGGGTCGTGCTCCTGGTTCGGGATCTAAGGCAACTCATGCTCTTCGTAGAAACATTTCATTGAGCGCAGATAATTTTCCAGAAGAGTTGGAAGACTTGATCCGTTACTTTAGAGATGAAGTTCCCCTTAAAGCAGTTCCTACTCAGGTCAATATGCCAGAGATATGGATGCTTGGTAGTAGTGATTTCGGTGGACGTCTCGCCGCTTACCGAGGACTGCCTTTCGCGTTTGCTCAGCATTTTTCAGGATTACCGGCCCGAGAGATTATTCGCATGTACATTGAAGAGTTCAGGCCCTCTGAGTTCTTGCAAGAACCACATCCTATGATGGCCTCTCATATTATTTGCGCAGAAACGGACGAAGAAGCAGAAGAGCTGGCCATGTCTTCAGATGTTTCATTTGCTAAATTCTTCTCGACAGGAAAAAACATGCCACTACCGACGGTAGCGGAAGCAAAATTAACTCCTTTATCACCAATGGATAAAGCGCAGCTTCGTGCTTCATTCCCTAAATTCGTGGGCTCGCCTGATTCAATTAGAAGACAACTGGAGCCGTTTTTGAAATCCGGCATTAAGGAATTGATCATCACTTGTATGGTGTATGATCAAAAAGCGAGACAGAGATCTTATGAACTGGTTTCACAAGCTCTGTCTCGCGGATAGATTACTTACAAGATACGTCGAACTTCGCGTCTAGCTTAAGGTCAACATCGGCCCAAGTTTTGCCTTCGTGAAGCGCTTTACAGGCCTCATTAAGAGCGGCCAGTTCTTTTGACATTGAGAAGTCTAGCACGTTGATTGAACCAGAGAGAGTCGCCATCTTTTCAACAACAGCAACTTTCATCGGAACTGATTTCGTTACACCGTTGATGGTGAAAGCAACTGTTGCCGTGTCTTTCTCCATTTTTTCAACTTTACCTTCAATCTTGATCGGCTTACCGGCAGATGTGAAGAAGTTATCAACGATCTTCTTATCTCGGGCCGGGTTACCAGAATTTACACTTGATGAATCAACTGTAAATGTAGAGCCCTTGATCGCTGCTTGAATTGTTTCTGCAGGTTTTGAAGTGATGGTGAACTTGTCGAACTTGGCCCCTACTCCAACTTTTTTAGGAGTCTTGAAAGCTGTCCATGAAAGGTTTGAACCTTCTTGAACGTACTTAGATACACAAGCGGCCTGTGCACCAATTGAAAGAACTAAAAGCGAAGAGAAAACTAGAAATTTCATATTTGCCTTCCTTAGCGCTGCCAGCGCTTTTGATAGAAAAGAGTAATCGATTTACTCAAAGACGTATTATAGGGAGAACCGAAAATAGTTTGATCACTGTAACTCATAATCACACTTTGCTGTTCTGTAATCATATAGCTTAAAAGTAAAGAACCGGTGGCGTATCGCTTAAGTTCGCCCTTGGATGGAGTTGTACCTACAACATCTGTTGGGTCTTCGTAGTACCAGGCGATCAGGGCACCAAGTCTTAGTTTGCTAAAATTATATCCACTTCCTACAGAAATGCTTCCACCATTATTGGGTTTCACAGTTCCTTTCGTGGTTTTGTTATTTACCTTTTTGTCAAAAGAGTGGTGAAACTCGAAGTTTGCGTTCGCGTCCCAACGGCGCCAGTTTTTAACGAGTACTGTTCCGGCCCCTACCCCCCAGAAACCTCTGCCACGACTATCAATTCCACTCCCATCTTCTGATTCGTAAATCGAGCGTCCGGTTGGAGTGATAAGGGACAGGTATCCAATGCCTTTAGGGCGATAAGGATTATAGTCCCAGTCTGGAAGATACTCATATCCTAATTGAAAGGCGATATCTCCGAAACCAGCGGAACTATCTGCCATGGCCCCTTCTCTCACACGTTTTTGATACGGAACAGAAAAACCCGCCTGCCAACGGTCAGCAAAAATATGGGCCCCTTCAAATTTATAAGTTTCAGTATGATCATCTTCTTTGCGGTGACGCCAATCACCGTTGGTGAAAACGTCAGCATAGATTTTCGCGTAATTATAACTTAACGCTAGTTGCGCCTTATCGTCGGATGTAATGATTGAGGGAATAGTGAAGCCAGCACCACAACAAGGGGCCCCGTGGGCCATATTTGTTAGAACTAAGAACAAAACACTAAATAGTAATTTGCTGAATCTTCTCTTCGACAACATCATTTCCACTCTTGAGCTGATAACGAATATCCCAAGGTCCTGGCATGATGAAAAAAATGTCAGAGGCCCGATAAACTCCTTCTTCGATGAACGTCATCGTTACTGGAGAAGAGCCGTGGCCCATACTTGGCATCCATAGAAGGATGAATGGAGTATGAGTAGGTGAGATAAAAGTATCCGGATGATCTTTATGATAAAACTTTAATAACATGCGACCGAATTCACTCTCGGTGGGCCTTTGTTCCCATTCGGTCTTGAGACAAACATCGTCTTCTGCAAAATACATTTCACATTCTGCAGAGAGACCGTCGATCGCTTTGGTGCCAGAAACATAGTTAGGGTCTGCACAAGAAATCAGTATAAAAAGAAGTGGAAGAAACTTGAACATTAGTCCCTACCAATCTGGCAGCCCAAGGTACGGGCCTGTTTCACTTTGACTTCTTCACCATTCACAACGTTTTTAATGGCGTCTGCGAGATAGAACGTATCGGCCTTGGCCGAAACACTTGAACTGGTGACTCCGCCTTTAAAAAGAATTTCACCGTTCTTAGAAACTAAGAATGAATGAGGAGTTCTGTAGGCCCCAAAGAGATCAGCGATTTTCGCTTTATCGTCCTGGAGAACATTGAAGTTCAGGTTCTTTTCAGTGAAGTACTCAAGAGTGCTCTTCGCATCTTCATCAGTGTTTGAGTGAACACCGATAAAATCAACTTGGGGATAATCTTCTTTGAGTTTTTTAAGGTAAGCGATGTGACCATCAGAACAAGGACAAACAGCAGACAAGAAAACAATCGCAGTAGCAATCTTAGCGTCTTCCCATTTCCAGGAGAGGTTTTCACCAGATTTAATCAATGGTCCGTTCAAGGCCGGAAGAGGTTTTGCGATTGCTGCACCGATCCAGAGAAGGCCCAGTAGAAAGAATTTCATGCGGGAAATTTATCATCAAAATGATGCATTCAAAAGAGATATAAAGTGATATAGCTAGGCCATTCATGAAAGGGGATTTCACTCTATGAAACTTATTGCTTTTCTTTTAGGTCTAATGGCCAGCTTAGGTGCTTTCGCTGAATCTGGTTCAGTATGTTCTAACGCAACTTCAGTTTGTGCTTCGTACGAGTCTGAAGCGGACTTTACTTCGAAACAAGAGGGCCGCTTTGCACTTAAATTAACATCTCATTCAGATGAAGAATTAACTTTAGTTAAGGTGGACCTTTGGATGCAAATGGGGAACCACGGTCATGGGTCTTCGCCTCTAAAAGTTGTGGCCGTTGCTCCTAATGAGTACGACGTAACTAAGGCCTTCTTCGTGATGAAAGGCCAGTGGCAGATCAGAGTGAAGTATAAGCAGGCGGAAACAGAAGAAACGCTTATCCTTCCCATCATGATCCGAGAGTAGCGCTCGGAAATCCTAGGTAAATTTAGCTCTTTTTGGAAATCCCAACACTTTCAATTTAGAATAGTGTTGGGGTTTTCATGATTCAAAAACTAATTCTCATTCAGGTCCTTTGCTTGTTCTCATTCCATGTGGGAGCTGCCTGTGTTCAATTGCAGAAACTCTATGGGGTTTTGAACACTGAAACCAAGGCCTGGACCACTCATCTGATTGATGCCCCTCAAAAGTTTTGTGAGAAAGTTCCTGAACCTTCAAAACCAAATGTTGAGATCATCGTAAAAAAGAAAATGCAGCATTATCGAACCAGAATTTTTACTTCACTGACCGAATATTGGGACCATCCTGAAAAAAATGGTTCTTGGTCAGGAGGCAAACGTCAAAGTGAGCTGGTTGAAGTTAATGCGTTCATTCCCGGCTGGTACAAAGGAAGCACTCTCATTATCAAAGAGATTTCTTCCGGAAAGATCATGAAGGAAGTGAAGCTATGAAGATCTTGCTGGGCCTTCTCACTGTGCTTGGGGCCTCTTCGGTCTATGCGCAAGACGTTTATAAAATCGTTATGTATACCGATCCTGATGCCAAAACTCGTGCTGAAGAATTTAAAGAATATCTTCTCCAAAAACCCCCTTTCAATAAGCTTGGCGACAAGGTTCAAATTGCCATTGAAGAACTTTCGGTTGAGACAATGGACTGCAAGAACGACATGCCTGATTCGCCTCGAATTATTCATTGTAACCGAGAAGAGCTCTTTCGCTTAAAGGCCCTGGCGAAGGCGAATCTTGCTTTGGCATTCACTTCAAAAGGAACTGGTGGTGCCGGAGGGGCGATTCCAGTGGCCTCAAAAGATTATCCGATTCAAACCATGTTTCATGAAATGCTTCACGCTTTTGGATTTGATGATGAATATGATTATTCTGAGAGTGAGAAGAAGGTCTATTGCGACCAGCTGACGCCAGCACCAAACATGGTTTATTTTAAAGATAATCCACCTTATGTAGATGATCCTGCGGCCAGAAAAAAACATGATAAAGATGTTCCATGGATGGGAAGAATTCCGTCTGAAAACTTAATCGTCACGATGGGAAATCTTGGTTCGCAATTTACAAAAGTTGTTAAAGGGGAGCAAGCACCGGGGCTTTTCCGAGGAGGATCTTGTAACACTGATGATAAACCTGGTTGGCGACCTTATCAGGACTCCATTATGAAGGGATATGATGACGATACCATTTATCCTCTTTATGAAGAAGTGATCCTTAAAAACATTGAAAGTTCGATGGGGAAGAAAGTCGCTAAGGACAAAAAATTCGAAGATCCTTCACCTCCGCCTCGCTGCCTTCAGCACAACCATGAAATGGAAATGCTAAAAGGCCACGAAGAGGAGATGAAAGAGATCACGAAGCATATCTGATTATTTCTCAACTATCGCAGTGAGATTTTCCGGGCCGTTCTTTGTCACAAGAATATCGTCTTCGATACGAATGCCACCGAAGTCTTTCCATTTCTCAACTTCAGACCAGTTGATGGCATCTTTAAAATCCTTGCGAGTCATTTCATCATCTAAAAGGGCCGGAATAAAATAGAGACCTGGCTCTACGGTCATAAGATGCCCTTCACGAAGTGGCATATCAACTCGAAGACGAGCCCCGGCATATTTTTTTGGATTTGGATTATATGGTCCGCCCACATCACGAACACGAAGGCCCACCATGTGTCCCACACCGTGAGGGAAGAAGACAGCAATGGCACTTGTTTCAATTGCTTCTTCGGCACTGATTTTGAGAATGCCTAAATCATTGAGACCTTGGGCCATCACTCTCGCTGAGGCAAGGTGAACGTCCTTCCAATCAACTCCTGGGCGGCAAAGAGCAATGGAAGTTTCCTGGGCCTTAAGCACCAGATCATGAATCATTTTCTGACGAGAAGAGTAGGTACCGTTGACCGCAAAGTTACGAGTGATGTCGACACAATAATCGTGAACATCAGCACCGGCATCAATCAACACGTGCTCACCATCTTTAAGCACTCGAGGGGTAGGGATGGCGTGAAGTATGGCCGAGTTCGTTCCTGTTCCAACGATTGAATCATAAGGAAACTTTTCTGAGCCCGCACGAAGGACCTCTGTCTCATATTCAATCTGAATCTGACGTTCAGTGAGTCCGGGTCTAATAATGTTTTTAATTCTCTTATAACCTTCATTGGCCATATGGGCGATGTTTTGGATGAGTTTGATCTCTTCTTGATCCTTCACTCGGCGAACTTGGTTAAAAAGTTCCTGAAGTTTTATTCTCTCTTCTTCGGCCACTTTAGATAAGTGACGGTGTTGATCAAATTGACCAATGAGATAAGTTTTTGCGGGTGCTTTTTTTGAGAGCCAAGAATCGAAGTTCTTGATGTCCTCACCGGCAATCACTTGCTCTGTACCGCCTTCCCAGATTCTTTCATCGCGAGAGATAGGAAGAACATAATCAATCCAACCATCTTTCTTACTGAAAGCACTTACTCCAAAGGGACGTCTTGATCCGGTCAACCAGAAATAGTCCGGGTGAGGTAAAAACGTATATGTCTGATCGTGGCCGCCTGGTTTTTGAATGGGAGAACCGGCGAAGACAAGCACTATATCTTGCTCAGATAGTGCGGGTGAGAGAGCAGATGCGACTAGATTTTTTCTTGTGTTAATGGCGTTTTGCGTGAAAATCATTGAATACCTCGTGTGGGAGAGTGTAGCACAGAATATTGGACCCCGCATCTTGTGGACCTTATAGACTCTCCCTAATGTTTTCTCAGGAGTTTATATGTCAAAAATCAATACTAAAAAGTTTCTAGAGGCCCGAGACTTCCTTCTCAAGCATCGTTTGGATTATCAGAAGTGTGTGGCCGAGTTTCGATGGCCCGAGTTTCAGGATTTTAATTGGGCCCGGGACTGGTTTGATGTTTATGCTCAGAATGTTTCCAAGACCGCTCTTTGGATCAAAAAAGAAGACGGTTCAGATATCAAGTTGTCATACAAAGAACTAAGTGAGCGCTCAGATCGGGTGGCAAACTTTCTACAAAGTTTAGGCGCGACTCAAGGATCACGGATTATTGTTCTCCTTCCGAATGTGGTTCCGATTTGGGAACTGATGCTTGCTTCCATTAAAATTGGCGCCATTCTTGTGCCGACTTCCACTCTCGCGACGAAAGAAGAAATTCAAGACCGTTTAACTCGCAGTGGGGCGAAGTTTTTAATCACGGAACCATCACTTATATCGAAAGTTCCAGAGATGTCAGAGCTCACTCGCGTTCTTTTTGGAGCGAAAGAAAAAGACTGGAGAAACTACGAAGACGCTTATGCAAGTGAGGCCAAGTATCAACCGGTAAAGACCCTGGCCCAGGATCCCTTGCTTCTGTACTTTACTTCGGGAACGACCTCGAAAGCAAAACTCGTTCAACACACTCATCAGAGTTATCCAGTGGGACATCTTTCAACCATGTATTGGATTGGTATTCAGGAAAATGATCTTCACCAAAATATCTCTTCTCCTGGTTGGGCGAAACATGCCTGGAGTAGTTTCTTTGCTCCTTTCAATGCAGGGGCCACGACCTTGGTGCATGATTATGCTCGTTTCAATGCTCAAAATTCCATTAAGCTTTTAAAAGAAGCGAAAGTGAATACTCTCTGTGCTCCTCCTACTGTATGGCGAATGATGATTCTGGAAGACCTGGGAGAAAAACCAAACGATCTCCGAGAAATTGTAAGTGCGGGAGAACCTCTTAATCCGGAAGTGATTGAGAAAGTTGAAAACTCTTGGGGACTTCAGATCCGCGATGGCTATGGGCAATCTGAGACGACAGCACAAATTGGAAATTCTCCCGGACAACAAATTAAACCAGGCAGTATGGGGCGACCTCTTCCGGGTTACAAAATTTCACTCTTAGATGCGAACTATGACGTTTCTAGAGAAGGGGAAGTTTCCATTCATCTTGATGAGCGACCAATTAGTCTTATGAGTGGTTATGTTGATGATCATGAGAAGACCCAAGCAGTGATGCAAAAGGGATTTTATCGCACCGGAGATGAGGCCATGATTGATGATGATGGTTACATTTTCTTTGTTGGCCGAGGAGACGATGTCTTTAAGAGTTCTGATTATCGCATTAGCCCTTTTGAACTTGAGAGTGTTTTGATTGAACACGACGCCATTGCTGAAGCGGCGATTGTCCCTAGTCCCGATCCCTTAAGAACCAGTGTGGCCAAGGCCTATGTCACTTTGAAACCTGGAATAAAACCTTCCCGTGAAGTGGCCGAGAAAATTTTAAAGTTCGCCAAAGACGCTCTTCCTCCCTATAAGCGCATACGTAAAATTGAATTCCAGGAATTGCCTAAAACCATCTCGGGAAAAATTCGTCGCGTGGAACTCAGAAAAGCCGAGGCCGCGAAAGTGGCAAAGAACGAGAAGGGTGAACAGGAATATTTTTTGAGTGATTTTGAATAAAAAGGGGCCAAAGAGGCAAAAAAAAAGCCCTGTACTCTCACACACAGGGCTTTTTACCAACAGTCGAAACAACTACTCTCACACAGTTGCTTCGATGGCTGGAAATTAGCACTGAACGACCCCTGATGGAATGAAACTCTGGCCCCTAATGCAACAAAATGTAGCAATTCTCTGCAACAGGCACTTTTTATAGGAATGGTGGGGGATTTGGATTTTGGGCAAAAAAAAAGCCCTGTACTCTCACACACAGGGCTCACCCAACAGGCGATATGAAGCTCTCACACATTCATGTCGCTGATAACTATAGATTACTACTAGTTATGGGTCAGGAAAATGGTTCTCTTTAGAATTTTGCTACATTCTGTAGCATTTGTCTGCAACGGGCAGGAGTTATATGAGGCCAATGAATTGGACTCAAGTTTCTATCAAAAATTTAACTCCACAGGCGAAACGCAACGTACTGAGCCATTGCGGTTATTGATGAACGGGGAATATGTCGTTGAGGCGTCTTGAGTGTTAAAGATCATGATGCTTCGACCACGGACTGTAGATGACCAGTACCAGCTGCTTTCCTCTGCTCCAGTCTGGAACTGGAAAACTCCTAGGACCGATTCTCCGGAAATCTCAAATTCAGTTCCAGTAGGAAGGCGCCACTTAAACTCGTCTAAGTAACCCATTTCTTCCGTGGCCGTCTTACAAGCTATTTGAGCACTGGCGTGCCCCATCTTCGAGGGAAGTCGATCACTCCAAAGGATGTTGTTATTCACATCCAACCAAACTTCTTTGAGTTTTTCGGTTCTTGTCACCAGAACCATATTGAACCGCTGGGCCACTTGATACGAACAATTCTCCATGCGCTCTTCAAGAGTTCCCGAGAGACCACAAGGTCGATTGGCGTAACTAGGTTGCTGAAGGGACTCCATGATATGTTTTCCAATGACCGACCAATCTGGATTGGTGGCCATAAGCTGAGACACTAAACGACGAGTGTTCTGTGAAGTGGTTTCACCCAGGGCCTTACGGCGAATTGAATAGATGGCCTCGTGAAGAATAAGTGCCGCTTTATTAACATTATCGAGATGGTTGTAGATTTCCTGTGAAACGAAAACTTCGCCGGCCTCAGTGTAGTTGGCAAGTTGTTCAAACTCACAACCTTTCTTTTTAATCACTGGAAAAGCATCATCGGTAGACTCAAGTTCATGGCCTTCTGGAATGAAGATAAGGTTCTTCTCAATCAAATTAATCTCTTTATTTAATTTCGAAGCGAAAAGAACATACTTACGAACGCGCTCTTGAGCGACCTTGACCAGTTCTTCTACTGAATTAAGTTCGACCGCATAGTTTTTCTTGAAAAGTAGACGACCTTCATAGGTGTCGAGAAGTTCTGCGGAAGTGATTTGATAATTACTGTCTCTGCAAACGATTGAGTATCCGCCATTACCTTTTTCACCCGCGGCCATGACTTTTAAGCAGAATAATAATCCGGCCAGCATTGTCGCGACTAAGAGGTATTGTTTCATGAGAGATACTCCAATTACTTTCTTAAGGACGGCCTATATACCGCCCTTAGTTCCGAAAGTTCAAGGAGATCAAAAGATTTTTTATTGCTACAAAATGTAGCGCACACGAAGTGTGTAATTATTTTAAACTGCCCTACTACAATGGTGTTAGTGCCATCTTAAGCAGCACTTCATTATAGAAGTATACAAACACATCTAAGTGATCTTTGAGACGCTTCGGATCCTTGGTCGTGCACCAGGTTTTTCGAATAAGACGATTAACATTCGCACGAAGAAGAGCACAGGTATGATTCACGATGAAAAGCGGATCAAACTGCACCTTTTTAAGCTCTCCCTGTCCGGCAACACATCCGCGCTCACTTTTAAATGTCAGATGCTTGGCTTTAGGTAAATAAGCCGAAACAAATCCCGGATACCTCTGGTGCTCATCACTTTTCACTAAGACTTCCGATGACACGATCGGAGTGATGGTCTGAAACAATCTCGTGAGTCCTTCAAAGTGTTCGTCTTTTCTCTGTCCGTACTTCTTCAGTGCGAACCTTGAAAGATGTCCGAAGGCGGGAATCTGCGAGACCTCTACCGCTAAAATTCTCCGTCGATTTTCATCCACACAAATCGAAACACTCAAAGGTTTGAGCTTCGAGTTCTCTTTCGTAATAAGATCATCAATTTGAATGTTATGGATCCTACCTTTCAACTTTAGAAGTGACTCTTGATTGAGTCGCCGACACTTTTTTCCCAAGAAAGATAATTTGCGCTCGACCGTTGTTCGATGGATACCCAAGAGAAGCGCAGATCTTCTTAAAGAGTTTCCTGAGGCAAGAAGCTTCAAAAGCGGAAAGTTAACCCGTCTTTTCTTTTGCCGATAAGCTTCCGAAAAAGTGGCATTGGAAAAACGAGTTCCACAGTTTTTACATCGAAATCGCTGGATCACTTTTGAATCGTCTTTACGACGAAAATGACCGTCACGGATCACAAAATGAGGAAATGCGCAGGATGGATTAGGGCATGTTTTATTCATGTCCCTGAACCAGCAAAATGAGTTCCAAGTTTTGGTTTTCTAAGTAGTGAAAGTTTAAGAGTATGTGACGCGAGACTTGGAAAAAATTTACTGGTGTTAAGGGAAAAAGTTATTGGCCCCAACACCAGTAAAAGAGAGCAGTTCTTAATTATTTAGGAGGATTCACCACAACGTATTGAACACTACTTCCCACATACTGTGGTTGATACCAGGTTGAACCACACTGACTGTAGGTCACACCATTCACAACTGTGTTCACACAGGTTGGAGGAATGGAGTGAACAATCGAACCAATCGCCGCGGCCGTGACAACTGCCGCCCCTGTTACTGCTGCGGCGGTGGCAATGGGATGATAAGAAGCAGGGTAGTAGCCGTGCCAGCCTCCACCCACGATGTTCACATTTCTGTTCACATTTACATTGAGGTTGCGATTCACATTGAGGGGGGCGCCACCTCGGGCGCGAATACCGCCGGCCGAAACGGTTCGATAGGCAAATGCGTTTGATAAAAGTCCCAGACTAGTGAAAGCAATCAGAAGGTATTTCATGGGACCGCCTTTTGTTTTGCAACAACGTCTTCCTCAGAGGGATTGATTTCGATTTTATAAGAACCTTTGGGGGCCCTAAATTCAAAGTCTTTTTGCTTTAATTTTGGGTCTACGTTCCACTTTAATTCGGCCGCGAATTGAGGACGAGTTTGATCATCATTAGCGGTGTAGATCAGTTTTTTAGGCAGGGGCCTTTCACCTTTTGTCACCCACAATTGCCAGTCAATATTTCCCTGGCGAATCGCAAATTGTTCGACGACGACTTCACCAAACTTGGTCTCTCCTATGTAGGTGGCGACCTTAATATTGTTTGTCGGTGCCTTGCTCGTTCCCCAATCAAATAGGTCTTCCAGAGGTAAGACAATCTTGTATTCATTTTCAATTTGTTCCATTAATTCAGCAATGGTGTCCGGTGCGGCGATCTGTCCATAGAACTTGGTCTTAGGATCATAGATGGTCATGGAGGTCCCATCATAATAATACTTACGATGTTTATGATCGGACTTAAGTTCTGCATAGAGCTTGTTGGGATTCATGACTTTGTAGTGAAGGTCCCCGGGGTATTCAAACTTCTGATTGTCTTCGGTCACGATCTCAAAAGTAAAATTCGATTTAACTTCGAATTGCTTCAGGCCTCGAAGGTATTTCCCCATTTCCTCGATCCTGCTTACTACCTCAGGGTCAACTTTTCCGTTTTCCTCTTGAGCATAAAGAGTAGGTGTGCAACTGATGACCAAGAACAGAGAAAGGAAAAGTTTAAAAGCTTGCATGTGACTACTCCTTGATTGAAGACATTTTGTCGTGACGATAACTTCCCGTCATGTGCAACCGCGAATTAAGTGACTTGCTTAGAAAAGAATTTGGTAGGATGATGAAGGAGTTAACTTTTTTTATGGAGAATCAAGATGAAAGCGCTTTTGTTCAAAGCTGTTCCTGAAAAGTGTAATGTTCATGAATTATCAATGTTTGTTCCTCGTGTGTTTTTTGGTCTGACAATGGCGTTCTCTCATGGTCTGGGTAAAGTTCCTCCTCCGGATATGCTAGTTGGTGGCATTGAGTCCATGGGACTACCAATGCCGATCGTCTTCGCGTGGCTAGCTGCCCTTTCTGAATTTGCCGGTGGGGTTCTTCTTGCTCTTGGACTCCTGACTCGTCCGGCGGCCCTTTTTCTTTCAATCACAATGGCCATGGCGGGCCTTATTGTTCATATGAAGGATCCTTTCAATGTAAAAGAGATGGCCTTCTTATACCTGGCGGTCTTTATTATGTTCGCTATTCGCGGTAGCGGAAAATGGTCGGTAGACTATTTGATTAGTCGGAAATAGGAAAAATACTCTCCCCACTAGAGAAATACCTGACTCAAGGTACACTTATGTGGGGAGGATCTCTGATGAAGTTTTCGCTTTCACTACTAACATTGGCGCTAGTAGCATCTACTGCTTTTGCGCAAAATGACATCCAGGTGGTGGAACTTCCAGAGCAAGCACCAGTCGTCACGGTTGATCTTACCCAACCAACAGTTCCTGAAGAAGCTCCCATTTCGGCCATGCGGGCACCGGATGTTCCGCCTTATCGCAAACACTCCACAGAAAAGCATCAAATGAGAATCATTAATTCTGGCATGGGCTCCCTGTATGCTCGTGTAGACATGATTCGTCGTGCGGAAAAGAGCATTGATCTCGAGTCTTATATCTTTAATGATGATAAGGCCGGAAAAATTATCTTAAAAGAACTCGCGGCCGCGGCCCAGCGAGGAGTCAAAGTTCGTCTCCTGGTGGACAACTTTTTTGGCGTGTTTAAGATGGATGAATTCTATGCCCAAGAACTCAAGAAGAAGGGCATCGATGTTCGGTACTACAACACTTATCCATTAGTTGCTCTTTCGACTTTTCAGTCACGAAATCACAGAAAGCTCATGGTGACAGACGGAAAAGAGGCAATCACCGGTGGCCGGAACATCGCTGATGAGTACTTTGATCTTTCAGAAAAATACAATTTTCTTGATCGCGATGTAACGGTTGAGGGAGAGATCGTTAAGACCATGGACGAGAGTTTCGAGAAGTATTGGAACTCGGACATGACTAAGGAGCCTGGCCCACCGAGAGAACCTAGAGAAAGTGATTACACCGATAATGATTTCCAATACAGAATTGATCGGGATCGTTATAGAGCAAAACTCGCAAAGGCCGCAAAGCTTCTTGATGCGGACCCTGAACATGATCGCATTTTGAAATTTATGGAAGAGGAAGGAAAGCAGATGTTCCTTTCTCATGAAAAACGTGATTGTCCTGAAGTTGCCTTCGCCACTGATAAAGAGGCCGGGGGATTTGTCGCCCGACTAAGACGTGGTAACTATGATCAAGAGTATCGCCACCTTCGTCGTGAAATCATGTCATGGATGGACCAGAAGGCGAAGGATGAAGTGATCTTTGATACACCTTACTTTCTTGCCAATACTGTGAGTGATAAAATTTCTCAATTCCTAAAAGAAACGAGGACCAAAATTACTGTCATGACCAACAGTCTTGCTTCATCGGATGCCGTGCCGGTGGTGACAGTGTTCTCTGATCACGTGACAAACTATACGACCTATCCTGATTTCAAGGCCTATGTTTATAAGGGCAACTACAATAACGAGACTAAACTCATTGATGATAAAGTAAAGAATTCGACCTGGGGAACTCACTCGAAGACGACGGTTTTTAGTGATGAGTCTTTCATGATCGGTTCATTCAACATGGACAACCGTTCTAGTTATTACAATTCAGAGCTGGCGGTTTTCTGTAGCGGCAGTAAAGAACTTACAAAAGACGTGAGAAATAATATTGAAGAAAGAATGGGGAACAGCCACAAGCTTGATTCAAATGGTGACATGGAAGTTTGTGAAGACGAGGCCCTTAGTATCAGTCCGCTTAAAAAGGCCCTTTATTGGCTTCTCAAAGTCCCAAGCCACCTCATGCAGCATCTTCTTTAATGAAGCTTTCTTAGAAGCTTCTGGGCCGCTTCCGCGGATGATGCCGGATTCTGTCCAGTGATGATGTTTCCATCTTCCACCACATAAGGGCCCCAGTCCTTGCCGCGCTTGAAATTCGCCCCTTGCTCTTTAATGCTGTCTTCTAAAAGGAACGGCACCACTTTAGTGAGTCCTACCGCCTCTTCTTCGCTATCGGTAAATGCAGTGATGGTTTTACCTTTTAAAAGGGGAGCACCCGACTTGTCCTTGGCATTCACCATTGCCACTGGACCGTGACAAACGGCCGCAACCGGTTTGCCAGCATTGGCCATGGCCTCAATGAAGCGAATGGAGTCTTTATTGTTGGCGAGGTCCCACATCGGTCCGTGACCTCCTGGATAAAAGATCGCATCGTAATCATCAAAGCGAACATCAGTTAATTTTTTAGTTGAGGCGAGAAGTTTCTGAGCTTCGGAATCATCTTTAAAGCGTCTGGTCGACTCAGTTTGATTTTCTGGATCATCACTCTTTGGATCCACAGGTGGTTGGCCGCCTTTCGGAGTCAGGAGAGTGATATCAACACCCGCATCTTTAAAAACATAATAGGGGGAAGCGAATTCTTCGAGCCAGAAACCGGTTGATTTGCCCGTGTTTCCTAATTGATCGTGACTTGTGAGAACCATAGCAATTTTCATATGTACCTCTCTTGAGAAACCACTTATCCTTAATAGTAGAAATAGGAAAATAAAGGGTACACATAATGTTGAATCAAATTGAAATCTGGACAGAATCGCTTGTCTCAATTGTATGGGGACTTCCCTTAGTTTTTTCTTTGTGTTTTTCAGGACTCTTTTTCACTGTCTATTTTGGCCTTCCTCAATTCAAATTTTTTAAGGATGCTGTTCTCATCATCATGGGAAAATTCGATAAGCACGAAACGAAAGGTGAGATCTCTCACTTTCAGGCCCTGTGTGCGGCCTTGTCAGCAACTGTTGGTCTGGGAAATATCGCGGGAGTGGCGGTTGCGGTTTCTCTAGGAGGCCCAGGTGCGATTTTCTGGTTATGGGTCGCGGGCTTTCTTGGTATGGCCACGAAGTTTACTGAAGTAACACTGGCCCTTAATTTCCGTGAGGTGGGTCCTACGGGTAAAGTTCATGGTGGCCCGATGTACACCATGAAAAATGGTTTGAAGAAATTAAAACCAATGGGGCATGTCTATGCTGTCTTCATCGTGCTTTCATCGTTTGGGATTGGAAATATGTTTCAATCAAACCAAATGGCCTCAGTACTCACGACTTCACTTCAAATTCCCACATGGATTTCGGGTCTGGCACTGGCGGCGATGGCCGGACTCATTCTTATTGGAGGGATTAGAAGAATTGCCAATGTGACAGATAAACTTGTTCCTTTCATGATTGGTATTTATATTTTAGGAGCTCTCGGCATTCTTCTTTATAACTATCAGCACCTTCCAAATATGTTCGCTCTTATTTTTGAGGGGGCCTTCAATGGTACTGCGGCCGTTGGTGGATTTGCCGGTGCCGTCTTTAAAGATGTGGTGATCATGGGAATGAGACGAGCAACATTTTCAAATGAAGCGGGTATGGGATCTGCGGCGATTGCTCACTCCGCGGCCAAATCAACCGCCGGTGAAGAAGGAATTGTGGCCCTCCTGGAACCATTCATTGATACGGTCGTGATTTGTTCAATTACGGGCCTTGTGATCCTTTCAACTGGTGCCTGGAATCAAGCTGGTATTGCTGGATCAGAGATGACCGCTTGGGCCTTTGAAAGTGTTTACGGAGTCTTTGGAAGAGGAATTGTGACTCTGACTGTGATTCTGTTTGCCTTTTCTACGGTGGTCTCTTGGTCATATTACGGCGAGCAAGGAGTGGTGTTTCTCTTTGGTGAGAAGTACGTTCCAGTTTATCGTTATGTCTTCATCTTCTTCATTTTTGTAGGTGCCGTGATTCAGCTCAAGATTGTGATGAATATCTCAGACACGGTGAATGGACTTTTGGCGGTACCAAACCTCATTGCGACTTATCTCCTTCTCGATGTAGTAAAGAAGAGCATCGTTGAATTTAAAAAGAAAAAAGAAAGTCTAAAATAAAACGTCTGGGTAACCTTCGCTTAGGGCCTTTTTCACTTCAGTGATAAAGGTCTTAACGTTGATGTTCTGCTCGTGACGAGTAGGAGTCACGGCCCAAATGTCCATCTTCCCTTCACTAAAATCCTCTAAGATTGAAACCAATCGCCCTTTCTGAATTTCATCAAAAACGTAAGAGCCTGGTAGCCTCACAATCCCCAGACCATTCTTGGCCGCTCTTAAGAGCACACGTGGATTATTGGTTTTGAGATTTCCATTCACCTGCACCTGAAGCTTTTTTCCGTTCTTCTTAAAGGTCCATTGGTTTTGCCCAAGGCAATTATGGAGAGTCAGGTCTTTTGGTTCTTTGATCGGTGAATTGGCCTGCAGATAGCTTTTACTGGCGCAGATAAATTCACGACGAGAGGCGATCTTTTGGGCCTTAAGACTCGAATCAGGAAGATGCCCAAAACGAATGGCCACATCATATTTCTCGGCGATCAGATCTACTATGCGAGCATCAAAGTTTAGTTCAATTTGAAGTTCAGGGTAATCCTTCGCCATTTTGATTACCACCGGGGCGATATAGTTCTCGCCAAAGATTCCGGCCAAGGTCACACGGAGAGTACCTCGAGGTTTTTCAGAAGAGTGAATGATGTCTTGCTTGGCCCCTTCAAGTTTTTCCAATGAGGCCTTACTGTCCATCAAAAATTTTTCACCACGGCTCGTTAATTGGATCTTACGCGTTGATCTCAGAAACAATGCAATGCCTAGATCTTCTTCCAGCTGACGGATTGTTTTACTGATGTGACTTTTCGAGACGCCGAGAGACTTTGCCGCTTTGGAAAAACTTCCAGTTTCGGCAACTTTGACAAACGCAATAACTCCCTGAACCCATTTGATTGTTTCCATAGGGAAACAGTGTTGTTCCTTCGGGGTAGATAGTCAAGAACAACCAATGGGCCTATCATTCTTATTGTATAAAATACCAAAGGAGTGACCGATGAAAGTGAAAGCAGCTGTGGCATGGGGACCAAATCAACCCCTAAGCATTGAGACCGTGGACCTAGAAGGACCAAAGAGCGGTGAAGTTCTAGTTCGTATCGTGGCCTCTGGTGTTTGTCACACGGACGCTTATACGCTTTCTGGTGTTGATCCTGAGGGGATCTTCCCGGTTATCCTTGGGCACGAAGGTGCAGGAATTGTGGAAGAAGTGGGTGAAGGAGTGACGTCACTGAAAAAAGGCGATCACGTTATTCCACTTTACACTCCAGAGTGTGGCACTTGTAAATTCTGTAAGTCAGGTAAGACCAACCTTTGTCAGCGCATTCGCGAAACTCAAGGTAAGGGCCTTATGCCAGATGGGACAACTCGTTTCTCGAAAGACGGTAAACCTATCTTCCATTACATGGGAACATCAACATTTGCTGAGTACACAGTGTGCGCTGAGATCTCTCTGGCAAAGATTGATCCAAAAGCTCCTCTGGATAAAGTGTGTCTTCTTGGTTGTGGTGTAACGACTGGTATCGGCGCGGTTCTTAATACCGCCAAAGTTGAGAAAGGTGCTAACGTTGCCGTTTTCGGCATGGGTGGTATCGGTCTTTCTGTGATCCAAGGTGCGAAGATGGCCGGAGCAAATAAAATCATCGCCATTGATATCAACGATGCGAAATTTGAAATGGCAAAAGATTTTGGTGCCACTGATTTCATCAACCCAACAAAAATTAATTCTGTGACGGAAGAAGTGATCAAACTCACTGACGGTGGCGCGGATTATTCATTTGAGTGTGTGGGTAACACAAAACTCATGAGACAAGCTTTAGAGTGTTGTCACAAAGGCTGGGGAACTTCAGTCATTATCGGTGTGGCCGCGTCCGGTGAAGAGATTTCTACTCGTCCGTTTCAACTGGTAACAGGAAGAGTTTGGAAAGGTTCCGCGTTTGGTGGTGTAAAAGGCAGAACTGAACTTCCTGGTTACGTTGACCGATATATGAAGGGTGAAATTAAAATTGATGAGATGGTGACTTTCACTATGCCAGTTGAGCAAATCAATGAGGCCTTCAAATATATGAAGGAAGGAAAGAGCATCCGTAGTGTGGTGACTTTTTAAGAGGATCTATGAAGCTACTTAAACAACATAAAACTTTTGAGGGTCATACAAGTTTTTGGTCCCACGATTCAGCGGAAACAAAAACTGAGATGAAATTCTCGACCTTTGTTCCTCATGGAGAGATCAAGGGCTGTATCATCTGGTTATCGGGTCTAACTTGTACGGATGAAAACTTTATCACCAAGGCCGGCGCTCAGAGAATTCTTGCCAATGAGAAACTCATGGTGATTTGTCCGGACACTTCTCCTCGTGGACTCAATCTTCCAGGGGAGCATGATGGCTATGACTTTGGATCAGGAGCAGGTTTCTATGTAGATGCCACAACTCCTGGTTATAAAGATCATTATCGGATGGATAGCTATGTGATGAATGATCTTTACAAGGTGATTCAAGAACATTTTAAAACGACCAATATCTCCATCATGGGTCATTCTATGGGTGGCCATGGTGCCTTGGTTCTGGCCCTCCGAAACCCTGATAAGTTTAAGGCCGTTTCTGCTTTTTCACCGATTGTGAATCCAACGGTGGTTCCATGGGGACAGAAAGCATTCTCAGGCTATTTGGGTGAAGATCAAACCCTCTGGAAAAGTTATGATTCTTGTGAGCTAATGAAGGCGGGAAAAAAACACGCATCAAAAATCCTTATTCACCAAGGCTCAAAGGATGAGTTTTTGGCGAGAGAACTGAAACCGACCAATTTTATCGTGACGGCGAATTCAGTTGCTCAGGACTATGAATTGATTATTTGCGAAGGCTACGACCATAGCTACTACTTCATTTCCACTTTTATTGAAGAACATATTAAGCATCACGCGAGATATTTTTAGGAGCATTATGAACACAACTGAACTTATTCAAGCTTATTACAAAGCTTTTAACGAAAAACGTTTTAAAGATATGCTAGGTCTTCTGACTGATGACGTGATCCACGATACCAATCAAGGTGGCCGCTCAGTAGGTAAAGAGGCCTTCACTTTGTTCCTGGGTGAAATGGACACTTTTTATGATGAGTTCCTGGACAATATGGTGATCATGACTTCTGCAGACGGAAAAAGGGCCGCGGCCGAGTTCATCTGTAACGGAACTTACAAATCAACTTGTGAAGGTCTTCCACCTGCAAGAGGCCAGAAGTATCGTTTACCTGTGGGATGTTTCTTTGAAGTCAAGGGTGACAAGATCGCCAGAGTCACAAACTACTACAACATGAATGATTGGTTAAACCAAGTTAAGTAAAAAAAGGGCCCTTCGGGGCCCTTATTTAAGTTTCGTTACACAACGAACAGATTCAACTTTCTTATCACTTAGATACTCGTAACTCATCTCACCAGAGCCACCATCAAAAACCATCGCGAATTTTGCTTTCACGGTGCTGGTCCAGAATTTATAAGGGCCATCGGCACCTACGTTATTAGGAAGAACATAAGCAAGAAACTCTTGCGGGCCAAAGTACTCGGCACTTGTCGGGAGACGCCACTTATATTGATTTAAGTAGGCCATCTCAGGCATGTCTTTTTCCTGGCAGGCCTTTTCGGCCATGAACTGGCCCATCTTTGATGGAAGGCGATCACTCCAAAGAAGATTACTGCTGAAGTCTTTCCACACTTCCTTCATGTCTGTAGTTCTTGTCACGAGATACATACTTCCAATCGGACGCGCTTGATAGCTGCAGCTCTCAATTCTTTCTTCCAGAGAACCTTTTAGGCCACAAGGAAGTTTCTTGGCGTCTGGTTGATACATGGATTCATTGGTCAAACGATCAATGATTTTTTGATTCCCGTTTTTGGCCAGAATGTGGGCCGTAAGACGGCGCGTGCTTTGTGAGGTTTCATCTCCGCGGGCCTTTCTTCTTAAAGAGTAAATCGCTTCATGCAATCTGAAAGCGGCCTTATTCACATTGTCGAGTTGCTCATAGATTTCCTGAGAAACAATCAGTTCGCCCTCGTCAGTATAATTGGCAAGCTGCTCGAACTGACAACCCTTCTTTTTGATTACTGGGGAGGCGTCATCGGTTGACTCAAGTTCATTTCCAAGAGGGATGAAGATCATGCTCTCATCCACCGTGGCGAGTTCTTTTTCAAGCTTTGAAGAGAAGGCCGTATGTTCCTTCATTTTGTATTTCGCAACAGTCAGAAGAGTGTCTACCGCGAATTCGTCAGTCGGGTATTCCAATTTATAAAGTGTTTTACCTTCATAAATATCCAGAAGCTCGGCCGAAATAATGAAATTGTTCTCATCACGACAAACAACAGAATAGCCACCATTCCCTTTTTCTCCACTGGCAAAGGAGTTGAGACTGAGAGCAAGTAGACCTGCAAAAAGGAAGATGTTTTTCATGAGAGTCTCCTAATGCTTTGTTGTGTCTTCAATCTTGGTCAAGGGATAGAACTGAATCGCCAACTGATAGACATCAGTACGATCGCCGCCTTCGAGCATCTCAATCATTTTTAAGCGGAACTCACGAATGATGGATTTGGCCTCTGGTAGTTTGCTCAGATCTAGTGCCATAGTTAAAGAAGAGAAGTCACGTAACTCAACAGCAATTTCGTCTAGCTTCGTAGCACCCATCGAAAGGACCTCTTTGTGAGAATCACGCAGGGCCTGGCTCTTAATGTCTTCAGTGGTTGTAATCCGGGCATGGGCCTTCTGAAGTTTTCCTTCAGCATTTCTTTCTAACAGCCCGCAAGTCAGTAAGTTCTTAATGACGACATCTACACGGTTTGGTGTGAGGTCCAGTTTTATGGTGATTTCTTCTACTGTCCCTTGGAAATCTTTGACGTCAAAAAGCTCGAGAAGAGCATAGTGTTCCCATTCTGCGATCACTTTATAATAGGACTCATCCAGAATGAAACGTGTGTCTTCATCGGAAAGTTTAATCTGATCCAGGGCCGATTTACTGCGGATTAAACTCTCCATAAAGAGCGTTTTTTCCTTCGGACCGAGATTTAATTTTTGGGCCACGCTTGCCGAGTCCTTCATCGGAAGAGGACGCTTACCATTGATGATTTGGCTTAGAGTTGCAGGATGGATTCCAATATCTCGAGCGTACGCGCGAAGCGAGTAATGAGGATTGTTTCTCTGCTTGATAGAGAGATCCTCTCTTAACTTTGTAAGATAGTATGCCTGACCATTTCCCATGGGATTGAATGTAGCACGGGAATTGCTACGGGCCAGATTCGTGTGTAAACAATATGTAGCGGAATCGCGGAAGTGAAACTTTTACATACTAAATGAATCCGATGAAGTGTCGAAAAGACCATTATGAAGTCCTTAATACCCGTCATTCTCTTCGTATTACCTCTGGTCTGTGCTGGAGAAGAACTCTTAATGGGTAAAAAGACCATTCAGATTCAAAAGGTCCAGGGACTTTCAGTGAATGCTGAATGTGCCCGCAAGATCGAGGACTGTCTTAAACTCGTAAGTGTCGTCCCAATGAAGGCCGAACCGAAGGGCCCCATGGGTACAGTGGGTAATCCCGCCTCAAAGTATTGCGCTTCCAAAGGCGGGGCCAGTGTCATCCTCGAAGACAAGGGCCACAATCAATATGATTACTGCGTCTTTAAAGAAAAGTATTTGGTAGATTCCTGGGACCTCTATAGAAAGGAGAAGAAATGAAATTCTTTTTCCTTCTTCTTTTTCCCATGATGGCCTGGGCGCAAGAATATCCTTACTATACAGCCCCTGAAGGATTTGAAGAAACATCTGGAACTCGAAAAGAGATATCACCTAATACTCCCATTAAGGCCCAAGACGGGATTGGTGTTTGTTATGGGTTTTCGGCCACAAGTCTTTTAGAGCACTATCGTTGCAAAGAACTTGCGCTCAATTGTAACGACCCTAGAGAAAGACTTTCTTCGCTTGATGTGACTTCTTACTATCAGAAAGGTGAGTTGGAAGAAGGTGGAAACGCTTTTAGAATTTTTTCTAATCTTGAGCAGATGAAAAATCCAAGAATTGCCCTTGAAGAATGCGCGAAGTTCAGCGATCTCGTGTATCGGATCAATATGGGGAATTATTCTTATACAGAAGAAGAAAAGAACGGCTGGAACTTATTGGCCCAGAAGTGGAATGAATATAAAGGAATCGGAATCACTAGAAATGATTGCGTGAACTGTTTAGTGGAGTCGATAAAAAAAGAACTCACAAACCTTCAGACTCCGGCAGAGCAGATTCGAGAAGCTTTTGTAAATGCCAGGGACCTTAATGACTTTCTTTATCGCTCTATTCTTCCCAAGAAGTGTCTTTCTCCGGAAGAGACGGTGAGTATCCCCAAATTTAAACCGAATAATTTCCCACTTTATAATGAGAAGCTGACTCCGGAAAGCTTAAATAAAAAAATCCAATCATTGCTACTTTCTGACATTCCAGTTGAAATGGGAATTTGTACTCAGCCCCTTGAGGACAAAACCAAATGTGCTCATGGAAGTGCTCATTCTGTTGCACTCTTTGGGATTAAAGAAGTTTGTCAGGGGCGTGATTGTCGGGCCATGGTCAAGGTCAAGAACAGTTATGGAATGAGCTGGCAGCGGCAATTTGATGACGGATGGATTGATCTGAATACATTGGTGGAGAGTTCCATTGTCTTAACAAAATTTCAAAATATTAGTTGGCTCGAAAGACCCGGGTTTGTTTTAAAAGAAAGAGTTTTACGTACTGTCTCGGCCAAACCATCTTCTTCAAATAGCGGCGGACTTCCTTCTCAATACAAAGATCACAAAGGAATTTGGAAGTGTCCCGGTGCCAAATATGTTCAAAATTATGAAGAGGGATGTGTCCCTTACAAACCCTAGTTCTTCATCCTGATTGCATACTGAGCAAGACCATTTACCACAGATTGATAAATGTTGTGTTCTTTTAGCTTATCGGCGCCGAAAGTATTTTTTAGGCGTTCTTGAATGAGCGGGAACTGAGATGTACCACCGGTCATAATCACTTGGTCTACTTTGTCAGGAGTAAGTCCTGATTGAGTAAAGACTTCCATCATGGTGTCCATGACTTCGTTTACGGTTAGAGTCACGCTTTCACGATAGCCAGTCTGAGAAACAGGTTGAGTGATGTTGATATCAAGATGATTGTAATGAAAATCCACCACGGGCGATTTCCCAAGGCCAATCTTGGTTTTTTCAATTTCATGGAACAGAGGGAAACCCAGCTGGCATTCGACGAGAGTAAAAAGATTCTGCATTCTGGTCTGATCAGTTTCAGAAAGAGCAAACTTATTAATGTGCTGAAGAAACTCCCAGGTATCTTTCTCGCGGAGGTGAGTGATGTGGGCCGGAGAACAGATCTTCTTTAAAAGATTTTTCGGAAACTTTAAAATGTTGGTGCCGCCGGGAATTTGATATTCATATTGAGAACCGAAATGAGGAGCAATAAAGTCTCTCATCATGACACCATCTAAGACGTCACCGGCCACAAATATTCCAGAAAGACCCAGGATATCGTCTTGAGAGTACTGATTGTGGCGAACTTTCATAAGAGTAAAGTCTGAGGTACCACCACCAAAATCGGTAATAAGAACAATGCGTTCATCGTTAGCACTGGTGGTGTAATCAAGTCCTGCGGCCACGGGCTCCGGGCAGAAAATAATTTCTTTATAGCCCGCGAGTTCAGCGCCCTTTCGCATGCGATCTTCGGCCAGTTGATCTTGTTCTTTATCGAGTGAGTAAAGGGCCGGTCGTCCCAGAATAATTCGATCCACACTTTCGTTAGTATACTTGTTCGCTCGCCTTCTCATCTCTCCCAGGAAAACCGCCACCATTTCTGAGATGTTCATGTTTCGGTTAAAAACCGAAGTGCCGGTATAACCTGGTTCTGGCAGAAATTTTTTGATGGAACGAAAGAAGCGGCCTTCACCTTCATGGCTCACATACTCTTGAATCGCCTCATTTCCAAAAAACCATTTATTTTTCTCAGGAGTATAAATCAAGGAACGCAGAACCAGGCTGGAGTTGAGATCCAGAGGAACGGGCACGATTTTTCCATCGTTTGAGACATAACTAAGTAGGGAGTTTGAAGTCCCGAAATCCACGGCATGATAAGACATAGAGAAATTATAGCTTATGATGTCACAAATCGGTAGAATGAATCGTATTTGCATCAAAAAGGATGGAACTATGAAATTAACTTTATTTGCTTTTTCACTACTTCTTTCAGGAATGGCGGTGGCCGGTCAGGTCGAAGACGCTTTCAAGGCCAACGATAAACTTTTTAATTCTCTTTTAGGTACAGATCAGACCCAGGTCGAGAAAGCGGCCCAGGAACTAGCGACCCTGATTGAAAAGGACAAGACTCCACAGTTGAAAGGACTTAAAGATGGACTCAAGTCACTAAAAGCAATCTCAAAAGCGAATACCAAAGAAAAGAACCTTGAGCTTTATCAAGGTGTGGCCCCATCTTTTGTGACCTTGAGAAGAACTGGCAAAGTAGAAAATTATGAAGTTTATTACTGCCCGATGATTAAAAAGTATTGGGTCCAAAACCAAAAGAACACTCCGGCCGTGAGAAATGTGTTTGCTCAGTATATGCTTGAGTGTGGAGAGTTATCTAAATAACAATTCGGCCTTCCAGATTCCAATAAGGGAAAGTCCTGAACTCCGGTTCGTGATTTTCCCGCTCTCAATTAAGAGAGTCGTTGGAGTCACTTCTACTTTCATGTCTTTAACTAATTCTGGTGCTTCGATAAATTGAAAAGGAAACTTCTCTTGAGAAAGAAACTTCAAGATGGTTTCACGGTTCTCAAATGGGTTAATCGCAAAGATTCTATCTTGTGGGATTTTTCCGTCTTCAACCGAACTTCTTAAGCGCTTCATCTCAAGCTTGCAGGGCCCACACCAAGTGGCCCAAAAAATGGCAATGGCATTTCCACTGGCCGGTGGAAACAGAGTTTCAGTATCAGTGCTTAAATTGTAGGCGTTAACACTGGGAAGTGACTGACCTTCAGAATGAAAGTTATGTAGGGTTCGAGGTACAATCTGATAGAGGAGAAGGCCCAAGAAGATGAAATAAACTAAATTAAGAAGTCTCTTTTTATTCATAAGTGCCTCTATTGGGAAAAATCTTTTCTAAACTTCGCCGGCGTCATCTTCTCATGCAATCTAAAAAATCTCGTGAAGTAATTGGCATCTTCGAATCCCAGTTCATAACCAATGTCAGCGATAGGAACAGATGAGTAGGCGAGATAGCGTTTGGCCTCAAGTAAACATCTTTCTTGAATGAGTTGACGTGGGGCCTTCCCCATTAAACGAGAGAGCTGCATGGTGAGGGCCTTCGGTGTGAGTTTTAATTCTTTGGCGTAAAACTCAACTCGATGTTCGTGCTTGAAATTATCTTCAACCAGATTTCTGAAGCGGTCGAGAATATCAATACTCTTGGTCTGTTTGCCAATGGGACTATTTCTTAAGACCTGAATTAAAAAGGCCATGAGATATCCTCGAAGAGCGAGATCAAGATGCTCTTTTTCGGCCATGAATTCTTCCATCATGAGTTTGGTGACAGTTTTTAATTGTTCAAACTCCTGGGTCTTAAAAGTGAGAGCATCCGGAGTAAAATCTAATTGTTTAATCATGTCCAAAGCATGAGTGCTCATGCCGTGGAGTGAGTCCCGGTTGAATTCCACGACGTAACCCTGGGCCCCTTTCAGCTGCCAGGTATGGACCTGGGCCGGTTTCATCACAAACATCTGGTTCTTCGTGATTTTGTAGGTACTGAAATCAATATGGTGGACTCCTGTTCCGGCCGTCATCAAAATGAGCTGATAAAAGTCATGTTTGTGCGGGAAAGGCACCAAAGGATGGATCCGATTTTCCAGTCTTTCGATCCTGATTGAACTTAAAGAAACCCGTTTAATTCCAAAGGCATCAATGGGGTGAAGTGTGCTGTTATGATGATGGTGATGATGAGTCTTAGACATGCTTTAATGATACCAGAGCTGGGAAGTTTGTGCTATTTTATGTGACATACGTATCTACCCAAAAAAACATAAAATACTATAATGACAGCATGAAACATTTTCTTTTACTTGCCGCTTTAATCTCTCTATCAACCCTGGCCGCTCCATGGCGCTCAAATCGAGATCACTCTGAAATTCTGTTCCAGGTCGGTTATCTCGGAGTTTCGGAACTAACTGGTCGATTCACGGCCTTTGATGCTGATGTGGATCTTGAACCGAAACCAATGAGTTTTAAAAATCTCGATATCAAAATTGATATTAACAGTATTGAGACCGGTAATAAAATGCGCGACGGACATTTAAAGAACTCTGAGTTCTTTGATGCTCGCCAATTTCCTAACATTATTTTCAAATCGAACAAGATTGTTCAGTTGAAAGACAATAAGTTCAAGGCCTCAGGCACGATGACCATCAAAAATATCTCTCGCCCAGCGGACGTTGAATTTACTGTGACTGATTCAGTAAAAGACACTTGGGGATATGAAAATAAATTTGTGAAGTTTGAATCGAAGCTCAATCGTAAAGACTTCAATATCAACTGGAACAAGACCCTTGATAATCAAAAGTATCTTGTCAGCGATGAAGTGACTTATCGTGGTGTATTTCAAATTCAACCGAATGATGGAAAGACCCCTCCAAGTAAACATATGATTCCTGACACTGAATACATCCGTGAAAGGGAAGTTCAACATCGTAAAAACCAAGAAGAGTCGTCCTTTTCGAAAGGACTAAGAAAACTCATCAATGGAAACTAATATGAATGCAAATCCTGTAGACTTTAAGGCCCCTAATTCGATCGCCGCCATCTGGAGTATGATGCTTCCAGGACTGGGTCAGCTTATGAAGGGAAGAGTGATGCCAGGTATCTTCTGGGCCTTTTTAGTGGCCGGTGGATACTATGCCTATTTCTGGCCAGGTCTGACTTTGCACGCTTTATGTATTCTGGATGCGGGTTTTTATAAGGGAGATGGCTCATTTCTGGCCCTTGATAACTGGTTTAAGCGAATTGCCTTTGTAGGAATGGTGTTTTTACTCATCGCTTACATATATTTCCGCAATATTTATTAGATTTTCCTTAAGTTCAGTTGTTAGAATATTTTGATGCTTAACAACTGGACCCAAGAGGAAAATGACCGCTATCAGCACCTTGTGGAATCGCAGACCCGCGAGAGCTGTCGAGTTTTGAATTTTCTGGCAGTTACCCTAATTCCTCTATATGCCGTTCTTGATTACATTGCCCATCGTGATTATTTCGTTGAATTGTCCGTGACTCGAATCGCGGCCGTGATTATCTTCGGTCTCATTTTTATTTATGTGAAGAAACGCTATTACACCATGAATCCGTTTGTGGTTGGGTTTTCTTCACTTACGCTGGCCGCGACCTTGGTCACGATTCAATGTTATATTTTGGGCGGATTTGTGAGCCCTTATTATGCGGGTGTGAATCTCGTTTTACTTGCGGGGGTCTTGATTTTTCCCGTCGTTCCCCGACAGATGTTTTTTCTCGTGACCTTAAACATTCTCATTTATGTATTTGCGGGCTTTCTCAGAACAAATTTTCAGATGGTTCATATTTCTGAATTTCTCAACAATACGTTTGTGCTTATCACAACCGGTATTATCGGAGTCATTTCTTCTAAAATTAGAGAAGAAGGTCGTAAGCAATCCTTTAATCAAGTTCTCCAAATTGAAAAGAACCAGACGGAGCTTGAGGCCTCAAGAGACATTCTGCAATTAAATCTTCAAAGTGAGCAAAACAACGTGGCGGCACTGGTCCAGGAAATCACATCCCGGAAGGCGGAACTAGAAAAGGCCCTCATTTTGGCCGAGCACGCTAAGTTAGAGTCACAACTGGCCTTAAGTCTTCGAGAAGAATTTATCTCCCTGGCCTCCCATGAACTTAAAACACCCATTACTTCACTTACTCTTCAAACTCAGCTTTATCAAAGAAAGTTCATGCAGGACAATTCGCTTCAACCGGATCAGTTAGCAAAACTTTTTACCACTTATGATCAGCAGCTCAAGCGCTTAACCAGAATCATTTCTGACATGTTGGATATTTCTCGTATCCAGGCCGGTAAATTTGAACTTGAGATCACTGAAGTTGACTTGGAGACCACCGTCAAGCAGGTGGTGGATCTGGCCATGTCGATTGAACGAGTGCCGATTAATCTCGTGACTGAAGGGTCTGTTAAGGGCCATTGGGACGCCTTCCGGATTGAGCAGGCGATCCTTAACCTTGTGACCAATGCCATAAAATACGGACGGGGAATGCCCATTGATATTTTTCTACGATCCACCGGCAATTCAGTGATCATTGAAGTGGTGGACAGAGGAATTGGAATTCGTCCGGAGCATTTAGAACGGATTTTTGATCGTTTTGAAAGGGCCGTGGGGCATAGAGAATTCTCAGGTCTGGGACTTGGTCTCTACATAACTAAGCAAATTATCGAGGCCCATGGTGGAAAAATCCAAGTCGAAAGTACCTATAATGTAGGCTCAAAGTTTGTCATCACTTTACCACTCAAGTAATACGCTCGGGCATTAATTGCCCATTCTCCACTTCATCGAGTTTTATTGCCTTTGTAATAAAATAAAATTCATGAAGAACTTCAAATTTCTCTTTTTGTTTCTTTTATTTCCTCTGACCGCAGGGGCCCTGGCACCTTCACCAAAATTTGAAAGTCGAGCAGACATCGGCTTTGTCGAAAATTTTCACGATGCCGTCGATGGTGTGGATCTTTCGCGCATGGGAAGTGATTTTGAATACAAGGATCTCACGGCCCAAAATGTAAAAGAGTTGGAGAAGACCCATGATACAAAACGTGAGTTTGGTAAAATGTTTGGTTTTAACGACTGGAAAATTACCAATCAAAAGTTAATGGAGACTGAACACGGACGAGTTCTGGTGTTTGAAGGAAGTTATAAAAACAAGCGCGATGTGATTGTGAGTTTTCTGGAAGTTTATTGGGCCCAGGCCGGAGCTTCAAAACAGTTTCTTCTTACTTCGGAAAAGAAAGTTTTAAAACTTGAAGAGTATCAGGAGTACCTTGTCCCATGAGATTTCTTTTTATTCTTCTTCTGATTCTATTCACTTCAACTTCATGGTCACAACGACTGACTCTGGATATTAGCTGTACGACACCCGGAGATTTGGTCTCTTCGAATGTTTCTCTCCAGGAATTTCAGTTTGTTTGTCAGCACTTAGTTGACACTGATCCTGCTTGTCAGAGAATTGTTCCTGAAAACAGAATGAACTGTGATAAAGGCCAGACGGCAAACCGACTTCTTTCTTCTGAAAATATTCTTTCTAAGGTGGGCCAGTGTATTAAGGGTTTCCTTTTTGATTCTTTAGTCGACCTTGGAAACATGGTGGTTGATCTCATCTCAAGCTTAGTTGACATGCAGGTGAAGTC
The DNA here is from genome assembly GCF_045999315.1 of Peredibacter sp. HCB2-198. Taxonomy (GTDB): domain Bacteria; phylum Bdellovibrionota; class Bacteriovoracia; order Bacteriovoracales; family Bacteriovoracaceae; genus Peredibacter. The sequence goes on along the minus strand of NZ_CP174607.1, from coordinate 3,155,110 downwards.
AGTTACCGGCATGGCAAAATTTTTAATGGATGAAGATTTTCGAAATGAGTCCATGGCCAAGCTAAAAAAGAGCGGTGGTGAAGGCAGTAAGCTCGCGATGGATTTTATCCGCATGTCGGCCGCTTACTTTTCTCAAGAGTTTCCTAAAAACTTATCAGACGCAAATTACAATCCGGCACTGGCCCTAGGGAAAACTCTCTATGAACCCTTGGTCAATATGCTTTCTCAAGCGGCCGAAGGAATTGCAAAGCACTACATCTCTGAATATAACTGTTTAAATGGTGAGGCAAAGGCCAATACCATCTGTAAAGCTGTTGGGTCTTTAATCATGCCACCAACGGCGATCTTTGCTTTTTTAAAGGGCGGTAAAGCGGCCCTGGTTGCTCTGGAAGCGACAGAAAAAGGGAAGGCAGCAGTTGCGGCCAGCCGAGCAAGTTTCTCGAAATTAAATCATCTCTCAACCGCCGCCAAATTAACTGATGCGGAAAGACTCGCAGAGGCCTCAAGACTTTTGGATGGCATGAACCTCACACAGAAACAAAAAGAAGCGATCATCGCCGCTCACAAGATCGGAATTGATGAGGGCCGAGGTTTCTATACTTACACTCAAGGAGACATCTCTCAAAAGGCCCGTCTTCTTCGTGAAGCAGGTTTCAATCCGGATCAAACTCGTCTTTTGATGGAAAAAGGCATTACTGGAACTTTTGCTAATCCCAATACCACTTCTCTTGCTAATGGTGCCCGAGTTCAGGGCCAGACCTATGGTATTTCGATCAATAAGCTCGCGGCCAATGGACAAGACGTTACTCAAGAGATGGCCAAGTATAAAAATGCTTTTAAAGAGGCCGGAGAAAACTATTCACTGGCCGCTTCTACTAGTAAGAACCCACTCATTCTAAAAATGGCGTGGGAGTCCTCGGCCAAAGCTGGAGATGTGACGGGAACACTTGCTCATTACCAGAAGGGCCTTAAAGAATTTGGGATGAACCAAACGAAGATGATGCAAGGGATTTCTCAAGACATTCTGACTCTTCAGCGGAAGGTCGCCGCCAATCCAAAAGATCCGACTCTGGCACTGGAACTTAAGACCTTAAAAGAAGTTGAAGCGAAACTAAAAGGTGTTCAACCACCGGCGGCCGTCGTGGCAAAACCAGCGACTCCAGCTCTGGCCCCTGTGAAAGCAGAAGTGAAGGCAGAGGCCAAGACTGAAATCAAAGTACCAGAAAATATGAAATGGACCGAGGCCCGTGACATCGCCAATAAGTACCGTCTTTCTCGTCAACCGGAAGAAGCGAGCCATTACTACTTAAAGGCCGCTCAGAAGAGAGATTTTTCTGATCGCCAATTTCTTCAGGCCTTTGAAGAAAGTATGAAGGGCCAGGGAACTGTGGCCCGAGAGATATTTGCCAAGGCCGATAATAAGCAACTCAATGCCATGTTAAATGAGATGTTTGAGCGCGAGTTACACTATACGAAGAACGCCACTGAAAAAACAAATCTCAGAAAAATTCTGGAAGACATTCGAGACAATAAAGACAAAAAATCTGCTCTTTATATGCCTCAAGAACGAATGCTTGAAAACATGCTTCGATGGACCAAGGAATAGGTAGAAATTCCCTAGTGTCAGGAGCGATCTGCACCGGGGCCATTAGTTCTCCTGGCCCTTAAATTCCATCCACTTGGACTTGGCACGAACCTCGCATAATGGGGGCAGGACAACGTCTTGGACAGGAGGTTCAGATGAAGGTTTTTATGTTGCTTCTAACTCTTACTTCTTTCTCTTCACTTGCTTCTACAGGGTCATTGAACTATGTCGACAACATGCAAGTTCCGAAGGTCGTCATGAATTACATGCTGCCCATGAACATGCTTGAACTGCATCGTGATTTCTATTTTAATGACCGCATGATTGCCGGGAAGAAAGACACACAAACATGGTCAGATAGATTGCGCACGCGTCTTCAAAGCAATGGTCTAAAAAACTTAAATGCTTTTTTAGATTGAAGAACTGAACCTAAGAAGGAGTGTTTGCTAGAATGACCCTAGTTTTAAAGGACAAGGGTGGTTTATGCGAACATTAAAAAAGATCAGTCCTATTACTTTTATGACTTTAAGTTTGGTCGCCTTTTCTGGTTGTAAAGAATTCTACGATAGTGAATTTGAAGAGGCGGCCTTGACTCAGCAAAATACTGAGGATGAAAATCGAACTTATGAAGCGGACTTAGTCGCGACAGATCCAAACTTTACCAATCTAACAGGTAAAGGAAATTTCAGCATTCAGGATGGTGTGGTGAACGCCAACATCAATCTGGATGAAATTCCCCAAAATTTCACTCAGCTCTTTTACACTTATAGTTCGGCCGATTGCTCGAGTCTTCAAACAACTTTTCCGGCCGACACAACTTCCAACAGAAATTTTACCCACTCTGAAACATTGACTGATGATGCTTTAGCTCAGGAGTTAATTGCAGCGGGCGCATCGCAAGCGCCGGATGATACTGATCTTGCGAACACCAGTCTTTTAATTCGTGCTGCTCCTATTGCGAATGGTCTGCCTAGTCCATCAGGAACTAATGTCATTACCATCGCCTGCGGAACTCTTACACAGACTGAAGATCAAGATGATTCTGGAACCACTACGGGAACCACCACAGGAACAACCACAGGTGGAACGACCGGAACAACTACTGGCGGAACCATTGGCGGTACCGTTGGGGGAGATATCGGTGGTGATTTTGGCGGTGACTTTGGTGGAGGTATTGGTGGTGAAATATCAGGCTCCGTCGGTGGCGAAACTGCCGGGACAGAGTTCTAATTTATTTGATCAATGGCAACACCAGATTAAAAATAAGTTCGCTCGTACCATTTGAGTCGAGAGTGAATTTTCCTTGGTGAAGTTCAACCACGCGTTTGATACCGATTAAAGATCTTTCTGATTTCATCTTTTCTTTAAAATCCGAAGTGGCCCCCGGATCTTTTACGATTAAGGACAACTCTCGATGATGTTTTCTTTCCGTGTTCTTGATGAGTATCTGGGTGTCTTTCCCGGCGTGATAAATAATATGCGTAAAAAGAAGGTTCAGAACACTGCTCTTAAAGAGTGTCTTATGGGCATAGATGTGGATGCTCTCTAGTTCCTGTTGATTCATGATGATCTGAATGTTTTTACCTTCAATTGAGTCATGGAGCTGATCAGTCACTTCCAGGATGAGAGGGAAAAGCGGTGTTTTATGCAGCTTCGTTGATTCATCTTGATTTGTGATTCGCTGAAGAATCTTAATCTGCTCCAGGAGATTGGTGATATAGAAGGCATGAAGGGAGACCCTTTCCGGAGAAATATGTCCCGCCCCTAATTTCATGAGTTCCAACTGGTTTTGAATCAAGATCATTCCATTGGAGGCGTCTTGAATAGAAATGCGAAGAAGTTGTTCGGCCTCATCTGGCTGCATATTGCTATGAAACTTTTGTTCTAACAGTCCAAAGAGATAGGTCGAGAGAAAAGAAATAATAAGGGCCATGAAGATACTCAAGGGCCACAAATAGGCCTCCGTGTACTGCTTTTTAGGCCAGCTCAAGAACATGAGTTCTCTTCCTCTAATTTTTACGTTTTGACGTTTAACCAGGCCTTTGACATTTTTCGGAGAGCTGGTTGAAAAATAATTAAGCCCTGATTCTACATCTTGAATCACGAGTTCATAAGAGCGCAGGAAGTTCGCGGTCATGAACTTTTTAAAAAAGCGCTCATTACTGATCACAGGGCAGATCCAGCCCATGAGTTGATCGTCTCTCCGAATAGGGATATAGACCACAAATCCCTGTGGCCCTTGATAGAGATGAAACGGAGGAGAGATCCAGAATTCTTCTCCTATATCGAGAGAGTGCTTCATGAACTGAAGGTTCTGTGTCTTCTTACCGAGTGAGGCCTTATTCTCCTGATAAGGATAGACCCTCACAATGGTGCCTTGGTGGTCAACAATATTGATGCCTAAAATCTCGTCATAGTTTTGAAGGATGTTCTGGGCCAATTGCTCATACTTCTTCGTATAAAGGTTCCCGTGGGAAAAATACTCGGAAGTGACGATTCCTTTTGAGATCAAGGAATCCATAAACATCTCAAAGCGCTCCAGGACCTCTTCATGTATGACAGAGGCCTCAGAGTGGAGAAGCTCTTCTTGTTTGGCGTGTTGTCTGAAAGTTATGGCATAAACCATAAAAAAAGATACGGCGAAACAAGCTAGAAAAAAAATGATTTTACTTCTATTCATGTCAGCTTTCTCTGGTCTTCAGTTCAATAATAAATCTCGTGCGCGTGTTTTCCATATCCAGCCAGATATTTCCGCCATGGGCCTCAATGATTCCCTTAGCAATACTAAGACCAAGGCCCGTGCCTCGACGAACATCTTTAGTTGTAAAGAATGGTTCCATGATCTTTTCCGCGACTTCCGAAGGTATGCCATGTCCACTATCAGTCACAATGATCAAGATTCGGTTATCTTTTATGACTTCAAAGCTTAGTTGAATCCATTTTTCTTCCAGGCCCTCAATGGCATCATAGGCATTGTTAAAGAGATTGAGAAGGACCTGAGAAATTTGACTTGGGCGGCAGATAATGGAGACGGGAGGAATGTCTTCAATCTTTAATTCAATGCCGGTGGCACGAAATTTCTCCGCACAAAGATCCAGCGTCTCAGTTACGACTCGTTCCAGTGGAACAAATTCAAATGGATCGTTGTAAGATCCCCGTGAGAAAGTCCGAAGACCTTTCACAATTTTGCCGATCCTATCGGTGGTGGTTTTAATTTTATTGATCTCTTCAAAGATGGACGGATGATGAATTTCCAGTTCCTCCAGCATAAGAGTAATGACTTGAATTTTACCCAGGATAATGGTCAGAGGGTTGTTGATCTCATGGGCCATGCCGCTGGCCATCTCACCAAGGGAGGCCATTTTTGAAGAATGAATGAGCTGCATCTTACTGACTTCAAGTTCTTTGGTGCGCTCATTTACCAGGGCCTCGGCCTTTTGACCGAATGTAATTTGTTCCAGAAGAAAGCTTACGATAAAAAGCATGAAGAGATTCATAAGAAGAGCTAGGGCCACCGCGGTCCCGGTATTTCTAATAAAAAAAGGAGCTCTTGGATAAAACTCAAACACATGGGGCAGACCATAAATATTGACGGTCTTTTTAATGGTGTATTCACTTTGCTTGAAGGGATGTTCAGCACTGTCTGGGTCTTCAATATGAATCAGCTGGCCCTTCACTTTTATTTTGGTTCTTAGAACTTGTGAAAAAGGTTTTAGGGCCTTTGAGAAAAACACGGTACTGATAATAGGAGCGCCCACCCAGCCCATAAAATTTCCGGATTTGTCCTGAATGGGTTGCACGATCGTGAAGCCAATCCGATGAAGCTTATCCTGAACCAGATAGATGGGATCAGTTGAGATGGTCTCATTAAGACGCTTGGCCTTCCAGGCTGTTTCACGACGGTTTTTATCACTACCAACATCAAGGCCTATGGCCCCATGATTGCTCTCTTCAGGCTCTAAATAGGCAATAAGAAGATAGTCATCAAATTGCTCGGCATATTCTGAATTAATAGTTTTAACCTGGAAATTTGGCCGACCTTTTCTCGCCATTTCTTCTTTAAATTTTTCCAGATCTTTTTTCGGGACCTGACGGATGACGCTTAATCCATTGATAGCATCATAGCGTGAGCCAATTTGCATTGAATGAATATACTCTTTCCACTCTGTGGCGGTAATTTCCGGTTTTAAGAGAAAAATGGCCTTACTGCTACTGAGTAGAAGATCATACTGGTTTGTTGTGCTGATCACTGAATCAAGGGCCGTTTCCACCATGCGGTTAAAATCAGTTTTTAACTGTCGTCTTTCAGCATTCGAAACCATGTAGGTGATGATAAAAAGTGAGAACCATCCAATAAGATTTCCCAGGATAAATTTGGGGCCCACGGTGAAGTTTGTTTTGAAGGGACGAACAAACAAAATAGAGAAAGCGTAACTAAAAAGTAAACTCTGAGAATAGATAAGATTTTGATTAAGACTGCCATATTCAAATGGCCCAAAACCTACTGTGGTCAGAACAACGATAGCAAAGGCAATGACAATCAGAATGGTCCTTGAAACCAGGCGCCCTAGGGTCAGACCAATCAAAATGAAAAACGGACAAAGCGCCCATGAGAAGGCCTGATTAAAGCCCTTCACGAACACCAAATAGGTGATGAAGAGCATGAACAAACAAATCAGAACACCTAAGGTGAATTTTTTCCAAGAGATGTTGTAGGGATCGAGCTTCTTAGAATAAAGCTCCATAAAGAGGGGAAGGACCAGCAAGATACCAATGGAATCACCACTCCACCAGGTGTACCAGGTGTAGCTGACTTCACTGCTGGGAATTGTTCCAAAATAGTAAAGTGAAACAACACCGAAGGTCGCACTCACCATACTTCCAAATACTGCTCCTATGGAGATCGAAAAAAACTCTGAATAATTTTTTAAAAAGTTTTTCTTAGAAATCCACAGAATGAGCTGACTACCAACAATGGCCTCCAACATATTTCCGGTGGAAATGGTGAAGAGTCCGATGGTGGATGTACCGACCATGAGATTGGTTAAAAAGGCGCCTAAAAAAATGGCCGGAGCGACCCATCTTCCAAAAAGAATCATGGCCCCAATGGCGAGTCCTGAGGCCGTCCAGATGGGTGAAGAATTAGCGTTGATGGTGGCGAGCTGAATGCCCGACCAACCCAACATAAAATACAGGGCCGTTATAGATAAACAGACCAGGCCCTTATAGGTAAGTGATGAATGTTGAGATTCAAATTTATTCACTTACAAATTCTAGCCTAGTCTTTACCTACTTTTAAAATATTATTAACAAATCATTAATGAAGCGGTGGGTTAGATTCCGATTTCAAGCTGAAGTCGGTAGACCCAGTAGCTTCTGTAAGTGTCTTTCACTGAGTTTGATAACTCGTCATACGACAGATCGGTCTGAACCTTAACTGTGTGACGGTTAAAATACTTCGATAGACCTAGAGTATATTCCTTCTGGTTGTTGGCAGAACCCGCCTGGGATTCTTTGTCCGCGAAAAGTTGTGAATAGCGAACAGAAGGCTCGATATTGTTATCGAAAAGGTAGCCGGCTTGAGTGGTAATACCTTCGCCTTTGAAGACTGTGACTTCTTTTGTTCCATCCATAAAGACCGGATCATGGGCCCAACGGTTGGCGTATTCAGAGCTCCAAGAGAAACCACGGTGCTTAAAGAGAGCATCAATGAACCAGGTTTGAAGATCGCGATTAAGACCCGGAGTTGTGTACTGAGTTCCTAGCTGGCCACCAGGGCGAGTGGTTTTCTTGTTGGCGTTGAAAACGGCACCGATAGAAAATTTAGGAGCGAGTTCGCGGGCAAGGTCCGCTTCAAAATAGTCCCCTTCATCTTTAAAGGCGCCAAGTGGTAACCATTCCACGCGACCAGTGTAGGAAAGACCATTGTCTTTGTTATCAGTGGCGCGGCCCTCTCCGTTTGAAACGGCGAGTTTCAACCAAAAAGGTCTGTCCTCTCCCCAGCGTTGATAGAACTGGGCACCCAAGTCACGATCAAGAGTGAAGGTGGCGTTGACGATGGAGCGATCAACCAGCTGTTGAGATCCAGATGAAGTCACACGTTGTCTGTTACCAGGCAGTTTTGTTTGCCCGTACCAAACTGTGGCCGTATCAGAAAGTCTCCAACCCACGACTGCATCACGAAGAATATTCGGATACTGAGTGCGGTCAAAATCCATATCTCCACGAGTAAAAGAAAGTTGAATACGATAAAGAAGACGAGGGTCCCAGACCGTACCATCCAGACGTAAACGCATCCGTCTTACGTTGAAATCCGCGATTTTTGCCGATAGGTCCTCAGTATCTTGGGTCTCGTATGTAAAACGGTTTTGCATACGAAAACGGAAACGGGTCTTAAAGTGAAGGGGTTTATATTCTACATGCACACCTTCATTAAAATAGGTGTTCATCCCTGCGGGATCTAGAACTTGTGCCATCGTCGGAAGTGACGAGGCCATTAGAGCGGCCAGTACAACTTTTTTCATTTTTCTCTCTTCGTTATCATTTCATTATTCACTAGCTAGGGTATGACTTCAATGTGACCAGCTATTTGTAATAAACTTGTAATGAAATCTGTTAGCATCATTTACTTTAACCATACTAAGTATTTCTACGTAATGGAATTCAAAAGTTGCAGAGGAAAATTTTGGCCAGAGACAAAGTTATCTTTACACAGCTTCAGTAACAAGCAGACTTCGTGAAATTTGTGTTCTGGGCCAAGTCAGTAAGTCAATCCATGCGGGCATCTCATAGTTCCTTTTCAATGCAAAATTTTTGGAAATAATCTCCCGCGCGGTTATCAACTTTTGAAAAAGGATCAATTCATGGACATTCGAAAAAAAACCAGCATGGTTCTCGCTTCGGCCCTTCTTCTTACTCTTGCCAGCTGTGGTGGCAAAGATAGCAAATCAAAGATCAGCACACAAGTTGACCCTATTTGCGAAGACGTTAACTGTCTTTCAAGTGTTAACTGGAAAATCATGCTTAACGGCAAGGTCTTCCCGGATAAATCACGTGTCGACATCAATGGTACTACAGTTCTGAATGAATGCGTATCAAAACAAAAATTTATGATTGATCGTCATTCTGTTCCGCAAACTCTTCTTCTTGATAACTACATTGTTCCTAAGCGCGGCGATGTGAAAATTCATGTGGTCGACCTCGGACACTGTGATTCAGAATCAACATTTATTAAAGACGACAATGTAAATTTTGATTTAGTGAAAGGCGGAGAAGTTAGCGAAGTTGTGATTCATTTATAATGAAGAAAAGGTCAGGGTCTTCTGCCCTGACCTTCTTTTTGATTAATCGTTCAAGAGTTCACCCAATCGAGAAAGCGATCCTTCAAATTTTTGGGCCTTCGTTTTAAGCCACAAGAAGTCCGGTCTTGCTTTCGAGAGCCACTTACCTCCCACAATTTTCCCAAACCCATCCAGTTCAACTTCATATTCATAATTGGCGGTCTTCTCGTGTTGCTTCTGAGTTCCTCGAACCGGTTGCCAGTCATGGCCGTTTTCATCCACGTAGGTGATGGTGGTTCTGATTTGAAGAGTTTTCACTGCTCCCGGAGCCGCATCATTATCGGCCCCGTATTCATCGACGATGACCGATGAGTATTTGTTGATCGGATGGTTCCAGACCTCTTTATAGCGCTGAATATCGGCGACAAAGCCTTTTCCATCAATTCCTATACGGTTGGTAAGGACAATATGGAAAGCGCCGGCATTCATGTCATCTTTGCAATCATGATCAAAGTTTAAAAAGCCGCCTTTGAAGCAGCGTCGTCCCATTTGATAGACCGTCGGTGTTTGGAAACCGTAGGCATAGTAGTAACTCACCAGGGCCTTAATGTCGGAAGAGCCAAAAGGAATTTCGATGCCGTCGGGATTACGCATGACTTTTGGTGTTGGTTCTTCATGGTTCATGGTGGCCGGAGACCAGCCGTGACACATTCCTTCCCAGATTTCGGCCTCTGGATCGGCACGGCGATAAACTTCTTCGCGAAGTGGATAATTGTATTTTCCAGTGAAGAGATCGTACTTTTCAGAAGGGGCGAGTTCCGCCAGTTGCGGAATGGTCATTCGCATGGCCTCTTCTTTGGTGGGAGATCTTAAGTTCCAGCCGATTTTTTTCTTTGCAAACCAGCGGTAGTTAATGTTTCCATTTCGAAGGGCCCAGTAATCTCCTGACCAGTATTTCTTTGAAGGAGCGACTTCTCCTTTAAGTGGAAGGTCACGAAAGGTTCGAGTAAAAAAATAGCTCATGATTTCAGGATCGGAGATATTTTCCCACGCCATCTTCATGTCCGAGGTCGAAGCAAGGGCCACATTAGTGAGAGACAAGAAGGCGATGAGTCTTGAAATCCTTTTCACAAGACACCTCCAGGTGAATTGCGAATAAATCTAGAAAAGACCGTCTGCACTTCACTACTAAAGAAAACCTTTATTCCGTCCGGCTCTTCTTTAACACAATCCGAAGCGGATAGAAGGACGCGATGATGAGAGTGATAATCAAAAACACATTACAAGAAAGAAAGACCCATCCATAGAAGTTAAGATACATGTCTTGAGAAAGATGTATCCCGCCCATTGTTATTTGGGTCCCACCGGTTAAAAGCGATAAATTAAGCGGAATGATATTGAAGATGCCAATACAAGTGAGCATCACGATGTTCCCTATGATAAGGGCCGTGACTGAGACCAGAAAAATCTCCAGAGCAATGGATTTTCTGATCCATGCTGGTGGTGCACCAATGATGGTGGTCATCTTGTATTCTTTCACGCGCTCAAGAAACGAGAGAGAAAGAGTGTTGGCCATGGCAATCCCCGCCACAAGAGCAAAGAAGATGGCATAAAATTTTGTGAAGCGGTCCATGAATCCTGAACTCGAAGCAATTTGCGGCAGAAGTTTTTGCCACTGGACCTTTTCTAAGAGAGAGGCGCCTTGAATCGGGTCCCCAAAGTTCACGAGGAGGTGATACTGATCAGGACTCATCGAAAGAAATTCTTGCATACTCGCCAGATCCGTCACGGCAAAAGTCTTCTCAAATTCTCCACCACCCAGATCCAAAATTTTCTCAACAGTAAAGAGTTCATTGGCGACCGATCCGTCTACCGCTTGCCCGATCACCGCCACTTCATCGCCCTCATGGACCGCCAGAGCGAGGGCCAGGCGTTTTCCCAGAATGAGTGGGAACTTATGCTGAAACTTAAAGTCTTTTTTTAGAAGCGTTGAAAGGCGCGAGAGTTCGAGCTCTCGTTTCATATCGTAGCCATTCATGAGAATGGGAAAAGCGTTTTTCTGGCTAGCGAGGAGAACCACTCCTTGAGTTCTCAAAGTATAAGTGTGGGGAAGCTTCTCAATAGAATCCTTGTGAATGATTTTAAACGGATTAATGCTCCCTTTATCAAAATCGTAATACTCAGGTGCAGTGATCTGCTCCTGGCCATATTTCATCCCCAAGATGTTGTCCATCATGGTCTTAAATGTGGTTTGACGGAAGGTCAGGATCCAAAGAGTCAGGGCATTGGCAAGTGCAATACCAAGAATGAGGAGTATCGTTCGACGAGGATGACGACCGAGATTTCGGAGTGCCACTTTTAAGAGGAAGTATTTCTCAGGCATCAATGACTTCCTTCTTCACGATTTTCTTCACACAAAAATAATTGCTGGCAAAAATAATCACGGCCTGAAAAGTCAGAATCAACGTAACATTCAACCAGTTGATGACCGGGAAGACCAGAGGAGAAATTTGAATTCCTTCTCGCACCACTTGCTGCTCACCCAAGAGAGTAAAATCAAGTCCTTTTTGAATGCTTAAAAAATGGAGAAGACCCCAGATTAAGACACTTAAAAATAATGAAATTCCAATGATCGTGATCGCCTCACAAGCACCCAAGAGGAAAATGGTCTTATCACTGGTGCCTAAGGTGCGAAGAAGTTTTACTTCTTCTTTTCTTTCGTCCCAGAGGATATTGATCGGTGTAATGATAGAAACAAAAGCAATCACCAGCATAAAAACAATCAGGGCCCTGGTTGTTCCATCATGAAACTTCATCATGACGTTTAACTCGGGATAGAGATTGTTCCAAGATTTCAACACGAGATTTTTGTTTTTAATGACCGGCGGAACTTTCACGTCCTGGGGCCTTAAGATCACTCGATGAAAAGACCTTGCGTCCGCAAGACTCAAGAGGTCCTGAATGACTTCATTCCGCACATAGGCATTGTGGCCCTCAAAGCCCGGGCCATATTTATTAAAAATGCCAATGACAGTCAGGGCCTCGTTTAAAATGGCGTTACTCTTGTCTTGATAGGTGATCACAAGATCATCACCGATTGCGAGTTTAAGTTTTTCGGCAAATTTCCGGCCAATCACCACTGTTCGTCGGTTCTCTTTCGGGATGGGCCAGGTACCCGTGACATGGGCCTTAAGAGGGAAAACCTTTTCATGGGATTCAGGTTCAATCCCAATCAAAGTCAGTTCCTGAGAACCCTCGGGATGAAGGATGGTGGCCTTCAAGAGAAGTTCAGGGGTCATTTTATAGGGTTTTAATTTCTTCAGAAGTTTGTGGTCCAGGACCTCCGGATTAAGGGGATCTTGGGTATCGAAGAAACCACGATCTAGGACCTGCCAATGGCCGGTCTCAGTTTCGATGATGCTGTTTTTAAGTTGATGGTTTTTTCCCTCGAAGAGACTGGCCGTAAACAGTGAGAAAATGCTGGTCAGACAAACAATAACAATAATGAACGCATTTCGGGACTTCTGCCGAATGATCGACCTTAGGGCGAAATGGAGGATGGACGTATTGTTCATGGACACATGGTAAGTCATTTTTACACCGGCACTACAATTAGACCGAGGCCGGGGTAAAATTTACAACGTGTTGTAGAGACTAGGGAGAGTCAGTGAGGACCAGGCTTTCAATCTCGTTAGCATCGAATTCGGCCCTCATGGGGTCTCTATCCAATTGAATCACACCTTCCACTACGGAAAGCTCCATATTATAGGCCTGATTGAATCGTTTGATCGTGTGCTGCTCTAGCACATTAAAGTAGGGAATGCCTTCATCTTGGGCCACTTCCGCCGCCTTCTTCATCCAGATAATGTCGGCGACACTTTCTTCTTCTGGTTTTTGAACTTCATAGGTGATCTTAAAGGTATTGGATTCTTCCATCACCTGTTCCATGGGGGCCTCTTCTTGCTCCTGACGTTCCAGTGGTCGGTTCTCCTGCCTCATGGTCGGGATGAGAAAGAGAAGTGCGGCCACAACGACTACGACAAACTCAGTTAATCTCATAAGAGACCTCCATTCCAATCAAATTAAATGAGGGGAATGGTTTAATGAAAATATAATAAAACTAAATTATGTCCGAGTGATTAGGTGAGTGAGACATGCTTCATTGAGAATTTATATGAAGCGAGCAGTGAAGCCATATAAAATAAAAGAATCGGAAGGAGTTTTGTCATGAAACACTTCATTATTATGACCGCATTCTTAGTTTTAGGTTGTGCTTCACATGAAAGAAAAGACTGGGATTCCGGCGGAGACGCGCAGAGGGCCTATGGCCAACAGCAAATGCAGGAACAAGTGGAAACCATGCGCGTGCAACAACCGGGTGGACGTTATTAGCTTTTTTGAATGAGGAACATTCCATCTCTAATTGGTAACAGAGTCTTTGTATAACCTTCGAGGTTTTTTGCTTTCGTATTATGAGCGATGATCGAATCAGTTTGCTTATCCAGTCCTGGAGTTAAAATTTTTCCTGACCATAAAGTGTTGTCTACAACAATAAATCCATTCGGTGAAAGGTGTTCAAGGGCCCAGTCGAGATAATTTGAATAATTATTTTTGTCCGCATCGATGAAGACCAGATCATATTTATCATTCAGCTCTTTCATGGCCTCGAGACCAGGTTTTAAAATTTGCTGAATCTTTTTTCCATGTGCTGACTTTGCCCAGTATTCTTTGGCAATCGTTGTCGTGGCCGGATTGATATCAATTGTAATCACTTTTCCGTCGGCCGGAATTTGTTCTGCCATCACTAAAGCGGAGTAACCGGTGTATGTTCCAAACTCCACAATGTTTTTTACTTTTCCTAGTTTAATGAGGAACGTCAGCACAGATGCTTCCATCTCACCAATCAGCATGTTGCTTCCGTGAATGCCTGCGCGAGTGTGATCTTCGAGGGCCTTCGCATCGGCGCTTGGACGGGTTGAGTGATCGATGCAATATTTTTCAATTTCACTAGATATAAGTCCCATTTTTTTAACTCCGTGCAATGTATAAATCTATAGACCTTCTTTATAACCATTGGTTTAATTATAGAAAAGGAGATTCCAATGAAAAATTTAACGATGGTTCTCGCTCTTTTGGTTACAGGTTCTGTGTTTGCCGCAAAAGATGCCGTTTTCCCCAACGTATATAACTACGGTTCACAAGTTCAGGTCCAAGTTTGGAACCATGATGCCCGAAATGTTCACTGTAATGGAACTCTTTGGATGAGAACTCAATCTGGTAAATCTTATTCAGAATACTATTCTGACTGGGTCTTCGCTCGTGGTTCTTCTTTCAGAACATTCTACGCTCGTGACATCAACGACAGAATTCAAAGCGTTTCTCACAACATTTCTTGTTTCTAATTTTGAATCAGACTCCTTATCTTGATATTCATACTCACAGACGGGATTTTTATGATCCCTCTGTGAGTGTTGAGTGCCTCTCCGAAAAAGAACTTAAAACCGAAAGATCGACCCAATACACCTCCGCAGGGGTTCACCCCTGGTGGCTGGAAGATTTTCCGGAAGACATCGAAAATTTTAAATCCCATGTAAAAAATCTCGCCGAAAGCAACAAGCTTTGGGCCATTGGCGAAACTGGCATTGATCGCACTTATCCAGAGTACCTAGAGCAGCAACGAGAGCTGTTCATGTGGCACCTGGAGTTGGCCGAGAAGCATCAACTTCCTTTAGTCATTCATAACGTCCGCGCCGGCGCAGACTTTCTGCAAGTCATGAAAGAACGCAGACCCACAACTCCGTGGATCTTCCACGATTTTCGCGGCAATGAAGTTCTCATGAAAGATTTTTTACGCTTACATCCTCAATGTTATTTCTCCTTTGGTTTATCTCTGGATAATTCTCCGCAGGTGCGTGAGCTTCTGCCTTCAGTTCCAATCCAAAATTTGTTCCTCGAAACCGATTCTCAGAAGCACCTCGACATCCACGACATTTATCTGCGTGCTGCCGAATGTCTTCACATGGACATCGAGTTCTTAAAATCTCAGGTATGGCTTAACTTCAAGAAACTTGCTAGAACTCACTAGTCGATTTAAATCAACTGGAGGTTCTATGAAAACGTTTCTAGCTCTCACGGCCCTGATTTTTTCGCTCTCATCATTCGCTTCTGAACGTGCTTTTATCTCCTATGGGGGAATGGAGTCCTGGGGACGCTCATTCTACGCTTGTACCTATGCTGAATCTCAAACCATCAAGCATCTAAAAACTCTTGGCGCCACAAACATCGACGTCACTTGCTCTGGCGGCATTGATATTTGGATGCAGGGCCCAGTTCGTATGGTTGCCACTTTCGACGTTCCAGAACCTACTGGCCGTGATGAAGCTCGTCGTATGACAATCAAAGGTAGCCCTCGTAACCCTTCTTGTGGCCTGAATGTTGCGATCTTTAAGGCCATTCTGCCAAAATTCTCTAAAACTGTTTCTGTAACAAGTGCCGATGATTCATGCCTATCTCGCACTTCTAATTATTCTTACGATCTACTTATTGATATGTAATTTTCCAGGCGGGGCCATGAGCCCCGCCTTTATCCTCGCTCGCTGATTGCATGGTGAGCACAATAATCTCAAATTCTCGCGGGTCGCTGGTCCTCCCATAGAATAGGGAAGGATATGATCGTAATTGAGATTCCTCGTGGACCCGCAATTAGTGCATTTTTTATCTCGCGCATACACATCCCGTTTAACTGCCGCTGGAATTAGTCTTCCTACTTTCGCTGGAGAAAGTGAAGTTCGGGGTTTGGTTTGCTTGAACTTCGTCTTTTCCACAGACTTGATGGCTTCCTTCGCCATAAACTGGACCAGCTGATCCATCTCCATTTCTTTACCCAAAAGATTTTTTAGCTGATCAACCACTGCCATAGTTTCGTCTGATAAAACAAACGCCACTTGAACTTTATCTTTTGAAATGCGCTTGGTTTTATCTTTAGGTTTCTCTTCTTTACCGGTGATTTCGAATAATTTTTGTTCGCATTCTTTCTTGGTTAAATTTTCAACATCTTTAAAGACTTCACGTTTTTGAACAGGATCATCAATGAATTGATTCACTAATGAAATATTCGTGAGATTTAATTTTCCATCTTCGATTTTTTGCTCAATTTCTGGCATCTCCGCTAGTGCCCTCGCGGCGACGATCCGTCTTTGAGCGGAAGCTCCATCATAACCTAATTCATGAACGCAATAAGCAAACAACGACGAATACTTTAAGTCGCAATAAAGCTTCCTCTTATCTATTTCTTTTAAATGATGAAGCAGTTTAGTGAGAGCAGATCGTTCATCTGCCACCAACTTTTTTATATCACTCAGTAAAATTTTATTTGCAACGTGGTTCAGTTTCATGTAAAAACTTTTACGGAAAAGATACGGACTAGTCAAGTATTAAAAAAATTACTTTCTCCGGAGAAAGTGATGTCACAAAGGGGGACCCTGCTACGTTATAGAGTGCATGAAAAAAATAATCACACTTACAGCTCTGTTGTTCTCGTTTAAAAGTTTTGCACATCCGGTGATTTATAAAGACGGTTGGGCCATTAGTTCGGCCAACATGGAAGATTACTCGAACAATTACGTCATGTACTCTTTCTCTAATAAATTCGCAGTGGGAGTCGATCATTGGCGCTTCTCCCAGGACAAGGCCAATACTGAAATGGGGTTCCTAAAACTCAATCACCTTCTTTGGCGGGCCAACGGCGAAGATTATCAGGCCAACCTCTATATTCATGGAGGATTAGGGGTGAGAGATCAGGAATGGAAACCGCATGGGACTTATGCAGATTATGTTGTAGGCGCTGAGGCCGACTGGGAAACCCGCGTCCTCTACACTGCACTTAAGTATTATCAGTTTTCGGATTTATCCATGACCCAAGCAAGGGTGGGATTTTCGCCGGCGATTGCGGACTTTAATAGTCTTCAGACCTGGTTCATGGTGCAAGGGATGGTCATTGATGATTTAAATGAAACTGTCATGATCACACCGATGCTTAGATTCTTTTATCAGAATGTATTGTGGGAAATTGGCTCCTCGACCCGCGGCGATTGGATGCTAAACCTCATGGTTCATTATTAGGAGGCATATGAAAAAGTTGTTGGCAGTATTTTTAATGTTAGGGGCCTTGAACGTTATGGCAGCTGAAGTAAATGTAAAAGTAAGCGGAATGGTTTGTTCAATGTGTGCGCAGGGAATTCAGAAAAAGTTTTCCGCCATACCTGGAGTAAAGAACCTTAACGTAGATTTAACTAACAAATTTGTGAAGTTTGAAACTGGCGACCAAGAGGTCTCAGATGAAACGATCACAAAACTAATTACAGAGGCAGGATACAATGTTGCTTCGATTGAAAGAAAGTAAATTTATTAGCTACCTGAGTCTGTTTTCGTCTTTTGGAACGCTCATTTGTTGTGCGATTCCATCGACTCTGGTGCTGTTGGGATTCGGAGCAAGTCTAGCGAGTTTTTTGGGAGAGTTCCCACAACTCATCTGGCTTTCCGAAAATAAAGAATTGGTATTTGGAGTGAGTTTTTTCATGCTGGCCGTGTCTTTTGCCGGACAAAAATACGCTGAAAAACAAGTCTGCCCAATTGATAAAAGAGAAGACTGCCAAAATACCAAGAATTGGTCTAGGCCACTTTTTTATGTGACTTTGATCATTAACCTGATCGGCGCCTTTTACGCCTTTGTTCTCCCGAAGTTAATGTGAGACAATAAAGGTCTATGAAAACTGATGAACAGCTAATGCGAGAATATATGCAGGGGAGCGAAGTTGCTTTCGGGCAACTTTATGAAAAATACTCCCCGATGGTGTATGGGTTCATCAGAAAACGTTTAAGAACTTCGGAGTCAGAAGACTTTTATCAAAAGGTCTGGCGACAACTGCATGAGAAGCGAAATCTTTATCAGGACCAGCCTTTTGCTCCTTGGTTTTTTGTGATGATGAAACACCTATTGATTGATGAATATCGATCTCTGGGAAGATTGGATAAAAAAGAGTTTCAGGATGAGTTGATTGAAAAAATCTATCATCAAGACCTGACGGATGATGGATTGGAAGAACTTTTACAAACTCTTCCAAAGGAAACGCAAGATTTGGTTCGTAAATACTATCTTGAGGGATTTAGTTATGAGGAGCTAGAACAGGAAACTGGCCTGTCACAAACAAACCTCCGCCAACGTCTATCAAGAGCACTTAGAGGTTTAAGGAACAAACTCTATGAATAAAGAATTTTTAGAATTTATGACGGGAAAGGAAAGTGTGCCTGAGCATTTAAAATCGCTCGCTAAAAAAGACATCCTTTTAAGTTTCCACGCAAAATCCATAATCGCAAAGTTCCTGGGATACCAGCTTTTAGGGGCCCTGTTTTCAATGTCAGTTTGTCCTCAATTTGGTCTGGGACTAGTAGAAGGTCATGGCATCACCCACGTGGTTCGTATGATTGGTGATTGGGCCTGTGCTGCTTTTTGTGGATCTCTGTTCTTATCTGCCGGACTTATGGTGGCCTTCATTGGAATGAAAGGCGAAGAGCTTTGGTGGATCTGGAACCGTTATAAGTTTTCATTGATTTTTTTACCGGCCCTCCTTTGGGGAGGTCTGATGCTGACCAATATTTCTCTAAATCTTGATGGAGAATCTATCCTCTATCACGTGATGTGGATTGCTTCGGCGATTTTTGCACAATGGGTCCTCTTGAAAATGAGAAGCCAAATGTTTTTGGCCACTAGTTTCGTGGGTAACAGATGACGTTGAATACGTCCTGTTTTCCACCAAAGTCATGGGCCAATTCAACGGGAAGTGCGCGAGCATTTAGAGAATAACTGCGCTTGGCCTCTCGGCGATAAGTGGCATCTAAGACATTCACGGTACGAGAAACTGAGACCTCGATCATTTTGTTTGAGCGCATGAGACCTACCTTAATGTCCCATCCGCCCACATCAACAATACGACTGGTGCCCACATCTATCGTAAAGGCCACTTCAGAGTGTTTGTGAGAGGCCTGACAAGTGTATTGCGAAGGTTGTCTTTGAGCGTATCCGGTGAGCATCAGAGCAAGGAAAGTGAAAACCAGGAAGAGGATTTTCATGAGGTCTCCTTTGAAGGGAGACCATGATTACATTGAAGCTAAAAACTTCGCAGCTTTATTAATCCTGAAAAACCTGAAGATAGACAAATTTCAAATAACGCATTTCAGGTAACGCGAAAGGGAAGGGATGATCTTCCGGCTGGCCCTTGATCAACAACACTTTTCCGCGACGACGAGACTTTGAAAGGGCCTCTTGAACGATCTCAAGAAAACTTTCAAAACTAATATGTCCCGAACAACTTGAAGCAGCAAAGAAACCACCGTCTTTTACCAATCTTAAAGAATCCGCAAATATCTTCGTATATGCCTCACGTGCCGATTCAACCGCCTTCTGATTCGGAGCAAAGCTAGGAGGATCCGTGATCACGATGTCCCATTGGCGCTTGGCCTTTTGGGCCTCGGCCACAAATTCAAATGCGTCTACACACAAGGCCTCGTGTTTTTCAGGGGACAATAAATTGATCTGCCAATTGACCTCAGATGCCTTAATCGCGTTGGGAGCGATGTCGACGGTCGTGACCCTAGAGGCACCACCAAGACCCGCATAAATCGAAAATCCGCCGGTATAACCGAAGAGATTAAGGAGCGACTTATCTTTTGAAACCGAACGAATAAAATTTCTGTTCTCTCGTTGATCTAAGAAAAAACCAGTTTTGGCCGCATCGATGATGTTCGTGCGGAACTTCACTCCGTGCTCAAGGAACTCTAGATCAGTCAAATTCTCGCATTCACCAGCGAGGATGAGACCCTTTTCTTCTTCGCGGTTCTTACGTTTAAAGTAAACGCACTTAACCGGAATATCAGTTTGCTGCATGAAAAATTCTGCGATTGCTTCTTTTTTCCAGAAGGCCTCGGCCGCGGCACCATCAAGTTTTAAAACCAATACGCCATCATAAAAATCGGCCACCATGCCTGGCAGCTCATCACCTTCGCCATTTAATAAACGAAAGCATTTATTCTCCAGCGACAACAAGTGCTTTTTATTTTCAATCGCCTGACGAAAACGTTTTTCAACGATCCCATCAGTAAATTTTTTATCGCCCAAGGTGAGCATACGAAACGAAAGATTAATATTGGGAGAGTAAAAGCCGTGGGCCAGGACCTCATTCTTGTGACTCATAAGAAGCACATAAGAACCTTCCGGTGCCTTGATCTTTTCAACCGCATCAGAAAACACCCAAGGGTTTCCGCGCTTAATATGTTTGGTTAAATCACGAGTGAGCTTTAAACGCTGTGTTTTATCAAAGGAAAAATATTTCACGAGTTAGCTCCTTTCAAAAACCACGTCACTTCGTGCTTATTGTGATGAAGGTGAACAATGCGAGAACCAGGAATCTCTAAAAACTTCAGGGTATTTTCCCAGTCAGTCTCTGCCTGATACTTAATGGTGCAAACAAAGTTTTTCACTTTGCCTGATTCACGAAAACGATTCACGAGATTTAATAATCTCTCCGGATAACAAATAATATCGGAACAGAACCAATCAATTTCTTCAAAGTTTTTTGGATCAAGACCGAAGGCACTCTCTTGTCTGAAATCAATGCGGCCCAGGTCCATAATACGTTTTTCAATCGGTGCTTTATCCACCGAATAGACTTTATCAAATTCCAAAGTACGAAGTACCCACGTCCAACCACCAGGACACGAACCAACATCAATACTCGTACCACCATGAATCGCTTCAGGTGCGTACACCGTGAAGAATTCCCAAAGTTTTAAATAAGCACGAGAAGGCGGCATTTCCTTGTCTTCCTGAAAATCCATCTCACCTAGAGCAAATGGCGAAGAAGTCTTCTGAGAGGCGAGCATTTGATCCGGCTCCCACAGGGTCCAAAATCCCATGGGCATTGAAGGCAGGGGATGGCGAAAAGGAATTGGCTTTTTATTTATTTTTGGAAGCTCATCCTGAATCAGTTGAGCACGACGGTGGTGACCCACGGTAAAGAGTCCCCAATTGCGACCCAGGGCCTTAAGCTTCTTGGCCCCATCGTTAATCGACGTAATATTAATAAACTCCAAATCGAAGGCCGTCATCTGGGCCCAAATCAGCTGCGGGTGCTGGCCCTCAACCAGGTATAAACGATCTTTCTTCATGGCCACTTTTAGACCACGAATCTCCAGCTCGCGCTCGAGCTCCGCCTCAAATTTATGAATGGCCAAATAACCTGTGTAAACTGTCATGGGTCTTCTATACACCAAGGGCCCCTTATGTTAAAAGAGCGCATTATGAAACATGCTAAAAAAAACCAGGAAACTAAGGTCTATGGCCGCAATGCCTGCCTTAAAGTCTTTGAAAAACGTCGTGAAGACATCGTTAGGGCCTATGTAAACCAGGATGGAGTGTTCTTATTTAAGGACCTCATGAAGTATCTGGCCGATCAAAAGCTTGCTTATCACATCGTGAATAACGAAGAAATTGAGGGCATTACTAAGGCCACTCACCATGAGGGAATCTGCCTTATTGTGAAGAACAAAGAGCTCCCTGAGCTTAAAACACTTCTTCACGCTAATCCTTACCGAACCCTGATTCTTGCCCTGGAAGAAGTTTCTAATCCGCATAATTTGGGTGCCATTATGAGATCGGCCGCGCACTTTGGAATCAGCGGAATCATTTATGAAGCGAAGGTTCCGGTGGCAAACTCTGGTGCGGCGATGAGAACCGCCGAAGGTGGAGCTGAAGTTGTTCCGGCGATTCAAGTGACTGATTGGGCCCACGTTTTTGATCTGGCGAAGAGAAACAATTTTAAAACACTCGCGACTTCATCTCATGATGGAGAGTCGATTTTTGATTATGAATTTCCTGAGAAGGGGATTCTCTTCCTAGGTGCTGAGGGCGAAGGCCTTTCAAGTACTATGATGAAGAAGATGAATAAGCTTCTTTCGATTCCTGGGACCGGTGAAGTGGAAAGTTTGAACGTCTCGAACGCCACAACTGCCATCCTGACTGAATGGTTTCGACAGGGCCTTTAATTCGCATTCAGGGCAAACTGAATAATCATCTCTTGCAGTTTGTCCTGGGCCATTTCTTTGCCCTGGTCTTTGGCCGCATCTAACACCTTATGCATAAGATGGTGGGACTCTTCCACACTTCTCGTTTGGGCCAGCGCGGTTTTTTGAAGCTGCATGAAACTAAATCCCGTTGAGGCGAATTCTTTGATGTATTGAACTTTGAGACTCATATACTCAGAGTAGTGTCGTCTTAAATTGGTCTCAGTTAAAAATTTTTGCGAGCCTTTCTTTGAGATCAAAATTTCGCGAGCAAATTTCTTTTCTTGTTGTGATCGGACAAATAGGTAAGTCCCAGTAGTGAGACCTTTGGCAATTCCCGCAGTGGCCAGAAGTACGGCCATCCCTTCCGGAGCACCAATCCCCGTGAGTGTAAGTCCGATCCCAATAATGGCCCCGCCCCATGTGACGACATTATCAGTTGCTTCACGTCGTTTAACGTCTTTATCAACTTCAATCACGGCCCGGGCGAAATGATTGATCCCTTGAGGAAAATGAACCAGGGCCTCGGCGGTGGCGGCCTGATTGGTTTGAATAAAATATTCAAGAGTGCGCTCAGAGGCATGGCGATCGTAACGGGCCTTTAAGATTTTTACATTCACCCGGGTCATGTACTGTTCAATGTTTTTTTCCGCCTCTTTTATGGCGTAACGAATAAGCTCGGCATCTTTTTTGACCGAGTCTGAAGTACAACGAAGGTTTGTCCCAGAAGGTTCATTAAAGTTATTCATCTCATTCATGGCATTGGTCAAAAATAAAATACCCAGATCTTGTTCCAGAATGGATTTTGAGAGAATTTCTTGGTTCTTCTTAGACAGTTTTCGGTGTTGGACATAACGAATGATATTTCTTCCGTCCGCGATCATTTCAAGGGCATGAGGTTTGGATTTATTGAGGTCCCAGATATAGCCGTTCTTCTTTAATGATGAGCAGAAATTCTGCGCCAGTTTTTCAAGGTTGCCCGAATCAATGACCTTCTTCATATTGTCAGCGTAGGTCATGGCCCCTTTGGTAAAATCACTTTTTTCTTTCAGCGTACAACCTTCGCAATTGGTGGCGATGAATCCGGCCACTTTATTTTCTGTCTGACTTCGGTTTAATTCACCGGTCAGATAGTAAAGACTCGCAATGGTCTTCGCACTATTGGCCGCGGCCCTGATCCCAATGCGATGATTGATCTGCATTTTCTCCGCCAGCTCCTGATTGAGGGCCCGAGTGGTGATCGGGGTGTACTTCATGAAAGTTTGAAGATCAGGATTGGTGGTCGTCTCATTTTTACTCGAAGGAAAAAGCTCTTCAAATGGAGTATGAGCGTCCATGGATAGAAGATCGCCGATTTTTTGCGACATTAAAAAAAAAGGCACATTACTTGTTCGGGATTTTCCCTGAACCACGCCGACCGAAACTTTGTTGGTGCGGATGTAGAAGCGTCCCTCCGTTCGAGGAGAGAAGTCTCCCAGGTGGCCAATCATACCAGTCGAGATATTGTTCCCGTATTCAGAAAGATTGTGTTTCTTCTTGAGGTTCTCAAGTCGTTGATAAAAAATTTCCTGATGGAGAGTGGTGTAGAACTCTGTTTGAAGATCATACCAGTCATCAGAGTAAAGTGATTGAATGGCAGTAGATCTTTGCAGGAAATGACGGTTTAAATCTTTGGTGGCAATCCCCAAATTTTTAGCGAGCATCTGCTCCATCATTCTGCGAGTAAAATCCAAGCTATCAAATCTTGTCTTAGGCGAGAGTATGGGATTTCTGGTCTCTTCCATGAGTGAGATTAAAGAGGCAGTTGTGGCCCGATCTTTGGCAGACGTATGGATCGAGAACGCACCCAAAAGAATGATAATAAAGACCTTCATGGTCTCGCTTATCGGATACCTGAGCGTATTGCTTTAATTTGAATTAAGTCCTCGAAACTACTTCTGATAGCTTCTAGCGGCCGCAAAGATTCCGGCTGGGAGGATGCGGGCATCATTCTGATGTTTTACACCTAGTTCGCTGGCCTCAATGTCCTTCCAGCGTTTGTCCCAGATGAGGTTTCTTAGGGCCTCAGGTTGAACTCCGTGAGTATGGCTCGATAGGAACAGAAAACTGTTCTCACGATTAATCACAGAAAGCATTCCATCCACTAATAAGTGAATGTGTTTTTCAAAGTCCCAAACTTCTTTTTTGACTCCATGGCCCCAGCTTGGAGGATCTGCGAGAATTCCGTCATACATGAAGTTCTTTTTAAATGAATGACGAATAAATTCTTGAGCGTCCCCTTGGACCCAACGGATAGCGTCCGCTTTGATCTTACTTTGCGCTTGAGATTCCTTGCCCCAATCGAGAACACCTTTAGAGCTGTCCACGTGGAAAACTTCGGCACCGGCCGCGGCCATCACGATACTGGCGCATCCAGTGTAACCAAAAAGGTTAACCACTTTTGGAGCGCGACCCAGTTTTTGTTTTAAGAATTTTACTTCTTCATAGAGCCATTGCCACACTGGAATCTGTTCGAAGAAAACACCACAGTGGCCAAATGAAGTGAATTTCAATCGGAACGAAAGTTGTCTTCCATCAATTTCAAATGGCAGAGATAGATTTTCAGCGGGCTCTTTTTTGTGTTCCCATTTTCCGCCGCCGTCTTTAGTGCGGATCACGTTGGACGTGACCTGGTTCCACTCAGAGTCTTTTAGCATCGGTTTCCAGATGGCCTGAGGGCTTGGGCGGTTTACTTTAATGCCTGAGATGATTTCAAGTTTACGGCCCAGACCAGAGTCCAGGAGTTGGTAGTGGGGAAGGTTTTGCGTAATCATTTAATTTTGAATGTGACCTGAATGTTAGTTGAATATTGTTGTGTCCCTGGCTCAACTTGAGTGGGAGCTGCATCCATAGACTTCATCATCGCGCGCTCCATGATAATGGGAACTGGACGAGGAATTTGTGGAACTTCATTTAAGTTAATAACGTCACCAATTTTAAAGCCAAGCTTTTTGGCGAGTTGCTGTGCCTTTCCGCGAGCGTCATCGGCCGCAACATCAAGACACTTTAAGTATTCTTTTTGAGACTTTTCCAGAGAGAGAAACGTTGCCAGTGATCCCACATTGATCACGCCAACTTTCGCGGCCGCCTGCATGGCCTCCCCGATTCTGGCGATCTCAGAAGTCGTGACCTCCAAAGAAAGTGTGGCACGGATCCCTTTATCAACGATTTTTTCTTTTTCGTACTCACGAACTGGAAACACATTATAGTTAGTGTTTTTGAGTTCAAGATCAGCGAGTTTGAGTTTTTTAATTTCTTCTTTCAGCTGATTCACTTGCTCGGTTGTTCTCTTTACAGCGTCTTTTTGATCTCGGGCCTGATTTTCGGCGGTAAAGGTGATGGCGCCACGATCAGGTGTCACCTTGATTTCGCAGTTCCCTTGAACCGAAATTTGAGGATCATCGGCCAGGGCCGCGACTGAAAATAAAAGAACAATGAAATACTTCATAGGATACCTCTAAGGGCCAGATCTTCAGCTGTAACAGGTGTCGCCTTATCGTCGATTTCCACGATGTAAAGGATCCCTTTGATTTTCACTTCGTTCTCATAAGAAGGACGAAGATCCATGGCCCTCATAATATCGTCAAGAAGTTCTCGCTGATCCTTATAAGTAATGGTCCCGTAAGTGTTTTCTCTCTGGGCGATACAGCCACTGGTTCTCATGAAAGGGAAGTACGGCGTTGTAGGATCTTTGTTGATCTTTCCAGTACCGTGAATACGGAAAAGGTTTCTTCCAGCGTCACGAGCAACTGTTGATGTTTTCCACCACTCTTGATCGTGAGAAGAAGCAGGAAGAAGAGATTTAAAAAGCACTTCGTCTTTTGATTTAGGCACAAAGTTCAGCATCATGCGACGGAACTTTCCGAATGAGATCTGCTGATCGGCCACTGGCATGACTGAATCAATGGTAAAAATACCGGCCGGTGTATTTCCGTTACGAGTATAGCTTGGAAGACCACGGGCCGAAGAGGCAAGAGATGGGTGACTCCAGATAGAGCCGTCATCGTTTCTTACCACTTCACCATGAATATTTCTCATGACCATAAGACATGGATACAAGCGGTTCTCACGGCAGAACATAAAAAGCTTAACGCTCTTTACATACTCACCGTTCATGTAAGTCGTGGCGTCCGGGGTTTTATGAAAAAGATCTTCAATCAGATCATCTGTGATTTCTTTACGACGAACTTCATCTTCGGCCAGATCGAAATACTCTGGATGAGTTTGCGCAAGTTCAATCACGTCGGTATGGCCCGCGGTAAGAATCTCTTTCTCATAAGCGGCCAGCGTATAGATGAGTTTAATCTCGACTTCAGGAGTACGAAGAACGTTTACGAGTTCATTCACAAGCTCGGTTGGAAGAGTCGTAGCGCGCTGGTATTTGATTTTAAGAATCGCCACACGAAGTTTTTCAACCAGTTCGTAGTGGTATGTTGTTATTGAGTCCAGAACCTCGGCGGCACCGGGAGTTTCCTCATCTAAAGCGTCCCAAAGAGCATCTACGAACAACGATTGGTCGTAGGCGATTAAACCCGTACGCTGATTGATTTCATTTTTTTGAATAAGATATTTGTAGTCTTGATAAAGGATTTCTTCCAGAACCTGATCTTGATGAGGAGTTGCCCAGGCCATTGGTAGAAATACGAACACAAATGCAAGCGACATCCAATGTTTCATGCGATAAGTCCTTTTAATAATTCGTGAGACTCAAAGCGTAACAACCCAGAGGGCAGTCGACAAGGAATTAAATGTGACTCACTCGGCCATTCGTTCCATGAAGGCCACATTTGTTCTACCTTCTGGCGAATTCCGCAATCAAGCCCACTTGCAAAGACCTGAGGCCTAATAATTCTAATACTCTAGGTTCACTAACCTTGACGTTCGATTAAAAAGTATTAACTTTAAACTGTTCCTTGGAACAATTTAACGGAGTTTATAATGTTTAAGCGTATTTTCTTATTCGTTCTCACTAACATTTTAGTGATGGTTTCTGTGTCTATTATCCTTTCGGTTCTAGGCGTTGGAAATTATCTCACAGCATCGGGAATTGATTATCAATCTCTCATGGTCTTCTGTTTGGTATGGGGTTTTGTAGGGTCGGGGATTTCTCTTCTGCTTTCAAAGTTCATGGCCAAGAGAATGATGGGTGTTGAGATCGTTGATGAACGTTCTCAATATGGTGACCTGGTTCGTAAAGTTCATCTTTTAGCAAAGCAAGCTGGTATCGAAAAAATGCCTGAGGTAGGTGTTTATCATTCTCCAGAGGTAAACGCTTTTGCTACTGGTCCAACTAAAAACAACGCCCTTGTGGCCGTATCGACTGGTCTCCTTCAACAGATGAACACTGAAGAAGTGGAAGGTGTGCTTGCTCACGAGGTTGCTCACGTTGCTAACGGTGACATGGTAACGATGGCCCTGGTTCAGGGTGTAGTGAACGCTTTTGTTATGTTCTTCGCTCGCGTTGCGGCCTTCGCTTTGTCACAGGCCATGAGTGGTGACAGAGATGATGATAGACCAGTAACAAGTGGTATGGGTTATCACCTAACCGTTATGGTTTGTGAGATCTTGTTCTCGTTCCTAGGTATGTTTGTTGTTGCCTACGTTTCAAGAATGCGTGAATACCGTGCTGACCAAGGCGGAGCTAAATATGCAGGTAAGCACAAAATGGTTGCCGCATTAAGACGCCTTCAACAAAAAATTGATATGGTAGATGATTCTCAAGACGCCATGAAGGCCATGAAAATTTCTTCAAAGAAAGGTTTCATGAACTTTCTTTCAACTCACCCGAGTCTTGAAGATCGAATCGCCGCTCTAGAACGTTCTTACTAAAGTTCAAGGGGCCATCGGGCCCCTTTTTTTTTTACAAAAATTAATACTTCATTAATGAATGGCCACATAAATCCCTCGTTATCGCCGGTCAGGGAATTCCTATTGATATTCAAGAGAAAATCAAGGAACCTTTTTTACAGGACTTTGAAGACGGATTACTGGCCAATACATGAGTAGACAGTTTGAACAATTTACCGAAAAAAGACTCATTGGAGAGTTAAGGGTCCGTAATAAACGACTGATGGTTCCTCACGCGGGCCTTCTTGTTTTAACCGTTCTCCTGCTTTTTAAAACTCACCAAACTCATCCCTTAACGATTGTTCCTTATTTCACCATTGTTCTTTCACTTCTGGCACGGGTCTACATTTGCAAGAAAAATGATCTCTCGCTGATTATAAATAAAAGTCTTTACTATAGTTTTTTGTTTTTCGTTGCCATGACTGGTATTAGCTGGTCCTGGATGTTTTGGCAGGTAGAAAGGATCCATGGATTTTTCGCAGTCGAGAGTCTTTACTGCCTGGGTGTGATTATCACTCTCATGGCCGGCGGGGTAACGGCCTTTGCTGCCTGTCTTACGGCCGCGTCGGTTTTTTTTATCTCCATTTCCGTCCTGCCGCTGATTTTCTTTTTTACTGATTCCAATCAGGTCTCTTTGATTCTTGGGGCCTTGTATCTCATCAATTCGATTTACCAGTATTATCACACCACCATTTCCCGCAGGTATTTAGTCGACTCCATTTTGAGTGAGGCCCGGGCCCTTCAACAAAAGGACGCTCTTCAACAATTCATTGATGCCATTCCTGGGATTGTAGGATTTGTTGATCGTGATGCGACTTACGTGATGCTGAATAACTACCTGGATGGGGCGGTAAAAAATAAAATTCTGGGAACAAAGGTTGGGGCCACTTTACCTAATAATCCTCTTTCAAAGCTGATTCTGGATTTTTTAAAAAGTGATGAAAAACACATTGTGAAAGAAATTTTTGCCGAAGATCTGACCGGTGAGAATTGGTACATGGTAAATCTAAAAAAAGTTTCTTCGCCCTTGGAAGGCATTCTTGCGGTGGTGTTACCGATCAATGATCTGGTGAAGGCCAAGAATGATTTAAGGATTCAAGAGGCCCGTTCTCAGTATGCCTCAAAACTCGCTTCCCTGGGAGAGTTATCGGCCGGAATTGCCCATGAAGTAAATAATCCGCTGACCATCATTGAAGGTGCCGCAAGCTTAATGAAGATCATCATTAAAGACACTCCTGAAGATGTTGCTTCATTAGACATGGCCGCGACCAAGATCATTGATACCTCTCAAAGAATCGCCAAAATTATTAAGTCTCTAAGGACCTTATCGGCCAACGCTGAAGAAGAGCCCTTCAAAAATGTTTCCTTCAATTCTGTCATTGAGCCCATCATTGAAATTAGTAAAGGAAAGCTTGATTCCGCAGGAATTAGACTTAGTGTCTTTAAGGCCGAGAGTGATGTGGCCCTCTTTGGTAATGAAATTCAACTGAGTCAGGTGATCATGAATCTGGTGGCCAACTCTATAGATGCGGTTCAAGTTCTAGAGGAAAAATGGATTGAGATTCACTATCAACCGAATTTTGAATGGTGTGATATTTTGGTTATTGATTCAGGAAAGGGAATTCCAGGAGAGCTTCACAGTAAGCTCATGGAGCCTTTCTACACCACCAAAGAACCTCATCAGGGAACAGGACTGGGCCTGTCGATTTCAAAGAACATTGTGGACATCCATCACGGTACAATAAGTATTGTTAAAGACGCCAAGAACACGACTTTCAGAGTGAGACTTCCTAGAATGGCCCCTTGGGGGAGTTAGAAAAAGCGTCCGTTTGTCGGAAGAGAGCGGCGTTGCTCTTCGATTAGTCTTTCCACTAATTCCGCAACTGTTGGTACATCTTTAATGAGACCAGAAATCTGGCCCACTTCAATTTCACCATCGTTCATATCACCCTCGAGCATGCCTTTTTTGGCCCGTCCATGGCCCAGGTGAGCTTCAAGTTCTTCCTTACTGGCCCCGGCATCTTCAAGTTTTTTAATTTCTTCAAAAAACTTATTTTTGTATAAACGCACCGGCACTGACTTTTTCATCATCAGCATGGTGCTGGCGGAATTTGAATTGATAATGGCATTTTTAAAATTGTCATGAGCACTTGATTCAACGGTGGCCACAAAACGGGTTCCCAGTTGAGCACCGGCCGCTCCTAGACACATGACCGCCGCTATAGCTCGTCCGTCTCCAATACCTCCGGCCGCGATGACGGGAATTTTCACTGCATCCACCACCTGTGGAATAAGGGTGAGAGTGGTGATTTCTTCACGTCCATTGTGACCACCGGCCTCAAAGCCCTCAGCAATAACAGCATCAACACCCGCAAGTTCGCACTTAAGAGCAAGTTCAGGACTTGAAGTCACGTGAATCACGGTACAACCCTGATCTTTTAACCAGGCCGTATAGGTCTTGGGAGATCCTGCTGACGAGATGATGGTTTTTATCCCATGTTTCAGGGCCACTTCCATTTGTTCTTTAGTTTTTTCATAGAGAAGGGGAACGTTCACTGCCAATCTCTCCGGATGATTAGTGAGAGATTTCGCTTTAAGGATATGATGTTCTAAAAGATCAGGCTTCATCGAGCCGGCCCCTACTACGCCGAGAATTCCCGCATTGGCCGAAGCGGCCGCAAGTTTTCCTCCTGACACCCAGACCATGCCGGCCTGAACGATGGGGTACTGAATTGGAAGTAAATCGCAGATGGTTTTTCGCATAGGTTTATTTTGTCAGAAATTCTTTAATGTTGCTATCAGAGAGCACTAACGCTGGTGAGCGTTCCATCTGGAGAATGATCTCCGGGTCTGTTTCTCCCGTCAATGTGGCCCGTGTGCTAGTGCGTTTAGGGCCAAACTTTTCACCTTTCTTAATTTTCCAACCTGAAGCAGCAAGGCTTTTTCTGATTGATGTGCTGGCCGAATAAGTTGAGAGGATCACCTCTTGATCAGCATGCTCTTTTAAAAATTGAAACCATTCAGAGGTCCAAAGAATCGGATTTCGTTTCGGAGAAAAAGCGTCTTGATAAATCGCATGCCATTTCACCGGTTGCTCTTTTACGTAGCGGGGGAGAGTCTCTCGTCCGTCTCCGGCAAGAATCGTAAGTTTGCATCCCAGAGATTCGGCCTCCAGGAGCTCGAGATCTCCAACTTTTTTCCAAGTTAAGTGTTTGAGAAAATCGTGGTCCGCAAATTTTTGACGAAACCATTCAAGGAGATTTTTATCAATCTCCATCGAAATGAAGTGCCACGGTTTATCAGTTCCAATGACTTCAAGAGTGGTAAGAAAACCCACGCCCAAACCGAACCCAACTTCTAAAATCACGAGGGGGAAAAACTCGCCAAGTTTGTTTTTAATCTGACAGCCTTCCACATAGTGAAGAAGAGTCTCCGCACGGGCCCCTGTCGTGGAATGACAGGCCTCTTGAAACGCCTCTGAGAAGAGCGTGAAAGAGCCGTCTTGAGTTTCAACAAGTGAGTGTCCAGGAGGGAGAATTCCATTTGTCATGGCCCAAGCATAGCTTAAGAAATCGCAATTGCCATCATTCATTGGCATAGTTTTCACTCTAAAAGTGTGATTTTTGGTCACCTTCCGTAGTTTCGAGGGGTTCCCCTTAGAATGATTAAGTATTAAGGGAAAACTGACGAAAAGCATGTGGGTAAAGGTGAATTATGAAAAGAGTATTTATGCATAAAATTGCGAGTCTCTCAATTTCCTGCCTCCTCGCTTTTTCGGCCAGTGCTGAAGTGATTGCTCCTCAATCGAAATTAACTTACGGCGATGTCGTAAGAAAACAATCAGAGGAGATGAATTGTGGTCGAGATTATGTAGGGACAACTGAATTGGCCGATCTGGCCGTTCAGTGTTGGGAGCAAAAGAAAACCGAAGCGACCCATCCGGGTCTTAGTCAGCGTGAGTATCTTGAATCAGATAAACTTATTTGCGATTGCCTAGGAAAGTCTCCTTATAAAGATATTAAAGATATTATGGCCAAAGGTAGCCGTGATAGAATGGCCCAAAATGCTGACGAGGCCCTAAAGTACTTTTATGAAAACATGGGTCTCGCCCAAAAAAGATTACAGGACCTTCAGAACGGGATGATGTTCCAGGCATCTATTTTATCCAAAGGTGATACAAGTTTCACCGAGGCCTATTCTCAGGGTCGCATGAGAAAAATCCTTGAAGATAGTTCTACAAATACTCCAGCTAAAGAAGAAAAAGTCGTCCAGCAAGTGTTGGCGATCAAAGGCAAGGCCCTTGATTCTCTAGCAGAGAAGTATGTTGAGAATAAAGGGCTGAACTCTCTTAAAGTATGGATAAATCCTGAAATGCGTCAGGACAAAGGCAGCCTGGTTAATGGTCTTAAAGAGGCGATGAATAATTTTGTATTACCACAGGCCGATATTACACTTTTAACTAACAAAGAAATGGCCCCGGGCCAATGTGTGAGTGCCCGTGAGTATCTTGCTTTTAAGCAGATCCCTAAGAGTGATTCGAGCTTCTTTACCCAATTAAAAGGATCTGAGTTTAGAATCGCAGACTGGGACTACAATCTTCTTGAAACAGAACTGCAGCGACTTAGCGATAGTGATCGTAAAACGAATGAAAGCAGAATTAGTGTCATTCGATCACGCATGGGATTTTTGAATCGCAATCCTATGATCAAAAACTTTTTTAACGTAAGTCTTCAATCAAATGAGGCCTACTTTAAAAGTGCCGGTCTGAGCAGTAAAGAACAAGCGGATGTCATCAACAATCCTGCATGGACACCACTTCAGGCCCATAAAGAGAAGCTTTTCAATATCATTAAAAATTTGGATCCATCAAAGAGAAAGAGTGTGGAAGAATTCCGTGAAAAATCCACTGCCTTTTTCTCTGATCCTCAAGTGGGTTACTTGACCAACCTTGAGGTGGAAAAATCTTACTACCGTGAGCTTGAGAAATTAAAAGATCCGAACAACCTAAAACCACCAAAGCTTCCTACAACTCAAAAAGGTCTTGAAGCATGGTTTGCTGATAAAACGGATTTACTGTCGCCTTCAGAATGTAAAGCAGGTGCAGTGGATGTCGCAAAATGTGTTGAGTCCTATGCCATGTATTGTTCAGTTCTGTCCGATGCTGAAAAACAAATGAAAGAAGAGGACATTGGGGCCGAAGATCTTACCTCGGATGTTACTTTTCAGAATCTGGACAACTTCGATCCTGACATAAATAAAAATCCTGATTTTAAACGTTTTAATGATAAGGCCTGTAACGCTCGTTGGGTCTCTCATACGCCTGGTAAGAGGCCTCTTAACTTTTTTGAGTACAAAAACGAATTCTGTAAAACAAATGCTGCCAATGAAGCCTGTAGAGCTAGGCCAAGCAACGAAAGTATGGTTAAACTTCGTCAGAGTTTCAGACAGGAATATACTGAAATTGAGCGCAGTGAAAATAAGCTCGCTGACAAACAAGAAATGGACGCATTAGAGAACGTAACTGAGGCCTATAACGCCAGTACAGGGATGAGTGAGTCAAACGCGAAGAGTGTTGCCAATAGTAAGAACTCATTGGAGCGCTCAAAGACTCTTTTAAATGAAATTACGGAACTTTTCGGTGGTAGCAGATCAAATTTGAAAGATGATGCTAATAACGAAGTCGTAAACGTTGTTCCGACTTCATCAGAGGGATCCACTTTCTCTAGCTTTGCCAGAGGGATGGAGAATCTTGCCAGTTCGATGGGTGGAGTTGCTGGTGTCGCTCCTGTAGAAGATGTGTCACCACAATTTTTGGGATCTTCGTCTATTACGCCTTCTGCGGCATCTACGGCCAATGATGATAAAAAGTTAACTGATGATGAGAAAGAAAGAATCCGTGCTGAGGCCCAGGAAGAAATCCTGAAATCTAAGAAGGAGATCGCTGCGGCAACAAGTGCGGCCCAAAGAGAAAGTCTTGAAGCTCGCATGAAAATGATGGAAGACCTTCTTGCCCAAAAAACTGAAAATGAGGCCAAGTATCAAAAACTGATTGAACAGTTAAGCAAGAAGACCAGCGAGCTTGCCGAAGCTGAGAATAAGGTCGCGGCCTCTACTAAGTCTGAAAAGGCAATAAGAAGACCCGCTTCAAATAATTTCCAGGCCAATCAAGACTTCGATAGTTTCGATAACCAAAGTAACCGTTCGCCTTCAAGCTATGGTGACTCTTCTTATGGTGGTACGGCCGGAGGAACGGCCGGTGGTTCAACGGGTGGCTCAGGTGGTAGTTCGGCCAGAGTGTCGTCCACAACTCGTGGTTCAAGCCGCGCGGCCGGTAACTTTAACACTGCTCTTTTAGAGGCCCAAGAGGCGAAGACCGGTAAAATTCAAAAATCATCTGATGGCATGATAGTGGTGGCAAGTGATGCGGAAACTCCTGTTCTTAAATCAATGGGGAACGCCGTTAATGGTGCCAGTGATTATGCGATTAATGTTCCTGCGGCCGACTATATGGGATTTGAATCTCAAAACGTTGAGACCCTAAAACGTTATCAAGAAAAAATCTTAAACAGCATGGACTCCAATCAACCAGTTCGCATGGTGGTTAAGTCTGATAAAAAAGAGCCTTTGGAATTCTACGTGGTAAAAGAAGGCAGTAAGCTCTTCTTTAAACCAGTGAGAAAATCAGGTGCCACACTTGAAGCACTCAAGATGGCCGTTAAGAAAAATCCTTAAATTGTCCGCAGAGAACTGGGGATTCTAACCGATATTTTTTCCCGATGTTGGATGGCAATAATTTTATTGCTTAGCTCCTCACTCCTTTGAATCCTGTAGAGTTAGTACTTCAAAAAACTGGCCTAGTTTTTTCATCAAACCGGGCCAATGTCTAAAAACCCTGGTCAATTACAATTGATCCCACCCTTTTGCCCCAATTCTCGATGCTTGTTTCATTTTGGAACAAATGAGAAGTTTTATGTAAAAAACGGTTGGACTAAAACTGATAAGCCGCCTTTTCTGAATCAACGGTTCAAATGCAAGTCCTGTGGGGAACAGTTTTCAAGTAATACATTTACCTTGGACTTTCGAAAGCGCTTGGCAAATCTCGCCGAAAAAGTTCTTCATCAATCCATGAGCGGAGTGAGTAACAACACTATCGCAAGACTCCTGAAAGTGAATGAAGGTACAGTTCGTGATCGACTAAAAACGATGGCACGGCAGTCTTTGATTTTTGAGAAGGAGTACTTTCCAAGAACACTCAATGAAAATGTTGCCTATGATGGCTTTGAGACCTTCACTCATTCTCAGTTCTCTCCCTGTTACATCAACACCGCGGTTGGAAGTCATTCTATGTTCATTTATCACAACACATTCTCACCACTAAATCGCAAAGGGCGAATGACCGAGGAGCAGAAGAGAAAGAATCGCGAACTCATTATGAAGTATGGCCTTTACCCTCAGAGTTCAGTCTATGAAGAGTCCATTTATGTACTGAAAAATTTGTCTTCAATGGGCGGTGGAAAAACTCTTTACTCTGATGAGCATAAGGCGTACGAGCGAGCGATTCGAAGTTTTGACTTTCGGATGGAGCACGTGACAATTAACTCTGAAGTTAAACGGGATCCATCGAATCCATTGTTTCCGATAAATAGATTGCACAATTTGTATCGTCACTTTTTGTCTTCACAAAAACGCGAGACCATTGCCTTTCAAAAGCACGAAGCAGGACTTCTTGAGAAGATTCAACTCATGAAAATCTACCGGAATTTCATGAACACGAAGTTTGTGAAGAAGATCAAATTTGATCCTCACGCTCACGAATGGTCACCGGCAATGTATGTGGGAGTCGCAGACAAAGTGATGAGTTTTGAAGACGTTTTTGGGATCAGAAAATTAAAGACACAAGTAAAACTAGACGAGAGAGAAATGAACTTTATGAACCGCATTTACCCGTTTTCAAGACAAACAATCGCTGCCTAAAGCAAAAAGTCCCGCCGAAGCAGGACTTTTTTTGGGATATTTATCCTCAGTTAGATGCGAACAATTTAATTTTTAAAGCGACCCATTTCGGATCATCCACGGTGAGGTCATGACCTCCCGTTGGATGTTCTATGATGGGAAGGTTCCATTTCTTTGCAATGGACCTTGAGCAATCCACACTCACCATACGGTCTTTAGTTGAAGCAATGATGAGTAAAGGAACGGGAGGCGTGAATTTACCCACATTAAAACATGCCCCTGCAAGAAGCTGTTTGAAGGTGTTTGCGGTACTCACGGGTCTCTCTCGTTGAATGACTTCCCATGAATCCAGGGTCTCATTGAAAACTTCTTTATGATTAGTCACTAATTCCAAAATGCGGGATTCTTTGACTCTGCCTTTTAAGACCGGGACCTTTAAAAGATGAAAGAAGGCTTTGGGCATGAGGCGCTTGTGGACTGGCGAGATGCCACCGAAACTGGTGTTAATGAGTGTTGCCCTGGCGAAGTCCAGTGGATATTTTCTAAGCCACTCAACGGTAATCATTCCACCCAGTGAAATGGCGATGAGGTTTGGCTCTAGATTTGGATCTCGATTTTTCAGATAATCCCGACGCATTTCTTCAACCATTTTTGAAACAGAGAGTGGAGAAGGGGATTTGAAGTAGTCACCCGCACCGGGAATATCAATGGTCGTGATTTTCGATCCAGGAAAAGCCTCTTCTAGATGATGAATGAAATGACCCCAGTGTCCTTTTTCTCGGATAAGACCACGAATAAGATAAAATTGTTTTTGCTTAGTCATAGGGAGCATTCTACACTTTTTCTATGAGTTTACAGGAATACTACGAAGATTCATACAACATGGAACGCGGGCGTGGAGCATCGGAACTTCTGCATGAGGTGACCACTTACTCCAAGGGCCTTTTCAATTTGGTGACTGAATCAAAAGATCGCTTCCTCCCAAATCTTGACTGGAATGGTTTAAAAGTTCTTGAAACCGGAGCGGGTAGGGGAGGACTTGGACTTCTTCTCGCTCGTCTGGGGGCCAAGGTCACACTCGTAGATTTCTCCCCTACTGCTTTAGATCAGGCAAAAAATATTTTTGCTCTTGAAGGTCATGAGGTCACCACGGTGGTTGGGGACGTCACTCATCCGGACCTTGAGCTTAACCAGAAGTATGACTTGATCGTTGATTCCCATCTTCTTCATTGCCTGACCGAAGACCCGGACCGAGCAAGTTATTATCGCTTAATCACAGATCATCTGGCCCCGGGTGGAATTTTTGTGGCCGAAACCATGGTTCATCGAAAGAAGCTCTATATCCCAGACGGATTTATGTTCGATGAACGAAACGTTCTGTGGCAAATGTTTGGGAAGTGGACTCCTGTGAGACGTATTCTTGATTCTCTGGATTTAGAAAGAGAGCTCAATGAGGCCCATTTCAATATTGTGTATTTTTACTATTATGGACAGTACGGTTTTGTTCCCCATCGCAGCTTCATGGACATACCGGCAGAAATACTGCCCGCAGCTGTTCGCATGGTTTTACAAAACAAACCGGAATAGTCGGCCAACTTAAAATATTTTAACGTTAATACTCTAAGTCATTGTGTCTAAGCTCCTATAATAAAAGACTCAACAAGGAGCAAAATATGAACGTCAATATCACCTTTCGCCACATGGAGCACACACCTGCCCTTGATCAAGTCATTCGCGATAAGTCTGAAAAATTCGTGAAGTGGTTTGGGCCACAAGCTGATATTCGTTGGACTTGTTGGAAAGATGGCGTTGATCATTGTTCAGAAGTTTCTGTCCATGCTGGCCATCAGGAATACTTTGCTAAAGCACATTCTGATGACCTTTACAAAACATTCGATATTATCGTTCAAAAAATACAGAATCAAATGAAGTAACCGGAGACAAAAATGACGAAAATCTGGCACAAAGCTTACGATCCAGGAGTTCCTCACGAGATTAATCCCGCTGAGTATTCTTCGATTAACGAGGTTCTAGAAATCAGTTTTACAAAGTACAAAAGTAATCCTGCATTTCACAACATGGGAACAACTCTTACTTATGGTGAGATTGATTTACTAAGCCGCAAATTCGCAAGCTATCTTCAGAATGATCTTCATCTGCAGAAGGGTGATCGTGTGGCCATCATGATGCCAAACATTCTTCAATACCCTGTGGCCCTGTTTGGTATTCTTCGTGCGGGGATGATCGCGGTGAACGTAAACCCGCTTTATACTCCTCGCGAACTTGAGCACCAGTTAAAAGATGCGGACGTAAAGACCATCGTTATTTTTGCTAACTCTGCTCACGTTCTTCAGAAAGTGCTTAAGAACACTCCTGTTAAGAATGTTCTCATCACTCAGATTGGTGATTATCTGAAATTTCCGAAAAACTACATCGTGAATTTCGTGATTAAAAATGTAAAAAAGATGGTTCCGGAGTTTGATATTCCAAGTGCCATTGACTTTAAGGCCGCAGTTGAGAAAGGTGACGCTGGTTCATTCAGAAAACCTCAAGTGAAGCTGGAAGATATTGCTTTCCTTCAATACACCGGTGGTACAACTGGTGTGGCGAAAGGTGCCATTCTCACTCACAAAAATATCGTGGCCAACATGGTTCAGGCCCGCGCTTGGATCAAAGATTACATTACAGAAGGGAAGGAGATTATTATCACTCCACTTCCGCTGTATCACATCTTCTCTTTGACTGCGAACTGCTTCATCTTCAGTTCAATCGGAGCTCTTAACGTTCTGATCACTAACCCAAGAGATATTCCTGGTTTCGTGAAAGAACTTTCTAAGTGGAAATTCACGGCCTTCACTGGTGTGAACACACTCTTTAATGGTCTACTTAATAATGAAGGTTTCAGAAAACTGGATTTCTCTCACCTACGTTTGACCTTAGGTGGTGGTATGGCCGTTCAGAAAGCAGTTGCTGAACGGTGGAAGCAAGTCACTGGCCGCCCTCTGATTGAGGCCTACGGTCTGACTGAGACTTCTCCGGCCGCTTGTATTAACCCAATGACTCTTAAAGAGTATAACGGCTTCATTGGTCTACCGATCTCTTCTACTGACGTAGAAATTAAAGATGATAACGGCAAGACAGTTCCTCTAGGTGAGATCGGCGAGCTTTGTATTCGTGGTCCTCAGGTAATGGCCGGTTACTATAATCGCCCTGAAGAAACCGCGAAAGTGATGACTCAAGACGGTTTCTTTAAGACTGGTGACCTGGGTTTCATGACTGAGCAAGGATTCGTTAAGATCGTTGATCGTAAGAAAGACATGATCCTTGTTTCGGGCTTCAACGTTTATCCAAATGAACTTGAAGACGTGGTTGTTCAGCACGAGAAAGTTCTCGAAGTTGCGGCGATTGGTATGCCAGACGAGAAGTCAGGCGAAGTGGTGAAACTTTTTGTTGTGAAAAAAGATGAATCATTAACGAGTGAAGAACTGATGAAGTTCTGTCGTGAGCATCTCACAAGCTATAAAGTTCCAAAGGCGATTGAGTTCCGTAAGGAGCTTCCGAAGTCGAACGTAGGTAAGATCCTTCGTAAAGATCTTCGTGCCGAAGTTTTGGCCGCTAAAAAATAATTCATTTCACGGGGACCAACCACAGGTCCCCATTTTTTACAAGCCCCTGTTCAATTTTTCCTGCATCTCACGCGTCATAAAACTCCACTGAGACAATTAAGGCTCCTAGAAAACTTTTTCAAAAGAGTCTTAGATGAAAACAAAACTTTTCGGTGCCCTTGTATTCAGTTCTTTCCTTGCTGGCCAGGCCTTTGCTGGCGATAAAATCGTTGGTGGTGTTAAGGTAACTGACCTTAAAGAAACTCCATATATGGTAAGCCTTAGTGGTGCTTGCGGCGGTAGTATCATCGCTTCAAACTGGGTCCTAACGGCCGCTCATTGCGCTGGTTACTTCTCTGAGGTGAAAGGTGGCGTGCTTAATCTTAAAGAGCAAGGTGTGACTGTAAAAGTTAAAAGAGTGATCAAACACCCTAAGTATAATCGTAATACGTTCAGCAATGACTACGCTCTGGTTGAGCTTGCTGAAAAAATTGATTTCAGAACAACTGGTCTTAAAGCTGTGAAGCTTGCGACTCCAAAATTTGCTTCAGAAGGAAATCAAGCTCCAGGTGTGGACGCTACTGTTTACGGTTTTGGTAACCTTGCTGAAAACCGTCAGAACTACGCTAAAGATCTTAACAAAGTTATTGTTCCAATCGTTTCTCATGAAGAGGCCAACAGTGCTGAGTCTTACGATGGTGCAATTGACGATACAATGATCCCTGCTGGCTATGCGGCCGGTGGTAAAGATTCTTGCCAAGGTGATTCAGGTGGTCCACTAGTTGTTTTCGATCACAGAAACGATCCGGTTCAAATCGGTGTTGTAAGCTGGGGTGAAGGCTGTGCGGGCGCCAATAAGTATGGCATTTACTCGAACGTTTCTGGTGCTTATGAGTGGATTAAAACAACAACTGGTGCTCTGTAGGACCAATTGTTAATTGATTCCTAAAACTTAAGAGGTGTTTCGCAATCTGTCAGCTAATGTAAGAAAAGATTTATTTCCTCTTTTCATTAGGTAACCTTAAGATTGTTGTAAGCAAAACATTTAAGAATCAAGGACGATTACAGACGAGAGAGGGATTTCTCGCCTTAAAAGAATTAGCCGAATTGGGCCACTGTGCAGGTGGCCCTTTTTTTTGCCTGGAAATTATCATGAACATTCGTCTTTATCAAAAATCGGATTCACTTCCGCTGGCGGAGTTATTTTTCAATACGATTCGTACTGTGAATCGCCAGCATTACTCTGATGAACAAGTAAAAACGTGGGCACCAGATCTATCGACCTGGGACATGCAGGCCTGGGAGAAGAAATTCGAAAATAAGTGGGTTTTTGTGGCCCAGGAAGGTGAAGAGTTGGCCGGCTTTGGAGAGTTAGAACCCAATGGCCACATTGATCGTTTTTATATTGCTGAGTCCGCAGTTGGAAAAGGTGTAGGGCGACTCATTTATAAGGCGATTGAAGAAAAGGCGAAAGAGCAAAAGATCACGCGCTTGTTTGTTGAGGCGAGTATTACCGCGAGGCCATTTTTTCAGAAGATGGGATTTGAACTTGTGAAAGAGCAGGTGGTTGAGAGGAATGGAGTTAAGTTCACTAACTTTGTGATGAAAAAATACTTTTAGTATTTCCTTGAAGTCACATCGACCAATAAGGCAGCACCACGGTAAACACCGTGCCCTTTTCAGGCCCACTTTCTACAGTGATTTGTCCTTTGTGCTGTTCCACTATTTTCTGACTGATGTAGAGACCCAAACCAAAACCCCCAAAATTAAACTCCGAGACTGCGCGACCGAATTTTTCGAAAATGCGGTTTCTGTCTTGTGAATCAATACCAATACCATGGTCCCGTATTTCAATTTTTATGCCTTCTTTTTTAGAAGTTGCAAAGATCTCAATAGGGCGGTTGTTTCCGAATTTAATGGCATTGCTTATGAGATTGTGAAAAAGCTTTTCAATTTTTTTTCTTTCCCAATGGCCAATGCAAGGACCTTCAAAATTTAAATCCAGAGTAGAGCCACTGTGCTGAAGCGTTCCCTTTAGATCTTCCAGGACCTCCGTGATTAATTCTCTCAGATCGACCTCTTCAATGTGCAATTGCCCTACGAGTGAATTTTGTCGGGAAGCGAAGAGGAGATCTTCCACCAGTTGCTGAATTTTTCGGCCCTGTGAAAGGGCCATGTTGATGGCACTATTTATCTCTTCAGGTGTGGATTTATTCTTTGTCTCCCCACGGTTCACTTTAAGCAGAAGTTGCAGCTGAAATAAGATGACGGTAAGGGGTGTACGAAATTCATGGGCCGCGATCGTAAGAAACGTTTCGCGGGCCTTGCCGGCCTCTTCCGCCAGAAGGCGAGCGTTCTTTTCTTCTACCAAAAGGCGATCTCTTTCTAGTTCGGCGACATGACGTTTTCTGATATTGATAATCAGAAAGATGTTCAGCACCAGTAGGGTGAGAATGGTGACGATGGCGATGATGATATGACGAGCGTATTTTTTGTAGATGGGTTCCGGATAATTAATCAGGATAGCATCACTTGTGGCCCCACTTTGAGGGATATGAAACCTCTCCATTTGTTGATAGTCCAAGTAATAACGAGAGGTGCTTTCTGTCACAATGGGAGGGGTCTCTCCTCGCAGGACTTTCTTAGTCAGCTCCGCTGCCATTTTACCTTGAAGATACCCATCAAGCAGCCACCCACCAACGATGCCGTAACCTAATTGCATGTCCCACATGCCATAAAAAGGGACATGGCCATGTTGGCTAATTAAACGAATCGCCTCTCGTGAAGTGAACTTTTCCCCCGTGCTGTCCATTGTAAAGTTCGTAATCAAAATGAGCGCGTCGCTGCGAAGTTCGCCCACTCTGATTAAAATTTGCTGCATCGGAAGATCATGCAAAACAGTGAATCGCACCTTGTCTTCCCAGCGAGGAAGCAATCTTTTTAATTCTTGAAGGAGATTTTTGCTAATGTCGGTGGAATCTAAAATGATCGCGATTTCTTTTGTTGCAGGGTGAATTTTGAGCATCTGATCAATTGTTTTTACATAATCGACTGCTTCAACGACACCAGTTAAGCGATCTTCCTTAGCATATTGAGAGGGATGATAATCATTGATCCCGGTGAAAATGACCCAGGCCCCTGGAAATAATTCCCGACGCAAATCGAGCACCATATCAAGTGCGACATTATCCGTAGTGATCACCACGTCCCAATGCTTATGAGAGTACTTTAGGCGCAATTGTTCTTTAAAATGATCTAAGTTCTTTTGAGTGGGATAGTTCTTCCAATCAAGAAACTCAACTGGGATTTCTCTATCGGGAAACGCCTTATCAAATGTCTTCTGAATCCCTTCCATTTGAAATTTCGTCCAAGGGAAACTCTGTGAATAAGAGTTAATAATAAGTATTTCTGGACGTTCATTGGCCACTGCACGGTCAATAACTGACATGCATACAAACCAGGATGCCAATAAAATGAAAAGACTGTTCATCATTTGGTTTTAATATAGTAAATTTGAATTTATGACAATGTCTTTACCAGAAACATCACAAACGATTTTGATTGTAGATGATGATGAATATATTCGCGAAATGCTTCTTATGGCCTTCAAAATGGAAGGTTATCAGGCCGTGGCAGTCGCTAATGGTAAAGAAGCGATTGATTGGTTACGCATTTCACCTCTACCGTGCTTGATCCTCCTAGACCTTATGATGCCAGTGATGAATGGGCGGGAGTTTCTTGATGCTATAGACAAAGATCCGATGTTTTCTGATAAGGCCCTTACTATTGTCATGATTACGGCCTTCACCGTTGATAAGGTTCATCCACGCCTAAGTGGTTTTTTAAGTAAGCCCGTTGAGCTAGATCAGCTGCTAGGGATCATTGCCCGTTATTGTCGTTGTTCTACTTCTTAATACAAAACCGACAAGTCTCACCACCTCGGGCAATACAACTTTCTAACTTCACCTTGAATCCCGAGGCCTCTTCAATAAACTGAACATCAAACTGACAAAGCTCGGGATGCTCTTTTGCTACTGAATGATAGACACAATTTGTGGCCTCTAAGATGGCCCCTTTCCTTAAATCTGTTTGTTTAAGAAAGGCCCTGTATCCAAGCTCATTTAGGGCCTTGGTTATTTCTATAAGTAAATCAGCGCTCGATTTATCTTTAAATCGAGTGGCCATTGATCCGGCCACTTTCTTGGCCAGATCTTTCATAATTCTCGCCACCATTTTTGGTCCCAGGTCCTCGGCCAGAAGTTCTAGTAGCACACTGGATAACCAGGAGTATTGTCTGGGAAAGGCCTCATGGCCTTCAGGAGAAAGGAAGTAACTGCGTTTTGGACGACCGACTAAACCTTTACTGTCTTTATGGGCAATATAGCCGAGTCGCTCGACTTTAAGGAGGTGCTCTTTAGCGGCGGTTTTGGTGACTTCTAAGTGGGATGCTAAATCTTCCAATGTAGCACCTTCGGGTTTATTCAAAAGGTATTCTAAAATTTTCTTCTGATTCCCATGCAAATTGATCATACGCACCTATTTAAACAGTTTAAACAGTATTTTCTGTTTTTATTGTTAGTTAGATAATACTCCTAGGTTCACAAACAGCAAGGAGATAAATCATGGACACCGTAGTAAAGCCGCAAACACACTTTGGATTAGCAAAGTCTAAAACAGAGTCGAAGAATAAAGTTC
Organism: Peredibacter sp. HCB2-198; assembly: GCF_045999315.1. Lineage (GTDB taxonomy): Bacteria > Bdellovibrionota > Bacteriovoracia > Bacteriovoracales > Bacteriovoracaceae > Peredibacter. Next base: position 3,110,990 of record NZ_CP174607.1, on the reverse strand, counting down.
TGGCAGGAATTGTCACAGGTCAGATTGCAGGGTTGATTATGGCCGTGGTTGTGATGTTAGTATTTGCTTTATTCTTAGGAAAAAATCCTCTGTATCCAGTGCAAGTAATTGGTTCAACTCTTCTTGGCGAGAAGGCCCTACAGGGAACCAACTTTCTTGCCATTCTCACCGGACTTGTTCTGCATCAGCTTGGGCCATCTCTTTTATGGGGTGTTGTCTATGGATATATGTCAACGAAAGTAGATACAACCACTTCACGAAATGCTCTTGTCTATGGACTCATACTCGGAGTTGTTTCGATGGTCGGTCCTTACTTCTTAATTCCATTCGTGATGAACACTCTTCAGGGTGTAGACTTTTGGAACCGGGAAGTTCCAATGTTCTGGGACTGGGCCGCGCACATCGTATTCGGTGCTAGTTTTGTGTTGTATCCAAAGGTTTTGAGCAAGATCAATAAGGCCTAATCTTATTTGAATCAAGGGCAAGCTTCGGCTTGCTCTTGTTTATAAACGTCCAGAAAAAAATCCTAATATCCCACCGTAAATAATGTGAGCAGCATAAGTCGCAAGTGGTGTTCCTTTTCCATAATTTAAAACAAAAAATCCTGGGGGCTCCAGCATACGAGTCGGCTCTGGCCCTCTTTCCTCAGTGGCCATTCTAGGGTGAAGATTTGAGACCACACCCATGCCGGCGGTCAATACGAAGGTCGCATGAACCAAACCAATCAGGGCCCCAAACCACCAGTGGTGAAGTCCAGTATCTTCAAAAGCAAGAGAATAAATAATGGCAAAGATCCACCCCATGCAAACATGGGCAAGGAACCCTGTCCAATTGGCCTTATGGCGGTCAGATGTCCAGAGGGTACCAAGCATAAAAGGAATGTCTATTCTGGTTAAATGAAGTCCTCTGCAGATGACTAGAACACTGGTTAAGGCGACCGTGGCGGCAAATCCCCAGAGAAGTACAAAAGGCAGGTTCATAAACTGACTCCCCGTTGATTCATTTCATGTGTCAATGTGATGGCCGCATTAATAAGTCCTGTATGACTGAAGGCCTGAGGATAATTTCCCAGAAAATCTCCGGTTGCTGGTTCAATCTCCTCGGACATGAGACCCAGGGAGTTTGATTGTGTCAGCATATTTTCAAACCACTCTTTTGCTTCCTCAATTCTTCCGGCCCGGGCGAGGGCCTGAACCATCCAGAAATTGCAAAGACTAAAGGCCCCTTCCTTTCCTGGTAGTCCATCGTCCACTGAACGATAGCGATAAATGAGTCCATCATGGGACAGTTCTTTTATGATGGTATTGATGGTGTTCTCCATCCTCTTACTGTCGGCCTCACAATAACCTACCAAAGGCAAGACGAGACTGCTGGCATCTATTTCTGGGCGATCAAAAGCGCGAGTATAGGAGTTGATGGTTTCGTTATAGCCATAGTGCTCGATTTCTTCTTTAATTTTGTCCGCCACCATTTTGAATTTCTCGACGGGAGCTTCCCAGCCATAAAGGTCCGCGAGTTTTGTCACTCGATCCAGGGCCACCCAGGCGAGGGCCTTGGAATGAGTGTGATGGACTTTTTCTGAACGAACTTCCCAGATGCCTTCATCGGGCCTGTGCCAAAGTTCACAAACAATTTTTCCCATATTGATCACAAAGTCCCGGGTGATCTTATCAAACTCCTTACTTGAGGGAGCGAAGTAATAAATGGCATTCAGGACCTCACCATAAACGTCCAGCTGAAACTGCAAATCAGCGGCGTTTCCGACTCGGACTGGGCGCGAATGAAGATAACCAGAGAGCCAAGGCAGTTCTTCTTCAGGAATTTTAGATTCACCATAGAGATCATACAGGACCTTGACCATGGGTTTGGTGAGATGAGTGGTGTGAAGGAGCCAGTAAATGTAGGCCCGGGCCTCCTCGACAAACCCAGTGGCGAGAAAAGAGCGAACAGTAAATGAGGCGTCTCGTAGCCAGCAATAACGATAGTCCCAGTTGCGCACACCTCCAGCTCTCTCAGGAAGAGAAGTGGTCGGTGCCGCTATAATGGCCCCGGATGGAGCGAAGGCCAGGAGTTTTAAGGCAAGAACACTCCGTTTGACTTGATCTTTATAGAGGCCTTCGAAGGTGCATTGGGAAATCCATCTTTTCCAAAAATCAATCGTTGAATGGTAGCGTTTCTGGGTCTCTTGAAGAGAAGGAATGATGGCCGGTGCGACGGTTGAATAGGTAAGCGAAAATTGAAATTCAGTTCCTGCATCAAGATGAAAGTCAGCGGTCACATAGGCCCGATTATCAATTTTTGTGATGGTGATGTCTTGAAAGGGAATGGTGGTCTGAAGAAAAAGAGTTTCCGATCCATAATCGCATCGGATGACGGACTTGCCGAGCATGGAGATACTCACGGCCTTTTTCCCATAGTGGGGACGTGGCTCAAAGTGCAGACGAAATTTCATAGCGCCAGAGGTCCCTCTTAAGAGTCGCAGAATTTCATGCTGAGGAAGAAGAATCCGTCGTTTCTCTTCTTCGGTGGTGACCGTGAAACAATCAATCAGATCTGATTGTCCCTCCTCACTAATAAAAGTTGTCTTAAGCACATTTGTGTCATCGAGGTACTCTTGAGTGGCATTGTGTTGATTCAGCGGAGTCAAAGAAAATTTTCCACCAACTTGGTCGTCTAATATGGAGGCAAATATGCTTGGAGAGTCGAAGCGAGGCAAGCAACACCAGGCAATATCTCCCGTTTTAGAGACCAGAGCGCTGGTTCTGCAATTCCCAATTAAACCGTGATCTGAAATTTTGACGGTCATAAAAAACCTTCGTCCTTTCAAGTTTCCAGTGTCATTGAATTACGGGCCTTGCTCAAGGCACATGGCTTTAAGAGGAGAATTCATTATCATTCTTGTTGGAGGTCACCTTGGAAACTGGATTAAAGGGTAAAAGAGTTTTGATTACCGGTGCTGCAACTGGCATAGGAAGGGCAACTGCCCTTGAACTCGCCAAATACGGTTGCGATATCATGATCAATTATTTTCCTTCTCTTGAAGGTAAGGAAGAGGCCCAAAAACTTGCAGGGGAAATTTGCGAAGAGATTAAGAAGAACTCCTGTAAGAGCATTGTGTTCCCGGCCGACATTTCCGATGAGTCCCAAGTCATAAGTATGTTCACTCAATTAATGAAGGACTGGGGTGGATTAGATGTATTAGTGAACAATGCCGGAATCCAGAAAAAGAGTCCAAGCCATCAACTGAGTCTCGATGAATTTAACCGGATCATCACCACCAATATGACCGGAACATTTCTTTGCTCTCGTGAGGCCCTGAAAATTTTCCTTTCTCAAAAGATCAAAGGAACAATTATTAATAACACCAGTGTTCACCAATTGATTCCTAAGCCCCAATATTTAAGTTACAGCATGAGTAAAGGGGCCGTGGCCAATCTCACTCGCACCTTGGCATTGGAATATGCTCCCCAGGGAATTCGAGTGAACAGTGTCGCTCCGGGGGCGATAGAAACGGGGATTAATCCTTGGGCCCACAATGAAAAGAAGGAGAAGGAAATCGAAAAACATATTCCTCTTCACTCAGTAGGAAAGGCAGAGGAGATTGCTCGGGCCATTCGTTTTTTGGCCTCGGATGAATCCAATTATATCACCGGCCAGACTCTTTTTGTGGATGGTGGGCTGACTCTCTATCCTGACTTTGGGAGTGACTGGTCTTCTAGTTAGTTGTTGAAAATTTCCGGACCTTCACACATCTAGCAAGTTCATCCTGTGCTTCCATCCAACCGCGCTTGGCCAGACCTGTGAGTTTCTTGGCACTTTTCATGTGCTTCTCACTCATAGTCAGGACTTCCTGGGCACAAAGGTTAAAAGGGAAAAGATTTTCAAAATAAATCTCAGACTTTTTGTCTTGTAGTTTCCAGTCAAAGTTAGAGAGGCGCTTAAAGAAATCTTTCACAAAGATCTGAGTCAGTTCTGGATAATTCACACCATTGAAAGTGCGGCCGGCCTCTTCGAGATCACTGTAGGTGAAATCCTTATTCTCGAACAATTCAGTCCACATCTTGCTCTTATTGGCCTTTGTTGGAATCGCTGATCTTGCAGCAAGTGCCGTGCGTTTTCCTAAAGTCGATCCATCACGCTTTAATTCTTCATTAATGAGCTTTTCAGCATCTGTGTGACCATTGATTGAGAGGTTCAGGATAATGGCCCAGCGACGGTCCTGATCCAGTGTCATGCCCTTTGGTGGTTCGTTCTTGATCAGAATTGAGTGGAGTCTTTCTTGTGACTCCTTGGTTTGGGCCATGCCTACATAGTAATCATAAAAACTCATCTGAGCGCTTGATTTAGGTTTGGCACTTGTCATGCGATCCCAAATCACTTTCTCAAACTCAGGAGCAGTCGCCGCTCTTTCGGCCGGTGTTAAATACCACTGATAAGTTTGTTTCATGAAACTGTGGCGACCCAGAAGGCTGCCAAGAAGTTGATCGTCGCTTTCCATTTTTAGGGCCAGAATTGCGGACTCCATAAAGGCGCGGGCCTTGAGCTCCGAGTTTCGCACCATTTGAGATAACTGATGCCACACCATTAAACGAGTCAGTGGATCCGGAAGTTTCGTTAAGGCCTGAATTGAAAGTTTGAGAGACGCCTCATCTAGTGAGTAAAGAGCGTAATCCTGATCTCCTTCATTCGGTAGAATGAAAGTCGGGCAACGTGTATCCTGAAAAGGAATCTCAGTTTCCTCCTTCTCAAAAGTCACATCCACAGATTGAAACTGCTTAAAGTCCCTATCGAAGAAAGCAAGTTTTGCTCGGTGAGGAGAAAATGCTTTTGAAGCGTTTGGTTTTTGAGTGATGAGAATCTTTTCTAATTTTCCGTCTTTGCATTCAGGGGCAAGTGCTACTTTGTGAGGTCCGGCGGTCTGAAGCCAGCTCTTGGTCCATGCGGTCAAATCCACTTTTGAGGCCTTGGCAATAGCACGAATGAAGTCTTCACGACGGGTGTTTTTGAAAGCAAAAGTCTTAAAGTAATCACGAAGACCGTCTCTAAAACCTTCTTCTCCGGCAAAGAAGTGAAGCTGCTTCAAAGCGCTGGCCCCTTTGGCATAAGTGATTCCGTCAAAGTTTCCACGGGCGGTGCGAACATCTGGCACATCCGTCTCAATGGGATGAGTCGTGATAAGAGAATCCTGCCAGTAGCCCCAGGTCTTTCCGTGGAAGAAATCAATCCAAGTATCTTTCGCTCCAAGAGCGCGGTCTTGTGCCACACTCGCCAAATACGAGGCAAAACTCTCATTGAGCCACAGATCGTTCCACCATTCCATGGTCACGAGGTCCCCGAACCACATATGGGCCATTTCATGCAGGATCAGTGAGTTTCGTTTATCATAACGAATTTCTGGAACAGGTCCCCTGAAGATATTGCGCTCATTCATGGTCACGGCCCCAGGGTTTTCCATTCCGCCCCAAGCGAACTCAGGAACGAAAACGTGAGCGTATTTCGTGAATGGATATGGATAACCAAAGTAGTCGTTAAAAAACTTAAGTCCTTTCTTCGTGGTCTCCATGATGTTGTCAGCGTCTACGTACTTCTCAAGGGACTTACGAGTATAGAGATAAAGCGGAATATCACCATACTTGTCTTTCCACTCAACAAAAGGGCCCGCACCCAGAAAGAACAGGTAGGTGCTCATGGGTTTTGTTTCTTTGAAGGCAACATACTTTTTGCCGTTTACAACGTTCTCAGAAACAATCATTTCGTTTTGAATGACTTTCCAATCAATTGGTGCCGTTACATTTACTTCAAACGTGGCCTTAAGATCTGGTTGATCAAAGCATGGGAAAAACCAGTGGGCGTAATATGGTTCAAAGTCAGTGTAGACATATTCAGAACCGTCTTCTGGGTCTTTCGCACGTTGGAACCCTGAGGCCTCTTTGCTGTATTCACCGATGAAGAAAACAGTAATAAGAGTTTTAGGAGCAAGAAACTTCGCTGGTACATCAAAACTCCCTTCGCGTTTTGGATAGTCCGTGAGTGTCACTCCATTAACTTGTAGGGATTGAATCGCTTTATTTTTCCAGTCCAGGGAAAGGGGACGAGTGAGATCATTTAAGGTGAGATGAATGATCGCTTTACCGCTGTAAGTGTCTTGGTTCTTCGCCAGATCAAATGAGAGATTGTATTTCACATCTTTGATCTGGGCCCTTCTCATTTTCGCAAAGTCCCGGGTGATATTATCTTCTGAGGGACGTGTAGCGGCCACTGCAGAGAGGGATAGGGCAATGAAAAGAAGCAAAAATTTCATAAGAAACTCCAAGATTTACTTGGATGAAATCTTATAAAAGGGAAGTTCCCATCGGCCAATTATTTGTAACGTTTCTTATAATCTTGGGGAGAAATGCCCGTTTCTCGAATAAAGGCCCGCCGTAACGCTTCATTAGGCATTCCACAAAGAGTTGAAATACGTTTCCAATCCATGTTGGAGCCTTCAAGCAGTTTTTGGGCCTTCTCAATTCTGAGTTTCCTCAAATGCTCGGCCGGACCATAGTTAAAAATGAATTTAAATTGACGGGAAAAATTACGAGAACTCATTCCTACATACTGGGCCATTTGTTCAACGGATATATCTTTTTTAATGTTTTCTTGTAGCCACAGTGTGAGGTTGGCAAAATGGTCTTTTTCTTTTTCCTGATTCAGGAGCATTTGGCTAAACTGCTTTTGATTTCCACTGCGACGGAGGAACAAGACCAGGCCCTTTGCTATTTGAAGAGCGGCCTCGGAACCAAAGTCTTCTTCAACTAAAGCGAGAGCGAGATCAATGCCAGTACTGACTCCGGCAGAAGTATAGACCTTTCCGTCTTTGGTCCATATTGAAGAGATGTCCAGCTCCACATCTTTAAATTGATCTTTAAAGGACTGCTCCCACATCCAGTGAGTGGTGGCCTTTTTATTTTTTAAGATACCAGCTTCGGCCAGGATGAAGGATCCCGTGCAGACTGAGCAAAGACGCCTGGTGGTTTTGAATTTAAGCTTAATCCACTCCAGTAGTTCCTTTGAAGGTCTGGCATTGGGATTCCCGGTCACAATCAAAGTGTCGATGGGGCCCTTGTAGTCTTTAAAATATTGGTGGGCCTCGATGGTGATTCCACTTTTGGCCTTGAGTGTTCGTGATTTACTCGAGGACAATAAAACGATCTTATAATTTTCTTTGTAAAAATTGGCGGCGGTGAATATTTCCACGGGCCCGAATATATCGAGTCCCTGAAGAGGAGAGTGGGCAATAAAGACGATGGTTCTCAAAAACAGTCCTTGGCATAAAAAGGTTATTTTATGACATTTATGCAATCCCAAGAAGAGTCTATCATGAGATCATGGAAAATCTCATCAGAAATACAGCTTTAAGAAGTGCCTATTTAGGAACCAAGGTCTTTGAATCTATCTCTCCAGAGATAACTGGGAAACTAGGAACATTCCTGTGGTTTACTCCATTAAAGAAGGGCCCTCATAAAGATCTTTCAAAGCTTAAGTCCCTGAGTGAAATTCAAAAAATATCTTTTAAAGATTCGTATATTACAATCCGCAATTTTAATAAATCAGGAACGGGAACCCGGCTGGTATTGATCCATGGATGGGGTGGGAGATGGGACCAGTACTCTGAACTCATCACCTATTTGATTCAGCAAGGCCATCCCGTAACATGTTTTGATTTCCCGGCCCACGGTGAATCGAAAGGACTCAGTACCAATCTCCGTGAATGGTATGAAGTCTTAATGAAAGTCGAAGCACTTTTTAATGACAGGCCTCTTTATGTTTGTCATTCCTTTGGAGCGATCGCGGTCACACATGCCATTTTAGAAATGAATCTTCGAGCTGAAGGAATTGTTTTGGTCAATTCTCCGAATCAATTTGATTTTTTGGTAAATCAGTTCACGAAAAAAATACGACTAAATAATAAGGCCGTCCCACATCTCATTAAGAATGTCCTGGCAACAGTTCAAGGCGCGGATGCCATGATTACGATTCCTCTGAGAAAACTCCATGCAAAGCTTCCGGTCTTGTATGTGGCGGATGAAACTGACCGTGAAGTGCCATTTGCCTTGCATACTGAGGCCAAAGAGATCTTTGGAGAAAATTTTGTGACATTTAAAAACTTCGGGCATAATCGAATCTTAAGCGCGAAAGAGTTTCACCAAGCGCTAGAGAACTTTTATGCAAAGAAAATTACTGATAGGTCTTTATAGTCTCATTTCCATTGTTGCCTTGTTTCTGTGTTGGCAGGAAAACCTCACGTATTCGGGTTTTGGAATTGAAGGACTATGGATGTTCATTGTGGACACGCAGGCCAATCCTGCGGCCCGCTCAGTGACCTACGATCTCTTTTTCTTCTTTATTGCTGCATCTTTTTTTATGTGGCGAGAAGGAAAGCAACTGGGCATGAAGTTTGTTTGGGCGTATATCGTGCTTGGATTTGTCATCGCAATAAGTGTGACGTTCCCATTGTTTTTAATTCATCGAGAACTTAAAAAGGCGTCAATTTAGCTTTGCCACCAGCTCGTATCCATCCAGCAAAGGAATTTTACTGATAAATGTGATCTGAACCTTTTCCCAACCGACTGATGGGAGGCTCGGGTGATAGATGATATCTATCTTGGTTTTTTTGTTGATCGGGAGAACTTGAATAAAGTAAGCGTTCTTCAAGTTTCCAAAATCGGCCCGTTTCACAAACTTCAAAATCGCCTTGGGAATTTCCATGCTTTTTTGTTTTTCCAAATGCTGGTAACCGGTTTCCGTTTTAAATTCTTCCGGAAATTCCATCACAGTTTTACCTTTCAAAAGTTTTGAAGGCACCGGGACCCAGTCCTTTTTCTTCACATCGTAGTCCATTTGGACCTTGTATTTGGCAGGCTCAGGAAGAATCTGAACTTTTACTGTGCCGGCCTTATGGAGTTTTCCTTTAAGAACTTTGTAGTTGGCCTCAGATTGGGCAAAGGCATAGGACACTAAAAATAGGAGAATGAGCATAAGTTTCATGGGGTCATTTTAAAGAAGACCCTGAGAGTTATGCAAACATTTGTGCGTGACTTAGTGAGTATATTTTTTCAAGTAATCCCAAGTAAAGAAGTGGCTTTCATCTTTGAAGCTGCATACCGAGTAAGCGTTTTTCTTTTCATCGAAGATCGTTTTTAATTTCCCTTCCATCCGATCACAGAGAATGAGTGCTGGATTGAAGATATCTTCATAATCTTCTGCATTCACTTTTTTCAGTTGATTGAAATCTTTGATCTTAATTTTTTCCAATGCCACGCACTTCGAAGCACAGCTTGCTGGGCGATGGACCCTAATGGAGTCGACTAATTCTGTGGACACTTTTTCTTTCTGATTCATATCGCTAAAGAAGGTCTCCGCTGAATGGGCAGCGGTAGCGAGAATGGAGCATACAATGATGATGAAAAAGTTATTTCGTCGCAATTTGTTGTAACCCGGTTGAATGTTTCAGAATTTTTTTTGCCGAAATCCATCCATGAAGAGGACCGTTTTTTCCCCACGAATTTCTGATATTCAGTTGGCATTCTCCCTTGTGCCATCTCATTCCATTGATCACAACAGCATGAGAACCGCACGTGCCAGATGCGATGAGCCCAGAAAGCCCAGGAAGGGTCTCATTAGCACAAAAGGTATATCCAATGCTTCTTCCCTTTTCGAGCATCGTCTTAACGTGCTCCACTTTCTTTTCCAGAGGGACTTTGCCTTTGATGACGGTCATATTATAAATTTTGCTTTGATCAATGTTTGAGTAATCAATTCTTTCAGCTGCACATCGTTCATTCTTGAGAGCACTATAGAGGAAGCTGCTCCAGTTTTTGATTTTTGGATCAAGGAGAAGGGTCTTTACCGCTTCATCTGAGATGTCATTTCTCGAAACAGAACGCTTAAGAAGGTCTCTGAACTCATCAACGAACTTATTTAATTTTTTTGCGTTGGCCTCTTCCTGGCAATTCTCAGGAGTGATTTGAGTTGTCTGATACTCCTGATAGAGGTCCTTTAGCTTTTCATGAATGCATCGAGGGCCAGTATTAGATAGACTGCAGAGAATGCTTCCTTGGGTAATGAATGAAAAGTCTTTTTCGAAGCACGCTCCGTTAGATTGAGCACACTGAAGGCCCTGGCTTATGGAGCGACCTTCGTTCTTGGCCAAAAGACTCTTTTGGCAACTTGAAACATCGAGAGGGGAGATGTTGACCCCACAGTAATTTTTATCTCTTAGGCAGGCGTCTTCTGAGAGGAGGGCGCTACTGGCAAAGGCCCAACAAAGGCCATGGCCATCTTGATCTTGAACTGGACCGAAACGATCAGAGTAGTCGATGTTAGGACACGACGTTTGATCGATGTCTTGGGAAAAACTTGAAAATGAAATTAGGACGCTCAGAATTAGCCATTTCATGACTTTAGGTTACTGAAGAAATGAATGCAGATGAAGGTGGGCAATTTATTCTAGCGTTTAAATCATCCATTCAAGGTTAGTTTTTGGGACCCTTGGTACCATTAACTCACCCTGATGCAAGATGGCCTCACCTACTAAATTGTGGCAAAGGAAGTAGGGCATACTTTCTGAGAAACCATAGGCCCCTGCCCTCTTAAATTCTAACCAGTCTCCTGGCCTTACATTTGAAGGTAATTGAAACGTTCCCAAATTATCCAGGGCAGTGCAAAGAGGTCCATGAATTTGATAGCGAGACATTGAAGTCTCCTGGTTCATGAATGCCTCACAGGGGAAAGATTCCCCAACCAATGCGGGTCGGGCCATGTGGTTAATGCCACCTTCGGTAACGATGATATTTTCTCCACGGACAGATTTTACATCCACCACACGAGTGAAATAAGAGCCAAATTTACCTATGGAAAAACGCCCGAGCTCGAGCCAGATTTTTTGAAGTCCGTATTTCGATTTGATTTCCATTAAGAGAGCGTGAACGTCAGAAAAATGAAGCTCACGCTCATCTTTATAAGACAGACCCAGGCCACCGCCCAGATCAATGACTTTCATTTCAAAACCCATTCCATGAGACATTTTCTGACAAACTTCCACTGTATGTTCCCAAACGGCACGAAGTTTATCCAGATCAAGAACATTGCCCCATTGGAAACAATGAACACCCATCACATTTACGTTCTTAAAATTTGCGAGGTTCACGTCCTGCCAATCACTCACTCCTAAACCGAAAGGAGTAATAGCAGATCCCCCGAGTATACTTTTATCGCCTTCCCATTCAAGCTGCACCCGTAACAAAATGTCTTGTTTGCGGCCCAATTTTCCAGCAATTTCATTCAGATCTTTTAATTGATTGATACTTTCAATCACAATCGCTTCAACATCTGTTTCCATGAGTCTCGCGAGATAACTTTTAGTTTTCGCAGGGCCTGTGGCAATTAAGTTCTTCGGGCCAAACCCGGAATGACGGGCCTGCTGAAGTTCACCCATGCTGGCCACATCCGCGCCGAAGCCATTCTTATTTAAAATGCGAAGAATTTCTGAAAGTGGGTTCGCTTTAGTGGCATACCACACGCGAACATCCGGATGAAGAATGGATTTAATGCTCTGGATATGAGCTTCGAACTGATCAAGATCATAAAAGTAAAAAGACGATTGGAAACGACTAATGACTTCTCTGATATGATCAGTTCGATTCATGGGACTACCTTAAAAGTGATTCTAGTTCTAAAGCGGCCGAGGTTTTAGCGTCTTTGTACTTGATGATCATGGCACATCTCATAGAGAGACCCTGAGCTTTTGCCCACTCATTAGTTGCTGGACGAGATCCAGTTACAACAACCGCATATGGAGGAATCGGCTCACCGATTTCAAGCACACGTTGGTTCACGCAATCATAAACCGGCACACCACGAGAAAGGATTGTTCCTGGAGCGATGACTGCACCTTCTGAAACTTGCACACCTTCAACGATCACGGCCCCTGCTCCGATGAAAGCGTTGTCTTCAATCACCACTGGAGTTTGTCCAACTGGTTCTAGCACTCCACCGATTTGTACACCTGCTGAAAGGTGAACGTTTTTACCAATTTGAGCACAAGAACCGACCAGGGCGTGGGAGTCGACCATGGTGCCGGAATCCACGTAAGCTCCCACGTTAATATAGGCCGGAGGCATGATGATCACTCCCGAGGCAACAAACGCACCTCTACGGACCGATGATCCGCCCGGAACCATACGAACCTTATCTTCAACTTTAAACTCACGGGCCGGAAGGTTGTGCTTATCAACGAATCCGCCTGCGAACTCTTTTAACTCTCCAGCTTTGAATGCTGCGAGAATCGCTTCTTTGACTTCTTTTTGAGCGACCCATTTACCGTCTACTTTTTGAGCAGAACGAACGAGACCTTTTTCTAATAGATCGAGTGTTTCTTGCCAGTTCATTACATTACCTCTTTGTACCAACGTGTAACTGCGGCGTGAGCTTCCAATACAGGAGTCGCTGACGTCATATCTTCATGCGAAAGTGGTGCCATCATGATGGGAGTTTTAATCAATCCTGTTTCACTCATAAGGCGCTTCACTGGAACTGGATTTGAGCAAACGAATAGACTATTCGAGGCCTTGGTCCAAAGTTCTTTTGCATCGAAAGTTTTCTTCAAGCATTGTTCAACATACAGATGTGTTTCTTTCGGCCAGGCGTTTGAAGCAACAGATACGAGACCCGCTGATCCGGCGTTCGCGAAATCCGGCATAAGGGCATCGTCACCACAGTAAACAGCTTTACCATTGGCCGCTTTAAGATACTCTTTGAATTTTTCTACTGAGCCTGAAGCTTCTTTGATCGCCCAGAAATTTCTGTGACCACTTAAACGAGAAACAGCTTCAGTCGACATGGCAACGGCCGTTCTGCCAGGGACGTTATAAAGCATACATGGACGAGTTGAGTGATCCATCAGGGCCTTAAACCAGTTGTATTGTCCGATTGGGCCAGGCTTTGCGTAGTGAGGAGTCACAAGGAGATAAGCGTGAACATTTAAACGCTCTAAATAAGAGATCCACTCTTTCTGTTCTTCCAGAAGGTTTCCACCTACACCCACCATCACAGGAGATGCTGGCTTCATCTTCACGACGTGTTCGATGATCGACATTCTCTGAGCAAGGTTAAGATTCAGGGCCTCGGCCGTAGACCCAAGGATCAAAAGACCGTTATGAGAAGCGTCCTGTGCGTTCACTACCCGAGTAAGAGACTCAAAGTCTACTGAACCATTTTCAAGTAGGGGAGTAACGACGGCCGTCCAAAGGACGTAATTGTTTAAGTTCATGTCTTCTCCTTTAAAGGGATAAGTGACCTTCGACAACTTTCTGGAAAGCGTGAAGACCTGGTTTCATATTGTTTTTCGTAATGTAATTTGCGGCCCAAACTGCCCCTTCTGCAAACAGCCGGCGGTCTTTTGCCTCATGCTCAAGGCGTAGGATTTCTCCTGGTGTCTCAAGTGTGAGTGTATGGAGACCCACCACATCGCCAGTGCGTTCAGAGGTTATTTCACAGGGCTCTTGCAGCCATTCTTTCATGGAAAGTGCAGTTCCAGATGGTGCATCAAGTTTTTTCGTATGATGAACTTCGTGGATGGAAAGAGTCTTTTCTTTGAAGAGATGATCTACCTGATGAAGTCTTTCAATTAATTGTTTGAGGACAACCACCCCAAGAGAAAAGTTCGTGGCAAAAATCCACGGGACATTTTTCTCTTGGAGAGTCTTGTCAAAATTCTGGGGCCATTTGAAACCAGTAGAGCCAGTTACCACAGGTTTCTTCGTTTCGAGGAGCACGGGGATTAATGCCTCGAAGGCCTCTCCTGGGAGGAAAGAGATAATCACGTCGTGCTTGATCAATTTATCGTAGGTCGGAACGTTCTTTGAATCAAAGACTTCCACGTTCTGGGCGAACTCTAATACCTTCGATCCAGTCTTCCCTTTACCGAGTAATGCAATTCTCATACTTCCTCGATAAGCGTCTGATGAAGCTTTTGAATAACAGACTTTGAATCTTCTTCTTTAACCAAGAAGTTAAAGTTGTATGACGAAGCACCTAAGCTCATCATACGGATATTAACCACATCAATGGCCCCGAAGATGGTTTTTGCTAAGCTTGGCTTTAATGTAAGTTCATTACCAATTAATGAGATGAGTGAATAGCCGGCCTCGATGTTGATATTTCCAACTTGCTCAAGATCACGAATGAACTTTTCATTTTCAAGTGTGGCGTTGTCCACTGTCACAGCAACTGAGATCTCAGAGGTCGTGACACAGTCAACTGAAACACGATGACGACCAAAGACCTCAAAGAGTCCCGACATGAATCCATAGGCGTTATACATGGTAGGAGTGGTAATGGTCACAAGTGCCTGAGCACTTCTTTTTGTAATCGCACGAACGGCCGGCCGGTGATCCACGGAAGTTCTGATCCAGGTTCCTGGGAGGTCTTTTTCAAAACTTGATCCGACGAATACCGGGATATTCTTACGAACGGCCGGTGCGATAGTTGCAGGATGAAGAATCTTTGCCCCATATTGGGCCATTTCGCCCGCCTCTGAGTATGAAAGCTCAGGGATGATACGAGCAGTTGGGCAGAGTCGTGGATCTGTGGTTGCGACACCAGCGACATCAGTCCAAATTTCTAAAGTATTTGCTGAAATACCTTCAGCGAAAAGAGCTGCAGAATAATCAGAGCCGCCACGACCAAGAATTGTCGTGTTGCCTTCTGAGTCCCCGCCGATGAAACCTTGAGTGACATAAACTTGATCTCCAGAAAGATTCATTCTCGCCACAGCTTCTCTTTCAATGACGTCAATCTGAGGAGTAGCTTTGCCGAAGTTTGAATCGGTTTTAATGACAGTACGTGCGTCTAATAGTGTAACTTTTTTGTTGGGTAGTGCTGCTTGAAGAACATCACGGAAAATAAGTGACGACATTCTTTCACCCAATGAAAGGATGTGATCATAAGCGCGTGGTGTGAGTTCTTTAAGTAATGAAATATTCTGAACAAGAAGATCCAGTTCAGTGAAATAACTTTGAAGCATGGCCACAGTTTGTTCATGTCCACCAGCTTGTTGGACCAGACCAAGATGTCTCTCTTTAACTGAGAAAACAGATTTCTCACAATCATCCATACGGCCCTGTGAAGCTGACTTCGCAATTTCGATGAGTTTATCGGTCGTGCCAGAAGTCGCAGAAACGACAACGACTGTTGATTTACGTTCAGCACTGATGAGAGCACTTCTTTGCATAGAAGCGAGATCACCCATGGAAGTTCCACCAAATTTCGAAACGATAAGTGCATGCGACATTCAGATCTCCAAGTTGGAAATTAGTCTAAAAATTATATGTAGTAGGGGAGTAATAGGATAGGTAAAGCTAAGAAAATCTTATACCTACCTAAAGCACCCCACTGATTCTTTTCTCAGTGACAGTCTTGGGGATTCAGCCCCAACAACCAATGATTCTCTGATTTAAAACTCATGAATCACTTCGGCGACCCTTCCATCAAAAGTTGGTTTTAACGGCTTTTAATCCTTCCAACTTTCTACCTAACAGTCGCGCCTCTCTAGGCAACAGTTAGATCATAGACAATTAAATTTGAAATTCCAAGTTTACTTTTAAATTTTTTTCGAGCTATCTAATTTAAGAGATCTCTAAAACTCAAACGGAGAGTTAAGACATGAAGAAAGTTGGATTTATTGGATGGCGTGGAATGGTAGGGTCAGTTCTGATGGAACGCATGAAGGAAGAGAATGATTTTTCTCACATGGAATCTTACTTCTTCTCTACTTCTCAAACTGGTGAAGCGGCCCCAAAGATGGCCAATTCATACGATAAGCTTCTAAGTGCAATGGATTCTAAAGAACTCTCCAAGATGGACATTCTTGTCTCTTGTCAGGGTGGCGATTACACCACAGAAATGTTTCCACTTCTTCGTAAAGAAGGTTGGAACGGAATCTGGATCGATGCGGCCAGTACACTTCGCATGAAAGACGACAGCGTGATCGTGCTTGATCCGGTCAACCGTCAAAATATCCAGGAGGCCATCCATAAGGGCACAAAGAATTTCGTAGGTGGTAACTGCACAGTGTCCCTACTCTTGATCGCTTTACACGGTCTTTTCAAAGAAAACATGGTTGAGTGGGTGAGCTCAATGACTTATCAGGCGGCCTCAGGGGCCGGTGCTAAGAACATGATTGAACTTCTGGATCAGATGAAGTCTGTGGGAACAGCATTCTCTGCCAATCCTGCGGCAGATGCTTTGACTCTTGAAAAACAAATGACCTCTCTTATGACGAGTTCACAATTTCCAACTCAAAACTTTGGTCATCCACTGGCCCTGAACGTTCTTCCATGGATTGATTCAGAAATGCCAAGTGGACAATCAAAAGAAGAATGGAAGGCCCAGGTTGAGGCGAACAAGATCCTTCAATCTCAGACGATCATTCCTATTGATGGGACATGTGTGCGCGTGGGAGCTCTTCGCTGTCACTCACAAGGTCTAACGATTAAGTTAAAGAAGTCGGCCCACCTTTCTACAGTTGAAGAAATCATCGCTTCGGCCAATGACTGGGTTCGCTTAGTTCCTAACAATAAGCCAGATACTTTGAAGGCCCTGACACCAGCAGCGGTTTCAGGCAAAATGCATGTGCCAATCGGCCGTATTCGTCCAATGACAATTGGAGACTCTTACTTCAACGCCTTCACCCTTGGTGACCAGCTTCTTTGGGGTGCAGCGGAACCACTTCGTTGTGTCCTCAGACAAGTGCTGCAAAGCTAGTTTTCACTCACAAATTCATCAAAATTGCCCGGCTTCGGCTGGGCTTTTTTTTATCTGTAAAATACCTGATTGTTTACATCGGTTCATTTCTGCTTATTTACCCATAATAAAACTAGATCAATTTTACTATTAAAACTGATTTAGTTTTTCTATACTGTTTTTATACCTCATAAGGGGAATTATGCGACAGAACGATGCGTCTTAGGTTTTTGTTCTGTGGAAATAGGGCATGTAGGGAGTTCAAAAATGGGCAGTGAATCGGTTTTAAAAAGGCTTTTGCAAAAGAAGCCTGAGGCAATGGCGGCAGAACCCATCGTAAAACATTTTGTTGAATCGAAACCCGCACCGGCCTTCAAAAAGAAAGCTGAAAGAAAACCTGGGCGCCCCACGAAGGATGAATCAAAGAAGGCACGCAATTTCACCCTGTGTCTGGCACCGGAATTTTTAAAGTTCCTGGACAGCATGGTGGTTAAAGACACCAAGATCCAGGGCCGAGGCCGCAAGATCCGTTTTATTATTGAGCGTTTTATCGAACACGAAAAACGCAGCCTTGGGCACATGCGAGTCCTGAAAGAGTCCTTAAAGACCGTTCAATTGGAACTTAAAAGCTTTGAGGGGAGAGTTAAGAAGGGTGAAAAGCTTGAACTTACGATCAAAGAAAGGGCCACGATTACGAAGACCGTAGATCAGGTCATGCTCCTGCTTAAAGTTTTAAACTACACGCCAAAGACCCTGCAGAAGATGCTTCCCCGTGAGGACTGGGCCCTACTCTCGTTTTGTCTGGATTGGAATTCTAATAAAAGAGTTGTTCTATGAATCTCGAAGTCTTTAGTGATTTTAAACTCACCAAATCTGGCCGTGTTGATCGGAACAAACTCTATTACGGCTTCATCCATAACTTCAGTTCTGAACACACCCGTGATGCTTATACGCGGGACCTCCGAAAATTTCTGGGATTCTTGCAGGATCATTTTCGCTTTATTGATGAGACTCGTGTTGAGCATGCCCATGTCGTGGCATTCAAAGATCTTTTACTTAAAGAAGATTATTCACCACGCAGTGTGAACCGGATTCTTGCGACCCTTTGGTCATTTTATGATTACTTGATGGATTTGGATTTAATTGAAAAAAATCCAGTAGCGAGAGTTAAGCGATTCAGCATTCCCAAGGAAGTGAAGACCCAGGATCTCTCTGATGAGGAAGTGGTTCATCTCCTGGCCGCAATCAACACTGATCTTCCATCAGGAAAACTTCATAAGGCCATTCTCACATTGTTCTTCACCACTGGTATGCGCCACCGTGAGGTCTCACATCTGCAGTTTAAAAACCTCGATGAACAAAATGGTTTCACCGTGGTTAAGTATTTCGCCAAAGGTCACCGTGAAATGATCACACCTCTAAATCCGAAGGCAGAAGCCGCACTTTCCGAATATCTTCAGTGGGCCGAATCCGCCGGATATTCGATGACCCAGGATGATTACATTTTCCGAGGTACAAAAAATAATGTGAATCGCCCTCTTGATCCCAAGACTCTTAATTACATCATCAAGAGATACGCTAAGATGATTGGCGTTAGGGGAGACATTACCATTCACTCGGCCCGTTCTACTGTCATTGGTATGTTATTAGATAAGGGACATGCTCTGGAAAGAGTGGCCGATTTTGTGGGCCACCGAGATATCTCCATGACGAAGGCCTATAATAAGAGAAGACAAAAAATTCATCAGTCTCTGAGTTTGGATTTATAATTGACTTAATCTCCTCTTAAATTGCATTGAATTTTCCACCATTTCAAAATGTGTTTAGGGAGTTCTTGCAGATGAAATTCTTTTTGATTCTTGTTATTTTGATGGGATGTTCAGCCTCTCATGTCACTAAACCCAAAGTGCCTGAGCATGCTCCTGAAAATTACCGACCAGTTGGAATGGTAAAATACTTAAATGAAGGTCTTTCCTATGTCAGAGAGCAAAGACGTGAAGATGCTTTTAAAGAAATGAGTGAGGCTTGTAACGGAAAATATAAAGTATTAGAGGAAGGGGAGAGACCAGATAATTTCACTTTAAGTACTTATAATCCGGCCGTTAAAAGCATTGATACTTATAAAAGTAACTACTGGTATATCAGCTATTCCTGCGAATAATTGACTTTATTCCCTCTTAAATTGATTTAGAATTTCCCGCATAACAAAATGAACTTAAGGAGCACTCTTATGAAGTACCTTTTATCACTTTTGTTATTATCCACTTCAGCTTTTGCCGTGAAAAAATTCAATGTTATTGAAGAAGTCCGAGATATTGATGTTGATGAAAGTCGCCAGGAACTCATTATTTCATTCTGGGGCAATGGCAAAGTATTTCGAATTTCTGAAGGGGACGCGGTAGCACCTTGTTTAAAAAATGCTTACGAAGCACAAATGCAGGTGAAACTGACGTTCGAGGAAAATGCAGATGATATAAAAGGCTGCAAACTGGTCAGTCCATCAGCTCCAGTGAGGTAATTATGAAATACTTAATTCTAGGTCTTTTTATTTCAGGAGCGGCCTTCGCTCGAGATCCTTATGGAACAGACTTTGTGAGAACCATTACATTTGATGATACTTACAAAGAAATGACAGTGAAATTCTTGGAAGACAAGCATGGCGTGTATACCGTTGCTGAAGACAGTCGCGCAGGAAAATGTATCAGGAATGCATACCGTGGGAACGTAAAAGTGAAACTTCATTATTCAGATGATGGGAAGCAAATTGAGAACTGCGAAATGATTCCCGTGATTCCTGAAAATGCAGTTGGTAATCAGCAGATTTAGAGAAATGTACACCTGGGAAATTTCTCTAGGACAGAGGAATATGTAAAATTTTCAATTTATATGCTTAAATTTGAGTTTATTGATTAATTTAGGCCATGAAATTTCTATTAATCTTGGCCCTTTTTTCATTCTCTTCATTTGCTCAAATTTACCGTCATCATCCGGACATCATTGCTAAATGGATTGGGTCTTATGACGAGGCAATTCGCCAGAACAGGCCTGCACAATCTTGGACCAATGATGAGTGGAACGGCTATTACATGTCTTATCCAGACCCAACTTCATTTACTAAACAGCAGCAAGAAATTGTATGGGACTATAAAACAACCGAGTACACAGGAATTAATCAAGGTTTAAGAACTGGGAATCCGGAACTTCTGTCAAAGTATGCGAAACACATCAATGCAATGGATGCTTTGATGAGAACGATCAAACCTATTCCTGCTCCCATTGTCGTGTATCGTGGCGAAAGGCGAACTATATTTAAGGAAAACCAATATTGTTTATATCTAGGCTATACCAGCACAACAACAGGCACGGAAAGAGGCGAGATGTTTGGCCTTGGTGGAACCTACATAATGATTCAATTACCAAACAGGCTTAAAGCTCTTCGAGTAAGTGTCGTGTTACCTGCAAGGCAACCACCAAATCATACTGACACAGAAGAAGAATTGATTCTTCCACGAAATGCCTGGATACGGATAACAGATGTTAGAATTGATTCGAACCCAAGAGCACTGACTCGAATGAAGGTAAAGGCCATATTTGGAGTAAGACCACCGACGACATGTAATCTTGATCCTGAAACTCAGTGCTGTAAGTAAAGATAAGTGACTGGTGGACTTTATTTAACGAACGTCCGCCAGTTTTTCATTTCATAACCAGAATCTAAAAGAAATTTCGTCACATAACCACGGCAAGATTTCAGGAAATAGTTCTCTTGAATTTGCCCGTTAGAAATGATCCGTGGTTTGCAGGGAATCTGGGCAAAATTCTTATCCATATTTTGCTGGAGAGTCTGGTTCGTTAGAACCAGGGAAATCTCATTGGGATAAGTTTTGTTAAATTCTAATGTGGCGATATCGGCCGCCATTAAGGGTCCAGAAGCCATAGAAAAGGTGATTAAGAACACCTTAAGAAGCCTGAAACTGTGTGCACGATAAGAAAGATTATCGTGCATCGCGTTAAGTAAATTCAATTAGATATCCAAATGAACCAGTCTTTTGAACTCATCCTGGGTCATCTTACCGTCCAGTATCGCCATCTTTGAAACGACCAAGGCCTTCTCATATTGGGCCTTCTGTTCTACCGGAACCAACGTTAAATCAATGTGCCTTTCATCGTTTACGCCGTTGTTTTTTACTGCTGTTTTCAATAGCTCAATCGCCTGTTCCAATTCCATTTAAACTCTCCAAAAACGAATAAAGGTTTCTCCATGTTTTTATCATGGGAGAAACCTTTAATTCAATGAATGTAATGTGAAAAATTAAGCGGCTTTTGGCGCCGGGATAGCTTCGTCGATCAGTTGAGAAATCGTATCTTCAGAAAGCCCGTCATATTGAGCGGCCTTGCAGATAACTCTAAGTTTTGCATTTAGCTTACCTAGATCCATCCTGGTTTTATGATCAGTTTCACTCTCAAGAATGGCCTCGTGGATCAGGTCACGGTACTGGCCAACCAGTGCCTCTTGGAAATTTTCTAGGTTTCTAACGTTCAAACGTGCCTCCCGTGTTAGTCAGCCAACAATGCGCTGATGGACCATTTTATCGGCAGGTATGCTTATAACTGTAGTTAAAACATCAGGTATTTTAGGGATTCAATAAGATAGGGGACTTATCCCTGCAAACTTCCTCCCCTCATAACCCCCCTATTTTTTATTCTCTGACAATTATCCGGGGCATGTTACGATTTCTTCATGTCAAAAAATCTAGATAACTTCTTATTCCAAGGTGAAAGCTTTCTCCCTGGAAATAAGGTTCAGTTGCGCCTTGGTCTCATGGCCCTTCTTCTTAATAGAAACGTCTTAATTGAAGACGTGCCGGGCATGGGTAAGACCACACTGGTGAAATTCTTTGCCAAGGCCACAGGTCTGGATTTTCGGCGTATTCAATTTACCAGCGACTTATTGCCGTCCGATATCCTGGGAGTTTCCATCTTTCATAAAGAATCGGAGAGATTCATCTTTAAGCCAGGTCCCATTTTTGGAGAATTAATTCTCGCGGATGAGCTCAATCGCGGAACTCCGAAAACTCAAAGTGCATTACTCCAGGCCATGGAAGAAAAACATGTGACCGTGGATGGGGTAGCTCATCAATTACCAGAAAGATTCTGTTTATTTGCCACTCAAAATCCAAGAGGGCAGTATGGCACCTATCCCCTACCGGAATCCCAACTAGATCGCTTTCTTTTTAAGTTCTCCATGGGGCACTTATCTAAGTCTGAGGAGATGGAACTTCTAACAACGGGCCCTCGTTTAGAAAAACTGGATGGGTTATCTCCATTCGTGACTTCTCAGGAACTTAAAAAATGGGAAGTTGAAATTCGGGCCGTGACTGTATCACCAACTTTGCTCGAATATCTCACGGATGTGCTGCAAGCATCTCGTAAAAAAGATGATATGTGGGGTCTCAGTCCTCGTGCGGGCCTTGATCTCTTAGAAGCTGCTCGTGCATGGGCGTATTTTGAAAATAGAAATTTCGTCGTTCCGGATGATATTCAAAATGTATTCCCTTATGTGTCCGGACATCGCATGTTTTCCCAGCATTCATTAACTGCCAATATGGAGTTTATGAGGGCCCGTGAATTCATCAACACTGTGGCCTTCGTTAAAGACAAATGAAGAAAGAACGGATTTACATCCTTCCGACCCGCATGGGTGGCTATTTAAATGGCCTGATCTTTCTTATGTTTTTACTCTCGGTTGGTTACAGCAATAATCTCTTACTGATTTTTACGCTGTTTTTATTCGGATTAAATCTTATCTGGGTGATTCAGACCCATTTTCATTTGCATGGTTTAAAATTTGGAAGCGTGCAAGTCACGGACAATTTTGCAGAAGATCTGACTGTAGTGAGTATCCATTGGAAAAAGGTCCCGGAAGGACCGCTCAGTTGGGATCTTTTATTAGATAAAATTCCCGTGAAGGCCTTTCATAACACCAAAGAACGCTCAGATGCTCATTTGATCTTTCCTAAACGTGGCGTTTATCAATTCGCGAAATTAAAAGTTTCAACATCACAACCATTTGGTCTTTATCGCGCGTGGATTACATTTAATGTGGATGTCACTGCATACGCATATCCCGTGAAAGCAAAAGACCTGGGCGCTCTACCATCAACGCCGTCCCATACTGAGGGTGAAATTTCGACCTTAAACAAGGGTCCCCATGATGCTTGGAACCTGGGTCCTTATCAAGGCGAAGAATCACGCAAAATTAGTTGGAAACATTACGCCCGTTCTGGAGAGTTAGTCGTTAAAGAAGGCGAAGAACTCCAGGAGGCCGAAGTTAAATTTGAACTTCATGGGCCCACTGAAGGACAATTATCACAATTAGCGACTCAGCTCGTTTATTGTTCTGAAAAATCCATTCCATTTTCCCTAAAAACACCATCTGGTAAAACTGAGCATCAACTTCGTGAGTGCTTGAAGGAACTCGCGAAATGTTAAAAGAAGATATTCGCCAGAATTTAGTGCTGATGGTTTTTGCGGGACTCATGTACGAAGTCCTCACGCCGGCCACCATGATCTTTGTGATTGGTGGAATTCTGGCCGTTTCATTTGGCATTAAGACGTCAAAACTCGTAAGAAATTTACTCGCACTTGGTGTATTTGCATCTTACTGGATCAGCTACGGAAAAATCATTGATCCGGAAGTAGGGCTAAACTTTCTAACTTCCATCATCGTTTTAAAGATTCTTGAGAAAGATTCTGATCGTGACCGATACATGATCTTCTTTGGATTATTGCTTCTCATTTCGGCCGGCTCATTATTTGAGAAGACACTCACCTATGTTTTGTTCTTTGGTGTGAGTTTCATGATTCTTATCCGAGATTTCTATTCGTTCCTGGGCCAGAAATGGCGCTTAAAAGATCTAGGGAAGGCAGTGATTTGGGTCCTC
This sequence comes from Peredibacter sp. HCB2-198, assembly GCF_045999315.1. Classification (GTDB taxonomy): domain Bacteria; phylum Bdellovibrionota; class Bacteriovoracia; order Bacteriovoracales; family Bacteriovoracaceae; genus Peredibacter. The sequence goes on along the minus strand of NZ_CP174607.1, from coordinate 3,087,264 downwards.
CCCCTCACCTTTTTTATGTTCTTTTCTGTTCCTCGCCTGTTAAATCCTATCCCTCTCCAGGGAGGACAAACCGGACCAGGGGAGATTGGCTATACCCCTGACGTGAATATCTCTCAAATTGAGTCCCTTGAAGGAAACAATTCACCGGCCTTTCAGGTTTTGACTAATAGACCCCTCAATCAAGAGGCCCTGTATTGGCGTGGTAATACGCTCATCTCAAATGACGGTTGGAACTGGAATCTCGCCAGTATTGAACGTGGCGAACCCAGACGAATAAATGCGTTCGATGTTCATGCGGGTGAGTTGAAGCAAACTTTCAGGCTGTATAAACGTTCGGATTATTTCTTCGCCTTGGACGCACCGGTGGCACTTAGTTTTGGGAAGGACATTTTTGAACTTCCTCAAATGAAGACCATGACTCAAAGACGTTGGCAGTGGATTCCACGTTATGAAGTCATTAGTCGAGCTGAGAGGCCCTCTGAAACTTTAGAACACATGGGCCAGTACCTTAGTCTTCCTTTACCGAGGAAAACTAAGTCGTGGATCCAGGATAATTTTAAAGGGGCCGATATCAAAGAACTTGGTCGCAATATTCAGCGCTATTTTTATGATAAAGGTTTTAGCTATTCTTTGAGCCCAGGCAAGAGTTCTTCTTTTGAGGAATTCATGCAGACCAAGAAAGTGGGACTTTGTTCTCATTACGCTTCGGCGGTGGCGATCATTTTGAGGGCGAATGGAATTCCGACCCGTCTGGTATCAGGCTTTATGGGTGGAACTTATAATCAGTTTGCAGATTTTTATCTCGTGACTCAAAACGATGCCCATGTGTGGGTTGAGGCCTTTGAAAATAATCGTTGGCAACGCCTGGATCCAACAGAATGGATCGCTCCCGACCGTGTGAAACTTGGCGGAGACGCCTTCATGCAGTCAGTGAGAAATGGTGTTTATCAGAAGAACCGCTATGTCCGGATGCCGAGAATCTTTCAGGACATGAAGCAATGGTTTGGCCAATGGGATTTCCTATTTTATACATGGCTTGAGCAAGTGGATTATTACACTCAAGACGCCTGGCTTTCTCGTTATAAGTTTAAACGTCAGTGGCTCTTTTCGATTATTCCCATCATGCTCGTGGTTTTTATGGGTCTTTATTCCTGGTATTTGTATTACTTGAAAAAGAAAGAAAAGGAATCGGATTATCAGGTATTGTGGAGAGAGTTTTATCAGAAGATGCACAAGCGTGGTCTTACGCTATCGACGACATCGCTTATCGAGGCCGAAATTACCATTCGAAATTCACAAATGAAGGACAAAGAAAAAGTTCTGGGAATCTGGCCCGATCTGATTAAAGAAACTTTTGCGGGCCCGCAGGGTCCAAGTTCTGAACTCCGGAAACGTATTCGGAATCTCTAATCTACGACCTTAAAATCGGCGTTAATGACGTTTCCGGCCTGGGTCTGTTCTGCGGTCTTCTGACGGCGTAAAAGGTCTTCATGGGCCTTTAATTGAGCGTCCTGGATCTGCTTCATGGTTCTATACATCTGTATAAAGCGACGGATGAAATAAATCAGGAAAAAAACAAAGATAATTTTTAATAATCTCATGGAGAAAACATAGACCCGTGAGGATTAAAAGGCAAGGTTAAGTCTCCCCTTCGGTTTCCGGCTCTTTTGATTCTGCGCTAATGGACTCGTTTTCAAGTTTTTCTTGCAGTTTTGCTTCGTTTAATTTCTTAAATTCTTCTGTTTCTGCATTCACCTGAGCATCATGGTCACGGAAGAAAATCGAATTTACGTAGCGGCGAAGTTCTTTCTTGTCATCTTCGCCCATGCAATGAATGAGGCCATGATATTCCGGAACTTTTCCCTGGTTTTTTGTGAGCTGAACGTTCACATACATGTCCACCGGTGTGGTTAAATGAAGATTTGAGCCCACGACTAAGGGAATGTCGGTTTGAAAAATCATGTCGGATTCGGAGAGTTTAACGATCTTAATTGGAATCATGATTTCGCTGATAGAGGCCGAATTGGTTTTCTTAATATAAACTCTTCTTTCACTTTTCTTCGGGGTCGTTACCGGCATGCTGGCCATTTTTTTCTCAAAAATGTCCGCCATACGCACGAGCAGATCCACCGACATTTCTCCATTTACGGCCATGATATTGGCGTACTGAAGATTGTCCTGACATTGTTTCGACGAAAATTCAGAGTTAAAAATAATGATAAATGGACTTATGTCAGAGAACTTGTTTTTGATCGCATTCACCAAATGATCAAGTGCCTGTTGTGTGTTCTTAGGATTGTCTTTTTCTTTTTTATCTATGGCAAAAGCAATCACTTGAGGTTGAAATCTGTCCAGTTCAAGCCCCACGTCCTGGAGAAATGGCACGCAACGAATGGTATAAGGATGCTTATCCGTGCGTTGTTGATCTTGATAAAATTTAAATTCACCATCTACCACAAGGACTTTCGCACGCTTTTCAAAGGATCGGGACATATTATCGTCAATCCAGCGGGACAAAAGCTTATGGTGGTATTGAATAAGATCTTCTCTCTCAGTTTTTTTCTCAGCAATGGTAGCCTCATCCATGCCTTCTGGTGGCAAGAACTCATCAATAAACATGAATTCCGCGTCCACTGCGTACTTAAATTGGTAAAAAAGATTCATGGACGTGATGTTATTGATGGTCACGGTCTTCGAGGGAACAGTTTTCTTCTGGGCCCAATGGTGATTTAAAACAATCTTAGAGCCCTTGGTGAGCTTGTAATCAGTTTCAAAATGAATGCCTTCATTATGGATGTAACCAATCTTAACCGGAATGCCGGCCTCTAGATCTTCTTTTAATCCTGCGGTCGCAAATCCGTGGGACATTTGCCCAGGAGAAATTAAACTCATGACATCGAAAACCACATCAAAAGATTCAGCACTTTTAATGTGAGTAAGATTCACTCCGGTTGCGACGGATTCCATTAACACTTCTGGCGGCGAAAGATAATCCACCAGACCCACTGTGATCATGGAATGCTCAAGTGGTGTGCGGGCAATGATACGGGCCAGGTGTAAGTAGTCTTGCGTGTTTTTTGAAAAATCTATGAAGATACCGGCCGGACGAGTTTTGTAGATTGTGAGAAACAATGATTGAATCTTCTTCTCATCAGTCGCGTAAACTTTCTTCAGATCGTAGGCCAAGCGGCAATGAAGCCTCATCTCCCCTTGTAGTGTCTTGAAGTAGGCCTCGTCATCACCAAAATAGTAAAACAAAAGGTTCCCTGCCATACATTAAGTATAGCACTTTTTTTATTGATGGGTTGTTTTCAGCTATTTAGCGATTTAAGGAAAGAAATGTACTGCCTAGATGCCACATCCTGGTGGAGGTCAAAGTGTTTCAGTTGGTGAATTCGGTACTCCCTGCCCGTCTCAGAAGTCCAAAGTTTCTCTCCATAAAGAGGAATGAGACCGGATTTTTCACTCTTAGCGAGCACCATAATTTGGTAGTATTGCCCATCTTCCTTCAGAACTTCTTCATGTAAAAGGTCCAGATTCATTGAATGTAGCAGTACTCGCAACTCTAGAATCTTACGATGTGGTGAGATGACTAGGCGGTCGTTTGAGGTCAGCTGGGGAATGAGATTCTGAATAATCTCGCCTATCTCTTTTCCTCCCATACCAGCAATAAAGATGCAGTTAGAATTCGGGTCTAGTTTTACAGCTTGGCCTGGTTGGTGATGGATAAATAATTTGGGGCTCGAAATATACGTAGCTTTAAACTTATCTTTTAATGTCTTTATGACGAGATCCGATGGATCTACCAAGTGAACTGCTTTTACATGCTCATGATTCAGGAAAGAAAGCCCCAGGAGTCCATGGTCACAACCAATGTCCCAGATGCTTGTTTCGTTTTGATATTGATGATGAAGGGTTGAAAGCCTGAGAGAGAGTGAGCTGTCCCCTACTCTAGAAGAATTCGTCGTAGTTCTGTCCATATTGCTTGTCGAGGGCCTCAGTAAAAAACTTTCTCACAAAATACTGGCCGGCACGAACAGTTTCGATAAATCCAAACTTCTCTAAGTTTCTTAGATACTGCCCTAGTTCTTCAGGAGTGATTCCTAGAATTGTACAGAGGTCAGAATAAGAATTTAAGGGCCCAATCCCGTGAGACTTATAGAGATTAGGGCGGCACCAAACCTGGCGGTAAAGATACATCAAAAGGGAGATTTCGGAACGATTCAATTTGAATTTTTGAAGGATCTCATCAAAAAAGACATCGGGGATCTCAGAGCTAGAGGCCACGGCAGAGGGACCGACTCCGGATTTTTCAACCTCGTCTTCGCGTCTCTTTTTGGAGTGAAATTGCGAAAGTACCGAACGTATATCTTCCATAGATCCTCCTTCCTTAAGTATCCACCAAGGACCCTCAATGTTCAAATAGATATCATTGAGGAGCAAATACTGCCTAAAAGTGACGGGGAAACTCAAGTTTTATCCATTTCTTCCGAATAGTTATCGTCAGGTATTCGTTGGAGAAGATATGCTGAAGTGGCCTTTTATACTTTCTTTAATGGTGATCACAAGCTGTGGTGGATTCAAGCTTTGGAACACTCAGAGTTCATCTCAGAAAAGAGAGATTGCTTCCCTTAGCATGCAACAACTTCTTCAAGAAGAGACCCAATCATTTAGCGCTGAAATCGACGAAAAACTTCTTTCTATCCACAGTTATTATGTGATCGCTCAAAGCAATCTGATTCAGTTTGATGAGGCGATTCCTGGAACGTCTTTGGAAGAGCTTTATCTCCAAGGGCCTTATCTGCGTTTAGTGGCCAGTCGTACCCAAATGGACGAAATTCAGGACGAGCTGAAAGAGCTTTGGGACTATCTTCATAAAAAGAAGGATCCAAAGATCAATATTCTTGAAGAGCGTATCAGAGAGTTTTCTATGCTCTCACCCCTTGCCACTCTGGCCATGGAAAACCTCGCCGCCTCTCTTCAACTTACACTACGAGAAGTGGCCCTGCCTTCTAAAAGCGAGATCAGAAAAGAATACGAGGAACAGGATCGCCGTAAAGAATTTCAAATCTACGAGCAAAACATTGAGCATCTTTCTCACTTAATGAAACTAAAAATCCGCTCAAGTACCATCCAGTTTGCGCCTCATGAAGGAAAAACCGGCAATATCACGGGCCAGGAATTCCCGGCCAAAGTATGGGCCATCACTTTTGATGACGGCCCGGACGCAACTGTTTCTCCCATCGTCCTTAAAAACCTTCAGGAAAAGAAGCTTAAGGCGACATTCTTTCAACTGGGCCAGAAAGTAGAGAAAGACACTAAGACCGCCAAACTTATCCGTGATGCGGGCATGGAAATCGCCTCTCACTCTTATTCGCACAAGCTTTTGACCACGGTGGGAACTTTGACTCTAGAAAAAGAGATCAAGCAGGCGACTCAAAACATAGAAAAGAAGCTCGATCTCGACATTAAGTATTTCCGTTTGCCTTACGGCATTGGGATCACCACACCCAACGTTCGGCAACAAATTGCTGATACAAACTTAATTCATGTGGTTTACAACATTGATACCCTTGACTGGCTGGCCCAAAGTCCAGATATGATAGTAAAGAGGGCAAAGGCCATGATGAGAAAGACTCCCCGAGACTCGGGTATTCTCCTTTTTCATGACACTAACCTTCGTACAGTACAGGCCTCAATTGAGCTCATGAATCATGTGTCTCAAGAAGGCAGAAGAGTTTGTACTGTTGGTGAAATCGTGACTCAAATGAATGAAGGTGTTGAGACCGTATGTCCAAAATTTTAGTGCTTATTCTGTTTATTCTTGTTGGTTGTTCCACTGTTAAAAAGGAGGAAGTTAAAGCTCCTCCGAAACCTGTGGCCCCTAAAGAATTTTCCCGCGGAGAACTGATCCTCGGAACTGAGCTTTTGACTAAAATTTTTGATGAGGAAATGGCGCCTTTATCTTGTGTTCCTGATCATGATGAAGCTTCCCTCCTCTTGCGCACGATCCGTCCAAGAATGGAAGTGGTTCAAGATGATATGGAGGCGATGCTGGACGATCCAAAAGAAGTGGATCAGCTGGTTAAGACCTGTGATCAAAACTGTACCTGTGGTTACGTGGATGAGCTTTTAAGAGAGCACCAGGTGACACTTTCTAAGAATCAAAGAAAAATCCTTAACGGTAAAAAAACCGATAAAGAACTCAACCGCTGCATGAGTTTTGTTCAAACCACATTCTGTGACAGTGATCTCTATAAGACATTGGATCAGGAAAAGGCCGATTTTAGCTTTGACGAAGAAGCGCCTTAATCTCTTCTGTGCGCTTTTTTCCAGCTTCGATTCCTTTTTTCACAAACTCTGAAAACCCCTGAGAGCGCCAGTTTTCAAGCACAGCAATGGTCACACCGGCCTTTGAAGTCACGGCGTCCGTCATTTCTGAGAGTGATTTTTTGGAAGATTTACCAGATTTTGCGGCCCCTAACAGCACCTGTCGAACAAGTTTTTCACGTTGCTCTTCTGACATGGACTCGAAAGAATGAGAAAGGTTTTTGGCGAATTCATAGAAGAAGGCCGGACCTGACCCCGTGAGAAGAGTCAGTTCATCTAACTCTGTTTCACTCACAATAAGGGCCGTTCCAAGTTTTGTGAAAAGGGCCTCAAAAGAACCCAAACGGGCCCGTGCCGATTCCGAACAAAGAAGACTCACACCCTCTCTGTATTCCACCGGAAGATTCGGCATCACACGGATGAGGTATTTGGCGTTAAGAACTCGCCGCTGCTCTTCTTCAGAGACAGCGGCAAGAATACTTACGAATAATGAATCTTTAAATTTTTCACCCAAGAGCTGTTTTAAATCAGGAAGCTGTTGAGGTTTACAGCCCACCAAAATCCAATCCGGAGTTTCGATGTTCTGAAGATCAGTGACAACTTTGGCGCCGATCTTAGCACTTAGATTCTTGGCCGATACACCAGAAGGAGAAAAGATCATCCAATTAGAAAGATCTTCCGAGGCCTTAAATCCAGTCAGGATCGCCTCAGTCATTTTTCCAGCGCCAAGAACTAGTACTCTCATGCGTTCAACTCCAGTGGTGCCCCATGTCTCATGGTATTAATCGCCAGAGAACGGGTCCATACAAACTGATCTAAAACCTGTGAAGGTTCAAGGGAAACCCCGTCAACTTCAGAGAGAATTAAGCGCATAGTTTCACTGAGAGATTTTCCTTCAAGCACACCTTTGTACAACAGATCACGGTACTGAACATAATGGCCAGCATAGATGAAGCTGTAGTGTGGCTCTTTTAAAAGCTCGCTAAGAGTTGTTTGCGACATAAAGGTGATGTCGATGTTGGTCTTCGAAAAGCCCGCTTTCCAAGCAAGATCGAGGATGCCTTTCCATGTCTTATAAGATTCCTCAGTAAGACAAGCGATAGAAACACCACAACCAAGGGCCAGAGCACCAAAGAGATAGTGCACAGACTTAAGACTTGGGCGGGCAGAAACAGTCACAAAAAGACCTGCATCTTTAATGATCGACTTATCGTTATAAGAGAGCTGTCCAGGAATCACAAAATTGAGGTGGTGGCCATTGAGGTACTCACCAAGATTTCCTTTGACCCAGTTCACGAAGCCCAGAAGCTGCGCTTTTTCCTTCTCATTCACTGTGCCCATGAAAAGTTCATACTGATCAATGAAGCCATTGGCGAAATGCTCGAAACGAGACACGCGGCCAGCAGTTGAAATAAGTGAAGGACGTGGAGTCATGAGAGCGTAACCGCTATCAGGGGCCCACTTCCCTTCATGAGGTTGAGTATCTTGTGCTGAAAGAATGAAGTGGAACTCCTTCACGTAATCTGTGCCACCGGCCTTAGGTCCAGTTCCAGAAAGTTTGAAACCGCCGAATGGCTCAATCGCCACACGCGCCCCAGTGTTCGGACGATTCACATAGATGTTACCTGCACGAAGGAAACGAAGAAGGAAATCAATGTCGTCCTGAGACTGAGAATAAATACCGCCGGTCAGGGCGTATTCAGTGCCGTTAAAGAGCTCAACCGCCTCAATCATAGACTCGTATTCAGTTAAGTGAATCACTGGCCCGAAGATCTCTCTTTGTGCCCAAGAATCTTTCTTGCGTGCCTGGAACGCAGGAAGTTCAAACAGCGCAGGTCCCACACAGAAGCCTGGAAGTTTTTCGAACGAGCGGTCAATCAGGATCTTACCCTGAGAGCGAATCGCTTCATCTTTTGCTTCTTCGATGGCCTTCTTCACGCGTTCTTGATCTTCACGAGTGATAAGAGGGTTAACGGCCGTAGATGGATCCAGGGCCTCACCAACTTTAAGGTCACGAATCGCCTGCATGAGACGGGCAACTAGAGCGTCTTTTACTTCTTTGTGAACAATCACACGAGAAGCGGCCGAACACTTCTGTCCAGAGTGACCGAAGGCCGCGTAAAGAATGCCTGAGATGGTTTCATCCAGCTCACAGTTATTGGTTACGATGATGGCGTTTTTACCACCCATCTCAGTGATCACTTTCTTCTGCATTGGAATCTGGTGATAGTAGTGCTGGATCGTTTCCTGGCCCGCATGACGGTAGATCCACTGGCCCACGCCTTTTGAACCCGTGAAAACAATTCCGGCCGTTTTTGGATGAGTCACAAGTGGCGCACCTACAACTTCACCATCACCTTGAATGAGGTGAAGGATTTCTTTTGGAACTCCGGCCTCAATAAGGATGTTATAAAGTTCAATCGCAATCAGCGGAGTTTGCTCAGCTGGCTTTAAGATAACTGCATTTCCGGCAACCAGAGGAGCAACTGTCATTCCACAAGGGATGGCCAATGGAAAGTTCCAAGGAGCAATCACTGTGATCACACCACGGTTGGTAAGTTTCTGATGACTTAATTGAAGAGAGATTTCCTGACGGGCATAGAAGTTAATGAAGTCAATCGCCTCATCAACATCGGCCAGGGCCTCAGTCATGGTCTTCCCTGCTTCATACATCATGAGAGCTGAAAGCGAGTTTCGCTTTAAAAGCATGATATCAGCGGCCTTAAGAAGCACAGACACGCGATAAAGAGCAAGCGACTGCTTGCTCCACCAGCTACTCATGAGGGCAGCTTCAGCTTCTTCAACAGTCTTAATTGCTTCAGAATTAGTACTCGCTTTATAAGTTCCAATCACCAGATCGGGACGAGAACTTGAAACAACTTTTGTTTCAGAAGAGTTCTTCCAGGTGTCTTGATTAGCGGCAATTTTAGTAGTGAGTTCATGAATGCTCTTCTCAAGCGCCTCGCGCTCATCTTTTAAGAAAAGACGAAGAGGTCTTGCTGGAGCGAAATCACTCTTAAGTTGAGTAATAAAACTATCGAATTGAATCGTGTGGGCCTTCTTCTTAGAAGCATGAACTTCCACTGGAGAAATAAGACCACTCGCCTTCTGGTGAGAGCGCATGATGGAAAGAACTCCCACTTGAGAAGAGTTTTCCATAATTCGGCGAACCAGATAGGCCATACCAACCAGAAGGTTTCCGATCGGCATATAGTTTCTTGTGGGCCATCCCATCTTTGCTAGACCATGAGAAAGGGCCTCGTATGTCATGTGAAGACACTGGTGCTCAATCACTGGAGCCTGAGGGAAACGCAGAGTTCTCATACTTTCAACGAACGCATGGTCTTGAAGGTTGTGAGATCCCACGGCCAGGTGAATGTGCTCGTGATTTTTAAGGGCAAGGTAAGCAAGCTGTCTGAAGTGAAGATCCGACTCTTCTTTGTTTAAGAATTGAGGCGGAGTGAATTGGTGGGCCTCACCTTCAATGGTTTCAGCGTCCCAATAAGCACCTTTTACAAGACGGATACGCATTGGATGCTTGCGCTTCTTCGCCAGCTCAACCACATCCATAAGGTGTTTTGAACCATCACGAAGATAGGCCTGAACTACGATACCAGTTTGGTCGTAGTTTTTTAGTTCTGGAGTTTCCAGAAGAACTTTCTCATAAATCGCCAGCACCAGATCACGGTAGTGATAGTGTTCAGCATCTACTTGGATGAAAACTTCCTCACGCTCGGCTTCTTGTAATATACGACGCAATCTTGGAGCAACTTTAGCATAAGTCGCCTCGAAAGCTTGCGGACGGAAATCATGTGACAGGGCCGAAACTTTAATGGAGACGTGTGCTTTAAGAATGCCCGCTTTGTTCTTCTCACCTTTTGGTACGTGCTGTTTTAGACCGTGAATAAGTTGAAGAACTTTTTCGAAATATTCATCTGCTTCTTTGGCAGAAACGACTAGTTCTCCAAGTTGATCAAGAGTCGCTTCACGATTTGTTTCACGAAGGTCACGAAGTGTGGCGTGAGAAGTATTGATACTCTCACCTGCGATAAAGCGTTTTGCCATCATACGAACCATATAACGAACAACTGCGGCCAGGATATTGGCCGGAAGCATTTGAGCAATATGGAAAGCGGCCCCGAATAAAATCGTAAGATAAAGCGGAAGCTGACGAGTCCCGCGCTTCTTCTCCATGGAGATGGCACGTGAATCTTCGCCCAAGCGACGTAAGCTCTCAAGGAGGTTGCGCTTCACTTCAGTCCCGTTCTTATCGTGATCCAAAGAAGGAAGAACCGCCAGGAACTTCAAAAGGTGTACGCGGATAAGATCATACTGGGCGGTAAGAGTCAGACCGTAGTCAGAAACTTTTTCGAAAGCACTTGAGTGGTAGTCGCCGACTTTCTTCACTAGTTGCTTCAGGATAACTTTCGCTTCGTCATCCACGTCTTTCCACTGCTCTTTGTTCCAGAACTGAGGAAGATTATTTTCAACTGAAACCCATTCAATTTCTGAAGGAAAGTTGGTGGGAGAAATGGTGCTGATTTTTTCGACATGCTCTTTAAGCGCAAAGAAAAGTTTTTCGATGTCCTGGTCAATCAAGACCGGATTCACTTCATGTAGCTTCAAAAGCGCAAGCTCACGTGAAAGGCGTCTCGTGCCGATGTAGATTGATTTTTCTTCGGGCCTTACTGCGCAAAGAAAAGGGAAAGCATTGATCACCACTTCACGACGGAAGCCGGAACCAAAACCTTTTTTCGTGACAAAACTAATAAGAACTTCAACCTCGGAGTGAAGATTTCCACCCGGGAAAAGAACTGAATCAAATTCTTCGTAGAAAGAAATTTGCCATTGACCAACAACCCGTTTTTTAACAACAGGAACACCTTTAAGATTCACAGGGCCTCCAAAAAAATGAATGTTCCAGTTATAACCAGAAATTGACGCCTTTACGAGAGACGGCCTAAAATAAATATATGCCTCAACTTTTATTATTCATGGCCTGTTTTTGGTCCACTTTTACGGTGGCGGAGACCTATTCCCTGGCGGACCTTGAGGTCCTGGCCAATGAGGGTTCCCATTACGAGTTTTTCCAGCATGCCTTGGATATCCGACCATCTGAACGTCAAGAGGCCTGGAAAACCATGGTTTCCAAGATGGGTGACCAGTACAGTCGGAGCGTTCTCAGTAAATCAGAAATTAACCGTAAGGATTTTCATAAGATCGAGTCTCTTTATGACTGGCCAAGTCTTAAATCTGACGACGTTTTTAAGGTTCGTCGCCAGGAAATCGGCCAGCGCTTCCTTCGAGCCTGCCTTAAAGGGGACAACCCTTGCTGGAACGACCTTAAGGCCTTTTGGGAAAAAGACAAAACTGATCCGGAGGTCTCGTTTAAGCTCGCCGAATTGACTTCCATCTACAAAGAGTCCCCTCTTTCTAGTTGGTCTTTTCTGGAAGTGGCCCTGAAAAGTAATTTGAGCGAATTCTACTGCAAAAAAGAGTTCGTGATGACGGCCCTGTGGGGAAAAATCGAAATCGACTATATTAAGCTGGGCCCTGAGGGTGACCTCATGACCAAGATTGATCACACCATTCATCCTGACTGTATGCCGTCTTTGATTTTAGAGGCCCGAAAACGGCTATTCTCCCCGCCGAAAATGCTGGATCGAGAACTCGCCTTTCAAATTCTCAAGTCCCAAACCAAGGCCGATTCGTTCATTCAGGACTTCTTCTACACGGTCTACCTCTTGGATAATCCTTCGCAGGGAGAACTCTTTAACTATTCCTGGAACCGCTTAAGAGAACTGGCCCAGAAAAGTAACCGTCGAGATGCGGTCATGAAGAAGATGCGTGAACTAGATCCTTTGCCGGATGGAATTCTTGCTTCTTTGGATGAAAGAAAAAAACGCGCGATCTTAAATCACTTTAAGATGTATTTTCCAGAGTATCTCAATTTTTACACTGATCAGTGCGTGCTCTTTTATGGTGGGAAAGGCAGTTTCCCGACTGGAAATCCGACCGTCAATTGTCAGCAGTTTATGGATTCGGAACTCGCCCCTTCGATCATTGATGATTTCAAGATCAAGCAGTACCAGGACGTGAGAAAGATCTAGTCCTTTCCTTCGCAGTCAAATCCAGGCAGGCAAAAGCCTTTAATGGCCCAAAACTCGTAAGAATCAGCGTTGGTAGCGGCAATATTCACGGTCTTGGTTTTCGGACTTTTCTTCCAGAGATGGAACTTTTTATTCACTTCTTTTGTGTCTTTCGGCACCCCAATGACGTAACCGGGATCACTGATATATTCATAGTCCCTGGTTCCGCAAAGGTGGCTGATTTCATGAATAATCACCGCTGACTTGTAATCATCTGGAGTGGCCCAATAATTTGAACAGAGATTCAAAAGATTTTTCTTCGCGAAGGGATTATAAAGCGTCACATAGGCCCTGGCACCCGTAGCACAGACTTTGCCACCATCATGACAAGTTATCCTGATGTCCTTCATTTTATCTTTAATACAAGCAAGCTTATTAGAAATTTGCTCGAGATCACTCGCTCTTTTTTGATCATTTTTTATTTCAGGACGGACGGAGTAATCATAAATTTCAAACTCCATCTTGAGGAGCATCGAATGAGCGGTATTAAAAATATTGACCGCTTCTTTTTCCTTGTCGGCACAATTCTCAACCTTGAAGCGCTTAAAATCGTCGATACAAAAGACCGTTGGTTCAATCGGCCCACCCAGGAGTTCCACGATATGTCTGGTCTCATCGCCCGCTTCGTATTGATAGACGGGGTCCTTAGCAGAAACCGATGTCACTAAAGTAAAACCTAGAATAAACAAGGCACCTTTCATAAATGTCGTATCGGAATGCTATGGAATGAACTTTAAAATGGGCCATGGGTTCTGCTTTTTTTGCTTTTAAATTCCTCCCCTTATAAAAAAGGCCCGGTTTTATCCGGGCCTAGTCACTTAGAATTTTGAAATTTCTTTCTTCTTCGCTTCAACATCAATACTTAGGTACTGATATTGAGAGTGGTTAAACTCCATGAAGTTGTAGTTACGAACCCATGGCATTGTCACAGTAAACTTGGTTCTGTGGAAACCGAAGATCCACGGAACGTCTTGAGAAACCATCTGGTTGATCTCGCGGTAAAGAGCGGATCTCTCAGGGCCATCTTGCATGATGGTTGCCTTCTTAAACATCTCATCAAACTTAGGGTTACAGTAGTTAGCACCGTTAGAACCCGGAGCTTGGTATGGACAGTACAATAGACCTAGGAAGTTTTCAGCATCCGGATAGTCCGCACCCCACGCCATGGTGTACATCTGGTGTTGTTTCTTTGAAACTTTGTTCACAAGTTCAGGCCATGTGTTTGTGCCGATCTTGATCTTGATACCAATTCTCGCCATACACTTCGCGAAGAATTCGATACCTTGACGAGCTTCTGTATCATTCACTGTTTGAACAGTTATTTCAGGGAAACCTTTACCATCTGGGTAGCCAGCTTCCTTCATCAGTTTCTTCGCCTGTTCAACGTCGAATTTTACCCATGGGTTTTCGAATTTCTCATCGTATCCGCCCATTCCAGGAGGGATCACACCCTGAGCAACCATCGCTGTGCTGTTATAGAAAAGACGGTTTGATTCAGCACGCTCGTAAGCGAGAGACATCGCACGACGAACACGCACGTCTTTGAACGTTTTATCTTCGTGGTTGAAAGCATAGAAAGTTACATCAAGCATTGGCATATAATCCAGCTTAACACCCTTGTCTTTCAACTCGCCTTTAAGCTCTTTATTGGGTCCTACAGTCTCTTCAAAGAAGTCTTTCGGAATGTTTGAGATATCAAGTTTTCCCTTCTTAAATTGAAGCCACTGAGGCTGAGATTCAAGAATGATATGAACCGTGATTTTATCTACACCAGGAACGCGCTGGCCTTTGCTTCCGTCTGCATTCGGAAAGTATTTTTCACGGTAGTTTGGGTTCTTGTGGTACACGATGGTGTTACTCTGCTCATACTTATTAAGAATGAAAGCACCAGTCCCAACCGGGTGGTTAATGAATTCATTACCGTAGTGGTTGACTGCTTCATGAGCAACGATGAAAGAGAAAGGCATCGCCATAGCGTAAAGAAGCTGTGGATAAGGTTTCTTCACTTTTACCTGAAGAGTGTAATCATCCAGGGCCTTAAGACCTGAAACTTCTTCTTCGTATTTACCCTTTCTATCGCGCCATTCATTTAGGCCTTCGATCTTATCATCATATAACCACCAACCGCGGCTGCGAACGTTCACATCCGCCAGACGCTTGATAGAATATACAACGTCAGAGGCCTTAAGCTCACGACCTTTACCATTTGGGAAGGCCGGATCATCTCTGAACATCACACCTTTCTTAATTTTGAAAGTGTATGTCAGACCGTCTTTTGAAACTTCTGGAAGGGCCTCTGCCAGATTTGGCATAAGCTCATAAGGACGCTTAACTGGGTGGAACTCATATAGACCTTCATACACTTTCCCCATTTCGGCAGAAGTGTACATATCGCCACCTAGGGCCGGATCAAAACCTGAAACCTTCATCACTGATAGAAGATTCAGTTCTTTTACGTCAGATACCTTGCTCTTAGTACAACCAACTAAAAGCAGAGTTACTAACGAAAGTGCTGCTAACAATTTCATCGTGAAACTCCTCAAAAAAATTTGAAGAAATCATCGCTAAATTTGTGGGAATTGGAAAGGAATTAAGGGCAGTAACTTTTGCCGATCGAGAGGCAAACGGATCCCACGACATACGATCAGCGCCGACTCTTTAGCATCGCCACGGGGCGCCCCGCTGCGACCGTCGGCATACCGGTCTCGCCCTTCGGGCTTCCTGACCATAAAAAAAGGGCCCCCGAAGGAGCCCTCATTTTAAGAATCTAATTAAAGACTACTTAAGGTGGTTAGAAACAAGTTTAGTCATTTCGAACATAGTAACTTGTTTTTTACCGCCGAATACAGCTTTTAGCTTATCGTCAGCGTTGATTGCACGACGGTTTTTAGCATCTTGAAGGTTGTTCTTCTTGATGTAAGCCCATACTTTCTTCATAACTTCTGTACGTGGAAGTGCAGAAGCACCTACGATTTCAGCAAGCTCTTTAGAAGGGTTAAGCGGCTTCATGAAAGCAGCATTTGGTTTACGAGCTGTTTTAGCTTTTTTAGGAGCAGCAGCTTTCTTAGCTGTAGCTTTTGGAGCAGCAGCTTTTTTAGCTGTAGCTTTTGGAGCAGCAGCTTTCTTAGCAGTAGCTTTCTTTGCAGTTGCTTTCTTAGGAGCAGCTTTCTTTGCAGTTGCTTTCTTAGGAGCAGCTTTCTTTGTTGTCTTCTTAGCCATAAAAATTCCTCCGTCTAAATTGGGAAATGTTTTCCCTTTGTTGTTATTGGCTTTCTATAGGACTTTTACCCATTCGATAATATTATTACTTACACCAAAAGCGTTTCCAGTTCTCTTATAGCCGTGACTTTCGTTCAGGGCGATCATACGGAAATTATCCACCGGACAGTAGTTCACTACTCTCCGAATCTGCTGCTTCTTAGCTTCTTCTTCGTAAAAATTCTTAATCTGATGGGAAAAACCATTCCCCTGGAAGGCCATCTTGATCGGAGTGTTCTTAGTAAAGAGAGTGTCCCCATCTTTTCTCATAAGAACCGCGGCCACGATCTCTTCATCTGTCGTAACAGAGAAAAGCTTCCATCCTGTCTTAACTTCTTTTTTTATGTTGTCTAATGTCCAAGAGAAATCTTGGGTATCAGTGAATGCTTGAATATCGAATTTAGAGAGGTTCACGACCTCTTCTTCCTTCTTTGCTTCTTTGAAAACTAACGGCTTGGTATCTTCCATTTTCTTCTTTTGAATAATTGTCTTAACAGCTCTTCTACCTATTGTAGTAATAAAAATTTCAATTTATCAAACAGATTTTTTTCTAAGCATCAGGAATAAAGTTCAAATTCTCCTCTTGGAACGCTTCCACCCCCAGGATATGCAGCTCTTCAAACAGGCTTTTTTCCCTCTGGGAGGAGTAAGGGGCATGGATATAAACCGTAAGATCTTCAACGTCAACCAGCTCTGGGCGAGGGAGATTTTGATATAATGTAAGAATTTCCGGAGAGTTTAAAAAGGCCTTAATCTCACGAATTTTATCCACCAATTTTAATCTATGAAAAGGTCCTTTTTCAGAGGAGAATTCATAAACTTTGGCCTCAGCATGCTTGGGCCACTGACGAATCCAAGTGAACACCTTTTTAAGCTCATTTTCCTCAGAATCTGTCATCCCTTCAAAGGCGGCCTCTGAGTTTCTATCTCGTAAAAAGGCCTCGCACTCACGGATGGAAAGGTTGTCTATACTGGTGATTGGTTTTCCAATCAAAAGGCTGGCCATAGATTCAAAAATAATTTTTTGAATGTCCCCCAGCTCTCCGTAAAATGACAAATTTTTGACGATGTTTCCTTCCCAATCCAGCTCTACCCAGAGGACAAGGCCATCACCAGGGAACCTTTTCATGAGGGGAGACAACTCACCTTTAATATATTTTGGGTTCGCGAGAACCTTCTTGGCACGTTCAGAATTTATCTTTAACACTACTCTTCCTCCTACTCATGAAGTGCATTCAAGGCTAAGATACTTCCTATGATCTTGCCAAGCTCTCTTACTAATATGACTGAATGGACCTTCGTGGGCCCGATGGGACCTTTGGTTCCAGAAACTCTTTCCAAGCACCCTCTCATCGCAGTTGATGGAGGTGCTCATCACTCTCCTCGTCTGGATATCTGGGTAGGAGACGCTGATTCCTACACGGGAAAAGTGAATTGTGATCACCAATATAAGCATCCGGTAGATAAGAATCAGTCTGATTTAGCTCTAGCACTAAGCTTTTTTGGGGAAAATCTCCTCTATAAGTTCCATTTTTGGGGATTTCTGGGTGGAAGAAAAGATCATGAGCTCTTTAATCTAGGAGAGGCCCTGACCTATTTAGAGAATCATCCCGAGTCTCAGATCATCTTTTATGGAGCAGATGGAAAAATTTCTTTTCATCTATTAGGTGCGGGTGATTGGAAATTTCAACATGAAGGACTTTTTTCTTTGGGAACTCTAAAGAAGGTCACCGTGAAAATGACCGGCGAATGTAAATATCCCATCCCTAGATCAACTTTTGTTTATCCCTTATCCAGTCTGGGTCTATCTAATATTGGAGAAGGCACCATCGTTTTAAAAGTGGATGGCCCTGTCTTTATCTATTACCCGGAGGGAAAATGAGAGCGGTTTTTCTCGATTCATTACGCGGAATGGCCGTGATCTGGATGATTATTTTTCATACTGCTTACGACTTAAAGATGTTTCATTACGTCACTTGGAACTTCTCCGAAGGTTTTTGGTACGCGTTTCCACGGGTGATTGCCTTCACTTTCTTATTCTGTGTGGGCATGTCTCTTAACTACGGGCATCGACCAAGCATCAACTGGAGGGCCCTTAATAAGAGAAGTTTAAAACTTGGTGGCGCAGCACTTGCGGTGAGTATCGGAACCTATATTATCTTCCCTTCTCAATGGATTTTCTTTGGAACTCTCCATTGCATTTTTGTGGGTTCGATTTTGGGTGCACTTGTTGTGAATCACCGAAAGCTCGCCTGGGGCCTATTAGGGGCCATTTTAGTGCTGCAATACCTCCTTCACTATGACATCCGCTGGGTTTCTTCGATTCTTCAAAAACCATCCATGGATTTCATTCCGATTTATCCTTGGTTCTGGGCCATTTTGCTTGGGATTTTAGTAGGTCCTTATTTGTCAAGAAATACAGTGCTGCAGCAGATGAAACCCAACAAATTTCTAAACTTTCTGGGCCAACATTCTTTGAAGATTTACTTAATTCATCAGCCGGTCATTTTTGGGACAATTTGGTTGGTTTCTCAGCTAGTGAAAGCGTAACTTTTGTGAGAAATTATGGGCCTCTATGAACACCCTAGTTTCTTACTACCGAAAAGTAGAACTCTTCTTCGGTAACCTCAAGTTCGCTGTCGTCATCATACTCCTCTTTGCCATTGCCTTGGGATACGGAACCTTTATGGAGTCCTATCACGGCACAGAATACGCCAATCGTCTTATTTATAAGTCGATTTGGTTCATGGGCATCCAGTTTGGAATGTTCTTGTCGATTCTGTTCGCAACACTCATCAGATTGCCGATGAAAAAACACCTTTATGGTTTTTATGTCATCCACGCGGGTCTGATTATCCTTTTCTTAGGTTCATACGTGACCTATCAATCGGGAGTGGATGGAACAGTGACGTTGACGCCAAATCTTCCGGCCCGACAAGTGCAGGTCAATCAGGATGAATTAAAAATTCAATTCCCTTCAAAAGGCAAGGAAGTGACAGTGGATCTTCCTTACGTGGCCGGTGCTAAACACCTCGGCTACGAGTATGAAGGCATCAAACTGGGAACATTCCTTCCGTTTGCTGAAAACAAACAAGACTGGCTTCCGGCCAAAATTGAAGACCAAACTCAGACATCATCTCGCTATCGTCTTTATAATGAGAACTTTGGTGAGTTCATCACATTAAGTCTTCACCCTCAGTCTGACTTCAGTAATACGCAACAACTGGGTCTGTTAAATGTGCACTATATGCCATTTAACCTCTCGGACTGTTTTAGTAATAACACTCCCGATGGTCTGATCGTTTGGAACGGTGAAACCACAGATTGTAAGAGCCCGACTCCTGCGGAACTTAAACGCAGAAAGAATCTGGCCGGGAAAGACGTGGTGGAAATTGATTTTAAAGGCGAAAAAGTGACCTTCATGCCGGAGATGTCACCACTTCCTTTGAACGAGAAGATGGAGCTTAACGAGAACTCTCCATACCGCATCTTTAGTAAGAAGCTCTTTGAAAAGAACCCTCATCTCTTCCTTTTCGGTAAAAGTGCCGCTTATTTTGATAAGACCACTTCAAAATGGGTCTCGGAGAAAGTGGAGATGAATGGTGAAATTCCTCTACCGTGGATGGGCTTTAAACTAAGACTCCTAGAGCACAGAAGTGATGCTTACCCGACCATGGTTCCAAGTTATGTGAAGCCAGTTCAGGACAACGGTCAGACGATAAAAGGTGACCTCAAAGCGGTGGAAGTTCAAATGGACGGACACACGTTCTGGGTCAATTCTCAGGAGCCAATCGCCTACAATAAAGAAGGGGAACGTGTGACGTTCATGGTGACTAAGAAAACCATCACACTTCCTTACGAGATTGTTTTGGATAATTTCAAGATGGACACAGATCCGGGAACGAACAATCCAGCAAGTTATGAGTCTTTTGTGACTGTATTTAAAGGGAACGAAGGTTCAGAAAAACATCATGTGTATATGAACCACCCTTTGAAGTATCAGAACTTCACTTTCTATCAGGCCTCTTATTTCCAAACTCAGGAAGGCCCTTTCGGAAGTGTTTTAAGTGTAAACTTCGACCCAGGTAGATTTTGGAAATACCTTGGTTCTCTTCTCTTAGTACTTGGTTCCATCTGGCACTACATTTTGAGAAGAAAAACGGTCGCTAAACCAGGAGAGGCCCGTGCTTAAGTTTCTAATTATTTTCCTTATGACGATTTCGAGCGCTTTTGCTCAGATGAATGTTTGTACTCCAGAGCTTGATACTTTCCCAGTTCAGGCCGGCGGACGCGAGAAACCTTTTTATGTGCTGGCACTGGATACAGTGAAGTACATGACAGGTGAAAGCAAGATTGAAGGTATGGACGCAACCACCGCCTTCTGTAAGCTGTCGCTTAAGGCCTTTGGAATGCCGTTAGAAATTCCAGTGAACATCAAAGTTGATCACGTTGAAGTGAGAAAACTTTTGGGCATGAAGGAAGACCAGACCACCATTCCGGTTTCAGAACTTGAAATGAAAGTGGGCATTATGGAAACTGAACTTGCCCAACTTAAAGAGAACAACTCTTATAAAAAAGAACTCACGAAGGTGAATTCTCGTCTAGGAACTTATGCGGCGATTGTTAACGGTCGCGCATGGACCATTCCGGTGAAGGAAGGAGACAAGATCAAGTTCCTTTCTATTGGCGAGTTCATGACTCAGGAAAGAGTTGAAGGTGCGGCCGGCAAAGGCGCAAACCCTGTTTCATATCTTTTGGGCCAGGCAAAATCTGATTACCTATCAGTTAATGGCGACCACTACATGCTGGAGTATAAATACTTCAAGTGGAACTTGTTTGTATGGGCCCTCATTTCTTCATTACTCGCCATTATCGCGTTTGTGGTAACGAAGAACAGAATCCCTGGGGCAATCTTCACGGCCCTTACCATCGGCCTTCAAATCGCTTCTATGACCATGAGAGTTCTGATCTCTGGCCGTGCACCAATTACCAATATGTATGAAACCGTGATGTTCTCGGGCTTTGGCGCCCTGGTAATTAGCTGCTTTATTTTCGCTTTTAGAAAAGAGATCGTGTTCATCCTAGCGGGTCTAGGTTGCAATATCCTGGGTCTCTTCATGATGAAATTTGCTCACGGTATGCTGGATGAAGGTATTTCACCTCTCGTTCCAGTGCTTCGTGATAACTTCTGGCTCTCTACTCACGTTTCAACCGTGATTCTTTCATACGCGGCACTTGCCCTGTCTTGGTTAATCGCCAACTCACTTCTTCTAAGAAGCCGCTTTTCAACTGTGAGTTCAGCTGAGTACCGCTATCAAGTAGACCTTATCTACACATGTATTAAAGTGGGTGTGGTGATGCTGGCAGCGGGAGTAATCCTGGGTGGCGTGTGGGCCGACTACTCATGGGGTCGCTTCTGGGGTTGGGACCCGAAAGAAACATGGTCACTGATTGTTCTTCTGGTTTATATGGCCATTCTTCATGGTAAATACACGAGCTGGATTCCTGCTCACCGCTTTGTTACTTTAGTTGCTGGAGCGTTTATGAGTGTGATGATGGCGTGGTTTGGTGTGAACTACATCCTCGCTTCAGGCCTTCATTCTTACGGCTTCTCAGAAGGTGGAGCGATCTTCCTCGGGACATTCTTCCTGATTCAGATCGTGATTCTCGTGATTGGAACAGTTAAAATGAAAAAGACTGCTTAAATAAAGAAGGGCCCGGTTTCGGGCCCTTCTTTTTAACTAATCTATATTCATCCCCGCATCTTTCAATTCATCCTTCATTCCCCAAATCTTCTTTAACATCTTTGGTGAATGAGATCCCAGATAGGCCATTAAAACAAATTTTAAAAAGCGTCCGGCAAATATCACCAGCGTTAAGGTCATAATGGGAGTACTGGCCAGTCCGGCCAGGATCAGAACCGGATGCTGATTTATGGGCAGAACAGCAACAATAAAAACGATCAGAATATCGTAATTCTCAAAGAACTTTTCAGTCCATATCCAAACTTGAGTCTCAGTTATTCCTGAATAGTATTCCTGTATCCAAGGCAGTCCCTGCATTTCCACTAAGGCACAAAACAAAACCGACCCAATGGTGGATCCCACCGAGACAAATAAAGCAAACAGGAACCAGCGTTTCGGGATGAGCATGGAGCTCGCGACGAGTATCCCATCATTCGGAATAACAATCAGGAAATTATCGAGAACGGACAATACGCTAATGAGAACTGGGTACCAGGGCCTGTCAGCAAACTGCTCAAGCCATTTAACATATTTCTGAACTTTTTGATGTAACTTAACGAACATTTGATCCCTCAATTGACATGACTAAAATATGACTTAATGGCCAAGAAGGAATTAGGCGGAAGCTATATCTTGATAAATTTTTGCACCGGAAGAGATAAAATTCGATACTTCAATGAAGTTGTATTTTGCTAAAAAAAAGTGTCGCTTCAATAGAACTGCGGATACAGCACTTAAGAACTTGAGGTCTCCGCTTCCCGGATGCAACTGCTTTTTAAGGAACACTTTCTGTGGAGCTACAGTTCTCGAGTGGACCGCATTTTTTTGATCGAGCTTAAAATATTTATCGGCCACTCCGGGGAGATCCAGATTCGTTGCCGAGAAGATAAAAAAGAATGAGATGAGAAAGCTCAAAAATAATTTCATTTCAAGAATTCTAATCTCTTAAAAAAAATTAATCCAGCCCTAAGGACCAAAAAAAAGGGCCCCGAAGGGCCCTCAGTTTAATTACTGAACAATGTAGAAATTTGCTCTCTGAGCGTAGATACGATTAATCATACCTTGGTCCCCAGTTGATTCAAAGAAACCAACCAGAGCACCTTCCGTGCGAACCTGCTGAACATAGAATGAATTGATAAAAGCTTCTACGTTGCCTTTTAACCAACCAGGAATTTGGATGAAGCCAAGGGCAACTCCCGCTAGATTAAGAAGAGCGCGGTTACGTTTTACACGATTTGGATTTGAGTAATCGTAAGCTAGAGCTGGCTTAGACGAGAACTGGTGAGCTGTGTGGTGAAGGTGATAAATCTTCTTTGCTCCAGCTTCAGTAACATTCACGAAAGCGTAGTTAAGCTTTGTAATGTCTTCGAAGTTAACGTTCGTCATTGGGCCCTGCCAAGTATTGATGCGAGCGTTACCTGCACGAACTTGCTGATAGAAACGTTGGAAACCAAAGTTTAACCAGTCACGAGCAGCGGCGTTTGAAGAGAAGATGTCCAGCATATCGATGCGGTACTCATAGATTGAAGAGACCGTGCGATCCACTTCTTCTTTTGTCATACCAAGTTTTGTCTCAGGAATTGACTCGAAATAATGAAGAAGCATGTTGTGGTGGAAGTGACGCTGTTCCATCATCATGTCGTGAACGCGAACGATCACGAAGCTCGCGATATTAAGGGCCGGAACGTTGGCGAAATGTTTCTTCGCTTGCTCAAGGGCCCACACCACAACCTTGTATGTCACTTGTCTCTTATAGAAGAAACGAGGGTCTTCAAGGTTAGCAAGGATTGTTGGGTCAACGAATTGGAAGGCCTCGTTAAGTTTTGTTTCGAATTCTTTCCAGAAGTCCTTCGGTGCCAGAACTTCTGTGAACGTATTGTTGACGTTGATATTTGGGATATTCAGAAGAGATTCTTTGATCTTCTGAGCTTCCTGATTACCATTGGCCTTTGAATATGGATCAAGACCCATGCCATAAAGCATGTCATCAATTTCAGCTTCAACCTGACTGTCTGTCAGATTCATAAAATTTTTCTGTTCTAGTTTAAGATCAGCCTTTAACTGCTCAATGAAAGGCTTGATAGTGAAACGAGTGATCGCCTTCTTTAATTTGATGGTCGTAACAACACCTTGTTCATTTTTAACAAGTGTAAAGCGGTTGTTGAAACCTTGAATTGACAGGTCCTGAGCGAATGCCGACACAGAAAGTGCCAGACCCATGGCCAATGTTAATAAACGGGACATGATATCCTCCTTAATTTATAAAAACCATTCCGTTGGTTATTCAATGTAGTAGTTAATGCTATCGAAGACTCAAACGGTAAGACAATCTTGGAAGGAATTGAAATGACTTGTTATGCCTATTATTTTCTTACAATCAAACTATTTTAATCAGTCTTTTGGTTCGATTTTTACCTGACGGTGATTGAACATGCGGTGATACCAGGACTTAAAACTCTTAATATCACGGAGAGTTTTTGGTTGAGAGACTTTGAGTTCATCAAAAATAGTAGAGATCAGAACACCACGGTTAAACGAAGTGTCTGCAATATAGTTTTCTCCAGTGTGGGCCCAATTAATACCAATCACTGCACGGCGCTCATTAAAGATGGGTGCTCCCGAAGAACCGTTCAGGGTCGGAACGTAATGATAGAACTCTCCTTCCTTGATCTTTAACCCTCGCCCACTCGAACCTTGAATCCCCAGGCCCGCAGCGTTTCCGATATGAAGTAAGGAAGCATCTTTGTCCGGACGAATTTTTTTAGTGAGCCTTAGAGGTTTCACGTCTGTTCCAATAGGAAGGCCATTGCTCATAGGTTTCATTTCTACGACACAATAATCATACTTAGAACTGCAGAAGCGGACCTTCTGACACTCCACTCGCTCATCACGGTGATTTAATTTAATGGAGAATTTTCCACAGCTCCAGTTTTTTGCATTTGGGGTGTAGGCCATGACGTGGCGGTTGGTAAGAACGATATTAAGGCCCACTAAAAAAGCGGTTCCCACACTGGTTCCAGTTCTGGTGGTGGCCTCAAAAACAGAGAGAGCAAGGGACTGCTCTTCTTCGAAGTCCTCAGGATCCATTTCAGAGGAATAGCCTTCTTTAAAAACCTTGGCACTTAAATGATCGTTGTTAGTGATCTCAACCACCGGGCCCGTTACTTTCACCAGACCTTCTTCTTCAGAGATTGTATAGCCTTTAAAAAGATAATGGAGACCGGCGAGGCTTCGGGCCGGCACAATTGTCCATGAACTGGCCAGCCCCCGATATGAGTCCACTTTTTCTTCGATCTTCACCGGAGTGAAAATTAAGACAAATAATGTGCAGAGAAGAACTTGATAGCACTTCATATTGGTCATGTCGGTCTTTAGGTTTAAAGCTTGAGAACTGGACTAGACTCGTCTACTTAGACCGATGTCTTGAGGACTGTGTCCCAGAGCATGTGTCTCATTTCGAGGGCCTTTAATCCGGCATCCAGACCCATGGTTCTTAACTTAGGATCATTGCCCACCAGATAGTCAAAGCACTTTAAAGCGAGCGGTCCATGCTCTCCTGAATCCACTTCAATATGTCTTTCAAGATAATACAAAAACGTAGGAGCCGAAATGTTTTCTTTCTTCAGCACGTCGACAATTGACTGAAACATATCGGGAATGAGTTTTTCTCTCCCAAAAAAGAAACTCGCGGCCACTTCAACCACATGACCATCTTGAGCGACTTTTAAATTATGATTAACGAACTCACGAGCACCGGCCGGAATAAGATTTAAATTTCCTGAGGTAAGAAAGTTTTTAACAAGGGTTGTATCGGCCCCAATTTCTTCCATGCCTTTAAGATACAAATCAAAGTGAGAAATAGGTGTCCCCTCTTGATCCACATCACTCTCCTCACCTAGAACGATCTGATTAATCAGCCGAACCATCTCGGCTGGATATGAACTTGGTCTCCAAGGAACAGAAACACAGGTAATGTGGCGTTGAAGAGATTTCAGAAGACTCATGAAGTCCCAGACCGCAAAAACATGGTAACCCATGAAATGACGGATGGATTCCAGGTCTTGAAATGTTCCGTATACAGGATGAAGAGTCAGCTCTTTTTGCTTATGTTTGATGGCTTCCATAAATGTCCTCAAAGTGAGGACACAATAGCATTTTTATTCTTTGATGTCTTGCGGTCTGTGGCCAACGGGAAGGCCCTGGTCATGATCCAATTGCCAACGATCGGTCATGAGTTCCTGACGTTCAACTCGGTAAAATAACAAGGATTCATCCAGCTCATTGAGCTTTTTCATAAGCTCGTTCTGAAGCACCAAGCGCTCTTGCTTCAGAGTAATCATATCATCCAGGGCCTTGCGCTTTTCTCTCTGAAGGCGATTAATCTGCTCATCATAATCTGCGGCCGTTTTTACTTTTTGCTGATCGAAGGTCCAAAGAAAATGATTGATATCATTGAGTTGCTTTAAGAAGTCTTCTTTGCGAAGAATCAGTTGCTCACGATACTTACTGGCCTCAAAAACTCTCAGGGCCAGGGTCTTTGAGTAAAAATTCAAGACCGTCCCTCGACGAAAATACTCAGAGGTGGAATAACAAGGTCCCAGGCTCTCCACGTAGATTGTGAAATGAAAGTCCTCAACATTTCGAACGAAGGCCTTACAGAAATCACGGGACTCTTTGAGGTTTACTTTGAACAGAACCGAATCACCGGCCCGGAAAAATTTGGTGTTATTATTCTCGACATGGATCTTAAACACTCGGGCACTATCGTCCTTGTCTGAGACACGTCCTGAAAAGCGTTCATAATCCACCTTAG
This sequence comes from Peredibacter sp. HCB2-198, assembly GCF_045999315.1. Taxonomy (GTDB): domain Bacteria; phylum Bdellovibrionota; class Bacteriovoracia; order Bacteriovoracales; family Bacteriovoracaceae; genus Peredibacter. Next base: position 3,060,970 of record NZ_CP174607.1, on the reverse strand, counting down.
GATCAATGGAGCCGCGGTTTTCCGGCGCCAGGACTCCCTCATTGGGTAAATTTGGCACAACGACAACCGCCTTCGCGCTCAGGCTGAACATGAAAAAAAACAGGAGTGAAAAGTGGCCAAATGTCCTCATGCTTTTTATTATGGTTCAGATTCAAAAGAAACCCAAGACGTTTTAAACCCGACCTCTTTAGGAGACTAATATGGAATTTTTTATTGATACTGGTGACATCAACGAAATCAAGACGGCCTACGCCTGGGGATTTGTTGATGGTGTGACAACTAACCCAAGCCTCGTGGCAAAAACTGGTAAAGACCAGGCCGCTCTAATCCGCGAAATCTCAGAAATCGTCGATGGCCCGATCTCAGCTGAAGTGATCTCCCTCGAAGCTGACGGCATGATTAAAGAAGGCGAAGAGCTCGCTAAAATCCACAAAAACGTGGTGATTAAGCTTCCAATGACAAAAGACGGAATGATCGCTTGTAAGCACTTTTCTAAAAAAGGCATCAAGACCAACGTAACTCTTATCTTCTCTGCGAACCAGGCCCTTCTGGCGGCTAAAAATGGTGCAACTTATGTTTCTCCATTCGTTGGTCGCTTGGATGATGTAGGTCAAACAGGAATGGATCTTATCCAAGAAATTCGCGTGATCTTTAACAACTATGGTTTCGAAACCAAGATCCTTGCAGCATCTCTTCGTCACTCAACTCACGTAAAAGATTGCGCCATGGTAGGGGCCGACACGGCCACTCTACCATTCAAAGTTATCGAAGGTTTATTCAACCACCCGCTAACTAAAAATGGTCTAGACCAATTCATGGCAGATCACGCTAAGTCTAAGAAATAAGACCTTAATTTAATCTCAAATTACTCCGGAAAGAGCCGATATAGAAATGTGTCGGCCCAGACCCGGAGTACATTTGAAGACGTTATTATTTGTTCCCATTCTATTTTCTCTCGTTGCTTGTAATGCAACTAAAACTGAAGAAGTCACCACTGGTGGTGTCGTTACGAGTACAACTCCTCATATTTGGGGAAATCAGAGCTTTCCAAAAAAACTTTATATCTCAGAAGATTTTGATACTGAGGAAATCGATAACATCGCTGATATGGCCGTCCAATGGGACGCGGCAGTTGAAAATAAAAAATCATTTTTTGCCATTCAAAGTTCTCTGACTCCAGAATTATCTGAACAGGTTTCTGGTTCTAGAGGATTTCAAGACGGAATCTTCGGTGTCTATAAAGTTGTTAAATGGCCAACCGATCTTCCCGGTGCCTTGGCCGTGACTCAAATGTTTGGAACCGTCTACAACTCCGGTGACAGTGATGAGTATTACTCAGTTCAACACGCCGATATTCTCGTAAACTACAGATATACATTTTATAGCGGAGATTCTGGTTACGGGTATGATCTTAAAACGGTTCTTCTGCATGAAATGGGCCACTTCATTGGCCTAAACCATCAAAACGTTAACTATTCTCAGCGCTACTCGACTGTGATGTACCCTTCGGTAAGTAGCTCAGATAAAAAAAGAGAACCTATGCCACTTGATCAGGTCACGCTGGCCTCTCATTATAACATTACACTTAGCTCTTCTTCTTCATCGTCTCAAATGGTGGCCCCAAGAAAGGAATACAAGCCCCGTGACACTGGTATTGATGTGGTCATGGTGCTTGAACTTTATCCTGATGAATGTGTTCACCGTGTGAATGGAAAAGTGGTGGGCCGCCATCCGGCCAATGTGAAAAAATCAAACTAAAAAAAAGGCCCACTAAAGTGGGCCTTTTTTATTAAAGCAGCTCTTGAAGCTCTTCTAGACTAAGTTTCTGATGATGCATGTGAGGAATGTTCTCCATGCTCTTGTTGTAATCAAATTTGTTTTTCGTTCCAAAAGTATATTTCTTAAAGTCTTCTTCAAGAGATTCACCATAGAACGCACTCATCTCTTGAATAAACTCTTCCACAAATAATGGAGCAAATCGACGATGCTCAATCATATGGCGCATGAATGGCTTCAACCCGCCTTTGGCTGAAAGCTTGTTGTCCATATAACTCATAAAACGCTCACCAAATGAGTAAGCAGAGTAATCAGTGTAGCGAGTGTAGTATAAACGATTCGACATCATGCTTGTCCCAGAAAGAACAGAAATGGACTGGTACCCCTTGTCTCTCCACGAGGCCAGGGCCTCATCTAACCAACCACTGTTTCCATTGGCCGGCATAACTCCACGAGCGAAGTACGAGTGAAACATTTCATGTCCGACCGCACTGACTGAAGTCATTGTAGCGCCACAGTACTCCATCCCGCCTGAACCAGCATTATAGATCGTAAGAGATGGGTGAGGCCAAGCTCCATAGTCTCGCTCGAGTTCCTGGAAAACGCTTGTGGCGGCGTTTTTCATTTGATCAAGAGCAGTTGCTGCGTTCATTGATTTTGCCACATAAATAACAACTGGGATTTCACGTCCATCAATTGATTTAAGAGAATAACGAGTCTCAAGCACCTGAGAGGCAGGAGTTGTATGGAAGAAAATGCTCGATGAAGTATAGTGAGACGGATACGTGATTTTATAAGATCCGGCCTTTACTTCTTCTACCGCACCATTGGTGTAAATATTTTGAATCGTTTTCGCTCCGATAAAGTTCACGGTGATCGTCATCTTTACTTGGTCAAACTCAAAATTGGCCGGCATATAGCGCTCAAGAAAACGACGATCATCAAGATCTGAAGACCAGAATGCGCTCTTCACGCCGCCATCAACGTAATCAACCAGAGTCGTCAAAGGAACAGTCACTGATAGCGTGTGAGAACCAACTTCTACGTTTTTATTGACCACACGGAGAGTGGTTTCACGATTTGGAGTCTTAGTGGAAAAGCTTGAAGTATTTTGGCCATCAAGCACAACAAATGATGGATCCGCATAACTATCAAAGATCGGCATACCAGCTTCAGGAGCATGGAACTTAATCATGGCCGTCACGACTGCACGACGAGAGGTCATGTCGTAGTTGATAGTGTAATCAGCGGTTGTGAAATCCACAAACACTGCTTTTCCACTGCTCGTGAGGAATGATTTTGGTCTGTGTGAAAGATCATTGCTGGCAAAAGCAGCAGTCACAAACAAAAGACCTAGAAGGAAAAATTTCATAAGAACTCCTTAATGATCAAGCAGCGCATTTGATCAAATAAGGGGTAAAGTGACAAGTTCTAGAGGGTAATTGCGTCCCGTGTCATTTATGCTTATTAATGTATTCCCGGAGACGATCGGCCACTTGTTCAAGGTCACGATAGTTGTCACCATCTCTGAAAGTGAGCTTACGGTCCTTCCCTTCAATTAAATCATCTACATAAAGTTCAAAAGCGTAGAGAGGGCCCGCACTCTTATGACTAATCACGATTCCGGCCAGAAAGGCCATGGAACAAAATAAGAGAGTTATCAAAGAATATGTCATGAAATAAGTGAGCATGAGATGCTGTTTATTTGTAATGAATGGTGAAACCGTAGTGTTGAAAAACGAAAATGAAAAAATCCCTAATATCAAAGAGCATGAAAAAACTACCAAGGCAAAGTTTAATCCGACCTTGTACTGCTCTTTGGGCCAGATAAGATAATTCCCACGCATGGAATCTGGATGCCAAATAAGCTTATCTTTTCCAAAAATCACATAAAGAACAAGACCCACACCCATCCACAAAAAGACATCGGCCAAATTAAAAACTGATCCATTAAGCGGGATAAAATCTATTGTCTTACCGTAGATGATCTTGTCGATCACATTACCAAACATTCCACCCACTAAAAGTGAAAGCCCATATTTCAAAATACTCGCACGTGACGGAATGATGTACATCAAGAACACATAAACGAAGAACACAAGTCCCGCAAAACATCCCAGGGCCACAATTCGAATATTGTCCGGAAGATTTGCATAGAGACCCATAATGAAACCCTGATTGAAATGCAGGGTAGAAAGGGTCATCCCCCACTGTTTCGTGAGCTGATCAATCACAATGGCCAGGACCAGGATTAAACCTGATATAAGAAATCTTTTGTTCATCTGTCTTCTCTTCGGAAAATGCTGAAATAACTTCAATCCCTGACTGATTCGTTCAATCTCATTTTAAACAAGTTTTAATGGGAGATTCCGATGGGACTACTACATTTGAGGAGGCCGGTTGAAAAAACGACTTTTAATTTTAGCGACACTCGTGATCTCTCACTCATGGGCGGGCCCAAAAGAACAAGCGTGGAAACTTCATAACCGTTTGACAGGGGTTCCTCCTAAGAAGGCCGTATTCGATCAAATGGTGAACCAAATCAACGCCGGAAGACCTGAAGAGGCAGCAGAACTTGCGATGGAAAATCCCAATTTCTATAACGTGGTCTTAAAGAATTGGATCAAACCATGGAGTAATCGCGAGCGAACGTCTCGCACAGACTTAAACGATTATGTGGCGACTGTTATTGGTGTCGTTCGTGACAAAGTTCCATTTACCCAGGTCCTTCATAGTGACATTCTTTATACGGTCAATGGCGCGACTCCCACTTATTCTTACGCAAACAATGATCATTATAAAAATGCTGAATCAAGAAACCTCAACCTTAAAGACAATCTTGTAAAGCAAACTCAATCGTCTCTCACAGGACTTCCAACCGAGGCCGTGGCCGGCGTTATCACCACACGTGCTTCTGGAGAGGCCTTTTTCTCTGCCGGTACCAATCGTCGTGTAAACCGATTCATCTTTATGAATTATCTTTGTAAAGACTATGAAGAACTTCACGATGTCACCATTCCTGACTTTCGTGTTCGCGGAGACGTAGAAAGAAAACCCGGTGGAGACGCCAGAACCTATAAGAACAAATGTGTCGGTTGTCACGCGGGCCAGGACGCACTCGGTGGTGCTTACGCCTATTATGATTTTGTGAGTGGAAGATTGAACTACACTCCAGGAACAGTCGTGACTAAAATGAATCACAACGTTTATCACCCTGATGCTTTTGTGACCAAAGACGATTCCTGGTTAAATCTCTGGGCCATGGGCCAGAACGCCAAGCTTGGCTGGCGCGGAAATACATCGGGGAATGGGGCCCGGGCCATTGGCCAGATGTTCTCTCAATCCAAGGCCTTTTCACTTTGTCTTACTTCAAAGGTCTATCAGTTAGTATGCATGAAAGCGCCCACTCATGCTGATGACAAGGCGGCGGTTGAATCACTTGCCCAACAATTTGAACAAGACAATTACAATCTTAAAAACCTAATCGTGAACACTTCAGTAGGATGTATTGCCGATGAAGATGAATAGTAAAATTGCCGTTAAGATCACGGTCATTCTGATGTTAATGGTCCTCGTTGCGACCTTCACTCACTGTATGCCAGAAAACACACTCGACATCAAAGAGCGCGGTACGGAGTACAGTAACTATACTCCTCCAAGCAGTGTTCCTAAGAGTGAAGAACAAGAGCTAAATGAGACCCAAGTCACAGTTGGGGTCAAAAACCACGAACAAATTCTTCAGACCATGGCCACCCTTACAGGTGTTGATCCACAAACGAACACTAATGTGATGAAGGTGTATACCGAAGTGGCACTTTCACTTCCGACTGGAAATGATGTGAAAGTATTTTCACCTACTCATCAGATCGCCATTTCTAAACTTGCGGCCCAATTTTGTTACGCAGTCGTGATCGAGACCCCGACTCTAAGAGCGAACATCTGGCCCAATTTTAATTTTGGCCAGGCCTCTGGAAATCCAATGTCAATAGAACGAAGAACTGATGCCATTAACGGGGCCATTGATAACTTTTGGCTAGGAATGGTCGAGGGCGAAGAGCTTATAGAGGCCCAAAAAGATCTGGATGCACTGATGGAAGAACTCACAAAGAATGAGGCAAGCAGTACAAATCTCACACTCAAGGCCATGATTGGTCTTTGTACGGCCACACTATCCAGTGCCCACGTGATTCTACTTTAAGGGAACATATGAAAAAGAAACATGAAGTAGATGATGTCTTAAAACCTATGTATCACGAAGGTCACCGTTTAAAAACCAGACGTGACTTTCTGGCCCAGGGTTTTCTTGGAATGACAGCGTTTGCTTTGGCACCAAGCGCTCTTTCGATGCTCTCATCAAGTGCTCATGCGGCAGAATGTGCGCCTCCTATTTTTGAACATCTCACCCCTGTGATCATCATTGATATTGCCGGTGGCGGAAACATCGCTGGTTCTAATGTCATGGTAGGTGGTGCCGGAGGGCAAATGGATTTTCTGGCAAGCTATGCTTCCCTTGGACTTCCCACAGAATTTCATCCCTCAAAATCCGGCCAAGTGAATACTGAGATGGGCCTCGCCTTTCATTCAAGCTCTGGAATTCTTCAGGGAATTCGAAACATCACTTCACAAAGTACACGTGACAACACAGAAGGCATTATTTTTTGCACAACTTCCGATGATGATACCGGAAACAATCAATCAAACCCGATTTACTGGTTACACAAGGCGGGGGCCAAGGGAAAGCTAGCTCAGCTAGCAGGAACACTACAAACTGAATCAGGAGGCAACTCTACTTCCCCACTTGATTCGATTAATCCCGCGGTCGCTCCCGTCAGAATCACGTCACGCCAGGAGGCCATCAACCTCGTGAGCACCGGAACTATTTTGGGCTCTCTTTCTGAGTCTAAGGTAAGAAGCATTATGAATACCGCCTCACGAATTAGTGAAAGAAAACTTGCGGGGTTCTCTCGTCGTTCACTCCCTGAGCAAATTCAGGCGTTGGTCGGATGTGGTTTCTCTGAATCGTCTGAGCAGCTTTATAAAGTGAAACCGGGTGACGTTGATCCAAATGAGGACATGGTCGCTAAAACGATTTTTGATAAAATCACCAATTCTGATACTCGCAACCGCTCTCGCGCCATCTCAAAACTTGTCTTAGACGGACATATTGGCGTTGGAACGATCACACTTGGTGGCTTCGACTATCATGACGGAACAAGAACAACCGGTGACGCCAGAGATTTTGATCTGGGTCAGCTCATGGGCGCCATTATGGAACTTGCAGCGGCCAAAAAAACGGACGTTGTTATCTATGTTTTAACAGATGGTGGTGTTGCGGCCAATGGAACTGTTGATAGCACTGGAAAGTTTGTCTGGGCCGGAGACTCGGGCCAGCGATCGGCCACTTTTATGATGGTCTACAAAAATGATGGAAGACCTTCTCTTCGAACAACAAAACGTCAGATTGGATACTACAAGGCCAACGGTGCAGTTGAAGGCTCGGCCATGCTCACAAGTAATAGTGTGGTGACAACTTCCAAGGCCATGGTGGCAAACTATCTGGCCCTTCATGGTCTTGAAGGCAACTTTGAAAATGTGGTCGGAGATGATCCTTTTAGAAACAAGCTGGATCAATACCTGGTTTTTGATAAACTAAAGTAGGAGCAACTTTGTCTTTTAATATTTTCAAACTCGCAGTGATTTTTCTTTTGGGGGCCATCCTCGCGGTCTACACCAACTGTGGCAGGCCAGGAAATCTCATGTTTGAAAGTGGTTATCACGCCAGTGGCTCGGAAGCTTCTTATGAGGCCTTTCAAAAATCTGTTTATTCTGTCACTCGCTCAAATTGTATTAGCTGTCACTCAAATATTCAGCCCATGCATGCCTCGGATAATTATCATGAGGCCCATGACATTCTGGTCTCTCAACAAAAGGTAAACTTCGAAAATATTTCGGCCTCACGAATTGTGGCAAAACTTCGCGGTGAAAACCACAACTGCTGGAGTGACTGTGAAGAAAATGCTCAAGAGATGGAACGGGCCATTGAAACATGGAAGGCCGCTCGAAGTATTTCAGGGTCCATCGACGAAGAGGAACCATCAGATTTGGCAATTTATACGAATGAAACAGATACGCTGGAAATGGAGTTTGCAAATGCCGGGAATCCTCCAAGCTCAAACACGGTAAAACTTAATGTTGAAGCGGCCATGAAAGAGGGCCCAATGACTTTAGTGAACTCCGAGGACGGCCCTTACCTTACTGTCACAAATAATCTCAACAATACTCTGGCCAGCGACGCAACCAATGCAGGTATTGCCTATATGAACTTCACAGTTCCTATGAATGGAACTTACCGCATCTGGGGTCTAGTGAATGGCCCAACTGATGGAGACAACTCTTTTTATATTGCCATTAGAAACTCTAGTACAAGAGCATTAGTAAGCGGAAACCCACGAAATTTTGATTTCACTCCAGGTGCTCGTTTTGAATGGCGCCAGTTTAATGGGACGACCTACAATTTAATCAAGGACACCAACTACACTCTTGAACTTCGTCAAAGAGAAGACGGAGCTCGTGCCCAGGCCTTTGTGGTCACTTCTGATCCAGCGTTCAACGGTCAAGAAGTGGGAGATTTTTTCGGTATCACTTTAAGTTATGATCTTTCTTCAATCATTCCTAACGCCAGCTTTAAAGTGAATATCGTGGATTACGATCTTTACAGTTATAAAATCACAAAACCAAGGATTGTTGCCCCAACCAATGTGAAAGTAAAGAACATCAAGTTGTTTATGAATGGGGCCTACTCTCCCCAGCACTCGGCCTACACCCTCGTAAATAAAATTGCGACGGCCAGTGATAATGTCCTTTCCCCCTACGCCATGATCGTCATTAAAGATAAGGGCCTCTCGGGAGACAAATTAAAATTCTCATTTGAGGAACTTTATCCAACGGAATCGGCCGGCGGAACTACCGGTGGAACTGGTGGCGAAATAGGATCACAAACTTCACTGATGGCCTATCAAGCAACAGCTTATCCTATTTCTCGTAGCTCGGCCTATAGCTGTGTCAGCTGTCATATGAGTACCTCTCCAAGACATGCTTCAGATAACGTTCAAACGGCCCATGATGCAACTTTGAGTGTGGTCGACTTCAATACCCCTGCCAACTCTCGTATCGTCCGTAAAATGAGAATAGAACGCCATAACTGTGGTGCGAACTGTGATAGTATTGCGACCCAATACGAAAATGCCATTATCGAATGGCGTAATAGACGAGAGTAAAATCTACATTTTCGCCTAAAGACCACCTTAAGAATTTAAGGTCCTCTGAAAGAATTGTTGCGGAACTTCCCCTCTGTGGCTTACTCCTTTTTAATGGATCAACGACAGAAGCAAATCAATAATCTGTTATGGAAGGAAGTGGCCGCCAAAAGCACTCCGGCCGCCATTACTTTCATTGTTATTGCGCTCCTGATTTCCTTTTATCATTTCAATCTTACGGTCAATACCGGCATCATAAAAGGCGCCTGTCTTCTGGTGATCTTCGCCAATATTTTTCGCTACTATGTCTCTAAACAAATTGGCACCCATGATATCGCTTCTGAACTTCAACGAAATCAAATGAGAGTCAGTATCTGGCTCAATTCCGTAGGATGGGGAGTGATCTTTTCTCTTTCGACCTATGAACTCAATATGGTGGGCTATCAATTTGCGATCTTGATTACCATCATGATGGGGTTCCTTGCCTCATCCCTCATCACCCTGGCCTACGACAAAACACTTTTTATTCCTTTTCAACTTCTCATCATTGTCCCTATGGTGGCGGTGTCTTTTTATCAGTATCAGGTGAGAAGAATTGACGATGCCAAGTGGATCACCTTTGCCATGGCCTTCTTTATTTTTTATCAAATGAAGCAATACCGAGATTACCGGGCACTACTGATTCAAAGATTCACCACCCAGTTAGAGCTGGCCGACTCCTACGAAGAATTGAAAGAAAGTCAAAAGGCCCTGATTGATCAGACGGCAAAACTCATTCACGCTTCAAAAATTTCAGCATTAGGAGACATGGCCGGGGGCCTTGCCCATGAAGTGAATAATTCCCTCATGGTCATTTTGGGTTCCACACAACAAGTGGAAAGAGATCTTAAAAAAAGAGAGGTCATGACTTCAGACCTCCAAGGGAAAATGAATCTCACTTCTCAGGCGATCTTTAAAATTAAAAATGTGATTGAAGGCCTAAAGTATTTCTCACTCCAAATGGAGACCGCTCCTAAAGAAGTGGTGCCTTTAAAAGATGTGATTAACAGGACTTTAAATTACTGCCATGAGCTTTTAAAGGCCCATCAAGTGGATTTTAAGGTCTACGAAGTCCCTGAGGTTAAAATCTTTTGTAACCCTTTTCAGATCACCCAAATTCTTTTTGCCCTCACAAAGAACGCCGACGATGCGCTAAAAAGCTGTAAGACCTCGAAGTGGATTCATTACGAATTTGAACTTGTAGAACATTTTGTGCTGATCAAAGTAAAGAACTGCGGGAACACGGTCTCATTGGAAAATCAGGCCAAACTCTTTCAGCCGTTTTTTTCTACCAAAGATGTAAACCAGGGATCAGGGCTCTCCCTCAGTATCTCAAAGGGCATGGCCATGGATCATAAGGGAGATCTGTATTTTGAATTGGACGAATACTCAACGAGCTTTGTTCTAAAACTTCCCATTACAAATTAGAAGGGCCTCTTTTGAGGCCCTTTATTCTAGTGTCTTGTCTTAGTTTTTTCAGCTTTAGCTTTTGCGAAGTTTTTCTTCTTCTCGGCCTCTTTATCATTCATGATGGCCGATAGTTTCTTGCCGGTATCTTCCAGCTCTTCGATAAGCTTTTTCTTAATCTGCTCAGGAGATTTAAGGACCTTCTTGAACTCATTAAGAGCGTTTGTTTCTTCTTTGATAAGAAGCTGACGTTTCTCAACTTCCTCTTTGGTCATACGGTAGATGGCCATATCAGCGAGGTATTCAGCGTATGTGAATTTCTGCTTCGTCAGGTAATCAATATAGTCCTTACGGTTGGCCTTCTTCTCAGCGATGGCATAATGCTTCTCGCGGATGAAGCGGATGATCTCGTTGTTCTTTGTTAAACGGTCTTCATAATCTTTGATAAGAAGCTCATAACGGCGTTTTGTGACAGCAAGACGTTGAACCGTGAACACTTCTAGAATTTCTTCTACAGCATTGAAGACCTTCACACCTTTTTCAGTAATAAGGGTGTAGTTAGGAACGATCGAGCTGATCGTGCCCATTGTCTTTTCAACTTCTTCTAAAGTCGGAGTCTGACCGCGTTTGAAGATAAGCTCAACATTAATCACGTTATCCACAGAAGAATCGATGTAATCCTTCAGGAAATCGTTATCCATGTGCTTATTCAGATGTCTGTAGATCTTCTGAGCGTCGTAGCCCTTAGGAACTTCAGTAATGAAGATCTTCTCGCCCACTTGCTTAAAGCTCATCTTCGTGATGATTCTTCCCTTCTCATCAATTTCCACCTTATCAGTGTAATAACGGAAGTAAGGCTTAATCTTTTTGATTTTTCCAGTCTCAATGAATGAGATCATCGACTTGATAATATCTTCGTGGTTAAAGCTTGGAATGACGGAAGAGAAACCAGTTCCGATACCTTCAGCTCCGTTTAGAAGCATGATAGGAAGTTTCGGAAGTAGCCCCATTGGCTCCATGACCTTCTCATCATAGTTAGGAACCATTTCCACCTGGTTCATATCATCGAAAAGAAGAAGTTCAGCAACTTTACCTAATTTACACTCAATGTAACGGGCAGCGGCCGCCTGGGTCTCCATTCTTTCCCCGAAGTAACCCTTCTTATCAATAAGTGGGTAGTTGTTCGAGAACGTATAGTCCTGGGCAAGGTTTACGATTGATTGCTCAACCGATGCGGGACCGTGCGGGTGAAGAGTCAGAACCAATCCAGTAAGAGAACTTACTTTAATCAGACCTTTGTTCGAGTTCTTCCAAAGAGTGAAAAGAATACGACGTTGAGAAGGCTTTAGACCATCCTGAAGGTATGGAATCGCGCGATCCATCAGCGTATAGATCTGATAGGTTCTGTATTCTTCTTTTACTAGTGCCTCAAGAGGCACAGCAGTCATTGAATGTAGTGCTTGTTGATTATCTTTCATATTTACGCTCTCGCTTCACTTTTTTTCTTTGCCTTGTTACCGGCAATCACGTTCGTAAGATCGACATCGATTTCATCCGAATCAATCAATAGATCCTTACGAAGTTGTGATTCTTTACCGAAACAAGTTTCAAGCATTGATTTAGAAGCACTCATGTCCTTCACAGAAATTTTTGTGAAATCTTTACGGCTAAGAACATGCTTGAAAGCTTCCTGGCTCATCTCACCAAGACCCTTGTTACGCATGATCTCTTTAATTTTGATGTCTTTGCGAACTTTAAGCTTCTCAAGTTCATCAGTTGATTCACAGTAAATTGTTCCTTTATCTGTCACAACCTCAAAAAGTGGGGCCTTCGCGATCTGGATCATGCCTTTTTCAAACATTTCAGGCCAGAACGTGAAGAAGAAGTTCGTTAGAAGTGTATTGATGTGTCCACCATCCACGTCCGAATCGGCAAGGAAAACGATTTTTGAGAAACGAAGCTCTTGTGCTTCTGCTTTCTGGCCAATCGCCAGACCAATTGAACTCATGATGTCGGCGAACTCTTGGTTCTCAAGAACTTCTTTGATAGAGGCCTGAGAAACGTTCATTGGCTTACCTTTAAGGGCAATTCCACCTTGATACATCTTATCGCGGGCCGAACGTAGACCACCGATGGCCGAGTCACCTTCACAGATGAAAAGAGCACATTTTGTTCTGTCTTTTCTTTCGTTAGCATCAAGAAGTTTTTCAACTCTTTGCTTTTTACCTTTCTTCGCAAGTTTAGATGCATCTTTAAGATCCATCATACGTTGACGAGATTTTGCTCTCTCCATGATGTGATCAAGAAGCTCTTGGTTCTTACGCATAAACTTTGTCATGCCATCGGCCATGAAAGTTTCTAGTGCTTTCTCAAGAAGAGCATCACGAACTAGCTTACGCTTAGTTTGAGATTCAAAACGAGGATTCGGCATAACAATACCGATCACAAACGTCATACCAGCAAGAACATCGTTATCTACAAGAGTTAACTTATCTTTCTTAGCGGTACGCTCTAACTTATCTTTAACGGTATTAATAAATAGACGCTTAATACGATCGTGATGGAAACCGCCGTCATATGTCGGAGTAGAGTTCACGAAAGAGATCATTCTTTCTTTATCATCAGACTTCTTATCGAAAGTCACAGAAACATGAACATCATACTGGGCCTTAACTTTGGCACCTTTGATGTTGGTTGTTTCATAAACAAACTTCTCATCTCCAATGAGCTGAGCAGTTGTTCCATCAATACGCTGAGCAAGTTCGAAAAGGCCTTTCTTATAAAGGTATTTCTCGTCGTTGAAATAGAACGTAAGTCCTGGGTTATTGTACGCAAGGTCGATAATACGTTTACGGAGTAGCTCTTTATCTACGACTTGGTTCTTATAAACTTCTTTAGCAAGAGTCAGTTCAACTCTTACACCAGATGGACCCTTAAATGGCTTTTCTTTTGTTTTATGGATTTTCAGAGCGCCATCAATGAACTCGTAAGTTTGTTCTTTCTTCGAGTTATAGTGACGAACTGTGGCCTTGAACATATCAGATGTAAGACATGTTGCTGAAGCACCCAGACCGTTTTGACCAAGAGTACGGTAAAGGAAGCCTTTTTCATCCACTTCTTCATCTTTAAATTTAGAGCCCGTTCTGAATTCCGTATAAACGTCTTTCATTTTTGCGAGCGGGAAACCAATTCCGTTGTCCTGAACCGTTACAACCTTACCGTCCGGTGAAAGGTTACAGTGAATTTCAGTCACGTGACCGCGATAAAACTCATCAATACAGTTATCAAGGATTTCTTCGATGGCCTTAGATTTGGCCTGATGGAAATTTACTTTCTTAAACTCGAGAGAATCGGTTGTATAAACGTAAGTATCTAGCTCTTCAATGTCATTACTTCCGAAAACTAGAGTTACACGGTTTCGGCAGTGCCAACGCTGGTCTTTGCTCTCAATTAGAGCTTCCTTGACCTTTGCGCCACGGCGCTTCACTTCTTCGACGGCCATTGTCAAAGTCTCCTTTAAAGTTGCTTGCAGGAAAATCAATAGGATAAGATTAAGGTCATCCCGAACAATAGGTCAACAAATGAGATGTCGATTTTTATTTCTTTTCTTGAGTTTCTTTATCAATGAAAGTTCTTTATCTCAGACCAGAGTGAATCTTTCTGCAAGTTTTGATAAACCAATTTTGGACGAGCTTAAACCTTTTTATACGCCTTCAGAAGGACAAATCGAAGATTTATTAAAAGGCGAAGTTATTTCAGTAGGTAAAGTCGATTCACCAACACCGAAAGAACAACAAATGATGTTGTTTGTTTCCGGTATCCATCCACGCAATTGCATTCGGGCCATGAGAAAACTTTCTCTCTATGAGAATTATCACAACTACATGGATTTTGTTAAAAGCAGTACCTATGATGACAAAACACAGAGACTCAATTTCACGATAGATCACGCCCTTCTTCCATTCCCGATGGTAGTGGAATTTAAAATTCCACGAATCACCAAGCCAGGTCACTATCCATTTGTTTTTGAAAAAGGGTTTTTGAAAGATTTGAAAGGAACCGTGATCGTTCATGACGTTGGAAAGTACTGTCTTTTGGGTCTCAAAACCGACTGGCGAGGTCCGGAATCTAAAATTCCGAATGTCGTGTTTAGCACCTTTGTTCAAACTGTTGGACGACTTGGACTCGAGCACTTAATTCGCGTCTCAATATTTTAATCAGGTTTTTCTTTGTCAAATCACATCGTTAGCATTAATCTCGATGCGTGCAAGTTTTAAGAATTAAACCTATTGATACCCATCACATCAGACACAAGATGCTGCGTCCTAATGGTACGCTCGATGATTGCATCTTCCAGGGTGATAACGATGAAATGACTTTTCACCTGGGTGCCTTTGTGGACAAGAAGCTGGTGAGCGTTGCTTCGTTTTATTTTGAACGTAACGAAAAATTTCCGGATCAATATCAGTATCGCCTGCGTGGCATGGCCACTCTTCCTGAATATCAGGGGCAGGGTCTATCTTCGGCCCTTTTAAGAACGGCCTTTCCGGTCATCAAACAAAACCAATGCACACTCTTGTGGTGTAATGCCCGTGAAAAGGCCATGGGTTTCTATACCAAGGTCGGCTTCCAACCAACTGGTGAGTTCTTTTCAATTCCTCATATTGGAAAACATATCTTGATGTCTATCAAGATTGATTAGATAATCTTTTTATAATTTTTTTGACCCGAGGACACCCGTGTTCACATATCACGATCAGTTTCGTAAAGAGCTTGCGATTGCTATTGCCCCTATCATTGAGAAAACTTTTTCCATTACTTTTCCTTGGGAGAAGGCCTACGGATTATTTGGTGCCACACCATCTAAAGAGGCCGGCGATCTAGCATTCCCTCTTTTCCAAATCGCCAAAGAAGCAAAAACCAATCCGGCCCAGGCCGCAAAATCCCTGGAAGCAGCATTCACTGAACTTCCAAAATTTATCACAGAAAAGAAGGCCATGGGGCCTTACCTCAATTTCTTTTTTAATTTTGACGCTATCGCCTCAAAGATTATTCCATCAATCCTAAGCGGAGATATGTTTAAGCAGAAGCTTACAGAAAATACGCCGAAAACAATGATCGAATACTCACAACCAAATACCCACAAAGAAATGCACGTAGGTCACATGAGAAACCTTTGTCTGGGGGACGCACTTATTCGTCTTCACCGCTATTCTGGTTTTGATATCGTGGCCTCAACATTCCCAGGAGACGTGGGAACTCACGTGGCGAAATGTCTTTGGTATTTAAAGTTCCACTATAAAGGTGAAATTCCTAAAACGAAGAAAGGCGCATGGCTTGGAACTCTCTATACGGCCGGCCACAATAAACTTGAAGACGAGCGCGGAACAGAAAAAGAAGCTTCTAACCGTGAGCAATTAACCGCCATCCTAAAACAACTAGAACAAAAATCTGGTGAATATTACGACCTATGGAAGGAAACTCGTGAGTGGTCAATTGAACTCATGAACGAAGTTTACACTTGGGCCAATGTAAAATTCGATGTGTGGTACTGGGAATCAGAAGTTGATTCTGCCTCAGTAAAACTAGCACGTGAATATCAGCAGAAAGGTCTATTCGTTGAAGATCAGGGTGCCGTGGGTGTTAACCTGGAAGACTATAAGCTTGGCTTCTGTATGCTTTTAAAGTCGGATGGTAATGGGCTCTACGCCACGAAAGACATCGAACTCGCTAGACGTAAGTTTCAAGACTATCACATTGAGAAAAACATCTACGTGGTGGATAAACGTCAAGAACATCACTTCAAACAAGTTTTCAAAGTGCTTGAGCTTATGGGCTTTGAAAATGCCAAGAAGTGTTTCCACCTTCAATATGATTTCGTGGAACTTCCAGATGGGGCCATGAGTTCTCGTAAAGGAAACATCGTTCCTCTTCAGTCACTCATTGAAAACATGGTGAAGATGATCAAGGAGCAATACCTTAATCGTTATGTGAATGAATGGACTCCGGAACAAATTGAAAACACCGCTCAGATCGTTGCTAAAGGCGCCATTAAGTACGGCATGACCCGCATTGATCCAGGTAAGAAGATCGTTTTCGATATGCAAGAATGGTTGAAGCTTGATGGTGAATCAGGCCCTTACATTCAGTATGCCTATGCTCGAATTAATTCAATGGTGAATAAACTTGGCGCTCCAGTCTCGAATGAAATTCATGCAACTGCTCCACAAGAAAAAGATTTAGTGGCGCAACTTATGAATTTTCATCAGGTCGTGGAACAGGCCACTCTCCAATACAAACCTTCGGCCTTGACCGGCTATTTATATGACCTGTCTCGGGCCTATAATAGCTTCTATGCTGAATGTCCGGTGGGGTCGGCCCCAGAGCCAGTGCGCTCTTCACGTTTGATGCTGTCTAAGGCCACGGCCCTGACATTGAAACAAGGTTTAGCGCTTCTAGGAATTGAGGCCCCAGAGAAAATGTAAATGATAAGACTATCAGTTCAGATTGAATTTGATAAAGCAATGGACCTCACGACCCACAAAAAATCTGTGGTGGTGGGACGTTCCCCTAAATGTGATTTAGTCATCCCGCATGACTCAATTTCCAGACAACATTGTCAGATTGATTACAGTAAAGAAAAAGATGTGTTTTACATCACTGATCTTGGAAGCTCCAATGGCGTTACCATTAATGGCCAGAGAATTCCTCCCAGCACCAAGACCCTTATTCCACCAAATGCTTCACTTTCACTCGGGAAATTAGAGTGTGAAATCTCCAACAAGGCCGGGTCTCCTGGCCCAGATAATAAAATTGTAAGTTCAGATGTGGCCCCTAGTGGTGACTTCACTGCCACGATACGAATTGCCCGTCTTGAACTTAACAAGCCTTCTGTTACACTCGAGTTGGAGAAAAAGCCTATATCGAAAAGACCGCGCAATCCTGTCACCTATGAACCGCCTGTTGAAGTGGTGAAATCATCTCGCAAAAAGTGGTTCTTTCTCGCTCTAGGTATACTCATTCTAGCAGTCGCCTGGTTCATGGCCCCTGACAAGAATTAGACTCACTTAACCTTAAGTGCTCCACTAGTAAAAATGTAACTTTACCTTCCTAAACATATAATAAGACAATAATTAAAATTTATATTGTTTGGAACTCCATTCTGAGAGTTAATATTACTTATGAAATATTTTTCTAAGATTCTAAAAAACCAAGCGGGTGTGTCCCTCCTCTATATGGTTATGATCGTGGCCCTGGCCCTGGGTGGTCTTGGATACGTGACAACTGAAATGCTGCCTAAACTTCACAGTGAAAAGAAGAAGGCCGAATCAACAATTGATTACCGCGTTTTCATTTCAAGTTTAAATGATTATCTCATCCACGGGATTCGTGAACGTTGGTGTCTCTCTGTAAACAATGGAGTGACAGATCTTCTGCTTTCTAACGACTGTGGTGCTGGTAAGACCATGGAAGACATCGTGACTCATCCCGGGAACCTTGAGAGAATTCTATGGGGACCTGAGAACATCGGTACGACATTAACCAGCATGCCTAACGCTGAAAACGCAAACCGTATCCTAGCATTAAACTATGTTCGCCTTCACCAAACCCCTCCCAAGGCCTCACGCCAACTGACTTATGAAGATGTTTATCCGACAGATGGAAAACTTAAATTCAAGGTAACTCAAGCGGTCCTTCAGGACATGACGGATCAGCATCCTCTCTATCTCATCGCTAAAAGCGTGAGGGACTGTATCAACGAAGTGAATATCGAAATCTTTCAGGTCAAGGACTACAATAATATCGGTGCCGGTGAAGAAAGAAAAATTGGTATCAATATTTCGACCGATATTTCACGTACAAGATTCAGTTGTACGGTGATGAGAACGGCCGAATCGACGTCATACTATACTTTCTATCCAAGACGCTTACACACTTTCTCTCTTCTTAAATACGGCAACCTAGATACAAAACCAAATAACGAATTCCATAGTCCGGTTTATGTGGCCGGAGACCTGGTTTTGCCTCCGGATGGTTTTGATAAAAACCAAGGAAGTATTTTCTATGCTCCGCTCGTTCTTGGTATGTATAACTCAGGCGGAGGAACAGGCAGCATATTTCGGGCCGGTCGTGTGGTAAACAGTAACGGCTCAGATTACACCTTTACTGATCGTGGCCATCCTCACTTATCGAAACAAGACAACTATCCAAATTTTAGGGGATTTCTGGGTGGATTGAACCTGGACGCAACCGAGGACAAAGGATTTCATAATCTCTTTAACCATACTTCAACTACGGCCGTTAATCAGGAGCTGTTAAAGCAGTGTATTGAAGAGACAAAAGTTCAAACCACGCCAAGTATGAACAACTATTCTCGTCTTGGGTTTAACTTTTATAATACTTCCAATTCTGGAAATAATAACTCCCAACAGATTCGTCTGGGTTTTAACCTCAGAAACAGATTTAAAGCTTCAGGCATTTTACCGAGAGTCATCTCTGAAAATGACAGTTCTTTTGGAACTCCAGAAGATTACATTATTAAAATGTCTCTTCCGACTCCTCCAGAAGGCACGACCTCTTTAGGGGAATTCAGACTGAGAAATGACAATCGAACACTAAGAGGTATGATGGGTGTTGGCTCTGAAGCGAGACTTGAAATCAATCTCGAGAAACTTGATGTTACTGAGAGCTTTATCAATGGCCAGATTAAGGCCATCCAAGACGCCAAGAAGAATAATTATTCTTTTGCAATTACATCAAACCACATTTTCTCCCAATTGGAAGAATTCAAAGACTTTAAAGATAAAGGTGATGAATTTAAAGATGAGTGTGACGAGGACTCTAACGGTGATTGCGTTGACTGGGGCTATTCAAAAAAAGATGACTGCCTGCTCTTCAGCTGTAGAGATACAAAAGAGGCCTACGAGGACTACGATGATGCACGTAAAGATCTGATCCAAAAGCTCAATTCCATCAAGGAAGAGCTTAAGGATCCAGCGAAGCAACCGGTCGCCTCGTTTCAAATCTCTGACTATACGACCAGTGAGGGCTTCGTTTTAAATATGAAGACCCTGAGTTTTAATTACACTGATCAATGGAAGACCTACTTTAATCTTGCCCGCATGAAATTATCCAATGATGAGGAAGAATTCCGTTTTGACTTCTCTCCTTACCACTATGGACAATGGGACCGTACTGTAAGGTTAAAGCTTGCCGGTAATAGCGGCAGCGATCTTACACTTGTGACTGACTTCAACCCAAATAACAATTTAAGTGTTGATCGTTGGAAGAAAACCGACACATACGATAATTTCTCCAATGATCCTGACAGCAAAACAGATCCACGACCAAAAGAGATCTATGAACTAAACTGTCCTTCAGGAATGGGTATTGCGGACTGGGACCTGGACATGTCTGGTAGTACAAACTTTGCCTGGAACTATGCCAACACTCCTCCGGGTGCTCAAGTGGACACACCAAACCATGATCCTATTGATTCTATCGAGTTCGTTGTTCCAAGTGATCCGAAGCTTCCTATACTCGAAGGTCACGCGGCCTCTTACTCTAAATCAGTAGTAAAGGAATGTATCATTCCGAAAGAGCGTAATCGTGTTTATGGTTTTTATGTTTGTGAAAAGCTGGTGATTGAAGGCGGCCGCAGTCAACCGCTTTATATGATCGGAACCTTTATTGTAAAAGATCTTATTCAGCCGGTCGATGCTTCAACGGAGGTCCATTGGCACAGTATTTGGGACACCAAGGCCACTGACCTTGTGATGACGGATTTTAGTAGCTCAAAAGGTCTTTGCCAAAATACGGCGCTTCTCATGAGCTATACCTGGAAAGATCTAAAAGAAAATCCGGCCATTCTGGCGAAGGTAAATGCCTGTAGCCCGATGGATATGGTGAGTAACGGTCCTAACAACTTCAGCTGGACCACAGTTGATCCGGACATCGGTATTGCCAATCCTGGGGACGCGATGACGTCTCAGAAAGTAAACAGAATTCAAAAATGGGTCATTCGAGAAGATTCTCGAGTGGATATGATTAGATGAAAAAGCTATTTAACAACCAAAAAGGTATGGGCCTGTTAGAGATACTTGTAGGTATCTCCATTGCCTCTGTGGGTAGTTTCATTATCCTTAATGGGATTGATTACCTTACCAACAAGAAGGCCGTGGTGGATAAAAACGCCAACCTCGAAAACATGATTTCAGGGATCATTGGCTCCATCAGATCGAACATCATGATGGAGAAAATTGATTTCGAACCTGATGCCTTTTTGAACAACACGTCTTATGAGGCCGTCGACAAAAGTCTGAACCTCTGCTGGGTCAACGATGGGATGATTCCTCTTGAGGCCTATCCCAATTGCCCTGGAAAAATCGGTTATGTTGTAACACCTTTCAAGGTGGGCTCGATGGAATTCCGAGGTCTCTATAAGGTAACTCTCCGAATGACTCATAGAGAGCTTTTACCGAATCAATTCAGAGAATATGTATTCATTGTGAAGGACCCATGAAAAGAATAAACGGATTTTCGATGGTAGAAATGATGATGGCACTGGGTCTTACGGGACTCATGGCACTCATCGGTGTTAACCTGTATGAATTTTCTCAAAAAGAGACCAAGGTCTTAAGCGAAGACATCATCAATACAATTGCCCGCTTCGGAGCTTCAAAGACACTCACCTATGATTTGCTGTCGGGTGAACCTAGCTTCAACTATGTCAATCTCGCTGATGACAACAATCTTCCATTCTTCGCTCTCGCCAAGAACGAGTTTTGTAGAAATAGCACGTGTACCCGTCAACTGACCTTGGACATTAAACCCGGGGCCGTAAAATCTCGTTCTTTCTACATCATTGTTAAAAGACCTCAGGGGAAAGAAAGCCTAAAATTTACCATCGACCCAAACCTCGTTTACGGACCTGATCGTTCGTATGCCGGAATCAATTGGCAGAAAGCAGATGCGAACTACTCCATTACAAAATCTCCTGAGCGAGTGGATTCTCCTTGGCAGAAAGGACGTCTTCTCATGTTGACTTCGGAGATGGATTTTTATGATTGCTTGTCGCCCGTTCATTCCATGACCGCCTCAGGTAATTGTAAAGTGACCTGCGAAAACTCCGGTACCTGTAACTTCATCATTAAAAGACCCTACAAAATGTTAGGTGGAGTTAGTGATAACGAAGTTGATATGAACTACTATCCAATTGAAGGGGCCCCGACGGGACTTATTAAGTCTGCTTATCAAATCTGTCGTCCGAATAAAGATTATGTTTGTGCGGCCACGGTTGATATCTCTGGTGGTCTAGAATCAAGTAAGACCTTCTTTGATAAATTGCCTTATATCCCTGGAAACGATAACCGCACAACCCTCGCTCCAGTTGAAATCGTTCAGTACTGGTTGGAACGTCCAAACCCTACATCTCCTGACCACTTAATCGAATTAAGACGAGCACGAGCAACTTTAGTTGGCGGCAGAATCAAGTTCCAAAAAGGCGTAATCTTAATGACAGGCCTCCAATCTATTGTATTCTCGAGGAGCAACATTTCGAATTCCATCATCGACTACAAATTAAAGAAAGTTCGACTAAAAAAGAGTTTAAATAATAAGTAAGCAATACAAATGGGGTCTTTATGAAAATGATCACTTTTTTTATGGTTTTAGCAGTTTCAATACCTGCCTATGCACAATTCAGTGTTACGCCATTTGGTTCGGCAAGCCCCGTTCCACCGCCAATTGGCCAAAACCGTAAAACTGGTTGCGGTGCTGGTGGTTGTAATTTAGAGCTTACGATTAAGCCCTATTGTTACGGAACAAACCTCCGTGCTTATCCCGTTCAAACTCAATTGAATCCATCTGAGACAGTGAAAATGTACTTCACTATCATCAATCCAGATGATGCCAGCAAGAAGGATACTTTCGAAATTCATTTCCCTGCAAATGCCACATATGCCACAGGTGGTGTTCGTGCAGACTGTTCTTTCAATGAAGGTCAAAATATGAATGTGGCCGGTTACAAAGACATCACTTGTTCTTTACCAAACGTAGGGTCATTCAACTACAAATTAGAAGACTGGTTAACCAGCCATAACCCTAGAGGTTATGGTGGTGCAGACTTTGACCGTTATGCAGGTTCTCCGATGATGGCCCAAAGAATTGGTGCAGGAGACGTGGATAGTAGAATCGTTTGTCTTTATAAGTTCACTTCCAACGACAAACACGGCCAGCTTAAAACAAACGCTGTAAGCTGCTACTTCCCTTCAACTCTGCCAGATATTAGTAACCAGATTAAGCTCTATAAGGCCGGTACAGAAGTAACAAATGCTGAAATCATTGCCTCGGCCAACAATATCAAAATCAAGATTAACGACAGTCTTAATTCATTGAGCAGCAAGGTCGCCGTTCGTCACGGAAAAATCACTGCTCCAAAACCTCCAGGACACCATACTTCTTATGTTCAAGGTGGACGTGGACTAGCAGCTGTTCGTGAGCTTGAATCATTCGATGAGGCCTCTGCTTATAGAAGTTTTACGACTCAAGTAAAATTCCCAGGCTCTGAGGGTTTCTGTGGTGGCTACTACTCTCCACTGATGTTCTTCTTTGATAAACAAGTTCCTAAGTTTGATGGTGTGTCTCTGTTCCCACTTTATGGTGTTAAAGAAGGAACACGCGTAAACTGGCCTGAAAAAGATGCTCCAGGATACTTCCTCGCAAAACTTGGTAAAGGTGAAACAACAATCACAAAGAACAGCCAGCTTTTCGGTCAAGATGATAAACACGAGAACGGTTTCCTTGCTCTTGGTGTTTATGACAAAAACAAAGATGGCGTGATTGATGCCAAAGATGAGGTCTTTAATTCACTCCAACTTTGGAATGATAAAAACGGTGACGGTCAATCTGATGCTTCAGAATTACAACCTCTGAAGTCCCGTGGGATTGCTTCTATTTCACTCAAATATTCAACTCGTGATGTAACGAAGTTTGAAGATCGAGCTAGAGCTCGTGAGAAGAGTAAGTTCACTTATGTGGAAAACGGTAAAACAAAAACTGGTGATGTATTTGACGTATGGCTGGCGCCTTTAGACTAAGGCGCCGTTTGCCAAAGACCTGTCTCTTCTCTATACTATAGTTTATGAGATTGCATTTTAAACTCATAAACGGTGAAGAGCAGGATTTCACCATAGATAAACCTAGTTTTACTATCGGTAGATCCAGCCAAGCAGACATTGTTATCCCCCATGATGGGATGTCGAGAAAGCATTGCCTTATTGAAAATGTGGGCGGAAAGCTTTTTATCACTGACCTTGGAAGTATGAATGGTGTTTATCTCGACGATAAACGCATTCAAGCTGATACACCAACTCCTCTACCCATTTATTTAAACCTGTCTTTTGGGGCCGTCCAAAGCCTTCAGATCGACATGGAAGACAGCACCCGCGCTTATGCTAGGCCCAGCAATTTAAATGCGAATACAAGTGCCCCAGAGGCCCTGGCCGAGCATAATCTGACTTCGACTGCAACTGCTCTGTTGCCTAAGAAAACAAAAAAAGCAAAAGTCGAAATCAAAAAAGAGACAAAAAAAAATGTGAACTTCAATATGAAGAACATGTTTTTTCTGGCCTTGACATTAACATTTATTGCGACGGTGGCATTCTGGGCGGTCAGAGAAAAAATGGCCGAAGATGAACCTCTTACTCCAGAAGAAATGTACGAGTAATCACTCGTAGGCCTTTTCCTTCCATTCATCATTAATACAGAACCGATGGCCATGATTGTGGGTCGTTAGATAAAGCACTCTCTGATAACAGGCCTTTTTTGAGGCCATAGGTCCTATCGGAGCGCAGTTCAATCTCACTTGCTTCTTGGCCAATCCTTCCGCTCGTGATTCTTCACATTCTTTATAAAATTCTTTCCTAACACAGACCCAATGCCCATCTTTACAGTCATAAATAAGGTGCAAACCCGCCTCATATTTATCGGAGATTTGGTCCTCTTGCGGATCAAATTTCTCTTCTGGTTCGGCCCAGGCCCCAAAGGCAAAAAGCATGACTAAAAAGGTTAGATTTTTCATATTCTAGGCACTTATCGGTTTTAGTCAGGAATTCATGAGCACTGTTTCATATGTCAAACAACTCTAATGATTTCAATGGGTAAAAAATAGGTGCTAATTCGCCCTATTTACGTTACGATGCCGGTAAAGACATAAATAGGCTAAAAATAGGCGTATTTCATATGATTAAGATCAATCGACGGGTCGAGTATGCCCTGATGGTCCTCATGCTCATGAAGGAAAAAGATAAGTCAGATCTCACGACTGCTCGTGAAGTGTGTGACCGTTTCGAAACTCCTTTTGATACGACAGCGAAAGTGATGCAGCTAATGAACAACGTTGGCATCCTTCACTCTCAGAAAGGTGTGAAAGGTGGTTACTCGCTGGCCCGTGATCTCTCGCAAGTGACTTATATGGAACTAGTTGAGCTGATTGAAGGAAAGAGCTTCATGATGGATTGTCATGAGGGCCCATGTGAACTTCTTCACAAGTGTAATATCTCTCAGCCCATTAAGCGTTTAAACGATTATTTGATCAATATCTTCAATGCCCTGACATTGAATGAACTATTAGCGGAAGACAATCTCCTGGCATTGAAGAAATTACCAGAGAAGAAAGTTGAGCACTGCCCTCTGGTTGATAAGGTGAATTTATGAAAATTGAAGACAAACTACAGGACAATTACAAATACGGATTTGTCACTGACATTGAAACTGAAGAGTTCCCGAAAGGACTATCGGAAGACATCGTTCGCCTCATTTCTCAGAAGAAAAATGAGCCTGAATGGTTATTAGACTTCCGACTTAAGGCCTTCCGTCATTGGACAACTCTGACTCACCCTGAGTGGCAGTATTGTAAAATCCCACCAATTGATTTTAACGATATCTACTACTACTCAAAACCTAAGACAAAGAAAGACACGTATAAGTCTTTAGACGATGTGGACTCCGAACTTCTGGAAACTTTCGAGAAGCTTGGTATTCCTTTAACGGAACAAAAGCGTCTTATGGGCGTGGCCGTGGATGCGGTATTCGATTCAGTTTCTGTGGGTACAACTCATAAAGAAGAACTAGAAAAAGTGGGCGTTATTTTCTGTTCAATCTCTGAAGCAGTAGAAAAATATCCTGATCTAGTTAAAAAATATCTAGGAACAGTTGTTCCTTATTCAGATAACTACTATGCGGCCCTGAATGCGGCGGTATTCTCTGATGGTTCATTCGTGTACATCCCTAAGGGTGTTCGTTGCCCATTGGATCTATCAACTTACTTCCGTATTAACGCCAAAGAATCGGGCCAGTTTGAAAGAACACTCATCGTTGCTGATGAGGGCTCTTACGTGAACTACCTTGAAGGTTGTACGGCCCCTCAACGTGATGAGAACCAACTTCACGCTGCGATCGTTGAACTTATCACTCTGGACGATGCTGAGATCAAGTACTCAACAGTTCAGAACTGGTACGCCGGGGACAAAGAAGGTAAGGGCGGTATTTATAACTTCGTAACGAAACGTGGTCAGTGCCGTGGTAAGAACTCAAAAATTTCCTGGACACAAGTAGAGGCCGGATCTGCGATCACCTGGAAATACCCTTCTTGTGTACTTCTGGGAGAGAACTCTCAAGGCTCATTCTACTCAGTGGCCCTTACGAACCATTATATGCAGGCCGATACTGGAACAAAGATGATTCACGTGGGTAAAAACACGAAATCAACCATTGTTTCAAAAGGTATCTCGGCAGAAAAATCTCAGAACGTGTATCGCGGTCTGGTAAAGATCATGCCTTCTGCAACTGGTGCTCGTAACTACTCTCAATGTGATTCAATGCTCATTGGTGACGAGTGTGCGGCCAACACCTTCCCTTTTATTGATGTAAAAAATAATACGGCCATCGTGGAACATGAGGCCTCAACTTCGAAAATCAGCGCTGATCAGATTTTCTATCTTCAGTCGCGTGGTTTCTCGCAGGACAAAGCTGTCTCACTTATCGTGAACGGTTTCTGTAAGGACGTATTTAAGACTCTACCTCTAGAGTTCTCAGTGGAAGCAGTAAAACTAATCGAAATGAAACTAGAAAATAGCGTGGGATAATTTATGATCGAAATTAAAAATCTAAGTGCAAGTGTTGATGGTAACCAAATCCTTAAAGGAATTAACCTGACTGTAAAGAAAGGTGAAGTTCACGCCATTATGGGACCTAACGGTTCTGGTAAATCTACTCTATCAAAAGTTATCGCGGGCCACCCGGCCTATGAAGTAACTGGTGGTGAGATTAATTTCGAAATCAACGGTAAAATGAAAAACCTTCTGGAGCTTGATCCAGCTGAGAGAGCAAAAGAAGGCGTGTTCCTGGGCTTCCAATACCCTATCGAAGTTCCAGGTGTGTCTAACTTCACATTCTTAAAAGAGTCATTCAATCAGATCTGCGAACACCAGGGTCTGGACAAGATGGACGATGAAGCTTTCCTAAAACACCTTCGTACAAAACTTAAAATCCTTGAGATGAATGAATCATTCCTTGAGCGTTCAGTGAATGAAGGCTTCTCAGGTGGTGAAAAGAAGAAAAATGAAATTCTTCAGATGGCGATTCTTAACCCTCGTCTATCACTTCTTGATGAAACAGATTCTGGTCTTGATATTGATGCCCTTAAGATCGTGGCAAACGGTGTGAACGCGCTTAAGAGTCGCTTCAACGCCACTATTCTTGTCACTCACTATCAGCGTCTTCTTGATTATATCGTTCCTGACTATGTTCACGTTCTTTATAAAGGTCAGATCATTAAATCAGGCGATAAATCTCTAGCATTGGAACTTGAAGAGAAAGGCTATGACTGGCTTATCTCTGGAGTAAAATAATGAATATTGAAAACTTATCTGCTCTGGCAGATCAACATATTAAGGATAGCGCAGGGGCCCTGAAAGATTTCAGAAACGCCGAGCTTTCACTATTTAAAAAGAACGGATTTAACTCTCCGATTCTGGATGGTTACAAATTCACTAATCTTGAAACATTTTTTGGTTCGCTAACGGATTCGGCCCTCTCTTTTCAAAACGGCGAATTAACGACCCTGGAACTCAACATCCCAGGAGTAAAAGTTAAGAAGCTAAAAGACCACTTTGAAGAGGTTAAGAATCTTTTTAAAGAAGAGAACGCTCTTTCACATCTTCATCACGCTCTATTGAATGATGGGATCATCCTGGAAGTGGCCAAGAACGCAGAAGTAAAAACGCCGATTAGAATTGTTCACTCGATGAACAAGGCAGGTCTATCTGCTCCAACGGTTGTGGTTCTTGCTCACCACTTTTCTAAGGTGACTTTGATCGAAGAAACTTTAGGCGGTGGTTCTTATGCAAACGTCAATGAGACTTACATTCTTGCTCATGACGGCGCCAATGTTGAACACATTCAAATGGACCAGGGAAGCGAAGAAGGCATCACTCACAGTTCAGTCTTCGCTGAACTGGCAAAAGACGCCACTGTTAGAAGTTTGATCTTTAATGCTTCTGGAAAGCTTAACCGCAAGAATCTTCAAATGAATCTAAATGCGGCCGGTGCTCATGCAGAGTCATATGCTTTATACCTCACTAATGGATCTGAGCACTCGGACATCAGTACTGTGATCAATCACAAAGCGGCCGACACCACTTCAGACCAGATGGCAAAAGGCATTTTAGATGGAGATTCAAAAGGAATCTTCACTGGAAAAATTCATATTCACCCTAAGGCCCAACGTGTGGCCTCGGGACAATTAAATAAGAACCTTCTTCTTTCTAAGAAGGCCCAGGCCCACTCGCAACCGCAACTAGAGATCTTCGCGGACGACGTGAAATGTTCTCACGGTTCGACCACGGGCCAGCTTTCAGATGATGAAGTGTTTTACTTAGAGGCCCGCGGAATTCCAGCGGACAGAGCAAGAACTATCCTTGCCCATGGCTTCGGTCTAGAGATCGTGCTTAAAATTCAAAACGAAGAAGCACGTAACTTTATCAGTCCGTTAATTCTTAAGCGCCTCGAGAGCAAATTTGCTCTTGGGAGAATGTAATGAGTATTTTAGAGAATAACCCTTACCGCAAAGATTTCCCGCTGATCGACCAGATGGTCGATGGGAAGCGTTTAGCATATCTGGACAGCGCCAATACCACACTTAAACCACTTCCTGTGATTGAGGAAATGGATCGTTACTATCGCGCAGAGACGTCGAACATTCACCGTGCCCACTACTGGCTTTCAGAAAACGCGACCAATAAGTTTGAAGAGACTCGTGATAAAATAGCGAAGTTCATTCATGCTCCTGATCGCAAGCAGGTGATCTTCACCAAGGGTACTACTGAATCAGTAAACCTCGTGGCCCAGAGTTATGTGAGAAAGTTCTTAAAAGCGGGAGATGAGATCTTGTTGTCTCAGATGGAACACCATTCAAATATTGTTCCATGGCAAATGGCCGCTAAGGATAAAGGCATTATCATCAAGAAAATCCCTATTAATCAAAAAGGGGAAATCATCTTTGATGAATATAAAAAACTTCTTTCTGACAAAGTAAAACTGGTTTCAATCGTTCATGTATCGAATGCACTTGGAACTATTAATCCAGTTCGTGAGATGATTAAACTTGCTCATACTTATGGGGCGAAGGTTTTCGTTGATGGCGCTCAGTCAATCTCTCACCTTCCGATTAACGTTCAAGACCTTGATGTGGATTTCTTCGCCTTCTCTGGACACAAGATGTTCGGACCTACTGGCGTGGGAGTTCTTTACGGGAAAGAAGACGTCTTAAATGCTATGGACCCTTACCAAGGTGGCGGTAGCATGATTGACCGAGTGACGTTTGAAGAAACAACTTACAACGTTCTTCCGCTTAAATTTGAGGCGGGAACTCCACCGATTGCCGGAGTCATTGCTCTAGGTAAATCAGTTGATTACTTAAACCAGGTTGGCATCAATAAGATCATGGAAATTGAGCATGAATTATTGGTTTATGCCACGGAGAAACTCCTTTCTATTCCTGGACTCAAGATTTACGGAACGGCCGAACATAAAGCGTCTGTGATCTCATTCGGAATTGAAGGCATGCATCCACATGATATTGCTTTCATGATGAATAAATCAGGTGTGGCGATTCGTACTGGCCACCACTGTGCTCAGCCATTGATGGACTTTTATCAAGTACCGGCCACTTGTCGTGCTTCGTTTTCCATTTACAACAATAAAGAAGATATTGATCAGCTCTACCATGCGCTTAAAAAAGCAGTAGATCTTTTTAAAGAATAGGTAATTTATGTCACAGCAAGCTTTAGAAATTATTGTTCAACCGACACCAAACCCAAACGCGCTTAAGTTCATCTTGGATAAAGATGTTAAGACGGAAGGCAAAGTATCGTTTAAAACTCCTCAGGACTGTAAAGACGTGCCTCTCGCGGCAGCATTATTCGATCTTCGTGGTGTGGATCAGATTCACTTCTTCCAGAACGTGATCACGATCTCTAAATTCAGCTTCGAAGAATGGGACTCCCTGGAGCCAGCAGTACAGACATGTATTGAAAGCTTCCTGGAAGATCATGATCCAAACTTTAAGGTCTATGATCCAGAGGCCGAGCGCCTGGCAAACCTTTCACCTGAGCTTCGTTCAATCGAAGAAATTCTGAATAAAAGAATCCGTCCGGGCCTTCAAGGCGACGGTGGTGATATTGCAGTTAAAGACTATAAAGACAATGTTCTTATCGTTAAGTACCAAGGTGCCTGCGGTACATGTCCAAGTTCAACAACAGGAACTCTCGAGGCCATTAGATCCATTCTCCGCGATGAATTTAATCCGGACATCGAAGTTTACTTGGCCCCTGAAGTATAAAAATTTTCATACCTTCTTCCTGCATCTTCCCGGATGCAGGAATGCTGATGACTCATCTCAGGCCCCAAAATCTTCATCCTATCTCTAATTGAAACTTGTGTTACGTCAGATGCTTCGGTGACAATTGGAGCAATATCTTTGCTTATCAAGGAAACTTGCCTGAACTTTCTCGTTTCGAGGTCCGAGGAGTTGTTCATGGAAAAGAATCCTTGATTTAATTCTTATGAGACTATTAAAGGTCACTTAAGTTGAACCGACAGACAGAAAATATGATGGCTTAGACTTTATTCTAAAGTTTTTCTTAATATTTTAAAGATTTGGTGTTTATGATCCGTAATAGAAATATGAAGATTTTCCTAATGAACGATCAGCATACCTTCGAGTACGTTATCGAAACGGACCGGGTAAGCGTCGGCCGGGCGGATCATAATGACTGGTGTGTTCCTCACCATGAAATCTCCAAAGATCATTTTGTTATTTATATCCAAGACGAAGAGTTTTTTATTCAGGACCAAGGCAGTAAAAACGGTGTTTTTATCGACGGAACTCGAATTGAACCCTACAAGAAATATCCGATCAATATTCAGCAGAACATTGTGATTGCGCGAATTTTAAAACTCGCCTTCTACAGACGCCCAGGCCATACCGAATTAGGTATTACCGGGGCGATTGAACTAGAAACTCAAACTGAGACATTCGAAAAATTAAAGAAGTAATTACCAGGCACGTGGCGTGTAGTAGCTCCACATCTTTTCATGTGGCGAACCCGCTTTTGGTTTGTACTGGTATGAGTACTTGCAACGGGCCGGAAGTGAAATCAGAATTGAGTCCACTCGCCCATTCGTTCTTAGACCAAATAAAGTTCCACGATCGTGAAGAAGATTAAATTCAACATAGCGGCCACGACGATGAAGCATAAAATCTTCATCTTCCTCGGTCCAGTTCTCCGACATACGTTTTTTAACGATCGGGAAGTATGATTCAATAAAATGTTCAGAAAGGTCTTTTACTTTCTTCACATCTTCTTCAGTGTTACCCGTATTAAAGTGATCAAAGAAAATCCCACCAATTCCACGCATCTCTAGACCACGATGAGAATTATTAAAATACTCATCACAGGTCTTTTTCATCTGTTCGTAATCAGCACCGGCCGCTTTTTTCCAAATGCCATGGAAGTAAGTAAAGTCATCTTCGTATGGGTAGTAAGGAGTAAGATCCGCCCCGCCACCGAACCAGAATTTATTACCCTGGTGAATCATGCGGAAATTCGCATGAACTGTTGGCACACGTGGGTTCTTAGGATGAATGATGAGTGAAATCCCTGCGGCCCACATTTCGTCCCCTGAGCCTTGAAGGTGTTTAGCGAACTGAGGATCAATTTTTCCATGAACACACGAGGTGTTGACCCCGGCGTTCTCAAAAAGCTCACCTTGAAAAGCTCTGGTGATACCACCGCCACCTGGATGGCCCGCGTGATCAGTACGTGACCAAGGATCTTCCTTCATCACAAGCTGCGGATCAAGGGCCTGCATTTCCCGAGTGATTCGATCCTGTAAATCTTTAACGTGTTGGTGAAAAGAATTTTTTAATACTTCCAGTTCCATAAATGTCCTACAATAAAAATATGCTAATAAAATTTATCACAAATTCACTACGCTCTCTAGGGATGTTTCTCATCTTTATCTTCGCCACGGCCTGTATCTTTGGGTCAATCTTTGTGCGGGACATTGATAGCTCCACTCTCCTGGGTAAATTTCTCGATTACACCATTTCATTCGAAAATCGCTTTTACGATTTCCGTATGCGCGCTCAACTTGATCCCACATTCCGAAGCAAAGAAGTGGTCTTGGTTAAAATTGACGACTATTCACTTCAAAAACTTGGTATGTGGCCAATTCCTCGGACCTATCACGCCCAGATGATCGACAAATTAGGCGCTTTCGGCACGAAGGTCATCGCGATGGATATTATGTTTCCGGAAAAATCTCCTAATGTGGGAGATGTTTCGCCGGACACTGTCCTCGCCACTTCCATTAAAAATTTCCAGGCCGGCGGCGGTCGTGTCTTCCTCGCTTATACCCTTGCAGGGGAAGGAGAGGATTTTCTGCCTGAGGCCCCGGTAGAGATGCTCAACGATGCTGTAGATACTCGCAGTCAAAACGTTGAGATGACCCCTAAAAAAATTGGTCGCTACACCTTCCCGATTCCAGAACTTGTTGCCACCGAAGTGGGTCTCGGAAATATTTCCTCTCAAGAAGATCGCGACGGTATTTTCCGTCAGTATCAACTTATTGCGAACATCGACACCATCTATTACGGCTCGCTTTCTTTCAACGCCTACGAGGCCTTCACCGATAAAAAAGACCAGGTCAAGATCTTCTCTGATGCCACCGGTGAACTTGAAATCGACGGCAAGAAAATGGAAATCAGTCGCAGTGGTGAAACCAAGATTCGCTACGTGGGCGGCGAAGAACAATTCCCCTCAGTTTCACTTTATGATCTGATCAATGCTTCACCTGATGATCCAAAAATGAAAGAGATTCTGAATAACAAAATCGCTTTTATTGGTTCAACCGCCACTGGCGCCCATGATCTCAGACCTTCTCCTATTGATGCCAAAATGCCTGGGGTCTATTCACACATGAACATGGCCCACATGCTTCTCCATGGATACTTTTTCCAAAACTCCAATGAATCAGTGAAGTATTCACTCATTTTCCTTTTGAGTGGAATGGTGATCTTCCTTCTCGTTCAGCGCTTTGGTAACCCTTTTCTCGATGCCTTGGTGATTATCATAATTGTTTCAGGGGCCTATTTCGCTGATCAATATCACTTTTTACCACAGGGATACGAATTAAAACTTTTCTACTGTTTTTTCTGTTTCGTGGCCTCTTATTCATGGAACACCTTCCTGAAATTCTACGAGGCCAACAAAGAGAAAAAGCAAATCCGTGGGACATTCGCTCGTTATGTGGCACCAACTATTGTTGATGAGATGCTCAAAGATCCGGACAAGCTTCACGTGGGTGGAACGAAGATGGACATCACTTGCCTCTTCTCTGACGTTCGGGATTTTACCAAAATTTCAGAGGGACTGACTGCGACTGAACTGGCCCATTCTCTTAACATGTACATGGGTAAAATGACCGACATCGTGTTCGACACAAAAGGCACACTAGATAAATATATTGGTGACGCCATTGTGGCGATTTGGGGAGCTCCTCTTGAGATCGGGAACCATGCTCAGTATGCAGTGGAAGGTGCCATCAAGATGATCACCATTCTTCCTGACATCAATGAAGAGTTTAAAAAATTAGGTCGCCCTGTTTTCAATGTCGGTATCGGACTTAACTCCGGTGAATGCTCAGTCGGGAACATGGGTTCTGATCGAATTTTCTCTTACACAGCACTAGGTGATAACATGAACCTAGGCGCCCGTCTTGAGGGTCTCTGTAAGTATTATGGAACTCAGATTCTCATCTCGGATATGACTCTTGAGAGATTGGATCTGACTCATATTAAGACCCGACCGATTGATAAAGTGATTGTGAAAGGTAAGACTACACCAGTGGCCATTCACGAAGTGCTTCACCCCCATCATCCTATGACAAAAGATCCTGAGGCCCTAAGTTTTTACCTGACTGCCTGGAAACAATTCCAAGAGAAAAACTTCTCAGGTGCTTTAGAAATCTTCTCTCAACTTTCCATGGCCATCGAGACTGACAAAGCAAGTAAACGCATGAAGGAACTTTGTCAGAAGTATGTGGATCATCCGGAACTTGTGACCGATATGTTTGACGTAACAACCATGACTGAGAAATAAAAAAGGTCCTCAGAAGAGGGCCGGCTTTTATAGCTTCGACAGAAGAAATAAAAAAGGTCCTCAGAAGAGGGCCGGCTTTTATAGCTTCGACAGATGAAATAAAAAGGCCCTCAAAAGAGGGCCTTTTTTATGGCTTGGGCGGTAACATTCCTTGATTGTCTCGCTTGTAATCTTCATCAAAACACCAATGCCTCCAAGAGAGTTTGCGACTTATAGCACCTTTGCCTCCATCTGGAAGGTTGGGCTGCGAGAAAACAATGATTTCAAACTTTCTAAGTGTGGTGTTCTTCTTAAAACGGATCTTACGATCGTTCCATTTACGGCATAAAAAACCACCATAATAACGGGCGTAGTCCGTTCTATCAGAAAGGTTCAAATAAAACTTTCTCCAGTGCTCGTTAGGGATGGCACGATAGAATTCCTTGTCACGAATACTGTAGATATCTTTATTGCCCGTTAAAACGTCCATTTCAGTACCGTCACTTAAGGTACCAGGAATCTCTACCCATACGTTGTCCATTTTTGGATAAGGAGCGAACATGTTCCATTCCTGATAAAGGTGGATCCAACGAGTAGCATCTTGCCAGAATGGTGCCTTAATATTCCATTTTTTAATCGTCGTAAGGTTCCACATGACGAGCATGATGAGGATGAAGGCTCCAGCGGCCTCACGTAGCCATTTTAGAAAAATGATTTCTTTTTTCTCAGTTTTGTACTCTAAAAACTGAGTGGCCTTTCCCATAAAGGGGCGATGATGTGAGATCCAAACATAGATTCCCTGGCCAATACTGGAAACCGGTTTAGAAGCAAAAAAACCGGCGCTCCAGTAAAAAAACGGCGAGTGTTTAATGATCTGGATCCAGGCATTGTATTGAAAAAATCTTTCACCTTTTTCGTTCACAATCACCCAAGAATGATGCTTCTGCATATCTGAGTAAATAGCAGGTGTTTCCTGGGCGACCTTAATAGGAACACTTCTAAAAAGAACGAATTCACGAATCAGTCTTGCGCCTTTTTGACAAAAACCGCACTCTCCATCGTAATACATCGTGAGTTTGTCATACTCACGGTTTCTGAAGATTTGTGCCAGTCTGTCCCACAAAGGACCAGGCAAGAAAATGGACCACATGGCGATACAGATAAATGGGAAAAGCCCAATGGTCATCGTAAAGAAAATTCCAACGTGAAGGCCCCAGAAAAGAACCACGATCAAGGTCCTTACGATCCACCAGCGCTTACCAAATAACCAGGCACCTAAAAGAAGTAATGGGCCCAGCCATTCCAGATAAATCGTAAAAGCAGTGGAAATTTTCCCGAGTATTGGAAAATTTCTCATCCAAATACCAATAGGTGTCGCAAAAATATCCAACCGAGAAGAATAAAAAATGGCGGTCCATTCCTTACGCCAGATCGGATGATCTTTTAGAATATAACTCACGTAATAGATGGCAAAGACCTGAAAGAAAAAGGCCAGGACCCAGAAAGAATTAAACTCAGTCGTCTTCTTGTCTTCTTTTCTCATGGCCGCATCGACTGAAAAACAACGACTCAGTGGTAAACAAATAGATAGGAATAAAATCGCGCGCAGAACATCATCACCGCCGTTGTTCACTAACCAGTTACGGTTGTGTACGGAAACATTCATGATGTAGGCACCCAACATTCCCCAGTTACTTTTGTATCCGCAAAAGACCATCAAACCAAAAATAAAATTGATCGTGAACATGATGACGGCAAAAGCAAAACTTCCGTTCGCAAAATGGAACGAAAAGGACCAAGGCATTCCCATTTCATTCATAAAAAGTGCTCTTGGGACTAGGCCGATATCAGTGTAAAAGTTCGTGAGATCAGGCAAACGATAAATCACATCTGCCATAATTATGAATCCAATCAGCACTCGGTAGAGGGCAAGAGAGCGGTCATCAAAACTAAAAGTCTTTTTAATCAACTGTAGAACAGACATGTACGAACCTTTTCAGAGTTTACTTCCTTAATATTGTAACGGATTTCATGACTTTTTCGAGAGATTCGTCTAATCTTCCTCGAATGAAGATTTATAGTTTTACGCAACGCAAGGTTAGTATCCATGCTCTATAGAGTCCGTGATGAAATAACGAAAGACTATGATGTTGTCATCATAGGTTCTGGTCTAGCTGGAATGACAGCGGCCAATATCCTGGGTCGCCATGGCCATTCAGTCCTCCTTCTCGAATCCCATAACAAACTTGGCGGTTTCGCCACTTGGTTCTACAGACATGATCGAAATCATGTTTTTGATATCTCCCTCCATGGTTTCCCAGTTGGGATGATCAAATCTTGTCGAAAATACTGGAACAAGGAAATCGCTGATTCCATCGTTCAGTTGAAAGACGTTCGTTTCGTGAACCCGCAGTTCAACGTTCAGACGACCTTTACCAAAGAGCATTACACAGAAGTAATGGTTGAAAAATTTGGAATAGCTAAAGAAACCGTAGAGGCCTTCTTTAAGCACCTGGCCGAAATGAATTTCTATGATAACTCGCAAATGACCAACCGCGAGCTGTTTGAAAAATTCTTCCCGGGCAGAAATGATGTCACTCGCTTCCTGATGGAGCCGATTACTTACGCCAATGGCTCAACCCTCGATGATCCTGCCATTACCTACGGAATCGTGTTCTCAAACTTCATGAGTAAAGGTGTTTATACTTTTACCGGCGGTACTGATTACCTCATTAACCGCATGAAGGAAGAACTCCTAAAGAATAACGTTGATATTAAACTTCAGACGAAGGTTGAGAAGATCCATATTGAAAATGGAAAAGCTCAAGGTGTTATCCTTAACGGTAAACTGGTTAAAGCAAAGGCCGTTCTTTCTAACGGAAACATTCGTTCGACTGTGCTTAACCTCGTGGGTGAAGAACACTTCCCGACGGACTACATTGAGAAGACCAAGGCCATTCGTCTTAACTCTTCAAGCTGTCAGGTCTATATGGGTCTCAAAGAAGGGGCCACAATTCCCTATATCGGAGAATTGGTTTTTACGTCGACTCATCCTACATATGATCCGGCGAGACTTCTGGACCTTAAAGTGAGTTCACGTACGTTCTCTGTTTACTATCAGGAAGAACGTCGTCCTCGTATCGCGATTGTTTCAAGTACCAACTGTCACTATGACGACTGGAAGAAACTCTCAAAAGAAGAATACGAGAAAGAAAAAGAATTCATGATTGAAGAGACCATCAAAGGTCTCGAGGCCTTCATTCCGGACATCAGAGATAAACTGGAAGTGGTTGAGGCCGCGACTCCGGTGACGGTTGAGCGCTATACACTTCATCCAAAAGGTTCTTCGTTTGGAACGAAGTTTGAAGGTCTCGATGTCTCGATGAATCTTCATAAAACAATTCCGGGTCTGTTCCATGCGGGATCAGTGGGAATTATTATGTCAGGTTGGCTTGGGGCCGCAAACTACGGCGCCATCCAGGTGAATGCAATTGAAAGTTACTTAGGAGCACAGAATGTTTCAGTTTAATGGTCAACATGTAATCGTAACAGGCGGAACTCGTGGTATCGGTGCCGGTATTACAGAGGCCTTCCTTAAGGCCGGTGCAACAGTCGTTGCCACTTACTCTGGAAACGATGAGGCCGCTCGTAACTTTAAAGAAAAGCTTTCTCTCTATGGAGAGAAATTAGTTCTAAAAAAATTCAACGTTGCAAACAGCTCTGAAGTTGAAAACTTTTTTAAAGAATATGAAACTCTTTTCCCATCACTTGAAGTTCTGGTGAACAACGCCGGTATCCGTCGTGACAACATCATCGCCAGCATGAACGAAGCTGAGTGGGACAATGTTCTTGATACCAACCTTAAAGGCACCTACAACATGACTCGTTTTGGAGTTCTTGCCATGATGAAAAACCGTTATGGCCGAATTGTGAACATGTCATCAGTGGGAGGAAAACTTGGTCTTCCGGGCCAGGCGAACTACGCCGCTTCTAAGGCGGGCCAGATCGCTCTTTCACTTTCTGTTTCTAAAGAAGTGGCAAAACGTAACATCACCATCAACAACGTATGTCCGGGATTCATTGAGACTGAACTCATCGCTGACCTTCCAGAAGATCAGGTCAAGGAATATAAGTCTCAAGTCCCAATGAAGCGCTTTGGTAAAGTGGAAGAAGTGGCCCATGCGGTTCTTTTCTTCGCCAGCCGCGAAGCAAGCTACATCACGGGCACAAATCTTGATATCGCTGGGGGCCTCAATGCTTGAGATGATTTTAAATAATATTCCTCAGCGTGAACCATTTCTCTTCATTGAGAACGTAGTTGAACAGTCTGAGAACTCAATCACGACTTCTAAGAAACTCACAGGAGAAGAAGACTTCTTCCGCGGCCACTTTCCGGGTCGTCCGGTATTTCCGGGAGTACTCATGTGTGAAGCTGTTTTCCAAACTGGTGCCCTTCTCATGGCCCTTAAAGGTCAGAGTGCGGGTAACAATAAGACCGCAGTGGTCTCTCGTATTCAAAACGCCAAATTTAAGAACATGGCGAAGCCCGGTGATCTTATGCTGATCACAGTGGATTTCGTGGAAACTCTTGCAAATGCATCTTTTATGAAAGGAAAAATCACGGCCAATGGAAAGACCGTAATGAGCATTGAGTTCGCGGCAACTTTAGTTGAAAACGGAGACGTGTAAATGGATTTCTTGGGAGTAAATGGAAAGACCTTCTTCATCGCTGGTGTGGCCAACAAAAAAAGCGTTGCTTATTTCTCGGCCAAAACTCTTATGGAGGCCGGTGCTAAATGCATTTTTTCAGTTCAAAACTCATCGCAATTAGACGGCCTAAAGAAACTTTTCCCTGCCTCTCCGGTATTTGTTTGTGATGTTGAAAAAGACATTGCCTCACTTCCATTCGAGATGAAAAAGCACACGGACAAACTCGATGGCTTTCTTCACTCACTAGCGTTCGCTAATTTTTCTGAAGGTGTTAAACCATTCATCGAAACGAAACGCGAAGATTATCTTCAAGCTTCTCAGATCTCGAGCTTCTCTCTGGTAGAAGCTTCAAATGCTCTTAAAGAGTTCTTCACAGAGAACGCGAGCATTGTGACGATCTCTATCTCAAACACAAAAGCGACGTCATACGGCTACCTAGGTCCCATTAAGGCCATGCTGGAGGCCACTGTCCCATTTCTTGCGAAATCATTTTCTGAATTCTCAAAAGTTCGTGTAAACGCAGTAGGGGCCGGGCCACTTAAAACTTCCGCTTCGGCCGGTATTCCGGATTACATTGATAATTATCTTTACGCTGAAAAACTGACTCTAAGAAAACAGAATCTAGAGACCCAGGAAGTGGCCAATACAGTTTGTTTCCTTCTTTCAGAAAGAAGCTCTGGCATTAATGCTTCAACCATTCTGGTTGATGCCGGCATGAGCTGTAATTACTTCGATCAATCTTTAATTAAATCTCGATAGGAGAAGGTCTTCTTTAGACCTTCTTCAATTGAAACCTTTGGATAATATCCAAAATCTCGTTTTGCTTTCTCATGAGAGAAGTAATGAGACTTACCAAGGTTCAGGGCCACAAATCTCGTCATGGGTGGTTCTGGTTTTTGAATGCCTAGAAGCTTAAACACTTTCTCTAAGAGCCACCCGATACGATAAGCAGTTGTGACATCAATGGAATTCATCACAGGTTCCACTTTCACGAAACCAAGGACCTGATTGATAAAATCCCAAAGTTTTACTGGGCGCTCTTGCCCCACGAAATAGGCCTGTCCACA
This sequence comes from Peredibacter sp. HCB2-198, assembly GCF_045999315.1. Lineage (GTDB taxonomy): Bacteria > Bdellovibrionota > Bacteriovoracia > Bacteriovoracales > Bacteriovoracaceae > Peredibacter. Next base: position 3,021,013 of record NZ_CP174607.1, on the reverse strand, counting down.
GACACGAGTATTAGGTTTTAAATGTTCAAAGGCCTGAACGTGGGCCAGGGCCGCATTCTCAACGAATACGATATCAACCAGGTTCTCACCATCGCCGACAATTTTAAGTTTCCCTTCTTTGCCTTTCTGGATCACTCTTGGGAAAAGATGGGGATCACCCGGGCCCCAGATAAGGTGAGGACGAATAGCACAGGTCAAAAAATTCTGATTATCATTGGCCGCTAAAACTAATTTTTCGGCCATGGTTTTAGTTTCCGAGTAAGCATTCAAGAATTCTGTGGCATAAGGTTGTTCTTCCCCTACACCCATAAGGTCATCTTTATTGAACACGACAGACGGAGTTGAAGTGTAAACGAAACGTTGAATCCCTAACGCCTTTGCCACTTCGACGAGATTTTTAGTGCCCTCGTAATTGATGCCGTAATAGTCCTCATATTTTCCCCAAACTCCGGCCAAAGCGGCCACGTGAAAGATAGCGTCAAAGCCTTGAGACAGGGCCTTTTCTACATCTTCACGCTTACGAATATCACCTTTAATCGTAGGAACACCCATGTCCTCTAAATGAGAATAAGAATGACGTGAAAAATTCGTCACAATGTAAGAGGAGTTTTTTAAAAGTTCTTTGATGATGTGAGTGCCGAGAAAGCCTCCACCACCGGTTACAAGGATACGCATGTAACCATAATAAATCCTGCAAGACTTTTAGTCCACATTGACTCGCATCTTCCGCTTTAGTAACGTGAATTAAGAGGATTTTTTATGAAATTTACCCTGTTTTCACTCTTATTTGTCGCGACTTCTCTTTGGGCCATTCCTGAAAAGGATTTTCCTGAAGCATGGATCAATCAGGCCGTCCCGCACTTTCAAAACTTAAACCACTCTGAATTCACCAACGCTGAAGGCATGAAGATTCATCACTACAGCCTGATCAAAAAGGACAACAAGAAAACACTTGTGATTGTTCCTGGCCGTACTGAAGCTTCCATCAAATACGCTGAGCTGATTTACGATCTTCGTGACGATGGCTTCAATATCTTCATCATTGATCATCAAGGTCAGGGTGAATCGACTCGTGTTTTAAGTGACACAAATAAAGGTCACGTTCGTCATTTCAAAAATTACGTTACGGACATGGAACAATGGATGAAGGAAGTTGTTCTGCCGAGTTCCCAAGATATGCCGCTTTATCTTCTCGCTCACTCAATGGGCGGAGCGATCGCCACCAAATATATGGTTAAGCACCCGAAGCAATTTGTTAAGGCCGCTTTTTCTGCCCCAATGATGGAAATGAACACAAGGCCTTATCCAGAAAAGATCGCGCGTCTTTATTCGGCCTTCCTGGTGCAAATTGGAAAAGGCACAGACTATGCTCCGGACCGCGGCCCTTATATTCCTGAAGAAGATCGTTTCGAAACAAACGAGCACACTCACAGTGAAGTTCGTCACACGGCCCTTAAATACATCTTCGTGACTTGGCCTAACCTGGCCGTTGAAGGTCCAACTGTCATGTGGGTGAACCGCGCTCTTAGGGCCACAGAAAGCATTGATAAAGATGGTAAAAAAATCCAGACTCCCATCCTGCTTTTACAGGCCGGTGGAGACTTGATTGTGAACCCAAGAAGACAGGTTGATTTTTGTGAAAAAGCGAAATGCACTCTGATTCACTATCCAGGTTCTCATCACGAGATTCTTCAAGAGAAAGATGATATCCGCAATAAGGCAATTGCCGAGATTCGTAAATTTCTTATCTAACGATCACGACCGACCTCTTCCCAGAAAATGGGAAGAGTGTCGTAGGCAATTGAGCCCAACAACAATCCGATAAACAGTCCCGGAAATCCCAATAAAATTGCTCCACCGAGAACGCAAATAAACGCCACCACTGCAGGAATTTTACTTTCGCCAAACGAGGCGAGCCAAGGGCGAAGAATATTGTCCACGACTCCCGTAAAAACACCTACGACAGCAAGGATAATGGCGGCTGTTGTGTTGTCTCGAAAAAAGGCAACAATCCCAAACAAGAAGGCCACTGGTGCGGCCCCAATGACGGGAATGAAAGACAGGATCAACGTAACAAAGAACACTAAAAAGAAGTCACCCTGACCCAGCAGGGACACGGCCAAGGCCACAATCAGCGATTGAATTCCACCAGTCACAATGTTCGACATATAAACCTGGCGAGAATTTCGGATGAAGAGTTTAATGATTCTAGTCATACACTCATCATCAAATCCGAAGATTTTCTGAAAGAAATTTCGAACACCGCTCGCATGAGTGAGGAATGAATAAATACAAAGCACCATGATCAGCAAGAACATGAAGATCAAGGGAAGACCAGAGGCCAGATCCTGGAAAAAATTTAAGAGGTAGTTATTCACCGTAATGAGGTAAGCATCTATTTTTTTGGCCGTGAGAAAATCCATGAATTGATACTTCGAAGAAAATTTATGAACAATGCTCACAATTTCTTGCCTTAGATCCATCACCAGCTCTTGAACATTTTGATCTTTAAGGCCATCGAAAGAAAGTTTTTGCAGCTGTTGGGTCACGGCAATTGTTCCTTTAACTAAAAAGAACAGGACCGGAATTGAAATGATGATCGTAAAAAAGGTAGTGATTAGCATCGCCGCGCGATTTCGTGAAAGTCCTTTACTCTCGAGTTTTAATTGCAGTGGATAAAGCGCCAGAGACAAAGAAGCACCAAAAATAATCGGAATATAAAAAGGTGAGACGAGAAACACACAGGCAATAGTTAACGCTACGATATAGATGATTCGTATGACTTTATTTTCAGTCTTATTCAGCATGATTTACTCCACTGAATAATTCTGACGAACCATGATATAGAAGACAAGACTCTTAGCGACTAAGCTTTTCCTGCGCCCAAGTTGAAAGCTTTAAGCGATCAATCTTGATGTTATGACGGACGTCTACTGGGAAGGCCCCGTGCAAAAAGAAATGCTTAATGTGCTTCGTAAAGTGCGTGGTCTGGGCCAGGACTTCAAGTTCTTTTAAGAAGGAATCACTCATACGAGTACTGCCGTCATGCCGTTCAATCGCAAGTCCCGGCACTATAGCGCCAGCAACATTTAACTTCACCAAAGCACTTCTTTTAATCGCTGGGTGCTGATTAAAAATCGACTCCATTTGAATTGAATAGAATGTCTGATTATTTCCATCAACCCGATGGGCCTTACGACCTAAAAACCAAAGATTTCCTCTCTGATCCATCCATCCTAGATCACCCATACGATGCCACAGTTTTCCATCTTGAGTGATCTTGGCCTTCGCAGTTTCATTGTCCATTTCAAAGTAACCTGGAGTTACTTGCAAACCGGTCACAACGATTTCGCCGATTTCTCCCGGACTCAGGATTGATAATTGAGCTTCAGGAATATCCGTAGTTTTAATAATATTAATCTGCACACCAGGCACGGCCCGACCGATACAGGTGCCGTCACCTTGAAGCATCTGAGGTAAATGTTGATTTAAAACTTCACTGCCAGAAATTAGACTCACTGGTAAACACTCTGTCGCTCCGTAAGGAGTATAGGTATCACCGTTTGTGAGAATCTTTTTAAACATCTGGTGAATCTCTGCTCTCACCGGAGCACCAAACATCACCACCTGTTTTACAGATGGAAGTGTAATGTCGTTCTTTAAGCAGTATTTCCCTACTCTGTCCCAGATCGCCGGAGAGCCGGCCACAAATGAGATACGATAGTCTTGAATGTTTTTAATGATCTTTTTCGGATCACATTTGGCGGGCTTTGTTGGATCCATTTCTGGAATCACCGACGTCATCCCCATCGCAAGTGTAAAGAGTGCGAACAATGGAAAGCCTGGAAGATCCGTTTGCGTTTCATCGAGAGAGAACATCTCGCGAAGAGCATCGGTCTGTGCATTTAAAATACCATGAGTGTAATTCACACCCTTAGGAATTCCGGTTCCACCACTGGTGAAGAGAATCGCGGAAGCATCAGTTGACTGCATTTCAACTGGAGTAAAAGATTTTGATTCGTTCGAAAGTCCGTCATAGAGATGGTGAGTGCTTCCACCCACTGGACTCAGGGAGACTTTTACTTTTAGATTTTGAAAGTACTCTTTTTTAAAACGACGAAGCCAGTGAACCATACCGATAGATACGATCGCTTCAGGTTTTACTTGTTTTACTGAATTTAAAAGATTCGGAAGCCCCATTCCTGGATCAATCAGAACTGGAACTGCGCCGACTTTAAACAAAGCAAATGTGATCACTGAAAAATCAAGACAAGGCTTTACGAACAAAAGAGTTCGCATACCTGGTTTAATTCCCAGTTTTACAAGACGGTTAGCAATTTGATTAGAACGTTCTTCAAATTCACGAAAGGTATAAAAGCTACCATCTCGTGCCAGCACCACGGATTTTTTATCAGGAATTCTCTGTGAAACTTCCCGGATCCGATGGGCAATATTCATTTAATGAACTCCCAGATTTTAGTGCTGACATCATCCAAAGCATCTTCCAACACATAGTGGCCCGCTTTAGCAAACCAGTGAGCATTTGCCTCTGGATAAATTTCCACCCACTTCTCAAAGAAATGGTGATTAAAACAGAAGTCTTTCCCGCCCCAAAGAATGAGTTTAGGTTGAGGAAGTGATCTTAATTTTGATTCGATATCATTTAGGGTCTTCCAAGTTTTATGATCACGCTCCATCGGAATGTCCTGAACGAAGCGGGCCACCGCCACACGGTTGTCCCAAGAGTCATAAGGCAGAAGGTATCCGGCCTTAATTGCTTTGGGAAGAGCTTTCGTGGTCGTCATAAAAGTTGCGGGCCACGCGAAAAGGTTCCACTTACGAGTTAACCACTCACCAAATTTACCTTGGCGAAGGAGATTAATACGCTGAGGAATGTGCTCACTTGGATAAGCGGCGGTATTTAAGATAACGATCTTTTCAAAGAGTTCTGGATAACGAGTGACTAGACCAAAACCAATCGCTCCACCCCAATCGTGAACGATGAGAGTGATTTTACTTAGACCCAAGAAGCGAATCAGCTGATAAGTATTCTGAATATGCGTCTCAAGCGAGTAATCATAGTCTTGAGGCTTGTCCGACATCCCACATCCCATATGATCCGGAACAATCGTTCTGAATTTTGGTGAGAAGGTCTGAATCAAGTTACGATAGTAAAATGACCAGGTCGGATTCCCGTGAAGCATAAGGATAGGTTTACCTTGGCCTTCGTCCACGTAATGAAGGTTATGTTTTTCTAATTGAAGAAAATGAGAGCGGAAAGGATAAACTTTCTCTAAACCAAGTTCTTTAATTTTTTCTCTGATGGCATTCATGCCCACTCCATTCCGAGCATTGTACTGGTAAGACCACTTCCGATCCCAAGTAATGCGATTTTATCTTGTGGTTTAAAGAAACCCGCTTCACTTGCCTTCATAAGCGTTAAAGGAAGAGCGGCCGAACCTGTATTTCCGAATTGTTCAAATGTTTGAAAGTCACGATCTGTTGGAAGGCCAAGTTGAGTTAACATCGCCAAACGGTGAGCTGTTCCCACTTGATGAGGAATAATTTTATCAACTTGAGAATTTTCCCAACCCAGGATACCACGGGCCTTCTCCCAGTTGTCTTGTGAAAGCTTTACCCCGGCCTTCAAAAGCGCCTCAGAATCCGTTTCCATCATAAGGCCTTGTGTTGAACCATCACCTTGGCAAAGTTCAACTGCACCAGAATCCGTGAGCGTTGATCCACCTAATATTTTTGGACTATCGGGAGCGAGACTTGCGTGAGTTAAAAGAAACGCCACTGCCGCTGAACCAATTGTAAGAGATGCCATATAAGGCTTAATTCTTTTGCGATCCATATTAGGATCAGTATTTAAGTGATTAAGGGTCTCTTCAATCAGAGGACCAGCGTTCTCACCTGAAACAATAAGAGCGGTCTTAATCACACCTCGTTCAATCATTTGGCCGGCCATAAGAATACTTGAAAGCACTCCCAGGCAAGCGTTTGAAAGATCCGAGATCATACAATGAGGAGAAAGTTTAAGATTAAAATGAACCTGAGCGGCCGTAGCGGGTTCAAGAAAATCACGACAGACAGAAGCGTGAAGAAGGAGATCAATTTTTTCACGAGGAAAATTTTTTAAAATTTTCTCAGCGGCCTTACTTGCAATCGTGCTCGGACGAGTGCCTTTGGGCCAGAGGCCACGGCGTTTAATTCCAGTTTGAAGTTCCAGACGCCCGAATGGAAGCTTTGCTCTCTCATACAGCGAGCGCATTTTTTCTTCCATCTCGTCTGAAGTCATAAACTCTGCTGGTTCTTCATACCCAAAAGAATGAAGTCTCAGGTTTTCAAATTTCATGCATCAGCTCCCATAAGGCCATGGAGATTTGCCATCGAAATCCCAGAGAGCATGGATCCTACAATTCCCAGGAAACCTTGATCGGTTCCAATAATGAAAAGGTTCTTCACTGGTGTGCGACCATCGCGGGTCTTATCAATGGAACCATAAACCGTGCCGTTTAAGTGCCAGGTATAGCGTTCAATGGTCATCGGAGAGAAAATATCTTTAAAGAGAAGTTTACCATCAAAACCAGGAGTGAGTTTCTGAACAAGTTCCAGTGCATTCGCACTCACTTTGTCCTTCATCTCATCGTAGCTCGTGCGATTAAGCTCACGCCACTGATGGTAGTTGGCCATATAGGTAATACGAATCGTGCCCTCGCCTTCGGTTTTGTGAGCTTCATAGTTGTCTGGAAAACACACAACGGCCGAAGTGGCATCGAAGTAATTCGTGGCCGGGCGGTAAGCGTATTGAGGAGCATTGTTATAAAAAACAATGGTCGAATCATTTGAAGTTTGAGGGATTTTTTTATCAAAGACAAAAATACTCTCTAAGAAAGTCATGGCACCCACACGAGGGGCCGCTTGCATACCTTGAGTGATCTTTACTGTTTCAGGATAGCCGATGGAAGAGAGAATAACTGGTGCTTCTAAAACTTCACCACCAACATTCACTCCAATCGCCTCTCCGCGCTCATTAGTCAAAATCTCATTTACCGGGGCCTTAAAACGAATCTCCCCACCGGCCTCTTCGAGTTTTTTCATAAGAAGTGCGATGATCGTGCGAACACCACCCTCAGGGCGAGAGAAGCCTTCGAAGTAAAGAGACTTGAACATGATCACGAACTGAGCAAAGTCCATATCGTCTTCCCAGGCAGAACCGTAGATCAGCAGAGGACATAGAAGCATTTCAATGAGTAATTCATCTGAGATCAATTGCTTAAGCACATCACGAGAAGAAGAGTAGCCTTGATTGAGATTCAGTTCATCAAAAGTGCGAACTTTTTCTACCAGCTTATTGAAGGCATCAATCTGATGAGGAAATTTTTCGTGAACTTCGTTTTTTAATAACTCAAAGTCATTGGAGAATTTAAGTTCCACACCTGGAAAAGAAATTTTCGAATGGGTTTGAGGACAAAGCTTAAAGTCATCGTATGAAAGACGAAGCTGCTTTAAAAGTTTAGAGAACGGCTTCCCCTTCTCACCTTTCTTAATGAAATTTGTGAGGGCATGAAGGCCGACATCAAACTGGCGGATCCCCCCTTTATCAAAGTTTCTACGTTGGTAATAAGAGTTGAGCCCACCTGGGATGGAGTGCTTCTCTAGAACCACGACCTTCTTATCAAACATTGCCAATCGGATGCCAGCGGCCAGCCCCGACATTCCCGCACCGATTACAATAGCGTCGTATTTGGTAGAAACTGTTGTCATATTTTTTTTGAATCAAGGAGTTGGCCTCTAAGAAGTTCTTCTTAAGGGCCAACTCCAAGCTGATTAGGCAGTAACAAACTTAGGGGAAAGGTAAGCTACGCAAGACTCAAGTGTCGCTAGCTTTGGATAGTCTTCCTGAGGAACTTCAACTTTATGGCGCTTTCTAAGTTCCATAACGATATCTAGGAAATCCATTGAATCAAGATCTAGTTGTTCACGAAGAGAAACCTTGTCATCAAGGTTTGATGTATCTTCATCTGGGGCGATATCTGAAATGATATCAATAACGATTTGACGTACGTCCATATAGTTCTCCTTAAGCAGTAAACTTCTTAACAATAAGAGCTGAGTTAATTCCTAGCATTCCGAATGAGTTGTTCAGAATGTAGTTAATATTGCCGACTAATTTTGGTTCATTGAACACCAGGTTCTTAATTTCGCACTCTGGATCAAGCTCAGTAATATTCATACCAGGATGTACGACACCATCTTCAAAGCTTGGAATGTTACCAGCTAGCTCTAAAGAACCAGCAGCACCCATACAGTGACCGATGTGACCTTTCGTGAAATTCACATAGGTCTTATTTGAATCTTCGAAAGCACGGCGAACGGCCATCGTTTCGTTAACGTCACCAGTACCCGTTCCTGTAGCATGCATATTTAAAATATCAATGTCAGATGGTTTTAATCCCGCCTTCTTAAGTGCTTTGTGCATACACTCTACCTGACGGTCAGTGTTTGGATTCACGAAGTCTGAAGCATCAGAGTTAATGGCGTACCCTACGATCTCAGCGTAGATCTTTGCACCACGTTTTTTAGCATCTGAAAGACGCTCAAGAACGTAAACGCAACCACCTTCAGAAATGGCAATTCCGTTACGATTTTTATCAAGCGGACGAGACGCTTTCGTTGCGTCTTCGTGTTGAGCAAGAGCACCTTGTGCCGCGAAAGCAGCAAAGATTCCGAAGGTCTGAGAAGACTCAGAAATACCACCTGCGAGAGCGATATCCACTTCTCCTAGAAGAAGCTGTTGAACACCTTGAATGATCCCTACGTTACCACCAGCACACGCTGAACCAAGAGTGTAATGAGGACCTGTGATGTTTAAGTTCAGAGTCACTTCACCGGCCGGTGAGTTTGCAACTGTTCTTGGATTGTGGTGAGGTGACCAAAGTTTCCAATCGAGATTGTTCTGGTGCATTTGATAAATCTCTTCCTCTGTTTCCACGTTACCGTGTTCAGTGATTCCGAGATAAACACCCACCATCGACTTATCAACGTTTGCCCAATCAAGTTTCGAATCTTGAATCGCTTCATTCGCACAGTAGATCGAAATAGATCCAGCGCGAGTTCCGCGACGACGAAGTTTTTTTGATTGATATTTGTATTCATCGAAATCGCACATGCCGGCCACTTGTTGGCCCATGTAACGAATCTCAGTGTGCTTTACACCTGACTTACAATTTAACAGAGCAGAGCGAAAATCAGTCAGATTGTTCCCATTGGGAGCTGTTAATCCGATACCTGTCATCACAATGCGTTGTGTGTCATCCATGCAAAAATCCTACGGTTTATAGAATGAAAACTGATGGAAAAAGTTAGCTTAGTCTTCTTTGTTTGTATAGTGAACAATTTAGGTAGAACTGAGGGTTTTCGTCTTGCCCAAGAGACGGACTTCGAGGATAGTTAAAATGCACTAAATTTCCACGCTAGTTTTAAGGAGCTCCTTATGGAAAGTTTGATCGTTATTTCTAAAGTTAAGAAATTTATTAAAGAGAAAGCAGATATGAATACATCGGCCGGGTTCTTCGAGCCGCTTAACCAAGATATCGTCAAGGCCTGTCGTGATGCGATGGCCCATGCTCAAAAATTGGGTCGTAAGACTGTTATGGGTAAAGATTTCAATCTGTATGTAGAGAAATCTGACATTCAAGAAGCATTAGTAGTTGCGTCAAAAGTAAAAAAACTTATCAAAGATGAGCTTGGCCTTTCAACTTCATCTCAGGCCATCGACCAACTTACAGTTCGTGTTCAAACAATCTGTCTTAAGGCGATTGAAAACGCCAAGGCCGATAAACGTAAGACGGTTATGGACCGCGATTTCACTGCTCCGACTTCTCTGACTTAATTTTTCTTTTTTCTGCCTTGAGTGAAATCTCAAGGCAGAAAAATTCCAAATCAAATTATTTTTTTAATCTTTGTTCGTGATCCTGAAGCATCTGGGAATGATGGGCCACACCTTCATTGAGTTTCTGAATTTCTTGCTGAAGCCTTGAAATCTCACCCTTCAGTTGTTCAATCTTGTTTGAGTTTTCTGCGATAAAGCGGTCACTCTGTCCCACACGCACGCGAACACTTTCTTCCATCGGCGGGGCATTCTTGTATTGAAATAGCAGCCAACCAGTAAGCAAAATATTAAGAGTCGTAAGGGCCGCGATAATTTTGATTTCTTTATTCATATTTTAAAATTCCATTTTAAGAACAGGATAGCGCTAACGTTAATTAAAATTCAATGACAAATGGACGAGTGGCATTCACATCACTACTACAGGCCACCATCGCCTTTTGTGAACCATCGTTGAATGGAATGATGTCATTAAAATTCGAACACCCCAGAGCGGCCTGCAGAACAGAATCCATTTTAAACTGGTCCCAGCTTGCACCTTCGTTTGAAGTATAAGCGATAGCATTGCCCGCATGGTTTATAATGAAACTACGATTAGTAGGTTCCGAATTCATTTTGGAGTTTGAAATGGTATCTGAAGTACTATATGGATTTAAAGATCCAATGCTGACCGATGTTGCCCCAAAATTGGTTGATTCACGTAAGTTTCCTCGTATATCAATGAATCGCATGACGTAATTACCACCTTCTTCGAACATCTCAGTATCAGCATATGACGTTGGTAATCCAGTTGCTGGAGTGGTACTGGCATTGGTCGCAACATTATAAAGAACCTGAGAACTAGAGTTCGCGCTCCAAACTTGATTTGTGTTGGCGGGGTTTATATAGAGACGATTATCATTACTATAGCAGGCGTGACTAACGGTCTCCATTGAAGCTGAATCAGACGCCAATCCATCAGTCGTCATATAAAAACTCATTGCCACACTAAAAATGATCTGATCAGGATTTGCAATATTATAATATAAGCAGGCACCATCCGAACTTCTTACTATGCTTCTGGTGATGGTCGAAAAAGCATCAGGAGAAACATAAAGAGATCCTCCCGTTCCAATGACCATTTGCCCATTCCCACTAGGAGCTACGCCGAGTGTTCTCACGAGTTCAGGATTTTCGTTAATCTGCTTCACTAAGTTCCAGGTTGCACCGTTGTCTGCGGATGAAAATAAAACGTTATGGTTCGTGACACCATAAAGTTTACTTTGCGAACGCTCAAATGAATTAAAGGCAAATCTTGAAACAGAAATGTTTTGTTCAGTGAAGGTCGCTCCTCCATCCGTAGATAAGAACAGCTTTCTTCCCAGGATTACAGCAATTGTATTTCCATTTACCACTAAATTGTCGTAACCCTGGAAGCTTTGATGATTAAATGTATAGACCGTGGTCCAAGTGGCGGCATTAAAAACATCAGTATTCGTCTCGAGCACTGATTGATTAGCACTCACAAAGCGCAGACGATAAGGTTTCCCATCTCCTCTAAAGGCGAGACCTTGGGCAGTTCCAGTGGTCGTAGTCGCACCACCATCAGTGGTATAAACGTTCGCATTCAGAGGCTGAAAGAAGGTCCGACTTAAAAGCGGAGAGGAAATTAAAGCTTGAGTTCTTAAAAAGGAATTGAGACTTGGTCGAGAGACCCAGTTAGTGCCGCCATCGACTGTTTCAAAAATCGCTCCGGCACCTGATTGGGTGAGAACAATAATATTATCATCATCATTTCGACTTACATGAATAACGGCATCAACCGAACTTCCTGAATACTCCATTAAGAGATTCCACGACACCCCTCGATTGCTTGAACGGAAGACTCCTGTTGGAAAATTCGATAAATAATTAGAAAGTGCATACACGTGCCCAAGACTATTCAGGGCAATTTGTTGGTTGGCAATTTTAGTACAAAAACCGCCGGAATTATCGGCCCGATAACTTCCACCTGCCGAACTGCCCCCTGAAAGGTAAACAGTCTTTTGGCTGTCATTGGCAATTAATAGTTTGTAGCGTTGATTAGCGGTATAATTTGTAGGAGCGTTAATTCTACAAAGGACATCCCAGTTAACACCGCCATTACGAGTCCGGTAGATATCTCCACTAAATGACATCAGGGCCATATAAGACGGATCAGTGTCATGGATCGCCACATCCATCCAGTTCGCGACAGCGAATGTTCCAGGTGAGAACTCTGTCATACGGAATTTGTTCACGACAAAATTGTATTCAGTGGCCATATGAAGAGGCTGCCACTCATTTAAGTTGTTTTTACCAACCAGACAAAGTTTATATTTCTTATTCAATTCGGCCGTGGCCAAAGGCAAATTCATCACAGTGGCCACAGGAATGGATGAGCTGTACTGGGTATCTGAAGCACACTGAAGACTATCGGCCAGTCCATACTTATAACGGTAATGAGTGATATCCGGGCCTGAAACAAGAGATGAGAAATTTACATTCTTTTCAACTATTCCGAGCTTAGTTACGAGTTCAGCATGAGGAAAATTCTCCTCATAGGTGAAATCCGACGACGCTCCGTAAATAGGTCCGGCAGCATTATTAAGCTTCACACAGACTTTATAGGCATTCCCATCTGACAGACCGATTTTATAACCTTCCATATTGGCCAATGGCGGATGGTCTTTATAATCTGATAAGGCACTACATGCTGCCGCACTGTCGGCCACCTGATATTCAACAAAAGTGTAATTTGAAGCGACAAGATTTGAGACTAATGGTCTGTGTCCATCCTGACGTTCATTTTCGGTAAGCACGCTATCAGCAACGTCATTTACCAAGGCAATACTCGTAAAGACTGCTCCTCCAGAAGTATAATTTAATTGACTAGTTTCAGTATATTTCACTGATCCATCATTATACTTGATACAAACTTTGTATTTCCCTGAGGTGGTAAAGGCCGCATCAGCGGTTGTAGGCACAGTAGAAGAATAAGACAAGCTATTATCACAAGTCACATTGGCAGCCACGACTGCATATTCAATGGACGTATAAAAACCTGGCTCTGTGACTTGTACCAATGGCAAATTTGCACCTTGCTCACTGACGTCTAGATTTCGATCATTCGCACCGAGTGCTAATTCAAAATCTGTCACATTCATTTTCAGTATACCAACACTACATTTTAGATAGATGTGTTTTCCGTCAAAATACTTCGGAATGAGGGCACATCCGGCAAAAGTAGGATCGGTCTGAAAATTCCTAAGCATCCTCGTAAAGCTTTGACCTCCATCAATACTAAAGGCCTCTTCAGTACAACTTGTTTGTTGAAACTGAGGTTTTTCTGGATCAACATAATAAGATCGGCCAGCATTGCAATAAGAGCTGTTATTAATGGCGGTATTACTAATGATAGAGAATGAGTTTCCGTAATCCGATGAACGCTCCACCTTCCCATCGTGGGCCATGCTATAGAGATAATGACCTCCGCTTCCATCATGGGCCATAGCAATACCAGAAATTACCGGGAAATTACTGTTTGCTTTCAAGTCGGTCCAAGTGCTGTTTTCGTAATCCACCAGTGCCAAACGTACCGGATAATTCACATCATTGTTTTGGTTTTTAGTCAGCATAAAGAATTTACGACTATCACGAGGATCAACAAAAGCAGACGGTGATAGAAGATAAACTGAACCTGGAAAAACGTATGGCATGACAAAGTTTTTATAGTCGTAATGCTGCCAATAACTTGTTGTACGTCCCATAAAAAGGGTACTGAAGAAATATCCATTTTCAGCATTCGTAATATCGATGGCCTGCCCACCAATTCCGTACATCGCACTTTTCGTCACATAGTCATCTGAAAACGCGCTGAAGTTATCAATACCACCACATGAATAAAGACCAAAGGCCGCGAAGCGAGAGAATTCCATATCACCGGTCGCAAAAGAAGGCTGTTCATAACAACGGTCTCTAGGATCGTAGAAGCTCTTCCATGTTTCACCAGAATCGTGAGACATATAGGCCTTTCTGACACCCGTTGTACTTATGGCCATAAGGCCCTTACCACCAAATCTCGCTCCTTCTAGAGTAAGTGGCATGGCCTCTGGATTTGCGGACTTCACTCTTTTAAAAGAACTTCCACCATTGGTGGAAATAAACATTCTCCCCGCCGCACTTGCGATGACGGAAGAACCTTGTACAGCATATATCGGGTAATTTTGTTTTATTGGAATCATCGGAATAGTGCCAATACCCACGGCCGATGAATTATCTCCTGCAGGGAATTTTCTGAGTTCAAAATAGGCCATGCCCACGGCCTGTCCCATCATAAATGTTGAATAGATATCATCGCTCAATGATTGGAAGCGGCCTTGGTTTAGCTCAGTAAAGCCTTCAGAGTTGTAACGGCCACAAATACTGGACGTTGCCCAGTTATCAGTCGTACAGATACTCTGTGAGCTATTAGACAAGTTATAGGCAGACCACTTGCCCGGAGTTTGCAGGGCCGGTGTAAGAAAGAGTCTTCCGGTAGAAGTCATTAACTTGGTCCAACTTGCTCCATCATTATCACTTCGATAAATACCGTACAGGTCTGGACGAGAAGTATGAATGAAAGTGGCATAGAGACGTCCGGCTACTACAGGATCCGGCCTAAAAGCGATGGATGGAGATGAGCTTTCCAAATAAATAATTCCATCACCCACTCTGTTCCATGAAAGACCTTGGTTTGTGCTTTTATAAATACTGTCTCTCATTTCAGAAGAGTCGTTAACTAAAGCGTAGAGAGTGCCATTCGGTCCAACATGAAAATTCAGATTCCCAGAGGTATTGGGAATATTGCCCAGGTCGGCCGTAATGCTTATACAATCTTTGCCATCTTTATCTTCAATTCTATAGACCTCATTACTAAACCAAACATAAAGATTTTTATCACTGTAGTGTGACTGCCTATAACCAAAATCACCGGAATATGTCCAGGTACTGGTAACAGGGACGCGACATACTTTTGTCCAACTATCACCACCATTAGAACTTTTATGAATCATACCACTCATATCAGTGGCATAAAAAATATTGAAATTGTGGAGATCAATCCAACCGTTTCTCCAGTTTTCAATTTCAGTGACATCAGAAAGTGTGATTTTCTCGGCAGAATAACGATATAAAGACCAGGAATAATTGGTCGCCTCTTTCATCGGTTGCCAATTACCATCATTATCAGCACCCACTACACAAAGCTTAAGAAATGAGGCCAATTCTAAATTGGTCTGCTTATAACTCAGAAGAGAATCGGAGATTGGTGTCCCTACTCCCACAGGAGCACTATAGCCAGAACTCAAAGAGCAATCAGTATTTGCCTCAAGTCCTAATTTGTGACGATAGGATGTGACTCCTGCTCCACCTACCGTCACATTCAATGACAGAACGTTTGAAATAAGATTTGGCAGATTCTGAAGTTTTGAGTAAACGGCCGCATTACTATAGGTAAAATTTGGTGATTGAGCAAAGACCTCACCATTTCCGGCCTGGTCGGAAAGCTTCATACAAATCTTCCAGGATCCTTCTGTTATCGAAACAAACTGATTCGATAATTTCCCAATTGGAAGTGCGTAAGAATAGCGGTGAGAATTATTACAAGTTCCAGTCGACGGAATAATCGCAAAGGAACTCTTATCAAAACCAGTTCCGCCTATACCAGAGACGATAGAACTACCGTCATCCAGGTATTCATGACGCTTTAAAATAGTGTCACTCAAAGCTCCCGCCAGATTAAACGTCGGGGCCCCTGGTGCAGTCCCATCAAATTTAATGATTGGGCTTCGGTCAAAACTTACGACATTAGAAGTATCCGTCAGACGTACACAAACCTGATAATTTCCCGTCACACTAAAGGCAGGATCATTAGACAGAGGAACTGTGGTCGAGAACGTTAAAGAGTTATCGCATGTGCCACCCAGGGGAATAATCGCGTATTCAGTTGAATTAAATTCATTGGCGATTGTATTCGTAACAACAGGTTTAGGAGTCGCTTGATCGGCCGAAGAAATAATACTGTCGGTAGCATCATTAATCAGTTCGATGGCATTGTATTTCACATACAGTACATCATAAGACTTACAAGCAACAAAAAACTTATTCGGATGAAGGGCAATTCCGCTAGCATCACAATTGATTCCATAGAGGTTATCAAAATCAATCGTTCGCCAAGTCTGTCCATTATCTACTGTAAAAGTGAGATCATCTCCACCGGAGCAAATCATGGCCATGACATTCCGGTTCTGTGGAAGAGAATAGAAAAAACGAGTACTACAGTTCGGAAGTGCGGGTGATGTTCCTAAATCAGTAAAAGTGGCCCCTTGGTTCAGGCTCCTTCTGACCTTTCCTGCACGATCAATCACTCGTACTTCGAAGACACCGGATTCATTTACAAACGCATCAATACCACTGATGGTAGACAACCCTGTTGCCACATTTCCCTGGGCCAGAGTTGCTTGAGAAGTGGAAACCACATTCCCAAAACCTGAAGTTTCCATAAACCACTGAATGTTTCCATTCTGCGAATCCAAATATCCATCAGGGCCAGTAGCGTTTGTTGAAGGATAAGTAAATGATCGCCAATCATAACCACCATCATTGGTTTGACGATACTTATTCTGAGATCGGAATCCTTCAAAGTTTGAATCCAGAGGGTTATAAATATGAGTCTGAAAATTCCAGCTATTGGCAAGAAGACCTGTACTTACAGTGGTTCCACTATCAACACTCGAAACATATTGAGCACAGTTCGTTCCATTGGCCCAGACAGAAAAACGATTCGCCTCAAGTTCATGGGTATCAATTCTTGGCTCTTTACCAAAACAGCCACGGCCATAGGTGTATTTTAGTTCCCAGCTCTCACCGATATCACTTGATTTAACAATGTTCCAGTCCGCTGTCACACCATAAACAGTTTTACCATCTTTGGTGGTGATGCCCGTCATAAGAGCAAGTTTTGTCCCCTGCCAGTTAATTAAATTGAAACTTGTTCCAGCGTTTGTACTCACATACATGCGCCCACCCAGAACGGCGGCAATCACATTTCCGCGAACAGAGATGGCCTGACTGTTTTTATCTGAAGACACACCCGGAAATGTATAAAGAAGACTATGGGCCACAACACCATAGTTAGTGCTCTTTCTAAGAAGAGTGTCTGTACCACTCTCTTGCAGAAAATACCCTGAACCATTTGAGTCGATATGAAAGCGTCTCATATCCGTCACAATGTTGGTGTTCACACCTAACAGGATGTTTGCTCCACCATCAACGGAATAGTTACCGTTATGGACATAAAATGTGTTCGGTTGAATCGGGTTAAATTTAATATCAACTAAGGTAAGATCCGTACTCGTGGTTCTGGTCCAAGTGGCACCAGCGTTGGTTGAAGTATAAGAACCCTGGCGAGTCATATTCACATCATCGGCCGCGAATCTCACCATCTTATTTTTATCATTTGGATCAATCGCAAATGAAGAAGACCAACCGTCCCCAGAGAGAGAAACGACCAGGTTCCAGGTTTCCCCTTGGTCAATTGATTTATAAAGATGATCCTTAGTTCCAGCGGCATCAGCAATAAAAAGATAAATGCTTCCCTCACTGTCGATATCAACGGGTGAAGAAAAAAACGTATAATTAAAATCTGTAATGGTACTGGTTTTAAGCGGACAAGCAGCACCGTTGTACGGCTCGATTTTACGCAAATTACCACCTGTCACAATATAGGTGTAACCAGTGGCCGAGGGATCGACTTTAAAATGAGCATTATCATCGTTGGTAATTTTACACTGAAGCTGCCAGCTGGTTCCGTTGTCGACTGAACGGAAGATTTCACCGCGAGCGTTTCTCGCCACAATTCTACCGAATGAATCAATCGCCACATCTTTCCAGTTGGGAAGATTGGAAAGACCGGCCAGAGAAATTGGCCCCATGGAGTATTCACCCTTGATCCACTCTGCTTGAGTTGCCGCCGAATAAGGCTGCCATACGTTTGAACCGTTTTTACCAACCACACAGAAAACAACACTGTTACCAACAACCACTGAGGTTAAGCTTTCAATAATCTTCTGACTGATGGGCGTTTCAGCTGAATACCCGGTTGCATCAGAACAGTTGGTAGAAGCTTTAAGGCCCCACTTATATTTATAGGCAACGACACCACTTCCACCCACTTCCATATCGGTCAGACTGGTACGAGCAATCGGAGAGGGCACGTTACTTAAAGTGGCAAAAGAGAAGTTACCACTCACAACAATGTTTTTGTTGGTGGCCAAGGAATTAAGAGCAGAGCCTACCGGTAAAGTTAAGGTCGCATTATTGGTAGAAACATCAGCGAGAGTTCCGCTATTTAGTTCAATTGCACCTGGAGTTGCGGCCACATCCAGATCAGAGCTAAAATCATCTGATTGAACCACATAGTTGAAAGTCAGGTTAGCACTACCACTTCCCGACACATACGTAGCATAACGATCCACAAAACCAGTTTCTAAAAGGATTCTTGGAGTTCCTGTCACAACCACTGGCTCATCAAAAGTCACCTGAACAGAAACGGTCGTACCTAAGTGATACGTGTCATCGGCCAATAAAGAACTCACATTAATCACTTTTGGCCCAACAGTGTCTTGAACTGTTAGAGTGAATTGAGCTGAAACAGTATTAAGAGTTGGGTTCTGATCATCAAAAATGACTTTGATATTACAAGACCCAGACCAACCGTCAGTCCCATCAAAAGTGATTTCACCATTGCTTGAATTGATGGTGACGAGTCCTTCATCACTACACTTATTTCCTGTCACCGTGGTGTTATCAATTGAATAAACACCATGACCTTCTTCATTTGATTGAACTTCACCATCGGTCGCAATCACCACCGGGCCAATAGTGTCTCCAGTGGTTTTATTCGAAATCGTTAGTGTGGGTTGTAGGTTATTGACAGTGATAATGCGTGAATAAACGACTTGTGAATAGCTAGTTCCATCAGTACCCCGAACCGCCAAGGTACAAGAACCTACTTCCTCATCATCCGGTGTTCCTGTGATTGCACCGTTGGAAGCATTAATGCTCAAGAAAGTACAATCATGGGCCGGAGCAAATTCCCAAGTAAACGAATCCCCTTCCGGATCATTGGCCGTTAAAGCTGAACAAGAATAAGCAGCATCTTGATTAATGGAACCGCTACAGGCCCCCGAGATAATCGGCCCATCGTTCACAGCGGTCGCGGTATAAGCAAACTGGGTCGAAACCACTCCACCATTTCCATCATCGTATTTAACAGTCACATTACAAGTGCCGACCCAATCCGGAGCATTTAATGAAACGGCCCCTGATGTAGCGTCAATGGAAAGAGTACCCACACTGGAACACTTGGTTCCCGTTGTGGTAGCGTTATCGAGGGAATATACACCATTATCCCCCTCTGAAGATTCCACGGCCCCGTCATCACGAATCTGCACAGTATCTTCAGGCCAGCTCACATCCGCGATTGAAAGTGTTGGAACAGAATTGGCCACAGTGATTGAAACTTGAAGAGCATTTGAAGTGAGCTCTCCATCAAAAGCTTCAACGGCCAGCACGCATCCTGGAACAAAACTATTATTCGTAACGGCCGTGATCGCACCGGAATCGGCATCAAGTGTGACTAAACAAGTATTCTGAGAGGAAAAACGATAAGTAAAATCACCATCATCATCCCCAACTGCAGTACATGAAAGTGGATCACCTTCATTCAATGCGAGCGAACTACAATTAAGCGATGTTAATGTTGGTGGAGAATTTTTTAAAAGATCATCTAAGGTCTTAACTTTGACGTAACCAAGCGGATTACAGGCCGTAACCAATACCAGCAAAAATAGAATGAGAGTCTTTGATAAACAAATAAACAAAATGAGTTAAACCCCAATAAAACAAACGATTGACTCTTAATTTATTACGGTCGTTCTTAATGTTATATTAAGGGGAATTGCTTATTCTTTGATTATTTATAGCTTTTGCTCCAGGTCCCAGGTGAAGCACTCAGGTATTAAGTTCGGGAACAGATTCTGACTCTCGCATAAATAAGAGTGATAAATAGTAACTAAACCCACAAGTCGTAACAGTAAGAAGCACTGGATACTCCAGTTCCCACAAGAAATGGGCCAGAAGCCAGACAATGATACTAGTCACGAAAGCAATCATTGCATTGTAGGTACTCCCTCGCTTGTCCCATAATGCAATCACGGTTAAGACGAAGATTGATGGGCCACCAAGACTTGATGCAGTCTCCACTAAATGGGTGATGGACTCAGAAGAAAAAGCGATGACATAAGCGACGATTCCGGAAAGCAGGGTCGCCAAGCGGGCCAACAAAACTTTTCTACGATCTGACATTTTTGGAAATACGGGATTAATCAGGTTCTGTGTCATGAGTGCGGAACTTGCAAGTAAGGTGGTATCCACTGTCGAAAGAATCGCCGAAATTAAAGCTCCCACAAAAATAATGTAGAAAACATAATTCAGATGAGCTTTCGCGAGCACCGGCATGAGTGTTTCCGGATCTTTTAGTCCAGGCATATAGTTCACACCAATAAGTCCAATGATCACCGGAATCGATCCCACAAGAAAATAAATCGTGGCCGCTCGAAGAGTGGAATTACGGGCCACTTCGGCAGAGCGACTGGCGGCAACACGGCTCACAAGTTCCTGAGTCATGATGGACCCAAAAATCGGAACGAGCCATAATTCTAATTTTCCCAGAAGGCCTAAGTGGAGCATATCTCCCCCACTAAAACTCAAACGATCAGTTGCAATCGTTGAGAGAGCGGACTCAATTCCCCCCAAATCATAGATGATTGAAACAAGTAGAAAAATCAGACCCACAATAATCGCAAAACCTTGAATGAGATCCGCGTAAGCATCTGCAAGCATTCCGCCCCACATGGTGTAGATGATCACCACTGTTGCCGCAATTGTCACGGCCAGCACAGGGCCAAAGTCAGTGGTGGCATGAATGATTTGGCCCAAAGCACGCACCTGAGCACCGGCCCAAATAACTGAGCTAGGAATTAAAATAAGGGCCGCCATTTTCTCAATTGATGGCGAGTAACGATTTCGAAAGAGATCAGGAATGGTGGTGATCTTCTTTGACCACAAAACCTTGGCAAAGAAAAGGCCCATCACTAAAAGGCAGATGGTATACCCCATGGGATCGGCGTGAATGCTTGATAGACCATTTTGATAAACTGCTCCTGCTGTCCCGATACAAGTTTCAGCACCAAACCAGGTCGCAAAAATGGCAAATGTCGCAAGCAAAGGCCCGAGGGTCCGGCCCCCTAAAAAGTAATCGTCTTGGTTCTTGATTCGTCTTGAAAAATAAAATCCGAGACCAATCATCCCTACGACGTAAATGGAAATTCCCAATAGCTCCCAATTCATGGGTCTACTATCTCGATCAATAAAAGAAAATTCAATAGAGAAAGCATATTTTTCCCTCCTCCCAAGAAGTTTGAACTGGAGAGAAAATGGTTTTATGAAAAACCTCATATTTACCGCCTTACTCTTGTCCGGAAGTGCCTGGGCGAAGAATGAACTGACTCTCTTTTTTAAACCTTCACCAAAGGGTTATGACTGGTCAACACCAGCGGCCGTTTTAAAATCGGCAATCCAAAACAAGCTGAGTTTTGATTCTCACTTTATGGGACATGTATTTGTGGAGTTAAAGTGTGGTGATCAATACGAACTTACGGGAATGTCGGGTAGAGGTTTCGATCCAGTCACTCAGCTTCTTATTCATCAGCGGGGTCTGGGAATTTTTTATCATAGCTTTGAGGGAAAACTTCAGACCATAAGTGAAATTGAAGACGAACTCAAGACTCTCCTCTCTGAGGGGAAAGTGACCTTTACCAAGTTCCTTCTCAACGATGGCCAATGCAAAAGAGTCACTCAGTATTTTCATGAATACCGCGATAAAAACATTGGACGCTATTACGGTCTGGCCCATCGTCCTCGCTATGGTGAAGGCTCAGGTTGTTCGGCCTATGGTGTGAGCTTCCTTGATGTGGCCGGCGTAATGGAGCAAGAAATGAAAGACAATTGGTCACAGACCATCAATATTCCTCTGGAGCTGGCCGGGCCTCCTGTCACAGACGAAGGTGTCAGCATTTTTAAAGTTCTTATGAGCGGAGACAAATGGGCATCAGACAAAGAAAAACACCGGGCCCTGACTTTCTGGAACCCGGATAAGATGAATGATTGGGTAAAGAAAAAAGTGGAGCTAAAGCAGGCCTACTATTCAGTAGAAAATCTTCAGAAATCGCAGGGGGTCGTTTTTGATAAGACCCAGGTTCCTGCACCCATGGGACCGATATGGCTTCAGCATACAGATCCCATGTATCAGAAAAAGTAATTACAATCCGAGAGCGAGTCCCTCTCCTCTCGGATCACTCACCCCGCCCCAACCTTTCTTGGTCTTCTTGATCGCCTGAATCGAACAACCCAGTCTCTCATGAACCACATTATGGCCCAGGTCTTTCAATTCCTTTTCAACCTTAGGATCAAGAAAAGGGGCCTCAATTTTTAACTGATCCGGCATCCACTGCTGATGAATTCGAGTGGCGGCCACTGCTTCATAAAGAGGCATTTCATATTCAACTGAATTCAAAATGGTCTGGGCCACACAAGTAATAATACGTGTACCAGATGGAGAACCAAGTGCCATGAAAGGCTCACCTTCTTTCGTCATGATCGTCGGAGACATACTCGATAGAGGACGTTTTCTCGGTTGAACTAAATTATTCTGTCCACCCACGGCCCCAAAAAGATTTTGAGCTCCCGCTTTTTGGGCGAAGTCATCCATTTCATTATTAAGAACAATACCAGTTCCCTGTGCCATCACACCTGAACCAAACCAACCATTGATGGTTTGAGTTGATGCCACAAGGTTTCCTTCTTTATCTGCAATCGTAAAGTGAACAGTGTCCGATGACTCATAAGGAAGTGGAATAGGTTTTACCTTGTCGGCCGGTGTCGCTTTCTCAACATCAATTGAACGAGAAAGTTTTTTTAAATACTTCTCATTTAAAAGTTCTTTCACTGGAACCGGATTAAAATCAGGATCACCTAAATAGTTCGCGCGATCAACGAAGGCCCTTTGCATGGCCATCGCCGTAAGATGAACCGCTTCAGTAGATTGTGGACCTTTTCCTTTTAGATCATGTGGCTCAAGCATCTTTAAAATTTGAATCACGTGAATACCACCTGAACTTGGAGGTGGCATAGAGTAAACCTTAAGTCCTTTATAAACGCCGGTGACTGGCTCACGTTCTTTTACTTCATAGGCCTTAAAATCTTTATGAGTCAGAAGACCACGCTTATTCTTTACGGTCTTAACGATGGCGTCGGCCACTTTCCCTTTATAAAAACCATCTTCGCCTTTATTAGCAATAAGCTCTAATGTTTTGGCCAGATTCTCCTGATAAATGATGGTTCCTAAAAGTGGAACTTTCCCGTCCTGAGTGAAGAAAGTCTTTCTTGCCTCTGGATCTAACTGCAAAAGAGAGCGACGATCGGTAAGGGCCTCTTGAAGTTGCTCATAAAGAGGAAAACCATTCCGTGCCAGTTCAATGGCGGGCCCCATGGTGTCTTTCCAAGGAAGCTTACCAAAACGACGGTGAATCTCATAAAGACCTTTCACGAGTCCCGGAGTCGCCACGGCCAGTACACCTTCTTGAGAAAGAAGTGGCTGAGGTTCACCAAGCTTTGTGAGATACATGTGAGATGTGGCAAGAAGTGGTGCTACTTCACGGAAGTCAAAAGCATAGACCTTATTTTCCGCCTTAGAAAAATAAAGCAGGAACCCACCGCCTCCAATACCAGTTGAATGTGGACGCTCAACTGAAATAGCAAAAGATGCGGCGACAAAAGCATCAATGATGTTTCCGCCTTGATTGAATATCTTTAAAGCGGCACGTGTTGTGGCCTGACCCTGAGTAGTAACCATGACCTCTTTTGCACTTGCTTCATGAGCGACACGGGGTTCAACAGCAGTAGGTGCTACGATTCTTACCTTATGGGAACAACCGATTAAAAGCATCAACAACAAGATGGCACGCATTTACGACTCCTGATAAATAAAGGATACTTTTTCGAGTCTAGGAGAAAAAATATGGATCTTAAAGATAAAAAGTGTGTTCCGTGCTCAACTTATGTACCACCGCTTTCTTTAGAAGAGAAAGAGCGCTACATGAAGTCCCTTTCTCCAGAATGGAAACTCATCGAAGACAACTCTCGCCTTCGTCGAGATGTAAAATTTAAAAATTTTAAACGTGCTTTAGAATTTGCCAATGAAGTTGGCCGAATTGCTGAAGAAGAAAAACACCATCCAGAGATTTTTTTAGGCTGGGGCCACTGTGACATTGAACTTTGGACCCATACCAACAACAACTTAGTAGAAAATGATTTTATCGTGGCCGCAAAAATTGATGAGGCCCACGCTAGACTTTTCCCCGCATCAGTTTAAGTTCTTTTATAAAGCGCTTTTGCTTAATGGTCTTACCGGCCAGGTAAGATTGAGTTGAATCTATGTAAAAGTGCTTCAAGGCCGCTCGCCCAATGAGCATACGAAACTTCATGGTTTCGCGATTTGAAAGAGTCAGTTCAATCTTCTTTTTAATATTAGCAATGACCATCGTAGTGCGAATCACATAACGATCTTCTTTGTGGCCACCGGAATCCGTTACTGAACGAATGTCCACCAGGGGGGCCCGACAAGAAATCACCACCGTGAAGTCTCCTTGAATCGGATGGACTTTGAAGTTCACATAGGTCTTTGTCCCTTTCTTCTCAAGGTTAATATCGAAGGCGTGTAAACTTGAGGTTTTTGCACCGGTATCAACCTTACCCTTGATGGCAACCAGACCCAGGTTCGGCATCGAGACCCATTCACGCCAGCCGATAATTTTTGATTCGCTTTTTACTTCACTGTCCATTCTTTGATTATATGAAAAAGTGGTGTTTCCACAAAGGATGATTTTTCCTATTAAGATTTGTTGCAAAGACAATCCTGAGTGCTATCATAAAATAATCTGACAAGACGTCTAAAACCGCTGCGAGGTTCTTTTTCATGAAGAAAATATCTGTTCTTTCGACACTTACGTTGTCATCTTTCCTCTTAATGAGTTGTTCTCAGATGAAAAAAACTCCGTCTCGCGAGATGAGCAGTCTCATGGAAACTGTTCAAATCGAAGATGATGAGATTTTTGACAAGACCGCCCACAATGGCGAATACACTCACGAAATGGCAGAGGCCGATGCTGATGATGATTCCATCAAAACGACAGTTGGCGATGCTGAAATTGATAAAGAGCTTCCAGACTCAGAAAACAACGAAGTTCCATACGCTCGTAACTTCCTCGCAAAGAAAAACACTAAGCGTATGCAATTTTGGGTAGATTACTTCACAAAACAAAACCGCGATCGTATGCAACGTTTTATCAATAACGGTGAAGAATATCGTCACCATATTGAGGCCGTTTTCGAGCAGCACGGTCTTCCAAAAGAACTTTATTTCGTAGGTCTTATCGAGTCAGGTTACTACCTTGGTGCTCGTTCTCACGCTTCAGCGGTAGGTCCTTGGCAGTTCATTCGCGGAACTGGATCTCGTTACGGACTAAAAATCACTTCTGAGATTGATGAAAGACAAGATTTATTCAAGGCCACAAAAGCAGCGGCCATGTACTTCAAAGATCTTCATAACGTGTTCTCAAGCTGGGAACTTGCCCTGTCGGCCTATAATGCTGGTGAGTACGGAATCATCCGTCGAATCATGAAGCACGGAACACGTGACTTCTATGAGCTTTCTCGCAACAAGCAGCTTCCTTCAGAAACCATTAACTACGTTCCTAAAGTTCTTGCGGCCATGCACGTAGTGAATAATGCTGAAAAATATGGCTTCGTGATCCCTAAGAAAAAACATCGTCTGTTTGATCTTACGGAACTTAGACCGGTTAAAAAGAACATCTCTCTTCATTCTGTGGCCCGCCGTATGAATGTAGACATTGCTCTGCTTAAAAAGCTAAACCCTGAGCTTCGTCGCGCTTCTACTCCAAGATACTTCGCCGGGACTTATTTCCTACGCGTTCCAAAGTCTAAATACAGCTATCGCTTGGAAGACATTTCAGCTCCGGTTGAAGTGGCAAAAAAAGTCAGTAAACCAGAATCTCGTCGTGATCTAAACCGTCGCACGGCCAATGTTGCGAATGAGGACAAAGTTGAAACTGAAGTAAAACCAAAACTTCACCGCGTTCGTCGTGGCGAAACTCTTGTTTCAATTGCTCGTAAATACAGCATGACTCCAAGAGAGCTGGCCCAGGCAAATGATTTCAAATCATGGAAAACAAAAGTGAGAATTGGCCAGCGTCTAAAGCTTGAAGGCCCTGATGAGCAAAGAGTTGCGACTCGCACAGTTGCCCAGACCCCAAAAGTAAAAGCGACCAACAAACCAATCGTTTATAAAGTTAAGCGTGGTGATAACCTGACTGACCTTGCCCGAATTTTTGATCTTAAAGTTTCAAAAATTAAAACCGCCAACAATCTTAAGCGCGGTCAAATCCAGGTAGGACAAAAAATCGTTCTTCCAGGTACTCAGAAAGGTATCTACACAGTAAGAAAAGGCGATCACCTGACAAAGGTAGCTCGTGAATTTAACCAGCCAATTGAGGCGCTTGTGAAGATTAACTCCCTCAAGCGACGCTCAATCTACCCTGGCCAAAAGATTATTGTGAATATGGATTAAACTTTGGTGAATCAATTTGAAATGTGGCCCTAAGGGGCAAATGATCCGAGAGGGCCGAATTTAAAACTTCGGCCCTCATCATTTTTAGACCCGGTTTAAAGAAGATATAATCAAGTCTGCGATCAGGTGCCCAGGCAGGAAAAGTAAAATAAGTCTTCTCGTCCTTGGCATAGATATCATCAGGAATTACTTCAGAAAGCTTTGAAACTTGCATCGCCTCATAGCTGGCATCATTCTCGTAATCGTCTTCATTGTAGAATTTAGAACGTTTCGAGGCACTTGCCGGCAACATATTGAAGTCACCAGTCACAAAATCCACTCCTTCACGTTTTACCTTCTCAACTAATTGCCCCACTTGTTTCAAGCGGTCCACCTTATCGAAGGCCTCAAGATGAAGATTTACGATCTTATATTTTTTATCGTCCAGCTCGACCGTCACAGTTTGGAAATAACGGTGAAGATAGAAAAGATTGTACCACCATGGTTGAGATGATGGTTTTTCGAGTAGGGTGACAGTGTGATTTTTCAGAGGATACTTACTAAGAATCGCTCCCCCGGATTTCACACGCCCGAAGTTATTTTTTAAAGGCCAGTAAGGAAAAGGGATATAGTTGGCGTCCCATGAAACAGCTTCGGCCACATAAGGATAGCCCGTTTTGGCCGCAAGATACTGGGCCTGATTAATGTCACCAGAACGAGATGATTCAAAATCAACTTCCTGAAGGCAAATGATGTCCGGATTCCATTCTTTAATTTGCTGAGCAAATTCTTTGAGCTTTTCCTCGTAAAATTCTTTCTCCCGGTGAACATAACCTGGGCCCTCTGAACCCTGGCCGTAAAGATAACCAATGTTCCAAGTAAGAATTTTAATCACTGAAGGACGATCCTCCATGTCCACCATAACTTCAGGCTCAACATGATGGACCTCAAATTCAGCAGTCGATTCGCCAACACTCCAGGGGTATGCACACCAGGCGATTAACCCAACAAAAAGAAATGCCAGAACAACCAGGGCCGTAGCGATCATTTTCATACCTTTTGACCCCCAATAAAGAGAGCTTCTACCGAACCAGGAAAAGTCACTCCCATAAATGGCGAGTGCCCAACTTTAGTTTTTAAATTTTGACGATCAACCGTCAGAGGACGTTTCATATTAAGGACGGTGAAATTCGCACGGTATCCAGGTTTAAGATACCCTACACCATCCCCCATATTTGAATAGACCTTAGAAATTTTCTGCCAGCTTGGAAGGAACTGATTAAAGAAGTCCCCTGGATTTTCGGCCGCGACTTTGGCAATGAGTTTCGGATCAAAACCTTGATCATCAATGAGCCAAGTCACAAATGGCCCAAAGGTATCGAGGCCCGTAAGGCCCGAAGTACCTTTCTCTTTTTCTTCATGAGTATGAGGAGCATGATCGGTGGCAAGAAAATCAATCTCACCATTTTTGAGGGCCATGAGTAGTGCAGAACGATCATACTCGTGACGAATCGGGGGATTCATCTGAAACACTTTTAAATCTTTCTCGAGAATATGTTCAATGTCGTAGAACAAATGCTGAGGTGTCACTTCAATTTGAACCTCCACCCCTTGTGAGCGTGCTTCGCGAATAAGACGAAGGCCTTCGCCGGAACTATAGTGGCAGAGCTTCCCTTTTAAATTAAATTTTTGAATCATCATAAGAGCGTCTTTTGTGGCAATGACTTCTGCTTCAACTGGACGACGGTCATGGTGATGAGTGGCACTCTTATGGGCCTCTAGAATCAGAGGATCCTCACAATGGAAACTCACGTTTTCTCCACGATAATGCTCAAGAGTATGTTCTAACGTCGGTAGATCTTTAAAGAACAACTCTCCAATAGAAGGTCCCATGTAGACCTTATAAGGAACAGAGTAGCTTAGAGGTCTTGTTTCTGGCCCAATTCCAGCGTAGGCCCAAATCTCCCCTTCTACTTTTTCAGCGAGTTTTACTTTTGCCTCGTAGCTCTTCTCATCCACTGGAGGAACTGGATTATTCGGCATATCTCCCGCGTGACAAAGACCTCCATTTCGAAGGGCCATTCGAGCGGTCGTAAAATCTTCTTTGTAATTATTTTTCCCTGATACGTCTTCACGTGCATGAATATGAACGTCTCCCATTCCTGCGAATAAGTAACAATCATTTCCAAATGTATAATCGGCCGTGAGATTCAGGTCCCCTACTGCCATAATCAGACCATTGGCCTCATCAAACTGAATCTGCTGGCGTTGAACAAGTGTAGAGGTAACAGTAATAGCGTCGATAACTTTCACGTATTCTTCCTCACAACTGTGGTAGGACTTCCCTGATCCGTTGGCATGGTGATGATTTCATCAATCACAACGTGACGAGGTTGCTCCAACATAAAAGTCATCATGCGAGCAATGTCATCCGCATGAAGGGGTTTCATCCCTGCATAGACTGCGTCTGCGGTCTTTTGATCGCCCTTAAAACGAACTTTACTAAATTCAGTGTCCACCATTCCCGGTGAAATTTGCATGATGCGAATATTTTTGCCGGCAGTCTCTTCACGAACCACACGAGTGAATGCATTTACCGCATGCTTAGTGGCGCAATAGACTGCCCCACCCTGATAAGTATAGTGGCCCGCCACCGAGCATAGATTAATAATGTCGCCCTTCCCTGCTTTTATCATCCAAGGAAGGGTCAGGTGAACAAGTTTAAAGTTTGCCGTGATATTAGTACTGATCATCTGTTCCATGTCAGACAATTGCGATAGTTCAAATTTTTCGCGCCCAAGAGCAAGCCCAGCATTGTTTACCAACACATCGACTTTTTCTTCAGTCACTTTTTTAATGAGATCAGCTGCATGTGAATCGTTCACATCGCAAGCGATGACTTCAACTTTCACGTCCGGAAACTCTTTTTGAATTTCGGCCTTCACTTCTTTGAGCTTTTCTTCACGACGAGCAAGAAGAAACAAATGGGAACCGCGAGCTGCCACTGAAAAGGCCATGGCACGGCCGATCCCAGAGGAAGCGCCTGTTATAAGTACACGAGAATTTTTTAATGAATAGAGTGCATGACTACCCATACTTGTCCTTTGTGACAGTGGATAAACGACTTAACCCATCTATTATTAACGCTTAGGAGTGTGTTGACAAGAAATAGGGGGCCAGAGCGGCCCCCTAATTTAATTAGGCATTTAACTTTCTTAGAACGTAGTGAAGGATACCTGAGTTTTTATAGTACTCAAGCTCGTTGGCCGTATCGATACGAGAGTGGAAAACCACTTTTTCTACCGAGCCATCTTTACGCTTAATTTCAGCGTTCAGTTGAGCTTTAGGTTTCATATCGGCAAGACCATGGATTGTGATTTCCTCAGAGCCATCAAGGTTAAGTGACTTACGAGTAGCACCACCAGTGAATTGAAGAGGAATAACACCCATACCAATGAGGTTAGAACGGTGAATACGCTCGAAGCTCTCAGTGATAACGGCCTTGATACCTAGGAGACGAGTCCCTTTGGCCGCCCAGTCACGAGATGAACCAGTACCATATTCTTTACCAGCAACAACCACAAGCGGCTTACCAGCTGCCTGATACTTCTGAGAAGCATCGTAGATTGTCGTTTCTTCACCAGAAGGAATATAAGTTGTGAAACCGCCCTCTTTACCAGATTTCACCATTTCGTTTTTAAGACGAATGTTAGCGAATGTACCACGAGTCATTACCTCATCGTGACCACGACGAGCACCGTATTGGTTGAAGTCCGCTGGTTTTACACCACGGCCAACCAGGTATGAACCGGCCGGAGTATCTGGTTTAAATGAACCAGCAGGTGAAATATGGTCAGTCGTGATTGAATCACCAAATAGACCAAGAACGTTGGCACCAACGATATCTTTGATCGCTTCTGGATCCTTCTTCATACCTTTGAAGTATGGAGGGTTATTGATGTATGTCGAAGCTGAGTCCCAAGGATAAGTTTCGCTTTCAGAAACTGGAACCTTTTGCCAGAACTCATCACCTTTGAACACGTCAGAGTAACGAGACTTGAACATCGCAGGAGTGATTGATTTCGAAGCTTCGAAAATTTCCTGTGAAGTAGGCCAGATGTCACGAAGGTAAACGTCCTTACCGTCTTTGCTCTTACCGATTGCATCTTTTGTAAGATCAAGTTTCACGTTACCAGCAATGGCGTAAGCAACAACTAGTGGAGGTGAAGCAAGGTAGTTTGCTTTAACGTCTGGAGATACACGACCTTCGAAGTTACGGTTCCCTGAAAGAACCGCTGAGGCCGTAAGGTTACCGTCTTTGATGGCCTTAGAAAGTTCAGGAGCTAGAGGACCAGAGTTACCGATACAAGTTGTACAACCGTAACCAACAAGGT
Source organism: Peredibacter sp. HCB2-198 (assembly GCF_045999315.1). GTDB lineage: Bacteria > Bdellovibrionota > Bacteriovoracia > Bacteriovoracales > Bacteriovoracaceae > Peredibacter. The sequence continues at coordinate 2,989,941 of NZ_CP174607.1, read as the reverse complement.
TGAAACCAAGTTTGTTAAGTTCAGGTTGAAGACCAGTGGCCTCTAGGTAATCAGTTACAACTTTTGATCCGGGAGCGAGAGAAGTTTTCACCCATGGCTTCTTAGTGAGACCAAGAGCATTTGCTTTCTTCGCAACTAGACCAGCAGCGATGAGAACTGATGGGTTAGATGTATTTGTACAAGAAGTGATCGCAGCGATCATCACGTCACCGTGAGTGATTGTGAAATCTTTACCTTCAACCTTCTGAGCAACATTGGCGTCGTCAGCTTTTACTTTGAATCCAGTTTCAGAAACGAGATCTTTTTTGAAGCCTTCAGAGATTCCAGAAAGAGCGATTCTGTCTTGAGGACGTTTAGGACCTGCAAGAGATGGTTCAACAGTTGAAAGATCTAATTCAAGAGTGTCTGTGAACACAGGATCTTTTGAATCGTTTCTCCAGAAGCCTTGCTCTTTTGCGTAAGCTTCAACGAGTTGAACGCGATCTTCATCGCGACCTGTGAAACGAAGATATTCAATCGTTTTTTCATCAACTGGGAAGAAACCACAAGTAGCACCGTATTCAGGGGCCATATTGGCGATTGTCGCGCGATCCGCAAGAGTCAGATCTTTAAGACCTGGACCGAAGAACTCAACGAACTTATCAACCACGCCTTTCTTACGAAGCATGTTTGTAACTGTTAGAACAACGTCAGTTGCAGTAACGCCTTCTTTTGTTTTACCAGTAAGTTTGAAACCAACAACTTCTGGAATAAGCATTGTTACAGCTTGGCCCAGCATCGCAGCTTCTGCTTCGATACCACCAACACCCCAACCAAGAACAGAAAGACCGTTCACCATTGTTGTGTGAGAGTCAGTACCTACGCAAGTGTCGCAATAAGCAATGGTTGTACCATTCTCTTCTTTTGTCCAAACAGTCTGAGCAAGATATTCAACGTTCACTTGGTGACAGATACCTGTACCAGGAGGAACTACGCGGAAATTTTTAAATGCTTTTTGTCCCCACTTAAGAAACTTATAGCGCTCGCCGTTTCTCTCGTATTCAAGGTGCATGTTCTTTGTGAAAGCATCAGGAGTGGCCGAGTAATCTACAATCACTGAGTGATCGATCACAAGATCAACCGGAACTTGTGGGTTAATTTTTTGAGGATTACCACCAACTGCTTTCATCGCGTCTCTCATGGCAGCTAGATCAACTACTGCTGGAACGCCAGTAAAGTCCTGCATAAGAACGCGAGCAGGATAGTAGTTAATTTCACGAGTCGACTTTTTGTCTTTCGTCCACTGGCCCATGGCCTTAATGTCATCACCGAAAACAGTGAAGCCATCTTCATTACGAAGAAGGTTTTCCATCAACACTTTTAGTGAGAACGGAAGGTTATTTACATCACCCACACCAGCAGCTTCCGCGGCCTTCAGTGAAAAGTAGTCGTAAGATTTATTGCCGACCTTGAGGGTCCGGCGAGTTTTGAAAGTATCGAGTCTCTTGTCTGACACTTGAAGCTCCTTGAGAAAATTTATGAGATATTCTAACTCTTTAGAGAAATACTGACCATGCAATTCCGCAAGTTTGGTATAACGAACTTTCTGATTGTCCGAGTGTTTCTCTCTTTCAATTTTACTCTTGAAGGATAAAATTCAATATACGAAGATGATGCATCATATAAAACAGGATGTTTTTAATGCAAATCACTCGTAACAATCACCAGCGCTATATGGCGCGCCTCACTCCCTTTCTCGTTTTGCTCTATGTTGCCCAAGTTTTTCTGTATCAAAGGTTCGCACCACCCCATCTCTCAAGCGATATGAACGTTTTTTTAGGTGTAGGACTGGCCCTGATCATTCTCCTGTATCACTTTTACGATATTCATCACAAAGTGACCCTGAAGCCCAATTACATTGAGGCCCGTTTCGATTTGTTAAAGATTAAAGAAGAGATGCTGTATCAGAACGTGGTCCATGTAGAGATCAAAAAATCGCGCTTCCATTACGCTCAAGTGACTCTTCATGGAGTCGATGGCGAGATGATCCGGCTTCACCATGTGGATTCACCGGAATTGATCGAACAATATATTCAGAAAAAGAAATCTAAGAGGCCCTAGGAATCTGAATCCTGAAGGTGGTGGGACCCTGCTCTTTTAAGAGCAGGAGTTTCCCCTGATTCTGTTCTAAGAATGTTTTTGCATTCGATAAACCAATCCCAAAGTGAAGAGGCTTGGTTGAAAAGAACGGCACGAAAACGTTCTTTGCATCTGCTTCTTTAATGCCCGGGCCATTGTCTTTAATATCAATGTAGGCGTTTCTCTCATCACTCCAGGCCGAGACTGAAATCTGTTTATTCGAATGATTTTCCAGGGCCTCAACGGAATTCCCCATCAGATTGAGAATCACTTGAGTCATCTGATTCTTGTTCACTCTAATTTTAAGTCGTTTCTCAGTCTCCACATCAACTGCAATCTCATTCATGCGACTTTTCATGAGGATCAGGCTGTCTTCAACGAGATCTTCCAAATGACATTCGCTCACCTCTTCACCCATGTCTTTAGAATAGGTCTTAAGTGCCTTTAAGACACCCGAGACGCGATTCACCGTCTGATCAATCACATCGAGTTCATTTAAGATTTCTTCTTTATTGGCGACCTCTTTTTCTTTGAGGCGAAGTCGAAGCATCATGGCACGGCCAATGATAATGGTGAGAGGATTACTGATCTGATGGCAAATACCGCCAGTGAGTTCTCCAATGGTTTGAAGTTTTGCTTTATTAATCAGAAGCTCCTGTTGGTCTTCCAATTTTCTTTTTGCCACAGAAAGTTCATGGTTCTTTTTTCTAAGCTCCATCTGGGCCACCACTTGATCGGCCAGATGCTTAAGGGAACTCTTTTGTTTTTCTGTTATAGTGCGTGGTTTATCGTCAATCACACAGAGAGTGCCTAAACCGTAACCATTAGGAGAAATTAATGGGGCTCCGGCGTAATAGCGAATATGAGGAGCACCAACCACTAATGGGTTTTCACAAAAACGACTGTCCAGTCGAGCATCTTCAATTTCCATGATTCCATCTTGTCTAATAGCATGGTCACAAAACGAGACACAGCGAGGAGTCTCAAGAGCGTCTAGACCAACGGCCGATTTGAACCACTGTCTCTCGGTGTCCAACAGGCTAATAACCGCCATGGGTGTTCCACAGATCACCGAGGCAAGTGAGGTAATTTGATCAAAAGCAGGTTCTCTTTCAGTATCAAGGATCTCGTAAGATTTTAGATCCATTAAACGGGACAGTTCCCAAGAATTGTCGAATTTAGTCATCTATTTTTAGGCCTTTTTTTGGTTTCGAAGAATTCTCTCATAAATCCAAAAATAACTCCGATTAGACAGATGATGAACGAGGTAAAAAGTTTTCACATTACCCGAGAGAAGCATTTGGATCACATGGTCCGAGTCGTTCCTTTTATTGTCTTCTGTTACGCCATTCAGTGTTACGCAATCGTTCAATTAGGCCCATCTGAGATCACAAACTTAAGTGTCATGGTGCTTGGTGGCTTTCTTGCTCTGATGATTCTAAGTTTTGTTACATACGATTTACGTCATCAGGTATTCTTAGATGAGCATGAGCTTCACAGTCAATTTTTCTTCTTCAAGCATTCCATTCGATATGAAGATATTGTGAGTGTCGGAATCAGCGAGGAAAAACAATCTTTCGCGAGTCTCACGATTAAAACCAAATCTGGGAAGAGAACTTACTTTTTCATTGATAATGCAGACAAAGTAAAAGCATGGTTAGAAGCAAAGAAATACTCAGAAATGGATCTAGCGGCCTAAAATTCGAACGATCATGTCCTTATTGTTTTTCTCTGCACTCTGAATCGCCTTTTCAAGACAAACCGGACTCACCACACTCTTGAGCAGGATCGCCATACCAGTGTGACCTTCTTTCGCAGCTGTAACGAGAGGACAATTTTCTCCACCAGCATTGACATCAATTTCGCGAGAGGAAAGAAGAAGTTTTCCCGCATCCGTTGAGTTATGAAGAGCGGCGATATGCAGGGCCGTTTCCCCTCTTAGGGTCTCAAGATTTATATCAGCATCATGAAACAAAAGAATTTTCACCATGCGAGCATCGTTGTTCTTGGTTGCAATCATGAGGCCCGTCTGAAAATCTTTTGGATGCCGTTGATTCACATCAGCGCGAGAACTTAAAAGCAAAGAAACAATCTTGTCCCGCTTGTGTTTTACAGCTTCGATCAGCACGGTAGTTGTGGGCCTCTTGAAATCATCAATCCCGTTCACATCCGCACCTTCCAACAGGGCGTTTTGGGCCAGAACTACATCATTTTTTTGGATGGATTTAAACAACTTCTGCGTGGCCTTGGATTGGGCAAAACCTGACATAGAGAAAGTGAATAGGGCCAGCATGAAAAAGAATCGCATGCCTTATTTTAGAATGAAAATGAATACGTGAGTCTGTGAATGAAAAATTTCCCAGTATGATCAGATTTTGGTCACTTTCGCTGGAGAAAGTAAAACGATTTAAGTTATTGAATTCGGGCACCTTTTAGTGGGTGCCCGAAAGAGAAATTACATATTCAGAGCGCGATTTTCAGAGGCCGCTAAACAAGCGTCCTTGAATGCCTCAGCATAAGTCGGGTGAGCGTGGCATGAACGACCGATATCTTCGGCCGATGCACGGAACTCCATCGCAATCACTGCTTCAGCAATAAGGTCAGCAACACGTGGACCGATCATGTGAACACCTAAGATCTCGTCTGTGTTTTTGTCAGCAAGAACCTTGATGAAACCATCTTTCTCATTTGAAGCTCTAGCACGTCCAGAAGCTACGAATGGGAATTTCCCTACTTTATATTGAGCACCACTTTGTTTTAGCTCTTGCTCAGTTGCACCCACGGCCGCAACTTCAGGCCATGTGTAAACAACACCTGGAATCAGGTTGTAATTTACGTGAGGCTTCTGGCCCACGATAAGTTCTGCCACATAAACGCCTTCTTCTTCAGCTTTATGAGCAAGCATCGCACCTTTAATCACGTCACCGATGGCGTAGATATGAGGTACAGCTGTTTGCAGGTGATCATTCACTGCTACACGTCCGCGCTCGTCAACTTTAAGGCCCGCGGCCTCAAGGTTAAGACCTTCAGTGTAGGGACGACGACCTACGGCCACCAGCACGTAGTCACCTTTAAGTTCAACTTCAGCGCCGTCAGCTTTCGCCTTGGCCTTAACTGTGAGCTCATTTCCTTTACGGATAACATCAGTTACACCGTGGCCAAGATAGAACTCCATTCCTTCTTTCTTAAGAACTTTGTTAAGCTCTTTTCCAAGATCAGCATCCATTGTTGCGATGATTGAATCAGCGAACTCAACCACAGATACTTTTGCACCTAGGCGCTTGAATACGGATCCCATTTCTAGACCGATAACACCACCACCAATCACGATCATGTGCTTTGGAACTTCTTTGAGTTTCAGAGCTTCAGTCGAAGTGATGATTCTTTCTTTATCAATTTTTACATTTGGAAGAGATGAAGGCTTAGAACCAGTGGCAATAATGATATTTTTACCCTGAATTTCTTTTGTTTCAGTCTCACCCTTAATCGAGATGGTATTTTTATCTTTAAAAGATCCAAGACCTTGGAAAACAGTGATCTTGTTTTTCTTCATAAGGAAGTTCAGACCGCTTGTATTGTCAGAAACAACTTTCGCCACACGGTCACCCATCTTCACCACATCAAGCTTCACACCAGATGCTGTGATACCGTGAACGTCAAATGAATGAGTCAGTTCATGATATCTTTCTGAAGAATCGAGCCACGCCTTAGATGGGATACAACCAACGTTGGTACATGTTCCACCCAGGGTCTTATATTTTTCAATGATGGCCGTTTTAAGGCCAAGCTGACTCGCACGAATGGCAGCAATATATCCACCAGGACCCGAGCCAATTACGATTACATCAAATTGTTCCATACAAATTTCCTAAAAATTAAATATCAAGTAACAGACGAGCAGGGTCTTCAATCATTTCCTTAACTGCTTTAAGGAACGACACTGATTCACGACCGTCAATAATACGGTGATCGTAAGAAAGGGCCAGGTACATGATTGGACGGATCACAACTTGACCGTTAACCGCAACTGGACGCTCAACGATGTTGTGAAGACCAAGAATCGCCGACTGAGGAGCGTTGATAATAGGAGTTGAAAGCATTGAACCGAAGATACCACCGTTAGTAATAGTGAATGTTCCGTTCTGCATTTCTTCGATTGTGATCTTACCATCACGAGCGCGAGTCGCGAGCTCAATGATCTTAGATTCAATCGCCGCCATTCCCATAGATTCAGCGTTACGGATGACCGGAACCACTAGACCTCTTGGAGTAGAAACGGCCACACCAACGTCAGCATAGTTGTGGTACACAATCTCAGTTCCATCAATCATACCGTTAACGGCCGGGTATTGTTTAAGAGCAGCACAAGCGGCTTTTGTGAAGAAGCTCATGAAGCCTAGACCAACACCGTGCTTATCTTTGAATGAATCTTTATATTTCTTTCTAAGTTCCATTACAGCACTCATATCAACTTCATTGAAAGTTGTGAGCATTGCGGTTGTGTTCTTAGCGGCCACCAGACGAGAAGCGATGGTCTTACGAAGACCAGACATTTTCTCGCGACGAGTTTCTCTTGAGAATGATGAAGAGATCGTGGCGTGAGCAAGAGCTTTAAGAGATGAATCAGAAGCAGTTGCACCTGCAGGGGCCGCGGCCTGAGCACCCATGGCGTCAGCTTTTGTGATTCGGCCATCTTTGCCAGAGCCAGATACTGAAGAAGCATCTACGCCCTTCTCTGCCAGAATTTTAGCAGCGGCCGGAGACGGATAGTTCTTATCGCCACCAGTGGGAGCAGAAGCTTGAGGAGCAGCGGCCTTCGGTGCCTCTTGTGCAGGAGCAGGAGCGGCAGCGGCCGGAGCTGAAGCACCAGCAGTTGCAGTTTCGTCTACTTCAGCAACTTTTGTACCGATAGCAACTGTCTCGCCTTCTTTAACTAGGATTTTTAATTTACCTGCTTTTGGAGCAGAGATTTCTAGTGTCGCTTTATCTGATTCAATTGAACAAATAGCTTCATCTAATTTAACGATGTCGCCGTCTTTTTTTAGCCAGCTCGCAATCGTCACTTCAGAAATGGATTCACCAACACTTGGAACTTTTACATCAACCATAACTTATCCTTTTAACAGCTTAAACTGATTCAATTTTATCCGCGAAAGCACCATTCACAATCTTCGCCTGCTCTTGAGCGTGAACACTTGCGTATCCAGTCGCTGGACTTGCTGAAGACTTACGAGCAATCAGCTTGAAATCATCAAACTGAACATAGCGACGCAGGAATGTGAAAGCACCCATGTTCTTAGGTTCTTCCTGTACCCATACTTTCTCAGCGTTCTTATATTTTTCAAGAAGCTTCCAGCTTTGCTCTTCTGGCATCGGGTAAAGTTGCTCAAGACGAACAATCGCCACGTCTTTGCGCTTATCTTTAACTTGTTTTGCTTTTAGATCGTAGTAAACCTTACCAGTACACATAATAAGACGCTTAACGTCTTTAGCATTTACGTCAGCGTCGTCGATGATTTCCTGGAAGGCACCTTCCATAAGCTCTTTCTTAGAAGAGATGCAATCTGGGTGACGAAGAAGCGACTTCGGCGTGAAGATCACAAGTGGTTTACGGAAGTCCCACTTCACTTGACGGCGAAGAGCATGGAAAATATTGGCCGGAGTTGTAAGGTTGGCCACAACCATGTTCCACTCAGCAGCAAGCTGTAGGAAACGCTCAGGACGAGCATTCGAGTGCTCAGGGCCCTGACCTTCGTAACCGTGAGGAAGCATTAATACAACACCAGATTGTCTTTGCCACTTCGACTCTCCAGAAGAGATGAACTGGTCAATGATGGTTTGAGCGCCGTTAGCGAAGTCACCAAACTGAGCTTCCCAAATCGCAAGTGACTGTGGAGAGCCTAGAGAGTAACCATACTCAAATCCAAGTACCGCGTACTCAGAAAGAAGTGAGTTATAGATTTTGTACTTACCTTGTTTCTCAGCAAAGTTCTGAAGGAAGATGTGACGAGTGTTTGAGTTCTCATCCACCACACCCGCGTGACGGTGAGAGAATGTACCACGGATACAGTCCTGACCAGACATACGAACGTTAATGCCCTCAAGAAGAAGTGAGCCATAGGCCATGTGCTCAGCAAGTGCCCAGTCAAGTTGGTCTTCTGCAAAGCGCTTAGATCTTTCTTCAAGAAGCTTATCAATCTTCTGAATTGGCTTAAAGTTGGCCGGAAGAGTTGTGAGGCCCTTCAGTACTTTCTCCATCGTGTCTTTTGTAATGGCCGTTTTTGGAGAATAGTCGAAGTCTTTCGGCGTAGAACGACGGAAGGCCTGCCACTGTTCCTCAGGCTTCTGATAAAGGTATGGAAGCGGCTTCTGCTTCACCATATTGAAACGCTCTTGAAGAAGATTCTTAAACTGCTCTTCCATTTGAACAGCAAGTTGCGCTTCGATTTGTTTTCCTTCGATAAGTTTATCTTTATAAACTTCACGAGGGTTAGCATGTTTAGAAATAAGGGCGTAGAACTTAGGCTGAGTGAATCTAGGTTCATCAGACTCGTTGTGACCGTGCTTACGGTAACAAACCATATCCACGAAAATATCTTTATGGAATTTCGCTCTGAATTCAGAAGCAAGCTCAACCGCGTAGATAACAGCTTCAGCGTCATCACCGTTTACGTGAATCACCGGAGTATCAAGAACACGAGCAACTGAAGTTGAGTAGATTGATGAACGAGCATCATCAAAATCAGTCGTGAAACCAACCTGGTTATTAATCACGAAGTGAACCGCACCACCAACGTTGTAACCTTTAAGGGCCGACATCTGAACCGTTTCGTAACAGATACCCTGGCCCGCAACTGCAGCGTCACCGTGGATGATAATGGGAAGAATCTTGTTTGGATCTTCTTTATAAAGAGTATCGCCTTGAGCACGAGAGTAACCTAGAACCACTGCTGAAACCGCTTCAAGGTGAGAAGGGTTCGGCATAAGTTTTAAGTAAACTTTCTGGCCACCAGTCGTCGTTACCTGTGAAGCGTAACCCATGTGGTACTTCACGTCTCCATCACCCATTGTAAGGTCCGGAGTCGCCTGGCCTTCAAACTCATTGAAGATGTATTCGTAGGTTTTACCCATAATGTTCGCCAGAACGTTCAAGCGACCACGGTGGGCCATCCCAATCACAACTTCTTCAACTCCGTAAGTTGCAGACTTGTTGATGATAGCATCAAGGGCCGGGATCGTATTTTCTCCACCTTCAAGGGAGAAACGCTTTTGACCCACGTATTTTGTATGAAGGAAGTTCTCGAAAGCAACTGCCTCGTTAAGCTTCGTAAGAATTCTTTTCTTCTTATCAATGCCGAAGTTCCTGTCTTGAGCTTGGTTTTCAATTTTTTGCTGAAACCACTCACGAATATCAGAATCATTACTGTGCATATACTCAACACCGATAGTGCTGCAGTAAATGTTACGAAGATGAGAAATGATGTCTTTTAGTTTTGCATTCTTAAGACCTAGAACTTCACCGATGGCAAATGTCTCTTCAAGATCTGCAGACGTTAGTCCGTGATCTTCAAGCTCAAGACGTGGATGACGATTCATACGCTCACGAATTGGGTTTGTTGTAGAAACTAAGTGGCCACGTGAACGGTAAGCGTCGATCAAACGATAAACTTTAAATTCTTTTGAAAGATTTCCAACAACAGCGCCACCAGCTTCTTGTCCTTCGGCCGGACGACTTAGACCAAATTCCACACCACGGAAGAACTGGCGCCATGAAGAATCCACTGAATCAGGATTCTTTTTATAATCAGTATAAAGACCATCAATGAAAGCGTTATCGGAAGATGAAACGTAAGTGAAATCGTGGGAAACTGTCATAGATTTAACTCGTAAAAGTGGGTTGATGTTTGCGGATATTATAGGACATCTAACCTCGAGTGAAAATCTTAAAACCCAGAAATTTCAATTGTTAAGAATTGGTGACTTAACGCGAAATGTGAGCTCATTTTAGTTGACCAATAGAATACAGTAAGTAACCTTCTCGCATGAAATTTTTATTTCTCTTACTCACGTTCTTGGTTTTTTCTGCCAACAGTTTTGCCAATTACGATACTGCACTTCGTCGTTCAAATGGTTTACTCCGTTTTCTCACTGAACAGCAAGGTGTCAGAAATCTAGCACTCGCCTCAGTCATCGGAAAACGCTGTGACCGTTACATGATCGAGAGAGAAAAGGCCCCCTGTCGAGCGGCCGTGAAGAAAATGATCGCTCTATTAGATTACGACATCATTTTCTCTCATGATAAGCTTCGCTCACCTCATCCGAGGGCCGAAGAAAGCTGGACTCCAAGCTCCTTCGTCTTTGTTGCCTTTAAATCGAATCTTCTGGTGCTTTTAAACAGTCCAAAAACTGGCCAATACTTAAATGATTTGAATCAAAGATTATATGCCTATTTGGTCAATCGAGCTGAAAGACCAAATATTTGGGCGATCACTCAAAGCTATTATAAAACGCCGTATATGACAGCACTTGTCATGGCCACTTTATTTCAAGACACCTCGATCATGAAACTTCATCTGGCCTATCTAGATACGGCCGGAACTCGTGGGAACGAAAGTTTCCAGAAGAATAAGGAATGGCTAGGTCACGTGATCGACACCATCAACATGGTTCTGGATAATTCGGAAGAACATTATCGTGAATTATTCTATCCTCCAGAGATCGTAAAACATCTAAATCGAAACATTTATCACTTCTATGTTCCTCTGTTCCTTGCCATGTCGCTGGAGCAAGAAGGGGCCACGAAAGATATGGCCTACGCGGCCTCATTGATGCTGACTCTCACCTATGAGTTCCTCACGTCTGCAAAAGACTATCGTTATCTTTATGCTGACCCAGAAAGATTAGATCCCGTGAAAGATCTATGGGACATTAAAGACATTTATGGTGGTTATTGCGGATCGAACTATGGCGTTCGAGGAGCAAGATTCAATCAGAACTTTGAAATCATCCGTGAAAGCTTTGGGCGTTCCACGGAAGATACGGTTCAATTACTTCTAAGACATTAAGCAAACTGATTTAAAAAGCTTTTTACTTCATGAATCACAGAGGCCGGGATTTCGTGTCCCCCTCTGAATTCATGTAATTTACCTGAAAAATTCATCGCATGAAGTTTCTTCTCTAAATCTCTTGCCCCATCAATGGAGAGAACTGGATCTTGAGTTCCATGGGACTGATAAAACGGAAGGGCACGTGCCGCTTTCGGAAATTTATCTTCCGCTAGAAGGGCCCCAGACAGGAGGATAATCCCATCTAATTTCAGACTCTCCTTCATCGCCAAATGCGAGGTACACATCGCCCCTTGCGAGAATCCTCCGAGAATGACCGTTTTATGTTTCTTCGAAATTTCACTCACAAAATGCTCCAGCATCTGAAGCGTTGTAACTAACTCTGGCGGGACCGATCCTTTCATATCGCGATGAGTTCCTTCGCGCATGGCCTTTTCTAGTTTTTCCATATCAATAGAAAACCACGAGCGACCCTCGTAATAACCCATCGGAAGTGGCAAAACTCCATTCGGGAAATACCAATTAAATTTTTCTCCATGCCAATATTCCCACAATGGAAATAGGTCGTGCATATTAGCGCCATAACCGTGAAGCATTATCACGGCCACACTCGGATCATTACCTTCGATAGTTAACGTTTCAATTCCTGCAATATTAGTTCGATTGGCCTTCATCATTTCTCACATTGATTCGAATCCAGGGCGGATTAATCGTCACGTTGGGATTCTTGTTAATCTCTTTAAGTCTTCTCATCACAAAACTTGTCACGGGAAGATAGCCGAATTTTACCTGATCCACACGAATGGCGATAGTCTTATAATTATTTTCGTATTGAAAGTGTCCATAAGCTCGAAGTCTCGCTAAGAAAATATATTTAAAGGTAAAAAGAAGTGAATAATTTCCCTTCGAAGAAGTAAATTCCAGATCGTATGCCGGGACATCAATTTCTCTTGGAATTGATGGAGCATCATAAAGAATCCGGTAAAGAATGAAGTCAGTTGGCAGATCTACCTTCTTAGCACGAACGGCCATTTTCTCACGACAATCTTCAAACAGACGGATGTCGAGCTTCCCTGCAAATGAACCTTCACAAGAGGCCTCCACATTTTCCGCTTTATATTCTCCCCGCTCTTTAGGTCTCATCGAAATATAAGGAATGGTCAGAGTGTGCTTTTTCCCGCCGACATTTAGATTAAGTTTATTGGTTGAGAGCATCTCGAGATCATGGAAAAACTTCCAAGGATTTTTCCAGGACACATCCAGGAACGGAGTGATGAGTTCAAAGGAGCTTTCAGTCCGATTCACCTCTATCGGATAAACTTCTGGTGCGAGAGAAAAACCCAAAGAAACTTTTTCTACGGTCCCTTTTCCATAGGGGGCCGTATACTCAAAATCCAAATTCTTAATTGTGGCCTTATCAAATCCGGCGAAGGCAAAACTTGCAAGAGACAAAAGAACTAAAAGAAATGGCATAAGCTCATCCTTGAAGAAGGTATGAACTTATTTTCTTTTTTTAGAGGTGAAATCGGCAAGAAGCTTTTTAATCATCAGCGCTTCTTGTTTGACGTCAGGGTGTTTGGCATTGATGCGAGCGAGCAACTGCCCGATTTGATGCTCGAGAAGTTTCATATCGCCCAGCATTTCGCCCAAAATGTCCGCTTTAAATTCTGCGACAGCGACCTTAACCTCTGCTTCAAATTCTACTTTTCGAACTTGCTCACGGAGTTGAACGACCTGCGATGACTCTAAATCAACAACATGATCTTCCTTGAGAGCGTTTGCTCCTTGAACATTCGTTCCGAGAATAGAAGGTTGAGACTGGGACATAGGAGAGACCTTCATTGGACGTTGAACAGGAGCTGGCGAACTGGTGGGGCGGGCCTCATCTAGTTTTTTAACTTCTGCCATTCTAGGCTGTTGCTTAGAAATACTCGGATTAGTCTGTGTCCCCTTGGCAGGAACTGCCTGAGGAGACTTTTTTTGAAGTTCAGAGGTATGGAATTCCACATCCACTACCTCGTGGACCGCATCTGACTTCTTTTTTTTGGACTCTTCTTCGTCTTCGAATTCGAGTTCTAGATCGTCAAAAGCCATTGTTACAAACCTTTTTCCTTACTAACCTTATCGGATATAGAAGCACTTACTTGAGCTACTTAAGTTTTTCTTATTAAATCTCAAGGATAAAATAGCCGAATAGGTGTAAGATATTGAAATACAGTTCTATGGGAGCCTCCATGTCGAATGTTGAAGAGGACGACAAACCAACGGTTGTGTTGGACCTCAACGCTCTAAAGAAGCAGAAGCTTAAGCAAGAAGAAGATCTTGCTAACATTGCTAGTGAACTAGAATTCAACGTTGGTGAAGTTGATAGCGAGACCTATGCCCAAAAAGTACTCGCACAAAAACCAAAAACGCAAACTAAGACTCCAGTTCCTTCTGCTAAACCTGCAGTAAAACCAGTCGCGAAGGGCAGACCTTCGTTCCCAGTTATTCTATTTGATTTTCAGTCTGATTTTTTTCAAAAGTCGAAAGATAAATTTCCTGCTGGATTTGATTATCATCTGGCAAAAGATCTTGCTGAATTAAATAAGTTTCTTGCTTCGAAAACGTTTCAGATCGTGGTGTTTAATTACGATGCCAATGCAAAAGCAGTAAATCAATTAACGGCCCAGATCAAACAAAAGTTTCCTCATACAAAAACTCTTATCATGGCCCGCGCGATCTCTCCGGAGAAAGCAAAGCTTCACGCTAAAACAGCTTCTGGTGCTAATGGTTATCTTCAATTGCCTTTGAATGCAGATAAGATCGAGGCAGAACTTCTTAAAATTCAACAGCAGAAATAAGTAAAGCCGGTAGAAACTAAGCGCCGTCTCGTTCGCTGCGCTCACTTCCTGACCATAAAATAAAAAAGGCCATCGCGGTCAAGACGATGGCCCTTATTAGATCTGGGAGGTGAAATCATGGCTTATGATTTCGCCCATCATGATTCTTAAAAACCTGATCCCCGTCAACCAACCAAAATAGTTTTTTTATAACACTCAATCCCAATCAGAATGTTAGAAAAGAGAAGTTGACCTTTGTTGTACGGCCTTGAAGAATATTTCAATGAAAAAACAACTATTTAAACTAATCTTATTTATTTTTCCAATTATCACTTTTGCTCAGGCCAATTGGAATAGAGATGTTGAAGTGACTTCTCCTAGAGAAAACATCTATCAGCTCTCCCCTGAAATGCTCTCTAAAACTGTTATGGAAGGACGCAAGCACGCTCTCTTTTATCCAGTAACAGTGAGTGAGCTTCGCATTCCTTATGAACCCCTAAAAAACTTTTTTGAATCAAAACCAAATGATCCTGTTCGAGAGCTTCTTTATAGACTCACACAAACCGTGTCTCCGTTTAAGAGCATGGATGAGGTTTATAAATGGTTAGGTCTCCATGATTTCCCTACTGAGATTCAAGCAGAAACCCCAAACGCTTTTCCGGTTCTTACAGCAAGAGAAAAAGAACTTCCCATGGGTGCAACTCTCATGGAAACACCTGATGGAGTGGCCCTCACTTTTGGATGTGCCGCTTGTCACACATCAGATCTTTTCGGTGTAAAAGTTTTAGGTCTTACGAACCGTTTCCCACGTGCCAACGAATTTTTTCGTCGTGGGGCCATGCTCGCTCCCTATGTTAATACTTTTGTCTTCCGCGATCTTCTGCATGCCACAGAAGGTGAGAGACAAATTCTAGTCAAGGCCAAGCACAACCTAAAATATGTGGGAGTTCGTGAACCAATTTCAGTTGGACTTGATACCTCTCTGGCCCAGGTGGCCCTTTCACTTTCAAAACGTGAACAAGATGCTTACGCTTCAAGAACTGAGCGCTCCCTTCGTCACCCGCGTCCAAATGCTCTTGAGAAAAAAGCGGCCGATAGTAAGCCCGCAGTTTGGTGGAACGTAAAATATAAAAACCGCTGGCTTTCAGACGGTTCCATTGTTGCCGGTAACCCTGTTCACACAAATTTTCTGTGGAATGAAATCGGTCGTGGAACTGATCTTCACGAGTTAGAAGTTTGGTTAAAGAGCAACACTAAAACCATCGAGGCCCTTACGGCCGCAGTGTTTGCCACAAAACCTCCACGCTATGAAAAGTTCTTCGGAGAAAACGCGATTGATATTGCCATGGCCCAAAGAGGACAAAAGCACTATGTGCAGTCTTGTCAGCGTTGTCACGGGACTTATGAAAAAGGCTGGGACCTTCCAGGTGCGAAGGCCCTCTCAAAAACCGAACTCATTCAGAACGTGAAGGTCACTTACCACAAGAAAACGCCGGTAAGAGACGTGGGGACTGATCCTGGTCGCTATCTTGGCATGAATGCTTTCGCGGCCGATCTTAATCGCCTCGCAATTTCTAAAACCATCGGAACAGTTGTCGAACCTCAGAAAGGTTATGTACCACCTCCCCTGGATGGAATCTGGGCCCGCTGGCCATACTTCCACAATAACTCAGCTCCTAACCTCTGCGCCGTTCTTACTCGCGGTTCAGAACGTCCAAAAACGTATGTGGCCGGACCGGCGAAAAGTAAGACCCGTGATTTTGATCAGGACTGTGTAGGATATCCACTGGGCGCTAAAGCACCGGCAGAATGGAAAAAAGATCCTGACTTCCTCTACGATTCAAGGAAAGAAGGACTTTCGAATTTAGGACACGATGAAAAGATCTTCTTGAAAGACGGACAGGAGATTTATTCTCAGTCAGAAAAACGAGAGTTAGTAGAATTCTTAAAAACGCTTTAGTAAATCTCGATGGCCTCTTTCAAAGGGGCCATTGCAGAGTCCCCACCGCCTCGGATCTGAATTAACTGATCTTCCTTCAACATTGGTTTTACTTTATTAAACCCTTTGCCAGTAAAGGCAATGACCTTGATAGGATGATGAGGAGAACTCTTCGAATAGAAGGCCACAAGAATATTCAAATCTTGGGTTTTTACTTCATCTAACTGAGGCAAGTACTTCATCAGGAAGAGATAAATCCCCATATTATATTGGGCCTCAGAAAATTGTTCTTTTTCATGACTGTTCACTTGAACAGAACTTCCCGCCGGTTGTCCACCCGGGCCATTTGGTGGCGTAATTGGAGCATAGGGATCTGTGACTCTTTTGGCCTCTTCAAAATACGGAGAACCATCAAGCATCAGGTAAACATTCAGTTTAGACTGAACCGCCCCATAAGGCGCAACTTTTAATCCAGGAATCAGATTACAAAAATAAAGTTCAACATCAGAAACACACTTAATATCCGACTGATATTTCGTGAATCCTTCTTTTGGAAGTAGCTCGTCCTTTGGAACATGATGAGAAACCGCCGGTTCAGTTGGAAGACTTTTGGCAATTTTATATTCTTCAATAGGAGCTTCTGTGATTTCTGAAGGTGCTTTTTCAATCACAAAAAGGTTCCAGTAAACAGCAAAGGCCAGGATGCCGAATGCAGCAATAGGAATGACATTTATTTGTTTTGCTTTCGCAACAATACCCAAAGTCTCACTTTTGGTTTTAGAGATGCTCTTTGGTATTTTGATATTAGTGTGGGTCCCTGTTTTATCCTGACGGAGCATCTTGCGACTAATCGCCGTCGATGTCATGTCAGAGCGAGAGATATCAGGGCGCGAACCTTCAGAGGACTTTTCACGAAGTGGAACAAGAACTTTATCCAGCTTCTCTTCATCGCTCAAAAGACTAATCACCACGTCATCACCTAAACGTACGGGAAAGAATGAAGTAAACTCAGTTTTCTTTCCAGGAACCAATCTCTCTTCATTGATGAAGCTGCCGTTGGTGCTTCCTTGATCAACGATGAAGTAACTATCGTTCTCGGTAACGATCGTGATGTGCTTACGACTGATGCCATTGCCATTAATCACAATTTCACAGCCATCGGAAGAACCGACGGTAATTTTTGGCAATGACAGTGGATAGATGGTTGGCTCGTTAGAACCTACAGTGACTTCAATTCGCATTTACAATAGGATACACCAACTGTTAAGAACGATACAACAGTCAAAACAATTTGTAGTAAACTACTCTGGATAAACCACCACTGTTGCCGCCATTCGATCCTTCCCCCAGCGGGAAATCTTGAGGAATTGATCTTCCTGAATGGGAATATGAATGCGGCTTATGACCCCAATATGATTCTCATGGGAATGCTGATCAGGGTCGTGTATATAAACGAAGTGATCATCATAAGCAGTCACAACCACCCAATGAGGAGCACGGTTGTTATCGAAATGATAAGTGGTGATCAGTACTAACGGAATTCCTCCGCCCTTCAGGATGTCCTTAAGATCGCTTAAGGTAAGGCGCTTGCGATGGACCTTCACATTCGTTTCAGCAATTCTTTTCTCAAAGTCTTTATGAACCAGCTCAATAACTTTTTTCTTCTCCTGGCTTCTGACTGAATCCAAAAAGAGAACATTGCTATGAGATAAGTACATTTCTGCCTTGTATCCTCGGCGCCAAGCAGACAAGGCAAGCCCATGGGGTCCGCAGCCACCGTGACCTGAAGTCATAAAAATAGTGGTGGCCTCTCGCCAAATCTGAAGTTCATTTGAAAGGGACATTTCAAACTTAGGATTAAAGGCCTTCATCGCCATCAGGAGGCATGAGGGGCCACAGGTAAAATCAGTTCCTTGTTGATGATAAGGAACATCCAGGCCCGGACGCTTCTTCAGAACACGAATGCGTTTTTCAAAACACAAAGCAGTCTGCCCGTCATCGTAGTAGTCTTCTTTTTCAGTGAACTTTTGATAACCAAGTTTTTCATAAAGCTTGATGGCCCCATGATTATTTTCTTTGACCTCTAGACGTAGGTAGGCACAGTCTTGGTCCGAGGCGGCCTTATTTTCTAATTCTTGAATGATCTTACTGGCCAGACCATGCCCTTGGTACTCTTTCAAAGTACAGATCGAATAAAGCCGTGCGAGACTTGTACCTCGGTTAATTAATACCAGACCATAACCAATTAATTCACTCTTGTATTCCAAGACTAAAAAAATGGAATTGGCCTTTTTAATCATCCAGTGAAAGTTTCTTCGACCAAGTTGGTCGTAGTTAAAGCAAGCATTTTCCAAAACCAGAAGGGCCGGAATATCGCTTACCTTTGCTTTACGTATTTTTACCAATTGGGATTCGAATTTTAATTTATTTTTCATTGAGGCCTTCATTCTGCTTCTGCTATTGTACTAGATATTTCAAAACTTGGAAGGCACGTGGCCCGTATAATTGTCATTGTCGAAAAACTGAAGGACTGGAACTCTTATTATCCTGTGGAACAGTTAATGACTCCTAAGGATTATCTCGTTAACTGGGACGAAGGCCGCTTTGAATCCAATGGCAATAAAGAACGAATCAAGATCATAAACCTGTGCCGAAATTATAAATACCTCAGTAATGGTTACTACTGTTCACTTCTGGCCGAGGCCCGTGGCCATTCAGTGATTCCATCCGTGAAAGCGGTGAACGATCTTTCGCGTTCGTTTCTGTACAATCTTCAAACCGAAGATTTGGATATGGCCATTCAGAAGGCCTTTAAAAATCAAAATCCTTCGGAAGGCTTTTCCATCACCATCTTCTTTGGAAGAACTGACCGAGAGCAATTGCAAGATGTGGCAAGGCAAGTCTTTGATCTCTTCCCTGCCCCGATTCTTCACGTTGACTTTGAGTGGAACAAGAAATGGGAAATTCATTCGATCCGTCCTGGAAGTTTGAATGCTCTATCCACCACTGATGAAGATAAATTTGCGGCGGCACTGGATCACTATTCAGGGAAGATCTGGAGGAAGCCCAAGGCCAAAAAGAAATATCGTTACGACCTGGCCATTCTGCATAATCCGGCAGAGGCCCTTCCACCGAGTGATAAGCGGGCCTTAAATAATTTTATTAAGGCCGGAAAAGAAAACGATGTTCTGGTAGAACTTGTTGAGAAAAAAGACTACGCCCGGATCGCGGAATATGATGCCCTCTTTATTCGAGAAACCACGGCCCTCAATCATCACACCTATCGTTTTGCCAAGAAGGCCGAATCTGATGGCCTCGTGGTCATAGATGATCCCATGTCGATTCTTCGCTGTACCAACAAGATCTACATGCACAATCTTTTAAAATCGAACAACATCAACTCTCCTAAGACCATCATCTTGAGTAGTAATAGTCCCGAGCAATTAAAAAGTGCCGTGGATGAAATTGGACTTCCGATGATCATTAAAATCCCGGATGGTTCATTCTCAAAGGGTGTCTTCAAGGTCGAAAGTGCCGAGCAACTTATCAAAGTCACCGATGATCTTTTTAAAAAGACAGCACTTCTGCTTGCTCAAGAATACTTCTATACAGATTTTGACTGGCGGATCGGCGTCTTGAATGACCGCGCTCTCTTTGCTTGTAAGTACTATATGACCAAGGGCCATTGGCAGATTTATGACCATAGCAAAAAAGTAAAAAAAGGCGTTCATGTAGGTGAGGCCGAGACCTTCCCGATCTCCAAGGTTCCGAAGCACGTTATCAATACTGCTCTGAAACTTTCCGGTTTGGTTGGTGATAGTTTATATGGTGTGGACGTTAAAGAGAAAAATGGCAAGGCCTACGTCATTGAAATTAACGATAATCCAAATATTGATGCTGATGTGGAAGACGCCATTTCAGGAATGGATCTTTACCATAATGTGATTCATGAATTTGTGAGGAGAATTGAGGAGAAAAAATGAAAGCATTGAAAAAAGTCCTGATCTTTGGCGGAACTCACGGCAATGAATGGACTGGAATCTATGCGGTCAAAAAATACGCTGAAAGTCTCTCTCAAGAATTCAAGGAACTCGATCTTCACTTCATTCTGGCCAACCCCGAGGCCCATAAAATCAATAAACGTTTTAAAGACGAAGATTTAAATCGCGCCTTTCAGTTTTTACACGAAGATCGTCCTGATTCTTATGAGCATCGTCGCGCTAAGGAATTAAAGGCGCTGATTGACGCTGAAGCTTGCTTTGTGATTGATCTTCACACCACCACTTCCAATATGGGAAACACGGTGATTATCTCTCACAATCAACCAACTAACTTTCATGTCGCTCGAGAAATGACGAAATCACTTCCCGATTGCCGTGTCATTGTTTCACCTGATCCTTCAAAAAAATATCTCGCCTCACAGTCTGATTTTGGCATGATGATCGAAGTCGGACCTGTGGCAAATGGCGTACTTAGCGGAGAAGTTCTCGAAGGAACAGTGCAAGTCCTAAAGGAAGTTTTAAGGGGTATTTCGACTCTGGCCACATTGACGGGCGGCCCCCTGGAAATTTATGAAGAGATAGAGGATATTTTTTATCCTCAGAATGAAAATAGCGAGTTGGATGGTTATATTCATCCAGCTTTCCAAGGACAGGATTTTAAACCCATTGAAGGACGCTATACACCTTTCAAAACATTCGATGGAAAAGAAGTCTCCCTGGAAACAAAGGAAAGGCTTTACCCCATTTTTATCAATGAAGCCGCTTACTATCCGCAACTTCTGGCCTTTACCCTTTGCCGCCGAAAGATGATGAATTTTTGACGACCTGGTGCGCAACAAGCTATCCGCATCAAGCTGTTAAAAATATTAAAGCTAGGCTCTTGCGGAGACAAAAGAGTTTCGCTAAATTTATAGGTATTCAATCAAGAATTAGGATCATCTGATTAATTGTTAAAAAAGATGAATCAAAAAAGGAGAATTTTATGTCTAAGTATCTAGTAATCGCTGCTGCTCTAGTTGTTCTAGCTGTTGCTTGTAACAAAAAAGAAGAAGCTGCTCCTGCAGAAGGCACAACTGTTGAGCAAACTGCTCCAGCTGAAGCTGCACCAGCTCCAGAAGCTGCTCCTGCTGAAGCTGCTCCAGCTCCAGAAGCTGCTCCTGCTGAAGCTGCTCCAGCTGACGCTCCTGCTGCTCAGTAATTTGAATTAAAATCAAATTAAATTGGCCCACCTTTGGTGGGCCTTTTTATTTCTGCCTATACCACTTCTTAAATTTCTCTTCTCTCTCATAGCGCTAAAATTTTTTGTATCGAGGAGGTTTTATGGAAAAAACCAACGATATAAATACACATGATCGTTCCGACTATGACATTACTGATGTCATTCGTTTTCAAAAGGACGATGTTGGCCGACTAGTTCTTCGGGTGGCCATTGGGGGACTTATGCTCTTCCATGGATTGCATAAGGTTTTTTACGGAACTGAACAAATTGGTGAGGCCCTAAGTAGCGTCGGTATGCCCGCTCTATTCTCATGGGGAGTTTTTTTAGGCGAAGTCATTGCCCCAATCATGCTCATCTTAGGTTACAAAGTGAGAGTCGCCGGCTTCCTGATCGCCTTTGATATGTTAGTGGCGATTCTTCTGGTTCACGCGGCGGAATTGAATAACATTTCCCCTTCAGGCGGCTGGATGATCGAGCTCAATGCTCTTTATTTCTTAGGCGCGGTGGCGATCATGTTCTTGGGATCAGGTAGTATCGCCATCACTAAAGGAAAAGGTGCCTTAGACTGATTTCCGAGCTATAGTGAGGTCATGAACATCCTTAAAAAACTTTTGGGTGAAGACCCAAATCTTAATTTTATTCCCAAACACTTTACCCGTTTGCCCTTTTCAAAAACCCATGGGGCCACGGAATTCAAAGAAATTCTAAACTGGAAAGTGGTCGAAGATATTATCGACACAAAGAAATCAGTATTAAGGATCGTTCAAGACGGAAAGGTCATTAAAGACTACGTGGATATTGGTTCTAAAGAGGCCCGTGAACATCACCAAAAAGGACACACTCTTTTAGTTCGATACGCAGAAAAATCTTCGCCGATGTTCAACGCTATCGCACAAGACTTTGCTCGCTCATTTCACTCTGATGTGGACATTCAGCTTTACTGCACTCCCGAAGGTCACAATGCCTTTGGTTGGCACTATGATGTGGAAGAAGTTTTTATTATTCAGGTGCAAGGGAGCAAGGCCTATACCATTCGCCCGAACACAGTTCATCCTAATCCATTAGTGAGTTCAATCCCTAGAGATCTGGGCTATGAGAATGAAAAGACCCCGATAGAAATTAATGTGACACTAGATGAAGGTGACTGGTTGTATATCCCGTCTGGTTGGTGGCATGTGGCGAAGACTCAAAAAGAGTCGATGCATATTTCAATAGGGATTATGCCTTCATCGGCCATTGATATGGTTCAGTATCTTCCAAACTACTTGGCCCAGAAAACGTTTTGGCGCACTCGCATGCCGATTCATATGACCTTTAAGGATTTTGATGAGGAGATCAGTTTTTACCAGGACGCCATGGGAAAACTCGGTAAAAATCTCGCGGAAGAAATGAGTTCAAAAGAGTTTTTGGAAAGCTATCTCTTGTGGAAGAAGAGACTTCATCAATAAGAAGCTTTAGAAAAGAATCGAAGTAAACATATTCCCCGGTGGCATTGGATATTCAATGATGTTAATTGCAAGCTCATGATGAAATTCGAGCTTGATCCAATTCACGACATCCAGGCCAAGTTTTCCGGACAGGAAAACCAAAGCAAGGCCAGCAATCGCCATCACCTGTTGCATTCGCACGGGTTGATTCAAGAACGGCTTCATTTTCGAAGAAAAACTCGAAAGTAGCACAAACCAAAGTCCTGAATAGAAGGCGGCCCCTGCGCCCAAAGTTAAACGATCTGAAAGTGAATCATACTTCGTTGAGAACCCACCAATTAAAATGAAAGCATCCAAATAAGCATGAGGATTCAGAATGCTAAAAGTCGCCGCGAGAAGAACACTGCGCTTAAGTGATGTTTCGATAATTTTTGAAGATGGCTCAGGAGTTGTCTCGGGCCTGGCAAAAATCTTACTTATGCCATAGGTAAATAGAAACGATACTCCAAGAATTCCCACTCCAATTTTAAATTCAGGAAATTTTGCGAAAAGTGTGGCCGCACCGGCGACACCCAACATGATCAAAACAAAATCACAGAGGAAGCAAACGAAGGAAACCGTAAGATGATGGCGACGTTGAAGACCTGCTTCAAGAACAAATAGGTTTTGAGCTCCTAAAGCAAAGATCAAACTTGCTTGCAAAACCAATCCTTCCAAGAAAAGACTTCCCATTCTTCGCCCCCTGGTAGGGACGAATGATAAGGAAGTCTTCTAATGGAGGCACCTTTATTTCATGTAAAGATTAAAGAGAATAACAAGACCCGTAATAAGTCATCCCGTTTAAGAAACGGATTTGAGAATGGAACGGACCAGCGAAATCAATGAAGAGACTCACCAATTCTACTTCCGCGCCTTTGACAGCAGAGATCAGACCAACGCTTCTCTTCTGGCCAAATGTTCCGGCCTCAAATTGTTTAATTTCTCCATCGCGATTAACCACCAAACGCTCAGACTCTGTATTAAAACCAGCTTTCTTAAGCGTGAAATCAAATTCAATGTTTTCAAAAGTATCACCTTCCAGTGAAATCACTTTTGCATCAAGTGAGAATTCATTCATGTAATGAATGTCTTTCATTTCGCACTTAAACTTTAGCTCCGTAGCAAACGCAGAGCTCATCATTAATAAAGAAGCGACCAAAACTAAAATTTTCATATTTCCCCTCAGGTAAAGAAATGTGGACAATTTTTATTTCATAAACCCTCTGGGAAGTAAATCAGGGCTTGAACCCCAGAAGCTTCATGTCATAATCATTGTATGACTATCTATGAGAAGTACGGCGGCTACGATTTCTTTCATCAATGCATCTATGGGCTTTACCTGGATATGTTTGATCATCCAGAAATTGCCTATCATTTCATCAGTGTAGACCTTGAATGGCTCTCCCGCCAACAAACCGATTACTTAATCCGCGCCATTGGTGGACCTGATATTTATCACGGGGGAACGATGAAAGAAGTTCACGCTCACATGGGCATTACGAAGTTCCAATTTATGGAAATTGCTAAAGCGTTTCGCCAAGTCTTCCTAGACAAAGGTGTCAGTCAGGCCGACACAGATTTCATCATGAGTTTTGTAGCATCTCATGCAACACAGATCATAACTCGTAAGACGAGTCTCATTGATCAAATCATGCGTCCTATTTATCGAATTATTCGGAAATTATTTGGATGGTGGCTGTCAAAAAAGAACAGTTGGATTCGTTCGAGTAAAATTAAGTAGATTCACTCCCCTGAATTTTTTCCCTATAGACACACAGAATCACCGCTGTTAGTATGCGCACCATATGAACAAACTTTGCTGTTGTTGTTGCTAATTTAAATTAAACCTTGGAATCCACTCGGATTCATGACGAATTAGCACGCAGTAAAGAAAGAATAAATATAACGCCGATTTGAGTGCAGCTTGCGGGCGAAAAACAGCTAAAGCGCGAAAGAGATTCTTCTCTTTCTTCTTTAAACTGCCACCTACATTCGCACTTGATCCGGTTGATTCCTGCTTAGGAGTTCGACTTATGCTTCATTTATCATCCATTACCAAGTCCTTTCACGGGACAGAGGTCTTGAAAGGAATTGATCTCACCATCAATCAAGGAGAGATCTTTGGACTTATTGGTCTCTCAGGCGCTGGAAAATCCACGGCACTTAGAACCATCAATCTCTTAGAGCGCCCAACGACGGGAAAGGTTCTATTGAACAATGAAGATCTCATGCAAAAAACTGAAAGTGATCTCAGAAAGAGTCGTCAGAAAATCGGCATGATCTTTCAACACTTCAATCTTCTGACTAACAAGACCGTGGCCGATAATGTGGCCTTTCCGTTAAAACTCGCGGGATGGGACAAGAAAGACATCGAGGCACGGGTAAAAGAATGCTTAACCATCGTAGGACTTTTCGAGAAGGCAAATTCGTTTCCGAATCAACTCTCCGGAGGACAGAAGCAACGTGTGGCGATTGCTCGCGGGATCGCCAATCACCCGGAGCTCCTTCTTGCTGATGAACCAACCAGTGCACTTGATCCAATTACAAAGATTGAAGTCATCAACTATCTTCAAAAAATTAATCAGGAACTTGGGATCACCATCATCATCGCCACTCATGATATGAGTATCGTGAAAAGGCTCTGCCACCGAGTCGCTCTTATGAAGGACGGGCTCGTCCATGAAAAACTTGATGTCGTGAATAATGAAATCCAACCAACTTCTGATTTTGGTAAAACATTTCTGGAGATCGCATGAACTTACTGCCTGAACTCCTTCAAGCTCTTCAAGAAACCCTGACCATGCTTTCCATTGGCCTTATTGTGGCACTCGTTTTTGGAAGCATTATCGGAACCTATCTTTTCCTATGGAGGAAGGGAGGTCTTAGAGAAAATCGTTTCCTTTCTCTTTTAGTGGGGACGGTTGTTAATATCGTAAGGTCCTTCCCTTTTGTGATTCTCCTGATTTCAGTGGGACCCTTTACACGAATCATTACGGGAACAACTATCGGGCCCATTGCGGCCTCTGTGCCTCTTTCTATTGCGGCGATTGCTTACTTTGCCCGAATTGTAGAGCTTGCCTTAAACGATGTTCCTAAGGGAGTTATTGAGGCCGCAGAAGCAATGGGAGCAAGTCTTCCAAGAATTATCTTCAGTGTGTTGTTCGTTGAAGCAAGATCTTCCCTTATTTTGGGATTCACTACACTTACCGTGAGCTTTCTTTCATATTCAGCTGCGGCCGGAATTGTAGGTGGCGGTGGGATCGGAGATCTTGCCATTCGGTATGGTTATTACCGTTTTCAAACAGACGTCATGATCATCACCATTGTTGTTCTTATTGTACTTGTTCAAATCATTCAACTTTTGGGGGGCCGACTTGCCTCTCACTTTAATCGTCGTTAGGAGTTCTAGATGAAAACGTTTATGGCATTACTCTTAGTTTCATTAAATGCATTTGCTTACAATCCTTCTTCAAAAGAGATCGTAATCGGAACCACCCCGGGGGATTTCGCAGAACTTGTGAAAGACGGTCTTCGCCCTGAACTTGAAAAGAAGGGCTATAAAGTTCGTCTGGTGGAGTTTTCAGATTACGTAACACCCAATATCGCGCTTGCTCAAGGTGCCTTGGATGTGAATATTTTCCAACATAAACCTTACCTTGATCAATTTGCCGAAGAAAAGGGACTTAAACTCACGGCCCTTTCTCAGGTGCCAACGGCCCCTCTTGGTCTTTACGCCGGAAAATCAAAAACACTCACCCAAGTAAAAGCAGGAACGACCGTTTCAGTTCCAAATGATCCAAGTAACCTTGCTCGCGGACTGGTGATTCTAGCGGATCTTAAATGGATTGAACTTCCTGCGAAAGCAGATCTTCTAAGAGTTACTCCTGGTGACATCGCGAAGAATTTGAAAGGGATCAAGATTGTGCAGCTTGAAGCGGCCCAACTTCCTCGTTCTCGCGAAGATGTGGACTTTGCCATCATCAATGGCAACTACGCGACACTTTCAGGATTAAAACTGACAGACGCTCTCTTCCAAGAAAAGAGTGATGCTTATGTAAATTGGGCGGTAGCGAAAACGGCCGATGTTAAAACGACCCATATTCAAGAAGTTCAAAAAGCTTTGAACTCAGAAGGTTTCAAAAAATACGCTAAGAATAGATTTAAGGGATATAAATTACCACGTGGATGGTAATGAGAAGGGGCCGGTTATTCCGGCCCTTTTAAATTTTTCACAATTTCTTGAAAAAGTTTCGGATAAAAAGCTCTCTCATAATAGTGAAGGGTCACTGGTCTTTTATAAGGTTTATATCCTTTAAGAATCTTCACCTTTTTATTGTCCTCCACTAAATGTCGACTCATCACCGCTCTCCCTAGTCCCTCTTCTACTCCTTCAATAATCCCATAGACGTCTCCCATAAATGAACGACGGTAAGGGAGAGACTTCTTTTGAAAATGAAAGAATGACTCTGTGGCATTGTCTTCCGGGCCATGATCCAGGAACACATCTTCCGGAGACTTATACTTAGAACTTTCAATCACCACATACTCTTCAAAACCAAGGTTCTCTTGAAGAACGCCTTTTTTATTCATCTCATAGTCTAAGATAATAAAATCCGCTCGCCCTGTTAGAAGAACTTTAGGGAGTTCTTGCATTTCATAAGACTGAAAATCCGCATGGACCTTCGTGTGTTTTCTTAAAAATGGACTAAGAGATGGAATGATCATTGATCGCAGCACCGATGAAAAACCGGCGATACGAACACCTCCTCCAAGTTCTTTACCACCCCTGATTTCATCCAGAAGCTCATTCTCAAGTCCTTCAGAGGACTGAGTGAATCTCAGAAGTCGCGCGCCTTCTTGGGTAAGGATCAGCCCCTTGGGGTCTCTGATGAAAAGAGTCACCTCTAATTCACTCTCCAGTGCAGCAAGTCGCTGCGACAAAGCAGATTGAGTAATTCCCAGCTTCCCAGCGGCAACGGTGACATTCAGACTAACAGCACATTGATGGAAGGCCATGAGGCCCAAATTGGATAGTTTCATACCCATAAATTATTCTAATGACTTCATTAAATCAATTAATTTCATAAATGGGTGAATTATTTGTACTTTGAAAGGGCCACATAACAACAAAAGGAGAGGCAAATGTATAAATCACTAGCAGTTCTAGGTCTGGCCCTCGTTTCTCAGGTAGCAGTCGCGGGGTATGACTGTTCTAATGGACAGGGTGTTCAAATCACAGTTCAGGATAAAGTAAATCAAGAGGCGATTGGAACCTTAAATGAAAACGGGAAAGTAACTTCACTCACGGGCGCATATTCAGTCACAAGCGATGTCCTATATAAGGTGTATAAGTATGAAATGATGACTCCCGAAGGGGCCAAGGCCGATCTCACCATCAGTTACAAACTTTATGAGCCAGGTGGTGGATGTAATCGTCGTAACTGTAACAATAAGTCCTTCACAACAATGACTTCAAAACTTTCTTACGATGGTAAAGAAACTTACTTAAGCTGCGACTATCAATGAAAATTGCCATTCTTGCGATCACTCTCTTTTTGGGAGTGTTCGCATCCTACAAATTCATGACCTCACCTATTACTTTTGCTTCGGCCGAATCAAGAACCTCCGAAGACGCCATCGTCTACAATGAAATCACCTGGCAGTGGAAAGACGGTCAGGATGTGTGGATTATGAGACAAAGTCATGAAGGCCTAACACCTCAAAAAGAAAACTGGGACAAGCTCGTCATTACGGTGAAAGATAAAAAGACTCGTTTCTATCAACTTGAAACAGGTACAAATGAGTTTACTGGCAAAGAAAAAGAGATTCCCTTTAAAGTCTCTTGCTTTATGTGCCACCCAAATGGGCCACGTGCCATCAGACCAATGGAGTTCAATTCTCTAGGCGAGAGAATTCAGGTAGGCCTTTTGAATTTAAGAATTAAGCTCTATGGCAAACTAGAAAGCACCAATTCCACTCATAATCAAGTGGGGGATGTTCCCTTTCGCCATCCGGGGAAAATCAGCAACACTCCGCTGACCCTTCCCGCCTGTATGAAGTGCCATCAAGACCAGGGAACATTCTCCAGAGGGTATTTAACGAGACAAAACGGAATAACCATAGATTTTATGGTGAAGAATACCCATATGCCGCCATTGGGCGACCTGACTAAAAAAGAACAAAAATACTTAAAAGATTTTATAGATGGGTTTTAGTCACAGTTAACAAACTCAGCTGAATAAGTTCCATTCGCATTACAGGTCATATAACAGTTTGCAAACAACAGGCGATATCCCTCTCGCCAACATGTGCTATCGGCGTAACAGGTACAATCCATGGCAAAGTTTGTAGATCCGTCACAAAAGCGCATGACTCCACCACTATAGGTAATCTTCCCCGCCTGAGCGGCAATACAACCAGTATTGGTTTGTTCATGCTGACTGTATTTTGTTTCGAAGGCCTGGCCATTAAGCGCGCAGTAACGAAGCCTCATATAAGGAGAAGTTCCAACCACTGAGGTTTTCCCATAATCAGTGCAAGTAGCAGGTGACCCTGGGTATGCATTGAGCCTCACCCAGTAGCTGCCATTACAGTACTGGAACAAGTTTCCAGAGACACGCATTTTTCCGGCATCGGCCCCTGAACAAGCAACTTGTGCGTGGGCCTTCAATGTGATCAAAAATAAAAAGGCAGTAATGAGTCTCATTTATTTTCTCTTTACCAGTTCATTCATTTTTCTTTCGAGTTCCTCCATACGTGCTTTTAGTTCAGCATTTTCAGCATGAAGTTCCTGTACTGACCCAATCAATGGAGCAATCAGTGAATGATACCTCACTGAGTATTTCCCATCCGTATTTTTAATAACAAGATCCGGATAGATGGCTTTCAACTCTTGAGCAATGACACCCATGTCAGGGCCGCCATTATTTTTCCATTGATAAGAGACTGGTCGAATGGCCAAAATCTTACGAATCGTCTCCTCTCCATTCAATGTCCTGATATTTTTCTTTTCATTCTTATCAGAAGTATAAATCACATCAGTTGTCCGGATCGTTCCCACAACCTCTAATTTTTGGGCCGGTGCTGCTGTACCTATTCCGACGTTACCACCGTTATAGTAAACGTTAGTTCCACTTGTGGCCCAAACCAGGCGAGAATCCACATAGGTCTTGTTAACGGCATCACTCGCAAGAGATGGGGAACCTAGACCTGTTATCATCGTGCCACTCATGTTGAGACCACCAGTAAGTGTTCCTCCAGATAAAGGAAGATAGCTTGCTTGATTTCCGTTAAGCTTTCCAATTGCTGAAAGAATCGAATCTGCTGCAGTAATAGTTCCGGTGGTTGAAGCATGGCCAGTCAATGTTGTCCCACGAACGGCCGTTCCCAAA
Organism: Peredibacter sp. HCB2-198; assembly: GCF_045999315.1. GTDB lineage: Bacteria > Bdellovibrionota > Bacteriovoracia > Bacteriovoracales > Bacteriovoracaceae > Peredibacter. The sequence continues at coordinate 2,959,920 of NZ_CP174607.1, read as the reverse complement.
TCCTGCCAGCTCATGTCACCACGGAAATACTGAGAGGTCGTCCCATTGGTAATTGTCGTTTTTGTATTAAGTTGTGATTGTATATTTCCTGAGAGACCATCTAGATAACCAAACTCAGTGTTATCGACAGCGCCTCCAGCAATTTTAGTCGCTGATAGTCCACTAATAGATGGATTGGGATACGTACCGGAAAGATCTCCTCCAGCGGGACCACTTGCACCGGCCGCAGGATTCGTCCAAGACATTCCACCCAATCCGTCGGAAGTCAAAAGCTGGCCCGATGTTCCGATAGATGGAGGTAAATTGAGAGTGAAAGTCGTTCCTAGCCCACTTGGCGCTTTGAGTTCTACATAGTTTGCAGTGGTTGACTTAAAGCGAAGTCTTGCTTCCAGATTTAAATTACCGGTCATGGTATCGCCGGCCTTTAAAACATAATTGGCAATTTTATCATCAACATAATTTTTATTCGCGACCTGATTATCAGACACTGGATCTGGAACACCATCAATGGTTCCGATACTTAATGTTCCACCAGTTTTATCTAACTTACCGGACGAGAGACCATTGATTTGACCTTGAAGCTTTCCCATGCCTACAAGCAATGAATCAGTTGCATTGATTGGTGAATTCGTTGTTGTCACTCCTGTCAGAAGTGAATTCATCACTTCATTCAAGAGTGTCGCCCAGGTATTGTCTCCTCGTAAAAACTTCGTCGCATCTCGCGTCCCACTCAGTTTTGCGGGATCAATTCCCGAGGCAAGCTTCACGTTGGTGACTCCTCCGTCCACAAGTTTAATGGTCCCGACAGTTGAGATAGGTCCACCTTCAATTCCCTCTATGGTGTTTATCTGAGTAATTGTTCCGTTTCCTGTTCCAACATTAGAAGGAGCCCACTTGCTGCCGTTCCAAACTAAGGCATGACCCGGAGATGCTCCCATTTGGACCAAATCACGGGCCATTAAAGAAACACCAGCGTAAGGAAGTGCATGCACTGCTTGAAATGAATATGCTTTAGGATTACCGGAATCTGTGACGTCAGTTATACGAATGGCAATTGTTTCACCAGAAGGAACATCCACCAATATTTTAGATATAGGATTTCCTCCACATTCGGCACTAGTATAAGCAATTTTTAAGTGGAAAACACCGTTGGTTAGTGTAACTCCAGATATATCTTTAGAACAAAGAACTGGGCCTACTCCAGTACCTGAATCTGTATAGGCGAGATCTAATTTTAAAGTAACTGGACCTTGAACGGGAGATCCATCTACTTTGACTAGTCTTCCAGAGTATCCAAAGGTGTCTACTCCAAAAGCACTGGAGAGAGACAGAGAAAGAAAAAGACCAATGAAAAGGGAGAGCTTAGTCATTAAAGTATCCTTGTGAGAGAAGCTCAGGATAATCTTTATTTCGGTCAGAATCTTTCCCATAATATCGGGAAACTGTTAAGGCTTTGTTAAGTTTGACCTCTACCTGTTATTTAAGCAGATAAAGAGCAAGGGAAATGAGTACGCATACAATGAACATAACTATCAAAAGTTTATTTAATTTTTTTTCTGATCTGTAAACATAGGTCGTACGATGCCATAGATTTGTTGGAAAAATAAAAGGCAACGAGAGGTATAAGGTCCACTGGCCTATACATAGAGCACTTAGAGTGAAGATCAGGAATGTGACCACAAATCTAAGCTGCTTAGAACGAGGAATGCCATAGAAACAAAATGAAGCAAAGTGCTCGCAGTTATAAGATAGAAAGTTATAACTTGATCTATATTTCTGTCTGGCCAATGCCCTTAAAAATATCCTGCTCCCTTTTTCTCCAGTGTGTAAATTGCTCTCAACGATTGCATAATCTTTGGTTGGCGAAAAATACTTATGGTCATTTACAGGATTGAATTCAATTCCAACCTTGGGATTAATCTCCCCGATAAAGTTGCCCACTTTTATGGCATGATGATCATAGAAAATTTTAGGAGTGCTCTTTTGAAGCCAAAGGACCTCGAGTTCATAATGATCTACAAGTGACAAAAACAAGATATGATTAAAGAAGTCTTCTTGAAAATTAAATTTGATCCAATATAAATCAGCTTCTCGACTTAACGTCATTTGGAAGGGTAATTGTGAGTTGGTGAAGTAATTCAAAAAGGAAGATTCCACGTTCATGGCATTAATCAGAAACACTTTCACTAATCCAAAAGCATTTTTTCTTGTATTAAGACTTAAAATCTCATCAGCAAACAAATCAGGATAATCGGAGGAGATATTGAGTAATTTTTCTAACGATTGGGTAAAATATCTAAATTGAGAATACTGTTGAGGTCTTTTCCTTGTCTCTTCAAAAAGATCACGGGAAACTTGAAAGTTAATTGAGCCTTTCAAAAAAAATATGTCGAGAATATTTGGCTCGAGATTCTGGGTGTACCTATTTAAAAGATTAATTCTATTGGCCTTGAATTTCTCAAGCCCATAAAACAAATTATCATTTAGATAATAGTCATTAAATACAGCAACATTTTGAAACATATGACCCTCAGTAGATATTAGCCGTATCGGAGGGTCACTACTTTGATCAATCTAAATTTTCTTAGTAATGTGGCGGCTTATCGTCTTTTAAACTTCTGTTTCCATCGACTCCACTTCCACCATGGGCCGATCGCTTTAAATCCAAAATTTCTTTCTCCAGACGATCAATGGTTCGCTGTTGATCAGTCACAATTTTATTAAGTTGATCAATAAAGTCGTCCAGGTGGGAGAATCTAATCTCTAAATCTATAATTCGTTTTTCATCCATATAGGTCCTCTTTATGTTAACTTACCAAACCCCTAATTACCCGACAAGACCGCCCTCCTTCTAACATAAATTAAATAAATTTCTGAGGGGAATAACCGATAAGTCTAGAGATGAAAGTCTTTAGTTTCATGCTTTTATTGTTGTTGTTCTGGGGTTGCTCCGGCGGCCAGGGAACCAATACAACACTATCAGTCTCCCGTTCATTCTCAATTGGGGCCCAAGCTGGTGGGCTTATGATTTATATTACGAATAAAACAAAGAACACGACTTCGGCCATTTCACTTCAATCAACAACGAAGACCATCACGCTTGAACATGGTGAATACAACTTCAAGGCCGTTGGTTGGGACGGGGCCCAGGTCATGCAGGGAAATCTACTCTGTGGTGAGACCAGTGCTAATCTTAAAGATCCTACTGCCACCGTCGAAATCAATATTCTAAAGGCCAATTGTGAAAATGAAAACTTTGTGCCGGCAGCTTTCAGAGCAACAGGTGGTGTGGCCTCGCTAAAGCTCACTAACTGTCAGGATTTAACTTCTGTTAATGCTTATACTAGTACCTGTGAGGACTCACAAAGAGGGACAATTGGCTCATATCGTGTTCGACTTGTCTCTTATGATGCTTCAACTATTAATCACAATGGTAGTTTAAACAGTCCATGTATCGCCGCTCAAGCATTTCCAAATGGAACAACTTCGACAGGAATAAAACTTCCTTACGGTGACGTCGATGGAACTTTTATCACCGCAGTGGATATCTTCTCAGATAGTAGCTGTACTTCCGGTAAGGAAATGATCTATTTCCCTTTTGGGATGGCCAATACGGCGACAGGGGCCGTTTCCGATATCTATACAGATGGGTATTACGTCAATTTATTTGCTCAAAAAAGCTCACAACTCCTGACCCTTTCAGTCATTAGCATGACGAGCAGTAATCCCAATCCTGCTTATGCCAAGATTGGTGACACCCTAACCCTCAATTTTACTGCTAATAAAGCTGCCAATTTCACGGTCACTATTAATGGTATTCAAGTAACTCCCACTGCCTCAGGAACAAACTACTCGGCCACTTACTCTTTCAATGGTTCAGAACAAGAAGGAGTGCCAGTTCCTTTTTTTATTTCAGCTGAAGGAACCTCTTTTAGTAGTACGACTGATTTTTCACAGGTCATCTTTTTAAAGACCGTACCAACGACTTCTATTGTTCTTGTGAATCCAGTATCAAGTCCGGCCAATAATCCAAATCCTGTTTTCCAAGTGAACAATGTTATCAGTGGGAACACTGTCTACCTTCACAGCGATTCTGCATGTTCAAGTGCTCCTATGGCACAGGCACCAGGAACGGCACCATCAACGCAAATTTCTCCGCCGGCCCTTTCTCCAGGTCTTTATATCTTCTATTCAAGACAGAAGGATCCAGCGGGTAACACCTCTTCATGTTCATCATCTGTGAATTACGAATACCAAAATCTTGCTTTAAGTTCGATTTCTATGAGTTCGTCAAATCCGAATACTGATGTGGCCAAAGCGGGTGATACGGTCACAATAAGTTTCACCTCTAGTGCAAACTCAACATTCACAGCGACTGTTAATGGGAATTCTGTTCCAGTAAACCCACCAACAGGATTGAATTATACAATCAGCTATGTTGTCCAACCGGGCGACGCGGATGGCGCGATCAATTTCCAGATCAATTCTACGGGTGGGGTCTATAGTAATGTGACCTCGGGATCACCAGTCGTTGTGGATAATACGGCACCGGTTTATCCGTCGTTGTCTTTAATCTCACCTGCGGAAAATGCTTCTCATCAACGATCCATCACTCTTCAGTTAAATAATCTTGAACTAAATGGGAAAACAGAAATTTACCAAGACCCAGGCTGTAGCACGATGTTTACTCAGATGCCTACTGCCTCAGCTTCACAAACCTATTCAACTCCTGATCTTACTATTGGCCAGCAGTATCAGTTCTATGTTCGCCAATGGGACAAGGCGGGGAATGCGTCCCCTTGTTCAACCGCATCTGTTTCTTATCGAGTTAAGTATCCGTTTCAATCTGAATGGCAAATTGCGGCCAATGGAGAAACAATTGCCCTTCCTCTTCCTCCAAGTGGTTTTACTTATAACTTCACTGTCGATTGGGGAGATGGAACACCGAAGACAACACATACTAGTTATGCGGTCTCTCATAGCTACCAAACTGCCGGCACCTATACCATTACGATCACAGGAACAATGGAAGCCTGGTCATTTAACAACTCTCCAAATGCTCCAAAGATTAAAAAAGTTTTGAATCTGGGTGAAATGGGTTGGAAGGATTTTCAATACGGATTTAAAGGCTGTTCAAACCTGACAATCTTTAATGGTGGTGATGTATCTCTGGTGACTAACATGAGCTACATGTTCAGTCAGGCCCCTCTCGTGACTCCTGATACAAGCAATTGGAACGTGAGCAATGTTACCAATATGGGTAGTATGTTTGAAGGGGCCTCGGCAGCCAATCCTAATACTTCAACTTGGCAGACACACAATGTGGTCTATATGTACAATATGTTTAAAGACGCTCCTATGGCCAATCCAGATGTGAGTGGTTGGAACACTTCAAATGTTGAACAAATGGATCGCATGTTCAATAATGCCACTGCAGCGATGCCTGATACAACGAACTGGAACACAATCAAAGTACAAACGATGACCAGTATGTTTGAAGGAGCAACACTTGCGAACCCTGATACAACGAATTGGGACCTAGGTGTGGTGACAAACTTAAACTACATGTTTACGGGCAGTGGGATTACAAAAACTAATTGGAGTAAATTCCTGGTCATGGCAGAGGCCACCGCCACGGCCACTTCTGCAAATGCAGAAATTGATACCAGCGTTTATCATGACAGTACTGCTGTCACTCCAAAGACAAATCTTGAAGGAACATTCAACTGGATCATTACCGATCTTGGATACCAACCATAATATGAACAAATTCATTATCACTCACAATCCCCGTTGCTCAAAAAGTCGAGATGCCCTGGCCATTCTTGAAGAACATGGGATCGAGCCAGAAATCGTTGACTACCTCAACAGTGGTCTAACTCGCGATTTCCTCACAAAGATTATTGAGACCCTAAAAGTGCATCCAAAGGAACTGGTTCGAACCAAAGAAGAAGAGTTCCAGGCCCTCAAAATTGATCTTAATAACGCCCAGGAAGTCATTAACGCTCTTTTAGAGCATCCTAAGCTTCTTGAACGACCAATCGTTTTAAAAGGAAATAAAGGCGTTATTGGGCGTCCTCCAGAAAATGTCTTAAGTCTTATTGACTGAGGACTCTCCCTGCCCTATAAACCTCGAAAAATAACATCGAGGCCCTGAATGAAAAGAATTGCTGTCTTAGCTCTTACTATGTTCACTTTAAGCGCGAGCGCTGCAGTTCCCATGGCCTACCCGAAAAATCCAGATCCTCGTCTTACTCCAGGTTCACTTTGTGATCATGCTGATTCATACCGCTACCCTGAGCAAATTGCTTACTGCGAACGCGCGGTGAATTCATTCACCAAAGAAGCGATCTTCATTTCATATAGAAATAATCTCGGATATCGTTTAAGTGGTGATCGCGCGACTTTCAAAATTGATCACTTCATTCCACTTTGTGCTGGTGGAAGTAATCTAGAAAATAACCTTTGGCCTCAACACGTATCAGTTTATAAAATTACCGATCCAATTGAGTCGATGGGGTGTGAAAAGTTAAGCCTGGGCCTGATCAAGCAAGCTGAGCTCGTTAATCTCATTAGAACGGCGAAGATGAACTTGTCAGAGGCCCCGAAAAATTTTAAATACCTTAAGTCACTCCGTTAAAACTGATTTTAAATCTTCTGGGACTTGCATCACTTCTGTAAGTCCCACTGTGCTCCATCCAATATTTCCCCGAGGCACTCGTCCCATCATATGCCCCGGGATCGTCACAAAAAGCCTTAACAATTGCCCGAATGTTTCTTTGAGATCCATGTTCTTTAAGGCATAAGCAAACATGAGCCAATGGACATAGAGATGCTTTGTAACAGAATTCTGCGAAAGGACATGGGCCCGGCCTAAATGGTGGCGAATTTTGTCGTCATCTTTTGAATTTTGATAAAACTGCAACTCATCTTCAAATTTCTTCTTTCGTAACATTATGTTTTCCTGACTTTTTAAATTTAGATTTGCTTTGTGAGATTAATCTAGGCTAAAATTCTAGCACAAATGAAGGTCTTATTTTTAATCTTCACCATTCTTTTTTCGGCCAGCGTCTTCGCTGATTGCTGTAATTTTGAAGTTCAAACTTCTCATTCCATTGAAATGGAACATCACGATGAGCATGAAGAGAAGTCTCATTCAACGCAAGAACACTGCCATTGTTCCCCTATTAATCATTTAAAAATTCTCCCTCAAGACTCTATTGCTTTAAATGAACCGACATCCATTCCAAGCACGGAGTTCTTTGCATTCGATCAACTCAAAATCTCTAAATTTGAATCCTCGATCTTTCATCCTCCTATAGCCTAGGTCCTTCTCATCTCTGTTTCGTTTAAAATTTAGTAAGGACATGTTGTGCTTAATTCAATTATTAAATTGGCCCTGCGCCAACGACTTGCTGTTATAGCAATAAGTACCATTCTGTTAATTATTGGAACCTGGGAGGCCTTAAATCTTCCGGTGGATGTATTTCCAGACCTTAACCGTCCGGTGGTGACGGTCATGACTGAAGTTAAAGGCCTTGCACCTGAAGAGACCGAAGTTCAGGTCACGATGCCCATTGAAAACGTTCTTAATGGTCTTCCTGGACTGGTGCGGATTCGTTCTAGTAGTGGTGCTGGGATTTCAATTGTGTATGCTGAATTTGACTGGGGCACAGACGTTTATAAGAATCGTCAGATTGTTGCAGAGAGACTGCAATTGGCCCGAGAAAAACTGCCTGAAGATATTGTACCGGTCATGACTCCAAGTTCATCCATCATGGGTGAAATTATGTTCGTAGGACTCACTTCTCCCACTGAAGAAGTTAGCCCCATGGATCTAAGAACTTTGGCCGAATGGACGATTAGACCAAGGCTTTTGGCCATTCCTGGAGTGAGTCAGATCATCACGATTGGTGGAGATTTAAAGCAGTATCAGATTCTAGTTTCGGCCGAAAAAATCCAGGCCAAGGGTCTTACGATCGAAGATCTAAAACACTCTTTGGCCGAAATTGGCCACAACACTTCCGGTGGGTTTATTGATATCGGTGAAAAAGAATATCTTATTCGCACCATCGGACGGGCCGAAACGATCAAGCACATTGAAGAGGCCTTCGTAGGACTTCACCTGGGAAATCCTGTTACCGTTAAGGACATCGCCGAGGTGAAAGTAGGGGCCTATTTTAAACGAGGAAATGGTTCAGTTAACGGTGTTCCTTCAGTGGTCATGACCATCCAAAAACAACCAACTGCTGAAACGACCAAGCTCACAGTCCAGATTGAAAAAGAGTTAGAAGCTCTCAAAAAATCCTTACCTAAGGGAGTTGAGATTAAATCTGATCTCTTTAAACAGTCCCACTTCATCGAAAATGCGGTAGGAAACGTGACCGAGGCCCTTAGAGATGGAACCATCATGGTGGTGATTATTCTCATGTTGTTCCTACTTAATTGGAGAACAACTTTCATCACTCTCACGGCCATTCCACTTTCTTTTGTTTTAACTGCTCTGGTCTTTAAGCTTTTTGGAATCAGTGTTAATACCATGACCCTGGGGGGTCTAGCGGTCGCCATTGGTGAGCTGGTGGATGATGCCATTGTAGACGTGGAAAACGTTCACCGTCGTTTAAATGAAAACAAACTTCTTTCAAATCCAAGACCTGTTCTTAAAGTCATCTACGACGCCTCCGCCGAAATTAGAAATTCTATTGTGTTCTCAACCATCATTGTGGTGTTGGTTTTTATTCCGTTGTTCGCTCTCGGTGGACTCGAAGGAAAACTTTTTGCACCGATGGGACATGCCTATATTATTTCAATTCTGGCCTCACTCTTTGTCTCATTAACATTGACTCCAGTTCTTTGTTACTATCTTCTGGGAAGACACTCAGAAAATATTAAAGAAGAAAAAGATGGTCTAACAGTTAGAGCTTTAAAAGCGTGGGCCTCAAAACTCTTGGTGCACACTCTGAATAGGCCCTATCTGATCATGGGCGGGGCAACTCTCGCGTTCTTGATCGCGGTCGCTGCTGTTCCATTTATGGGACGAGATTTTCTTCCCGCTTTTAACGAAGGTTCCGCCACACTTGGCCTTCAGGCCACACCTGGGATTTCTCTTGCTGAATCTAACCGCAAAGGTCTTGAAGTAGAGAAGGCCCTTCTTACCATTCCTGAGGTAAAGTCGACGACTCGTCGAGTTGGTCGTGCCGAAATGGATGAACATGCTGAAGGGGTAAACTGGAATGAAATCGACATTGATTTCAAGCCAAATAATAAACCAAGAGAAGAAATCTTTAACGAGATTCGAGAAAAAGTAAAATCGGTATGGCCGGATGTCTTTGTGAACGTGGGACAGCCCATTTCTCACCGTCTGGATCACATGCTTTCAGGTGTTCGCTCACAGATTGCTCTTAAAATCTTCGGTCCTGATATTGTGGAACTTCGTCGCTTAGGTGGTGAGATCTTTGAAAAGATCAAGGACATCAAAGGAATTGAAGATCTTCAGGTAGAACCGCTGGTTCAGATTCCTCAGCTTAAGGTCTTTATTGATAAAGAAGAAGTAAAACGCGCCCGCATGAGTGCCGGTTCTATGGCCCAGGACATGGAGGCCATGCTGAATGGTTATAGTGTAGGTAACGTTATCGAGGGCCAGCAGATTCACGGAATCATGCTGAGACTGGATGAACCATCAAGATCTAATCCTGAGACCATTGAGAACATTCGCCTGAGACTTCTTCCTACCGGTGACCACATTCAGGTCAAAGACGTGGCCAATGTCTATAAAGGCAGTGGCCCGAATATGATTAATCGTGAAGGGCTTCGAAGAAGGCTCGTGGTCTCGGCCAATTCACACGGTGTAGATCTGGGTGAACTCGTCACAAAAATAGAGAAGGCCTCAAAAGAAATTGAGTGGCCGGAAGGTTATCACATGGAAGTAGGGGGCCAGTTTGAGAGTCAGATGAAGTCATCTCAACAGATGATCTGGTTAGGACTCATCTCTCTCCTTTTAATTTTTCTGATTCTCTATTTTCACTTCAACTCTTCAGTCCTATCGTTTCAGATTATGCTCAATATTCCATTGGCGCTCATTGGTAGTGTAGGGGCCATCTATCTGACGGAAAGATCATTCTCAATTGCTTCTCTGATTGCTTTTGTGACCCTTTGTGGGATCGCCTCAAGAAACGGGATCATGATGATTTCACATTATCTTCATCTCATGATGGAAGAAGGTGAAAAATTCGGGAGAGAGATGATCATTCGCGGGACTCTTGAGAGACTTGTACCCGTTCTTATGACGGCACTGACGGCGATTCTTGCCCTAACGCCACTTTTGTTTGCAAAAGGTGAGGCCGGGAAAGAAATTCTTCACCCGGTAGCAGTGGTTATCGTGGGAGGACTTCTAACCTCTACTCTACTGGATCTCTTTGTGACTCCAGCGGTTTTCTATCTTTTTGGTGAAAAAGCTTCGCAAAAATATATCGACAAATATCAACGTTTAAAAAATGAGGAACTCTAAATGAAACTACTAATTGCACTTCTTATGACTCTAAACTTTTCTCTTTTCGCTCATGAAGGTGGCCACGGCTCTCTGTCTGAAGGCGGAAAATTTGGTGGTATTACAGCTCCTATTGTCGACAAAACTGAGGCCGGCAAGGGAGATCATGCCAAGACTCTTTACAAGGCAGAACTGGTCCGTGCTGCTTCGGGGAAACTGAGCCTTTATATCTTCGACAATAAAATGAACCTCATGGACCTAAGCACTTTTGGTGCCGAAGTTGAAGCAAAACTCGAGGCCAAAAAGAAAGGCAAATTTACTTACTTCGGTGACTTTAAATTTAAGAAAGCAGGAAATCACTTTGAGGCCCAACTTCCGCAAGTTGAATACAAGCCGTTTAACATTGATTTGTTCCTAACAAAGGGAACTCAAAAGTTATTCGTAGGATTTTCAAATCTCGATTAAGAGAAGGTATTTATGAAATGGTTATTCGTTCTATTATTGAGCTTTCCTTCATGGGCGATGACCGTGAATGAGACCTCTATTCATGAATTGGTGGAACAAAACCCCAATCTCAGCACACTGAAGGAAAGGCTTAAAGCTTCAGAGACACTTAAAGGATCACTTACAAGATCGTTCCTGCCAAAGGTCACTGCTCTCTATGGCCGGGAAAAATACACCACTGGCCCTTACTACTGGGTCAATCAGCCCTATGGTGGTATCGAAGCGAAAGTGAATGTCTTTAACTCTGGCCGCGACTTGGTTGAAAATGAAAAGCGAAACAAGGAAGCTGAGATCGCTGGTATTGAGACCAAAATCTCTCGTTCTCTCATTATCTCCGAAGTTCGCAAGGCCATGGCCCATTATGCTTACATTATGGAGCTGGAAAATATTCTGATTTCGGCAATTGATTCCAATGAAGTGAATTTAAGAGGTGCTCGGAAAAGAATTGATGCCGGTCTTGCGACACGAACAGATCTGCTGGATTTCCAGCAACAAAAAATTCAATTGCAGCAGGAGCTAGAGAGTCTTAAATACGAAGAAGGTGTGGCCAAGAGGATGATTGCTACTCTTTTAGGGCAAAATCCTGATAACACCCTCGATGTTAGTTTTGTGAACTCTCATCCTGATCACGAAAAAGAAGAGACCCTCTCTCCAACTGTCGGGAATTCAATGCTCTTAAAGAAAGCAAATCTTTTAAGCGAAGTTGCGAATCTCGAGCAAAAGCAGGCCGCTAAATGGTGGACACCTGATCTTGAGCTTTATACCTACGCTCTAAGATTTACCCAAAAAGAGCGGGAGTATCCTGAAGTCGGTCAGCGCAATGATGTGACCTTCGGCTTTAGATTCACACTACCTTTATTCGATGGTGGTGAGGGAATCAGACAGGCCCAAGCAAAATCATCACTCGTGAAAGCACAAGCGGCCCAAGTTCGCTCGCAGCAACTTGAGTTAGAACGTGATACACAAAATGCGATGAAGAAATTGGAGCTTGCGCACACGCTTATTCATGGAGCTGAGGACAACGTTAAACTCATGGATGATTACAAAAAAAGTATTCTGAGCGAGTACTCGAGAGGTGTAAAAAACTCTCCGGACGTTCTCCAGGCCAATCAACGTTGGATCGAGGCCCGTGAGAATTTTGCGGAAGTAAAAAAGAACTATCAGTTTGCGACGGCCGAGGCCTTTTATCTCATGAGCCTAAGTGGAAATTAGTTAGTGAGGGGACCCGAAAGGGTCCCTTTTTATTTCTTGAGGTTCTATTGAGTCACTGGAGCACTATCTTTTAAGCTTTCTTAATCACCAGTGAATCTTCCTAATGATCATCCCGATCAGACTTGTCATGAAAAAAAACACACTAACACCTATTACCCTTTTATTAACCCTTTCTTGCTTCTCCTTGTCTGCAGAAGCAATCTCTCTTAAAAAGACCTATTTCTCGCGCGTACAAAAGAAATCTGCGCCTAAGAAGCCGGTGGCAACTGCACCTCTTCCAACGACTCAAACCACCACTACACAGACAACAACGACTCCCGATCCATTATTAACAAGAGTCTTCTCAGCAACGTCTCCTTGGAACACTCCAATTGGAGAGAATCCAGTGTATGAACCCAATTCGGCGGCGATGATGGAGCTTGTAAAGATGTACGTCCAGCAAGGGGGATACGCTCCTGTCCTTGGCCTAAACTACAAGCAGTGGACAGCTCCCCTTCATTTTATTGATTCAACAACCGCTCCAAAAAGAACGGTGTATTTTGATACGGCCAAAGTAGGATATCACGAAGGGTTTCATAATTCAGTCGATCCTCTAGGTATTGGTGAAGTTCCAAACATCCCGATGCCAACATCGGTATGGCCCGATCCAAAAGCTGACGGTCACATGATCATGTATGACACGGCCACTGGTACTATCTACGAATTCAGCCGTTTTCGATGGGACAGTACTGGTAAAGCACTCGCCACGAGAGTGGCAATTTTCGAAAGCACAAGTGAAGGAACTCAAGTTCCTTTTGATGGATCTCGTTGGTGGATGAAAAACGTTCGCGGTTCCGGTATGCCATTTATCGGAGGTCTGATTCGCTATACAGAATTTCAATCAGGTGAAATTAAACACGCCCTTTCCATGGCCGGACCGACTAACCGTTTAAAGAAACTTGCTTCGAATACCTGGAGTAAAGAGCTTTGTGCTCCTATGGCCGCAAGAACTGATGGCTGGGAGATTGGTGATAACACAATCCTGGAAGGAGCTCGTATTCAATTGAACCCAAATCTGGATTTAGATTCGTTGAATCTAAGTGCCGACGCCAAAGTTGTGGCCAGAGCATTACAGAAGTATGGCGCCTTCATGGCCGACAACAGTCCGACACTCTCGCTTTACTTCCAGAACCTAGGAACAAATTCTTATCTGTGGGAGCAAACGCAGTTGGGAGATTTGACTAAGATTCCACTATCGGAGTTTAAAGTTTTGAAGTGTGATGACATTAGAACCAAACAGTAATGAATCGCTTAGGCCACCGAAGGGTGGCCTTTTTTATTTTGAATGTTCAATTTGTTGAACCACATGCTGAATAATGGTTCTGATGGAATTTTTGTCGATTTTATTCAAGTCCTTTCTGAATGTATATTCACTTGAAGGAACTAAATGGAACAATGTTGAATGGAAAGTATTGTAACTTTCCTTCAAACTCTCTTCTCCTATTTTAATACCCTTCTTGTAAATTGAGACCTCATACTTATATTCATTCTGCCACCAAGACGGGATTATCCCCAAGGTCGCAGCACTAATCAATCCACCCCACATTCCTAAACCACCACCATGCGGGTTGAAGGGCATTACCACTTTTACGTCTACAAAATAGTCCGTTTGAATTTCAGGCATTGTATCTTTTAGAAGTTTATCGAAGTCATCACTGTTTTTGACATCTACTGATTCATAAGGAAACCGAACGGCCTCAACTTTAGAAAAAACTTTCAATGAATCAATATATCCAACATAAGCGTCAGACATGTGCTCAGAACGGCGTATATAGTAACCATAGTTACCGCCATAACTATTATGAGTAAGGCCAAAGAATCTAAAGGAGATAGAGTGCAAGGAAGTAGAAAGTTCTTTTCTTTCAATGCTCTTAAGATCTTGTCCTGAGTATAGAGTTGCACAAGAACACAAAAGTAAGAGAAACAGATTTAAAATTATTTTGTTCACCTATTCGCACTCTCTTTATAATTTAGCTGAGATCACCGAAATACAAAATTTTTCAGCTAGATAAGAAGTATCAAGGGGACTAAAAACGAGGGTCCAGTCATTTCAGGAAATAAATCTAGTACCATCTAAGCTCATAAAGTCCCAGGTCCTGTCTGAAAAAATAATTTACGTGCTGCTCAGGACATTCTCCGGATTCAACAGTCTTCACTGCATGGGCCTCTCTGATCTGGGTTTTCTTTTCAATCCAGTTACAATGTACTCCATCTTTAAAATCACTCAGCTCTTTCTGTCCGACGATGGCAAACTGATCGGTGAGCTTTTCATTCTTGTTAAAAAAGAAGGCCATTTTGGTAAAACCGGTATTGTCATAATTATAAGAGATGCCTTCCTCGATTTCTTTAAAATGGAGGCCAAAATATTTTACCACCTTTTCCTTGGATGGCCTTTTCTGCCAGATTTCATTCATTCGAACGAATTCATTGATTGCCTTTTTACTTGGCGGATTTCCAGAAGTGCAGGAGACTAAGATTAACAACATAATCACTGATATGAATTTCATTTTTTAAACCTTTTCTCAAACAGTTCATAAACTTTAAGGTTTTTTGTTCGCAAAGTTGCTTTGTCATTCAAATATAACTCAAGATGATTGGCATAATCCTCATCTTGAGAAACAGATGAATCCTCCTTGATCAAATTCTTCGGAGGGAGATATTTTTCAGACCTATTGACAATGGACTTAGTCCAACCAGAAGCCGTCATAAATTCAAGTTTATCTTGTATAGAAAGTTTTTCGTAAAGATAATGACCGGACTCATGGACCAATATCTGGTCTTTATTGGAAGCATTAAAGAAAGTATCAAATAAAATCATCGATCTAGTCAGAGTATAAATCGTAGCAGGATTACCACGAGGTTCAGATTTCTCTGAGCGATAGTAGTGGTAGTTTTCCATCTCGTAGACTTCAGGAATTGCTGCTAAAGTCTTCAAAACATCTTCAGACTCTTGCTTCTTCCATGCCTTGATTGATTCGGTGAACTCTACACCTGTCTCAGGCCTGTCTTTAAAAGTCTTGATGAAGAAATCGGCCTTAACCCATTTCTCCCTGCAATGTTCCTTCCGGCCATGTGCTGAAACCTGATGACCTTGTCTTTCATGCTGACCTACCCGATGAGCACTTACTTTCGTTTGCCACCATTCACACTGAATTGCATGAGCTTCTGAAAGGAACAGGAAGATCAGAATAAAAAATAATCTCATCTTCTTATGGTATTAAAAGGGTCGTGAATTTAGAACTAAAACATTAAGGATGAGCGACTAGACCCCTATCACCATTACTTGAATGGCCAAGAGATTCTGTTTCTCTGATTCCTAACTTAACTTCATTAAAAGTAAGTGGATTAATGATGATGTCATGATCGACTAATTCGTTTGTCGACAAACCAAGAATTGCATTAGAAAGGAGTTCTTTAAGCTTTAGAAGAATTTGCTGTTTATCCATCCGTACACTCTTTCATATGCTGTTAAAATATCTGAATAGTCGGTTCCCTCAGGGCCTATCTCATATCTTTTATCAGGGTTCCAGACACTGTGGATTCTATCCCACATGGGCTTAATCGTCTTCCCGGAATTAACTGCTCTGCGCAAAATTTCACATTACCAGTGTTCGTTGTATTAGAAATTGCCAGCAAATCATGCCTTCATGAGCATTTCTAGGGCAAAGTTATAATTCTGAACGGCCTGCTCATCTAGGTCATTCTCAATAGCAAGCTCTGCCATCTGCTTATACTCACGGGCCTTCCTTTTAAGTGCCTCATACTCTGATTCAGTCATAGACTTCCATCATAATAAAAATGAGGAGGCCTTGGCCTCCCCAAAACTTAGCCTTTTTTAGGCTTACAACATTCTCTTCATCAAAAACCTTCGGCATCACCTTGAAGTTATCGGTGACACCCTTCACATCCAGACCGGACATAAATTTGGAAGGTTTTGAAATCGACCCAGCCGCCTATCTTCAAGATTTGTGCGAGTTCTCTATTGCTAATAAGGCCACCGAAGGTGGCCTTTTTTCGTGGCCTTGTGAAGCAATACCTTAATCTAATGCCTTGCTCTTGATGACAGACCATCCCTAATTCATCGAGGTATGCAAATAAAGTCGCTCTAGAATAGAATTTTGAAATACTGGAGGTCGTGTTAAGTCAGGACCTCAAAGGTCGCAAAGAATCAAAGGTAGTTCAATGCAGGATGGTCCTCATCTAAGCAGAGACGTATCTAAACCTATCTCTGCACAATCAAGTCTTAGCAGGTTGGCAGAAGAAATCCTGTCAATATGGGAGTTGCGTGTTCGGAAGGAACTGAAGTCGTCGGCAGGAATTCTTCATCCAGCACTCATGGACGCTTTACCGAAATTCCTTCATTTTCTGGGCCAAGCATTATCAGAAAAAAAACCTCGTGGACTTCTTAAGGAAGGTTCCAAACTTGTGCGTGAACATGCTGAAGAGAGGGCCCGCGATTCAGGTTATGGCCCGTCAGATATCGTTCAAGAGTTGCAGATGCTAAGGGAGACAGTCACTCACCACCTAGAGAAGGAACTAGACCTCACTGATAAGGACTACGAAACTATTCAAAAAACATTTGATCAGGCAATTCAAGAGGGACTAATGGAGTTTTTCCTGGTTCACGCCGAACTCAAAGAACAATTTACAGCTACATTAGGTCATGATCTCAGAACTCCCCTTAGTTCGTCCATCATGAGTGCGCAAATTATCCAGAAGCATCTCGAAGAGATTCCAAATGGGAAAACACGTGAAAAATTTGGATATCTGACTGCCAAGATTGTGAAAGACTTGAAACGGGTCGATCGTATGATCCAAGACTTCCTAGATGCAAGCGCTCTTCAACTAGGAGAAAAATTACCGCTCAAAATCACTGAGTGCGACCTGTTTTCCATTGCCCAAGAAGTCATCCATGAGATCGCCGAAAAAGAAAGATCTAGAATCATTCTTACTGGGAACCGCATCCTCGGGCATTGGGATTGTGAAGGACTCAGACGTGCATTGGAAAATCTCATTATGAACGCTATTAAGTATGGAGCTAAAAATGAACCGATCACGATCAATCTGTCCGAGCAATCTGGCCACGTAAGCTTGTCAGTCCATAACTATGGGAATCCGATAGATGCTCATGAAAAGGATCTCATCTTCAATGCATTTAGTAGATCCCAATCTGCAGCAAGAAGTGATCGTGCAGGCTGGGGTATCGGCCTCTCTATGGTTAGAGCGATCTCTGAATCTTTAGGAGGGACAGCGACAGTTGAAAGCGATCGAAGTTCAGGAACCACATTCACAGTTGAACTTCCATTAGACGCCCGGGACCTCAAAAAAAATCAGCTCCATTAATATCTTAAGGGGGGGAACATAGAATCAAACCACCAGGGACTTCCTCACGAGATTATTCATCATATTACTGGACCACTATCACGTTTCTTAAAGATCGAGGCCCTGACAGGGGCCATGCTCCTCATTGGAACTGTTGCTGCTCTCATTTTGATGAATTCCCCGTGGTCAGGTGTCTTTCAGTCATTTTGGGAAATGCCGATCGGATTAACTCTTGGCAATTTAGATTTTAGTCGATCCTTACATCATTGGATCCGTGATGGTCTTATGACCCTCTTCTTTTTTCTAGTTGCTTTGGAGCTCAAGCGCGAACTCGTTCTTGGAGAACTACGGAACTTTCGAGTGGCCGCGCTCCCACTCGCCGGTGCGATTGGGGGAATGCTCGTGCCTGCTTTGCTTTATTTAGCAATTTCACATGGGCGGCCCGAGGCCCAGGGATGGGGTGTTGTGATGGCCACAGACACTGCATTTGTCATTGGTTGTCTTGCTCTTCTTGGATCTAGGGTTCCCACTAGTTTAAGGTTGTTTTTACTGTCTCTGGCAATCTTTGATGATGTGGGGGCCATTCTTATCGTGGCCTTCGGATATGGAAGTGGATTGAATTGGATGGCCCTCGGACTTGGTGTTTTGGGCCTTGCTGCTGTAGGAGGTGCGGCCCGGATCGGAGTAAGAAGCGTTCCTGTTTATTCACTGATTGGAGTGATCATTTGGTTGTGCTTCGACGCCTCAGGCATTCATACGACCGTTGCAGGAGTCATTCTCGGTTTAATGACACCCGTACGAGGTTGGGTCAGCGACGAAAGACTCCGCGCAACTTTTGCCCGGATACTTTCCTACCCTGAGGGAGATCACTGGAGTGGCGACACTCAAGACCGCAAAGAACTTTACGAGGCCGCCACTGCCGCAAAGGAAACTCTCTCTCCGGTAGAACGAATCGAATTAAGACTTCATCCCTGGGTAGGATTCTTGATCATGCCACTCTTTGCCTTCGCCAACGCCGGCATCGTCATTGCCCCGGATGCCCTGAAGGATCCGGCTACCATCGCCGTCGCCATAGGACTGACTATTGGAAAACCACTTGGGGTTTTTTCCATGAGTTGGCTTAGTGTCCGCTCTGGTATCGCTTGCTCATTTCCGTCTTTAAGTTGGCCATTGCTGGCAGCAGGATCATTGCTCACAGGAATCGGATTCACGATGTCGCTTTTCATTGCAGAGTTGGCCTTTCCAGCTTCTTTATTGGCCCCTGTTAAGATGGGAATCATGACGGCATCTTTGGTCTCAATGGCCACAGGAATAACGACACTGATTTATCTTACAAAAAAAAATCGTGTAAAAAAATCCAATGCGTACTAACTGCTATGATCAACATTCTATAAAATAAAAAAGCAGGCAAGTAAGTGGCCGAAAACTATGACTTTACCGAGTAAATAAAAATAGCCCGAGATTGTAGTCCCGGGCTTTTTCTTAAATTCTTTGTTTTGATGAGCGTGACTTGAGTCGATCACTAGTGAGTAGTCTCTAAAATTTACATGTCGATGATCGCTTATAATAATCATTTATCGGGATATGAAAAATGCGTTTCATATTTACCGAGATTGCTTGTAAGAGCTCGCCATTATGTTGCATGGGATATGTAACAATTTTAATGTCTGAGTTTATGCTATAAGATATAGGCTTACCGTTATCCAGAGTAACGGCTACTTTGTCCCTATTAGTTCTTTTTCTATCATCCCAATCAAAATCATAACGCTGAACACTCTTGCTCTTACCTTCTATTAATCCACTATCCTTATGAGTAGTAAGTGATAGGTCTCTTTTTTTCCAAAATTTAAAACCATCGTTATAGGCATCTATACTTTCATTGTAGTTCAAAATCGTTATTTTATTTTTACCTTCTTCCGTTTGTTCAATCAATAATTCACAAGTTTTTCCTGTCTCATCAATCCCAACATAGGTTTCAGCTGAAAAAGATGAAAATGACATCAGACCTAGTACCGTTAACAATAATAGTTTCAAACTGCTTTCCTTATTTAATGGTTTTAACCCATTCGTTGTTAATAAATATTTCGCCTATGTTCTCATACTGAGGATTAATTCCCAGACCACTTGATAAACATTTCATCCGTGTAAATGGATTTGACAGTACCTTCATTATTCAATGAGTTAGGCTATGTGTTGCTTTGAGTAGAACCGGAGCGAAATGACTCTCGTTACTTATATGTGGTCTAAAGAAATTTGGTCCGCAATTTTGCGGTTATTCTTAAGGAGGTCCGCAGACAGAGAAGTTTTAGAGAAGATGAAACTCAAAGACGAGGACTCTGAAAAAGAAATTCCAACTGACTCCATCAGCTATGAGAAATTATTGGATGTGTTACGAAATCTTAGAGGCAGTGGTCTAACCTCGGCCAAGAAACTAAAAATTGTGAGAGCTTAGTTGAGAGGATTGAGATTTTCCCTGAAAGACTTGAAATTCAATATGGATTGGGACGTTCTAAAATAAAAAGGGAGCTGGTATTAACCGGCCCCCTCTTTAATATGCCAGTCACGTGTTCGACCAGCTTGACTTTTGGTGGAGATAAGCAGGATCGAACTGCTGACCTCTTGCATGCCATGCAAGCGCTCTCCCAGCTGAGCTATACCCCCAAAATTGGATACTTAGGTGGTAATAATTTATTAAAAACTTTGGACCTGGGCAAGAGGTTTTTAGGGGAAATCTGCTGAATTTTTAGGTACCTAGGGTAACTAAACTCAAGTAATATCAGAAATATGGCAAAAGAATGTTGTGGTTGTGAAAATAAGAAACTGGATACCCTGGCAAAGAAACAGGCCAAAGTCCTTTGGATCGTTCTTATCATTAATGCGGTCTTTTTCGTAGCAGAGTTTATTTCCGGCATGATCGCCAAATCTGTGTCCCTAACAGGCGATTCCCTGGACATGCTGGGCGATGCTCTCACTTATGGAATTAGCATCTACGTGATCGGAAAGTCTTTATCTGCAAAAGTGAAGGCCTCTCAATTCAAATCCTCTGTTATGATGATCACGGCCCTCTTTGTACTAGGCCGAGCTATTACGACCTTAATCACTCAGAAGACACCTACCTATGAAGTCATGGGAGTCATGAGTTCATTGGCCCTCATCGCAAATCTCGTTTGCTTATGGCTTCTTTCTAAGCACAAGAACGACGACATTAATTTCTCATCAGTATGGCTTTGTTCGCGTAATGATATCATTACTAACACCTCAGTAATCGTTGCGAGTTTTCTCGTGTATTTGACTAATACCATTTGGCCAGATGTGATCGTAGGCCTAGGAATCACTTATCTTGTAGGAAAATCATCCATCAAAGTATGGATGGATTCTAAGCAAACAACAGTTGTATAAAAAAGCCACCGAGAGGTGGCCTTTTAATTCTCACATCAATTCATTATCTCGCTGGCTGCATGTTTTTAATTGTTTGTAGAACGGCCAAGGCCTTAATCGCAGCGATCTTTGAATCTGGATTTTTTGGGAAATAAATTTCAGAAAAATGGCACTCCCCTTCGCTATAAACAGGCCTCATAGAATCTCCTTGTTCGGTGAGATATCTAGCTTCAAGAATATATCCTTCAGCTGGCCCACCCATTCTGCACATGAATTCTGGTTTCTTTTTCTCAATTCCTCCAGATTGGTAATCATAACTGTAGGCCCTGCGCGAATAACTTAGCTGATTATAGACCCGTTCAGGCACATCCACCGGCTGACCATCAATTTCAATTCTAAATTCATCATCAATTGAGGACGAATTTGGATTTGTATTGGTGGCCAAGATATCAATCCTAGATACAACATCGTGATCAGACATTTTTTTAAGACTTAAAATGACCTTAAATTCTTTAACTGAGGAAGGTTGGCGATGACTCCCCTGGTGAGAACATGCCGACACAATGATAGCGAAAAGAGCTAATAGTAAGCTTTTCATGCGTGACTCCTTTAGTAGTCCAGATCACGTATCGTCATATCTACACTGCTACTAAAGGTTTTGGAGCACTTTAGTTCAGTACTTCGTCCCTATATAAAATGGATGAGTCGACTTTAATTCGTCCAACTCTTCCCCATTGAAACTGCCATAGGCCTTAACATCTTTTAGACCATGCCTCTTCATCAGTTCGATCATTTCCGACGGTGAATAGAGTCTCATTCGATGATAGCTAAGTGTGGTTTCTCCAGTGCTTTCATCTTTTAACGTCATATAGGATTCATTGAAATGAGTTTTAGGATCATAATTGCCGGCCGATACTGTTATAACTGATCCTGATTTAAACCATAATGCAGGTTTATAAATAGAGAGCAACCATTCGCGGTTAATCACGTTAATCACCAGCTTGCCACCTGGCCTTAATGCACGAATCATTTCCCCTAGAACATGCTCATTTTCTTCATCGGTAGAAAAGTAACCGAAGCTTGAAAAGAGATTAAGAACACAATCAAACTGACCTCTGTATTCTGAAAGGTCATTCATATTTCCTAGCTTGTAAGTGAGTCCCGTAACAGGTGAGGCGGATTTTGCAATATCAATGCAGCTTTGACTGATATCTAGGCCAATAACTTCATGCCCTTTCTCGCCCAAAATTCTCGCATGCCTTCCAGTCCCACAGGGAATGTCCAAAATTTTTGCTTTTGAAGATAATCCCAAGGTATTAACTAAGAAGGACACTTCTTGCTTGGCCTTCTCCTTCAATCCTTCGGAATCTAAGGTCGCTTTCGCAAAGAAATTGTCATACATAGACTTTTGCCACGAATTATCAGTACTCATTTCCTACCTATCCTGTTCGAGCCCCTTAAAATGCTATTGGGACATGGGACTACCGTAAAGATTAAATATCCTTCATTTCCTGACATACACTTAACTTAATCTCCCCTCTCTCTTCTGATAACTTCCGGCCCATCAACCCAACACGAGAGGACTCTCTATGAAAATGATTCTTTCAATCACCCTAATGATTCTTACAAGTTCAGCTTTTGCCCACACTCCAAATCATAACTACCAATGCATCGCTGACTCTCTTCAAGCTTATAACAGCGACATCTACTACTCACTTACTCCGGCCGAAATTGACGAGCTTCTAGCTACAGACAACGATGCTCGTGCCCCAATGGTAAGAGAGATGGCGAAAATCTGTGACGTTCCAAATTATGAGAACAAACAAGCTGTTTTCGTAGAAACTACTGGTGCAGAAATCCGCGACAATGTTGTGGTCGAGAAAATCCTTTCAACAACTGAACTTTCAGTCATCGGTCAGGAAAGAAACGTACTCACTCTTAAAACGGTCAAGTCGACTCGTTGGACTTCACCATCTAAGTTCATCGACATTAAAATGATGACAGTTGGACTAGACGGCCATGTTCAAGTCATTGAAGTTGACGGCAACAACATGGGCCGCAAAGTATCGAACCTTAAAATGAACTGTATTGCTGAAAAATTCACTCTTCATTGTGCCTCTGCCAATTACAAGTTAATCGTAAAATAAGAATGAAAATAGGGCCTTCGGGCCCCTTTTTTAATCATTGCTTGAACCTATAAGTTTTACCTTAATATTGCACAAAATCCGAAATAAGCGTAAAAGGGCCCATCCAAAAACCACTTAGCCAAAGGATGATATATGAAGGCCCTACTTATTTCTTCTCTTATGCTTTTAAGCTTTTCTTCTTTTGCTTCAGATGTTGTATCTGACGCTGTTGAAAGAGTTGAGCGCGGTGAAGAGCTTACTTGTACTCCGAAAAAATCTACGATGAATATCTGCCTTGGATACATCTGTACCAATAAAGAGATCTTTTCTTGTACTGATGGTCAGACAACAAAGACTCTTACTCTTAGAGTGAAAACGGTGAAATATCCGGGTGAAGCTGCGAAGGTCTCAATCGTAAGCAAAAGACTTGAGTAACAAAAGTTAGGCCCGTCTTAGACGGGCCTTTTTTTATCTAAAAACATGTCTTATCAAAAGCACTGTACTGAGTAACTGCTGTGATCTCTTTCACATCTTGATGTTCCGGGCAATCCACTTTCATTTCCCATCTTAAATACTTCCAGGGATTCAGTGTTCTGTTATCAATACCAGTAATCGTAAAAGGGTCTTCCCCAATACTGCAGTTAAGTTTTTTAGCATGTTCAATCATCTTTTCTTGAGCGTAAGGGAAACACTTATCAACCAGCTTTTGGTCTGAAATCGCAAATGCACTCATCGAAGACAAAAGGAAAAAAACAGCGGCGAGCATTTTCATAAGAACTCCTTAAATGGTTAAACAAAATATAACCTCAGAAGGGCCTCAAGGGTCGCTAACTGTAAAGAATGGTTGGGGTGTCAAAAGATTAGACAAAAAAAGGCCCCATAAGGGGCCATGTCATTACTTAACGAGGGCCTCAGTTGTCAGAGTCTCACCTGTAATCGAAACTTCCGCTCTTCCACGGTAAGTGATCACGGCCATACAGAACTTCCCATTGGCATCACCAAGAGTGTTGTATGAGGCCACGTTATTCGTGCCTGGATCAACTTTAATGCTTACGAAAGTAGGAACTGCCGTCTGCCCTTCAACTACACCACAAAGCTCAGCTAGAGGGCTGTGGAATGTATCATTGCTGGTACGGACGTAATTGAAAGAAGTGATCTTAACAGTTGCTGCGAAAGAAGAAACAGAAGCGAGTAATAGAACCAATGCGATTACCTTTTTCATAAGTACTCCTTTAATTATGAAACTCCTCTAAGCGTTTCAAGATTAATGGAGAAAGGCAATAAATTATTATTAATACTGCGGGAGGCTATTTTTTAATAAGCTCCAGGGCCCTTTGCCCATCAATATTCTTAATGTCAGGATTCACCCCAAGCTCAATGAGGTCATTAACAACTTTCGCCAATCCTAAACGTGCGAACTCAAACAGCACGGACTCACCATTGCCGTCTACCGAATTCGCATTCGCTCCTGCTGCCAAAAGAATTTTAACACCCTTTAAATTGCGGGCCTTAGCGGCCACTAACAAAGGTGACTCACCTTTTCCGTTTTCAATATTAAGGTCAGCTTTCTTCGATAGCATATTAAGCAGAACATCAGAATTTCGCTCCGTCAGAACTTTCGCCAGCGAATGAAGAGCTGTATTTCCGTAAATATCTTGAAGTTTAACATCGGCCCCTTTATCAATCAGAACTTTCATCACTTCATGACGATTATTAGCAGCGGCCAGAAGCAAAGCACTTTTACGATCTTTGCCATAAATATCTACCCAAATACTAAGTTTCAAAACATTTTGAAGTGTTTCAAGGTCTCCTTCAGCAGCAGACTTATGAAGTAGATTCATCACTCCGATTTCAGGAATAGAAGTCAGTCTACTTACATCTTCTCCGCGACATTCGTTGTCTTTACAACGATTCGCCTCTAGACACATTTTTTGGTAGTTAAATGTAAAGTCTTCTTCACCACGAACCAGAATTCCTTCTACTACACCGGTCTTGCTATTAAACACCGCTCCTCCAGAGTTCCCCTGGAAAGCATCTAGGTTTGCGGTAAAATAAAAGGGATGGGTGTTCTTACGAACAACGGCCCCGCCAGAAATTTTTAGTGGTAAACCAGATGGAGAACCAATCACTGTGAGATTGGTAAAATCCAAGACCTGCCCATCAGTTCTGATCTCGAGAGGGGCACGATCCTTAACAACTCGGTCGAGTTGAATGAGTCCGTAATCAAGACCTAGTTCCATATTAAGAGCACTCGAAACAATTTTTTTACAGCGGTAGACGTCTTCTTCTCTGACCTCAGCACCGGCCTTTTTTGTCTTCGGATCAACTTTAAAATCAAAGACCCAGCGATACTCCTCACAAAAATTTTCAAGATTAGTACAGTGACCGGCCGTCACTAAAAGATCAGGAGCAATTAAGAAACCACTACACATTCCTGGATTAGGCTGATTTGTGAATCTCTCACTACTACAAAAACGAAGTCCACCTCTTGCGGCCTCTTTTCCTTTCTCAGAAATGAGGTCCTTTGTGCGCTTACTGGTGTCCATAGAACTCAGCCAGTCCTGAAGGGTGTCTTGCTTTAATTGAAGCATGCCAGGTTTAAAATTATTTCGTGAAATATCATTCCCAGAAACGGCAGTAGCTGAAGAGCGAGCAAGACGCTGCATAAGCGGAGAGGCCTGATAAACCTCAATTCGGTTATCTTCCCCATAAATCACCCGAGCTTGGGCACCTACTGAAAGAAGAACACCACTTAATACCGCTAATTGAACAGACTTTCGCATATCGCTCCTAAATCAAGATATAGATTTATAACCTAGTTCCGAAGCCTTATTGGAACATTCTTGCGCAGCGTGTAAAAACTCTTTAGTTTGACTCCAGGTCATTAAAAAGAGACAATTTTAAATCGTTAAAAAAGAGGATAACCATGGGAATTTACGTTAATAGAACCCTGAATATGAAACAGATCGCGGCCATTGGCTTCGACATGGACTACACCTTAGTTCGATATGATTCCGAGGCCTTTGAGGAAATGACCTATAAAGAAATTGTTAAAAAACTTCTCGAGAAAGGCTACCCGGACGCCATCGGTGCCCTGAAGTTCAAAATCAATCTGGCCATCAGAGGCCTTGTTATTGATAAGCCACACGGAAATATTTTAAAGCTCAGTACTTACAGTAAAGTGAAACACGCTTTTCACGGTCTCCATGAGATGGATTTTAAAACTCAGCAGAAAATCTATCAAAACTTGGTGATTGATCTGAACGATACAGATCGTTACTCCATTGTAGATACCACTTTTTCAATCGCTTACTGCGTACTGTACATGCAACTGGTGGACATGAAAGATTCTCAGCCAGATCTGAATCTTCCGGACTATAAGACGCTTGAACAAGATCTGATTGAGGCCCTGGATATTTCCCACCGAGATGGTTCTCTTAAGAGTCAGGTAAAGAAGAACGTGAAGAAGTTCATCGTTCACGATCCAGGAATTGTAGAAGCACTGGAGCGTTTCAAACGCCACGGAAAAAAACTCTGGGTCATCACAAACTCTGATTATGAGTACTCAAAGCTTCTTCTGGATTACTCAATTAATCCTTATCTGAAAGACCATAAAAACTGGTCAGAACTTTTTAACTTGGTAGTCACAGCTGCAAGTAAGCCACGTTTCTTCACAGATAAAATGCCCCTGCTTCAAATTGACCCGGCCACAGGTCTCATGAGAAATCATCACGGGAAAATTGAAGACGGTATCTATCAAGGTGGTAACGCGCAAA
Source organism: Peredibacter sp. HCB2-198 (assembly GCF_045999315.1). Lineage (GTDB taxonomy): Bacteria > Bdellovibrionota > Bacteriovoracia > Bacteriovoracales > Bacteriovoracaceae > Peredibacter. Next base: position 2,933,077 of record NZ_CP174607.1, on the reverse strand, counting down.
CCATTCAGAAAAACGCCGGTCTCTCTGGTGAGCAGATTCTTTATCTTGGTGACCATATTTATGGTGATGTTCTTCAAATTAAGAAGACCTGCAACTGGCGCACGGCCCTGGTGATTGATGAACTTATTTCTGAAGTAGAGGCCCTTGAGAAGAGCGAAACTCTGACAGAACAGATCAATACTCTTATGGCCGAGAAAGTTGTGCTTGAACAAAAGCTCGATGATCTCTTTGATAAAGAGATCGAAAAAGGCAAGAAGCCCGATAAAACCAAAGTACAGGCCCATTTCAAAAAGATTGAAGGTGTCGATAAGAAGATCGGAAAACTTATTCGTTCACACTCTCAGTTCTTCAACCCTTACTGGGGAGAAACCATGCGTGCGGGCGTAGAGCCAAGTCGTCTGGCGGGACAGATTGAGAAGTATGCTTGTATTTATATGGCAAAGATCTCAGACTTCACGGACTATTCACCACGTACTTACTACCGTCCGAGAAAGAAAACTCTTCCTCACGAACTCGCTTAATAAAAAGGTTCCAGTTTACCTGGAACCTTTTTATCTTTTTATTGGCAAATTGTGAGAGTTTCACCATCCGGCCAAGAAAGCCAATTCCAATCCATTAGTTCAGGATCACGAGATGGTTTATAGACCTTGATCCATGTCCATCCAGGAACAAGCTCAGGCAACTCATCAACCGCCACACGAGAAGAAAGCCTTCCAGCTCCATTCCATGCTTCCTGATAAGAAATACAAGGAATTTCGGCCTGTGCAGCACTCATTCCTAGAACCATAGCACCAATTACTAATAAGTTTTTCATATATGCCCCCTTTAAGGTAGGCGCATAATAGGTTTAAAACTATTATAATAAAAATATATAATTTCTATGGGAGTATACCTTTTAGATATGAAAACAAACCTGTTACATCTGCGATATTTCTACACCGTGGCCAAAGAAGGCAGCTTTACCCGGGCGGCCGAGAAACTGAGAATTGCCCAGCCGGCCTTGAGCCGTATGATCAAGGAGCTTGAAGAGAGCTTTGAAAAGGAGCTCCTGGTCCGGACCAAGAAACAAATCACGCTAACCGAGCACGGTCGCGTGGCCTGGAAATATGCCCAAGGAATTTTTGACCAGGTCAATGAACTTGAAAAATTCTTTAGTAAGGAAGATATCACGACTCTTCCTCCTCTTCGGATCGGAACTTCAGATGTTCTTGCCACACAAATTTTTCCACAGGTCATCACTAAATTTACCAAAGACGAGTCTATTTATCCCTTGGTTCAGATCGGAACCAGCACTGAAATTTATGATCTGATAGAAAAGAAGTCCCTGGATTTTGCTCTCCTCTTCCATACACCTTCACCCCGCGCGGGCCTTATTATACGACCATTCCGTGAATTTCGTTTTCATTTGGTGATCGGTAAAAAATTTTTAAAGAAAGAAGAAACGAGAACGAGCTTCATTGGTTCTCGTGAGGTGGACGAAGTCACAAACAAGAAATTTCCTACTCTGGCCCTATGGAAAGAGATAGAGCCAAAAGCAAAAATCAAGATTTCCACTAACTCTATTCTCGCCCATCTTTCCATGGTTAAAGAAGGTCTTGGGATAGCGGTGCTGCCGTCTTTCTTAGTTGGAAAAGAATTGGCCCAGGGCCATTTAATTGACTTACTCCCTAAGGAGCGACTTGAGTTTAAGCTTAACCTCATTACCCATCGGGACTATCCGCCACATCTCACAGGCGAAAAATTCCTTAACCTGCTCCAATCTCAGGAAGTTTAATGATAGTTCAACATGGGGCCCGGGCCTACGAGGCCTGAGAAGCCGGCATCGCTTTGACTTCAAAGCGCGCACCTAACGGCGAGTTTTGAGTCTCTGCGATGAGATCAAAAGACACGTTTTGATCCAGGATTCTTCTAATGAGACTTTCCAAAGTTTTCTTACGATATGTGTTCAGGAATCTCACTTGTTCGTTCGAAGCGTTTGCCGCGAATTGCTTTAAGTGATATTCCGGAAAATAACTTATGAGAGTCCGACCTCCCTGACTTTCCACTTTTAATTGGAAGTCAGTCTGAAAAAATAATTGTTCATTACAATATTCGTTCAGAACGGCGGCAACTGAACCAAGCTTCATCCATTCAACTTTATAATGATTCCAATAGAGATCATTTTGTCCAATATTAACAATATCTCCAATGGTCTCATCCGAATTTTTTCCAAGCTTAATAAAGTATTCCATCGCATCCAGGAACAACTGAAAGTTAATCAAATTATCAAAGTCGAGGAAGAATTCAGTTTCTAATCCGGTTGAAGCTATAAAGTCTTTGTGGGCCTCGGGCCCGACTTTTTTCTCCAGATAGAATAAAAATGGATAGATTTCTCGAACCTTGCCGGCCCGGAAGTGACGGTACTTTTTAGGAATTTTAAAACCCAAAGAGACCTGATCATTATTAAATTTTACTTTGGAATGTCGGTCGATAATACCGGTCTCCAAAGTTTCAGGTGGAATGGAAGTGAAGCGTGAAAACAAGAACCACTGAGGAGCAGAAGGAATCAACAAATTATGTTCCATCTTCGAAAGCGCACTTTGTGAACATCCGATGGCCTGGGCCACATCTGCTTGATTGAACTTTTTGAATTTACGGGCGGCCTTCATCAGGGGCCCGATGGAGTACATCTGCTCATTCATAAAATTAGTCCGTTAAAGATTATTCTTATGAGCGATTTTTCCAACGCTCTACTACCTCCTCTATTCTCTCTCGCATAAGATTTTGTTGTAAATTAGACGTCACGTGAACAATATCACTGACTGATTTAAAGCCTACGAGACAGCTTGAAATATTAAAGAAATGCAAATTGTACTGAAGACAAAACTCAGGTAATGAAAGTTGATAATCTTGAAGAATTTCTTTGAGTAGATCAGTTCTCTCAATCTTCTTTTGAACTTCTTTCTTGTTCCACCATGGGGCCCATGAGCGAGCATCCGACTGATCAAACTTTCGATCCTTCGTCACACGACCGGAAAGAATTCCTTTATCAAAAGTTCCCCATCCCATAGTGAAATAATTTTTCCATTCATCACCTAAACGAGTAAAGGCCTCTTGGTTAAAAAGATTGAGTTCACTTTGAATCACGTCCACTTGGCAAACTTCGCGGGCCTTCGTGAGTTCATCCAGATTGGTATTACACAGACCGATCTTTTTTATCTTCCCCTGGTCGTGAGCTTTCTTCAAAACTTCCAAGGTCACGCGGATGTCATGTTTTGAATCCGGCCAATGAACCATGTAGATATCAATGACCTCGCGGTTAAGACGTTTCAATGACTCCCCAAGCATTTTTTCGGCCACTTTGGGATCATTGGTCATATTGACCCGTTTAGATGGATGCCAATCCACGCCACATTTGGAAACGATCATGGCCTCTTTCGGTAAATAGCGCCCTAGACGCTCTTCCGACAGGCCAAAGCCGTAGATCGGGGCCGTATCAAAAAGCGTAATTCCGGCCTCCCATGCACCTTTAAGAAGCTTTTCTGAATCCGCCTCAGACATCACACCAAAACCATAGCCTCCGCCTTCACCGCTCACGGATGCGCCCCCGAATGTAATCACGGGTAATGGTGTCTGGAATCCAGGAATGTCCCGGTAGATCATGAAGTCTCCTGTGCCCCTTCGTTGACAAAAACGAGTGGCCCCTGCAAAGTGCGGTTATGCATCTTATCACAATGGCACACCTGGGTGAAGCCCAAGGCGTCATCGAAAAATTTAAACTTCAAAGAATTGATTCAGACCTCTTCAAAAACGAAGAGTTGGTGCTGGTATTGACCGGTGAAGGTCCCTTCGAGGCCTCGATTAAAACTTCACTGATGCTGGGAAAATTCCCTATTTCAAAGGTCATTAATCTAGGGATCGCTGGCGCCTTAAATGCAGAACTTAAAGTTGGAGAGATTTATCCCATCAGAACGCATTATCTGGTTCAAGACATGCGCCCAGCTTTTAAAAGTTTTGTGAGCGCAGAAAAAGGTGAAGACTGCTTGACCACATTCGAACGTATCTTAGATGCTGATAAGGCCCGTGCTCTTCGTGGAATGGGTGGCATTGTGGACCGTGAGGCCTGGGGAAGCGCCTATGCGGCCAAGTCTGCGGGTATTCCTTTTGAGTCTTACAAATTAATTTCTGATATCGCGGGAACAGTAGGAGCTTGTGAATTGGTTCGTGACCATGCTTCAGAATTTTCCATGAAACTTGCTCTCTACTTAGGGACAGTTCTGACTCACAAAGAAAGCGTGGATGAGATAGTCACTCTTCCTGGTTTCCACTTCACGTTTACCAGTGGCCATCGTTTTAAAGCACTTCTCACAAAACTTTCGATTAAATATGAGGTGTCTTCAGAAGAGCTACTTAAAACTTTAAATCTGGATGAGATCCGAGAGAGCATTTCTTTCCCAAAAGACCGGGCGAAAGTTCTTCTAGAAAAAATGGAATCTAAACTTGATCCTTTCCGAGAAAAGCTAAAAGCGAGCAAAGAAAAATGGACCTCGCCTTTTACTAAGGTAGGAATTTCGATTGAAACTGATCCGAACTGGGAAAACAAGGAAGTGACTTTGCGTTTCTCGGTTGCGAGTGATTCAGAACTGAAATCAAAACTTGATACATTAAATAAACTCTCCCTTGTGCCATTCTCTGAACTCATGGAAGGAAAACTAGATGTGGAATGAAATCTATGTCGAAGAGGACATAAAGCTTCATCCCCGCGTGACTTCCATTTTGGGAAAACTCAAAAAAGAACCGCTTTATCTTGAGCGCTATGATGATATTTGGGGACGATCAAAAAAACCGTATCTTCAAAAACGTGACTCACTCAATCTTTTTCTCGCCCGTAAAAAAGGCCAGCTTTTAAAAGAGGCCCCCGACGCTTATGGAAGTCATGGTGAGCCCCACTACTATTTCATTCATGCCTACAACTGCATCTACGAATGCCAATATTGCTACCTTCAAGGATACTTTAACACTCCCGACATTGTTCTTTTCATTAACCACGAAGAGATCATGCAGGAGATGGAAGAGGTCCTTAAAAAGCATCCTGGACAGAAGGTCTGGTTTCACGCGGGAGAATTCTCAGACTCGTTAGCATTGACTCATCTGACTGGTGAGCTAGAACTCTATCACGGTTTCTGTGAAAGAAACCCGAATGCCATTATTGAACTCAGGACCAAATCCGTAAACGTTCGTGAGATCGAAAAACTTAAACCTCTTCCAAACCTCATTGTGAGTTTTTCGCTTTCGCCTTCATCTATGGCCCGTCGGGTGGATCTAAAAACTCCAAGTGCAGACTCTCGAGTCAAGGCCATGGGCATGTTAAAGTCACTGGGCTTTCACATTGCCGCCCATTTCGATCCGATTGTCTATGAAGATAATTTCAAAGAGACCTACACTGAACTCCTTCAGCAGATGAAGGACCTTAACGGAGATTTAAAATATCTCTCATTAGGTGTGGTTCGTTTCACCAAAGACGTTTACCGTGAGGTGGAACGCAATTATCCGGAATCGGTTCTTCATACGGGCCCCATGATTAAAAGCTTTGACGGTAAGGTTCGCTATCACCGCCCCATGCGGATGTGGCTCATGAACAGTATTAAAGAACTCGCCATCACTCATGGAGTAAGACCAGAGTCGATTTATCTTTGTATGGAAGAAAATGCTTAAACGCCCAGAACTTTTCCAAAATGGATTTCATAAAACCTATTTCCCTTTGGGAGATGATGTTCGCGAACTTGTTCGTAATGAAGACTGGAAAGGAGTCGACAATGCTTTTCAGGAACTCACAAAAGAGAACGGTCGCCTCTATAACTTTTTAAAAACCTTTCACGATTTTTCGAGCATTGAATTCATTATCAGCATCCGAGACGCGGCCAATGATTGGGAAGAAGATGGCATCTGGCACGACGATGGATCACGGGTCTTTGCTTTCTCGCTCTCCCTGACTGAAAACTCAGATCAGATAGAAGGTGGCCGATTAGGTGTTCGCCAAAAAAACACTGAAGAGTTTTTACAAATCCCAACACCTGAATTCGGTGGAATTATTCTTTTCCTCACTGGCATCTACGGCTTTGAACACAAGATTCATCAAGTGACCAAGGGTCGTCGGATCATTATTGCTGGCTGGTGCTCTTGGGAAAATAAATCATTAAAACGATGCTGAAGCTCATTGGCCGTGAGATCCTCTTCATGGGTCGCTATGATCCAGCGATGACCAAAGGGATCTTCTAATAGACCAGATCTGTCTCCGTAAAATTGCTTTGAGATGGGCAAAAGAACCTTGGCCCCTTCTTTCACAGCTTCTTCAAAAAAGCCTTCACAGTCTGGAGTATAAATTTGGATGGTGACAGGAGTGCCATGAAGTTTAAGCGGACCACTTTGATAGATCCCCTCTTCAGTTAGCATTATCACAGTATCTTGAATTTTAAATTCCGCATGAGCAACAATTCCATCAGGCTGCTTAAGCTCCATGGTGGTTTCTGCCCCAAAGGCCCTATTGTAGAACTCCAGCGCCTTCTCAACGTTTTTTACCGTCAGCATGACATTGATGGTTTTATAACCACTCGGAACGTAGTTAGGAATCGAGGACAACATAAGCACCTCGCTTAAGGTGTTTCGAAGAGTCCTGGAATAGAAAGATATCTCTCGCCGGTGTCATAACAGAATGTCAGAACTTTCCCAGGAGCCTTCGCCAATATTTTTCTCACGGCCGCTAAAGAGGCACCAGAAGAAATACCAACAAAGATACCTTCTTCTTTTGCCGATCTTTGGGCCATTTCAAAGGCCTCATCTTTTGTGATCGTCACCACTTCATCAATGACTGAACGATCAAGAATGCTTGGAACAAAACCAGTTCCAATTCCCTGAAGTGAATGGGGGCCAGGTTGACCACCGGACAACACCGCTGAATCCGCTGGTTCAACTGCGATCACTTTTAAATTTGGAAATTTTTCTTTGAGAACTTTACCCACGCCTGTGATGTGGCCACCGGTACCAACACCAGTGACAAGGTAATCAAGTCCATCCGGGAAATCTTTTAATATTTCCTGGGCCGTCATTTCAGCATGAACTTTCACATTATCTTTATTATCAAACTGCATCGGAATCCATGAGTTAGGAGTTGTTCCGAAGAGTTCTTGTGCGCGAGCAATTGAGCCCTTGATCCCTTTCTCTTTTGGAGTTAGTTCAAGCGAAGCTCCATAAGCGGCCATCACTTTCCTGCGCTCAATAGACATGGATTCAGGCATCACAAGAATAAGTTTATAACCTTTCACCGCACACACCATCGAAAGTCCAATTCCAGTGTTACCTGAAGTTGGCTCAATAATAGTCATGCCAGGTTTAAGCTCACCACGCTTCTCAGCTTCAGCGATCATTGAAAGAGCAATCCGGTCCTTGATTGAGGCCCCTGGATTCTGACGTTCTAACTTCATCCATACTTCAGACTGGCCGAACAAACGGTTGATCTTTACATGAGGAGTGTTGCCGATGACATCGAGAATGGATTGCCCTTTCATAATGAAACTCGCTTATTTTTTAAGTTTGTTCTTAATTTCGTCCATCAAAGTGTTCGCTGTACCCATAACTTTCTCAGCGGTCTTCTCGACTTTCGCTTTTAACTCGTCTTTTGGATACTTAGCAAGAAGCTCTTCAACCTTCTTAGTTGCGTCTTCTTTTGAGATTCCGAATTTTTCCTGAATAAGAGAAACCATGGCAACGGCATTGCCTTTTACTTTCTCAAGATCTCTTTCAGAAATAGAGTCCCACTTTTTCTTGGCCTCATGAGAAATATCCTTCCATTTTGATTTAAGGATATCCGTATCGAGATTCATAAAACTTCCTTTGTTATGAACAAGTCTTTCAACCGCCTCGATAATAGCACCAGAATCCACATGGTGCTTAGTGTACAATTCATCCGCAGAGTAAGCTGACTGACCAAATTCGCCCTTAATCGCTAAAGTTTCGACATCAAACTCAAGACCTAAAAGCTTAAGTTGGTGAACCAATTGTGAGCCCATACCACCAATTAATTGGTGATCTTCAACTGTTACAACCTTTGATCCACTCTCAGCGATCCAATTTGCAATTTGCGTAAAATCTGAGTGATTTACAAAGCTATGATTAATGACTGCTGCTTCAATTCCCTGCAATCTTAATTTTTCGGCCGCCTGAAGTCCTTTGGCCACCAATGAACCAGATACGATGATTGCAGCATCTGTTCCCTCGGCCAATTTCTGAGGTTTATGAAGATCGTAAGAAAGACCTTCTTTTACCTCTAGGGCGAAATTCTCACGGCCAATGAAGAAGATATAAGACTCTCCATCTTTTCCGCACTGGCGATCAGTTGCGATCTTTTGAACCGCCTTAAAGATATACTCTTCGGCCTCTTTAGCAGAAGCAACGTTTACAGTGTTTAAGTGAGGAATACTTCCAAGCGCACTTAGGTAAGTAAGAGATTGGTGAGAAGCACCGTCGGCCGCGTCCTGGAAACCCGTGTGTGAGAACACAGCGATCACTGGGGCCTGCGAAAGTGAGGCCATAATAAGAGGAAGGTTCCCTTTCGTTACACCGAAGGCGGCGAAAGTATCTACTACCGGAATGAAACCAACTTTACTCATACCAATCGCAGTTGAAACCATGTTGGATTCAGCAACACCAACATCCAGATAGTGATCAGGATATTCAGTATGGAAGGCCTTAAGACCTGTCGAACCTTGAAGGTCACTGGTGATTGAGAAAACCGGGTAGCCCTCTTTAGCAGCACGAGAAAGGGCCTTCGCTACGCCAATTTGAATTTTGTCTTTTGGAGTCGATGAACCAGAAGATTTTTTCTCTGGTTTAACAGTTAGTTCATTGGCCCAAGTTGTAAACTCAGCTGGAACAGCTTCGTCACCCCAGATTTCTTTTAGGAAAGCGTGAATGCCTTCATCATGGGCCTTTAATGGGAAGCCGTGGCCACCGGTAGATGAATCCATCGTCGACTTCACACCGTAACCTTTAATGGTTTTTAGCCAAATACAAACTGGCTTCGATGGATCTTTCTTTGCTTTCTCAATTGATTCTTCAATCACATGATACACGCCTTCAAGATCATGACCATTCTCAACTTTCACCACGTCCCAACCAAGATCTTTTAGAGAATCAAAAGTTGGCTGCATAGAAAACGAATCTTTATCAATTCGTCCACCAAGCTTAGTGTTGTTATCAGAGAGAAGCATCACGAATGGATTAAGTTTTCCTTTGCTCGCGAGACCTGGAACGGCCGTGAAAGCTTCCTTTGCTTCACCTTCCATCGCTGCACCATCAGAAACTGATACAACAGTCACACGATTGTTTTTTGCAACTTTGTCACCGGCCGCAAGACCTTGCGCTTGAGGGAAGGCCGAACCTAGAGGACCGTTAGAAAGAAGAACGCCTTCTGGATAAAGGTGAGATTCACCGTGACCAGTTAGCTTTGAACCCATAGCACGGAAACCTTTCAATGTTTCCATTGTAAGGTCGCCATAACCAAGTACTGTTCTAAGAGCGTAGATACCATTCTCAGCATGACCAATATCGTTTACGAAATTGAAATGATTGTACCAGTCTTTGTTTTTAAACATGAGTGCATGAAGAGCGGTCCAAGTTTCTGTCATGGCCGAAGGTCCACCCCAGTGACAAGCGGCCCCGCCATTGACAGCGGCCAGGTCCATAAGGGCGATCAATGAACGAGTCGCTTTCGGGTTCGCAAGGGCGACTTTCTTTTGCTTTGCGTCCTTAATCGACACAGAATATAGCGGCGATCCCGACGGAGCATCTAATAGTTTTGATTTAATATTCAAGGGTTTAAGTGACATGAAAGACCACCTTTGGGGGAATGAGATATGAATGAAAAGAGTATGGAGCAACCCTCAGAGTTAAGTCCACAAGATTCTTCAGTTTTGCACTTGCCAAGGTGCTCAAAAGAGCTTAACTTCATAGGACTTTTTTAAAACAGACTATTAGACCAAGGGAATTTTTATGGCACGTCAATGTGATCTTACTGGTAAAAGCCGTCAGGCAAACCATAAAGTGTCTCACTCAAACATCAAGACACGTACTTTTAAACAGCCTAACCTAAAGACTAAGAAAGTTTTCGATCCTGAGTCAGGTCAAACTATCCGTCTTAAACTTGCTACATCTACAATCAAGACTCTTGATAAGATGGGCCTTTCTAAATTCTTACGCAAATACTACAAATAATTGTAGTATATCTTTTACAATAAAAAGCTTCGAGCCCACGAATGTGGGCTCTTTTTTTTTCTATCCAAAACATTGTTTCTAATAAACTAACGTGTAACATCCTTGGCGCAAAAAACTTTGCTGACATAAGAGCGAGGCCAGTCAGGCAAATTGAGTGCCCCGGTGCTTGGATAATTTTGTCCTACAAAAACAGAAAGATGAGGAGCTCGCTGGGCCGTCTGGACTGAGGCATAACCGACATCGAAGCCTTTCAATGAGCAGAATGTATTTAACACTCCTTTTACGACGGAATTATTTTCTTCTCTCCAACCACTGCTATGCCATCCGAGTAAATAGGTGGCCTCACCAATTGTGATCGTAGGACTATCAAATCCCTGGCAGTCAGAAGGTCTTGTAGAGCATATTGAAGTGGCCGCAATCTGATCATAAGCACTCACCTTAAAAGACATTGTACCGAGAATTAAAAACGCCATCACTGCTTTCATAAAATCTCCTTTCTCATTAAGCAGAGAGGAAATAGCTTAAACAATTAAAAAAGTATTTGCTGGAAGCACTGAAAGCGTTGAGTTGAATTTGATGAATGCTGGAGTGCACATTCCATCTTATTCAAGTTTCGCGAAGAAATCATTTTTGACGCTAAAAAATCAAAGATCTAGGATGTAAGATTTAAAATAAAAAAGGGCCCCGAAGGACCCTCTTTTATTCGATCTTAGTAGATAACTTTCACTTCTTTAATCACCACTCCCCAACGGGCCTGGCTCGAATCCGAAGAGAACTCAACAGTTACTGACTGAGTATCAGTATAATCTGTTTCGTAGTTTTCACCTTTACCAGAAAGCTTTTCAATCACTCCGCCCTTGGCATCTTTAAGAGTAAGGAAATCGTAACCAGCTTCTGTTTCATACTTTTCAATCACGAACTTCACATACTTTGCACCAGGGAAAGTGTAAGTCTTAGAAGTTTTTGTGTTATCAAGGTATGGGTGAGCTGTTTCGAAAACTTCAGAAAGTTGTTCAACTCTCCAATCTCTCTCATTTGGTTCCTGACGAGGAATACGTGTATTCGTAAGGAAGTTGTAGGCGCTTACACGTCCACCAGCAACAGTTGTTTTACGGTAAGCTGAACCTGGAACTGTAGTCGCCATTAAACGGTTACGTAGCTCAAGAACTGGAAGACGACCTTGCTCGGCGATAAGAAGACCAACAACACCTGAAGTGTGTGGAGTTGCCATAGATGTACCAGAGAACACTTTATACTCTCCATTTGGAGTTGAAGAAAGAATGTTCGAGCCTGGAGCAGCTACGTGAACTGTGCGTTTACCAGTATTAGAGAATGAAGAAACGATATCCCCGGCCGTGTGAGAAGCAACGCTGATCACGTTGTCCACTTGGTATGTGGCCGGGTAAGAAGGACGTGAATCGTTGTTAGAAGAATCGTTACCAGCGGCCGCAACGAAAACGATGCCCTTATCTTTGGCCGCCTTGATTGAATCTTCTAGAGCTTGCGAGAATCCACCGCCGCCCCAAGAGTTACTCATGATATCAACGTTCATTTTTGTAGCGTAATCAATCGCCTCAACAGCGTCGGCAAGACTTCCTGAACCAGAGTCAGAAAGGAACTTTACGGCCATCAGTTGAACATCATCCATCACACCAGCAACACCGATACCGTTGTTGTGTTCAGCACCGATCGTACCAGCACAGTGAGTACCGTGAGCGTTACCGTCCATTGGATTACCGTTGTTACCTTCAGCGTTCCAACCGTGAATATCATCTACATAACCGTTGTTATCATCATCAATTCCGTTGCCGGCGATTTCTTTTGAGTTGGTCCACATTTGATTTTTTAGGTCAGGGTGATTGTAGTCGATACCAGTATCGATCACTGCTACTACCACGCGCTTAGAACCTTTTGTGATTCCCCAAGCTTGTTCAGCTGCAACGTCCGCACCTTGAACGTTTACGTTCGGAGATGTGTTACCATTTCTATCTGGCTCGTTAGAACCAGTGTTGTTAAGACCCCAAAGTTTCCCGTATAGAGGATCACGTGGAGCTGAAGCACTGAAGGCCTCACGAACTGTACCAGCAAGCATGCCTTCTACAGTTTGAACGTTATCAATCGCTTTATAGATGAAGTTTGGTTCAGCAAAAGATACTTCAGGAAGTGACTTAAGATCTGAGATCAATGAAGCAGTCGACTTAGCATTGCTTTTTACAAGCACGTACTGGCCCGCTACTGTGTTTAGTTGTTTTTTAACTTCTGCGCCCATAAGGGACTTCTTGGCCAGGAACTTACCCATGAAACCAGGCTTAACTTTTACCAGTACTTCACCCGGAACATGAGGAATTTCCGTAGATTGAGTACCTTTTGCGAAAGCACCTGTGGATAAAACTGCGAGACCTAATACCGAGACAATAGTCGTTTTTTTCATTCGCACTCCTAGCTCATAAAAATTTGCTCTATTTGTTAATTGTAGGAGGTTCCGAGTTTTTTACATGGGGAGGTAAAAAAGGCTTACGCAACCAGTCAATTAAGAGTGCCTCACTCGGATACAATTTCCTCTCTTCTCAAAATTCCAAAGTCTGTCACAATAGATGTGAGAGGGAATTTGTCACATGATTTACAACAAAAGCGGCCATCCGGTAGAAGTAAAAAAAATCTCTATTCGTCTTTGGAGTCTCAGAGATGAAATTGAAGCGGCCCTAGGTCGCAGGATGAAAGAATGTGAAGCGGCCGGAGTTCCTCTCTACATCGAAGACATTAAGAAATTTTATAATTTAAATGCCCCTACTTCCCCGGATAATGTTTTTCAATTAAAGCCCAAGGACGCCGATGGAGATGCTATGGCCTCTCTTATGGAATCCGTTGCTGAAGAGGCCAAGGAAGAGGCCGCCCCCCAAGCTGCAGAAGGCACAAATACCCTCAATGAAGCAGAAGAAATCATCGCTGAACAGACCATGCAGGGCCTTGAAACAAAGAAACCAAATCCAATCCTTGAGCGCCCATACCAGCGCCAGGCCCCGGATCTGAATAAAGTCTCTTATGGCTTCGTTCTTCTCTCAGATATCAACATGGAGAGCATCCTGAGTTTCACCAAGGACAAGTTCCTTCAGGGCCAGTCAGTGGTTGTTGAGTTCCTTATCCCTCAGAACTTTATGATGACAGCGGATGTGACCTATTGCCATCACTATGCCATGAGAAGCCGTATCATCAGCTCAACTAAGCCAGACTATCGCCTTCAGTGTAAGTTCGCTTATGCGATTCCAGGAGAGAGAGAAAATCTCAGAAACTTCCTAAAGTCCATTGAGCCAACAATCGCAGAAAAGAAATCTAAGAAAGAAGATGATTCCCTTGGAATTTAATCTCAGCGTATAATGTTTCTATGAAAGCATTACTTCGCCCGTCGCTATCCACGTTCCTCGTGGCCTTTTTCTTTTTGATTCTTTTATTTCTGGGACTATTCGCAGAGGTCTTTGAATCGCAAACTCCTGAAGTAGACATCGCTCAGATCTACGCGAACCCAGTTCCGGTCAATGAACTTCAACATCTAAAAACGCTGAAGCTTACCAATAAGCATGGTTCATTCTTATTCGAGAACACCGATCCACAAGGGAACCTTGCCGGTCCTTGGCAAATGCTTGAACCCCAGGCCCTTCGTGTGAAAGGTGATGTGGTCGCCAAAATCATTGATGCCCTTAATGTGATCCGTGTACGTAACTTTCACCGTCTTGAACCAATTAACATCACGAGTTTCTCTCTGGATAATCCAACTCTGACTCTCCTCTTCACAAATACTCGTGATAAATCATTCGAGATTAAAATGGGCCTGATTAATCCGATTGATAACTCGGCCTATCTTTCTCTTTCTTCACAAGATCAGATCTACCAAATTGATCCAATTGAGATGACTCTTGAGAGCTACGATCTGGCCCAGTTAGTGGAATCAAAAGTTCTGGCCGTGAACCTTGATTCACTCGCCTCACTTGAAATCTATGGCGAGAACACACTGGACCTGAAGCTTCTTAAGAAGGACGATCAGTGGGTTGACCAAAGTGGTACGGTCCTCTCGGAAGCAAAAGTGAAACGCTTCTTTGAGCGCCTGGAAGACATGAAAAGTTTCTCGATCCTGGATAAGTTAAATACGGACCAGCAGGTCTTCATGGAAAAGGTCATGGCCACTCCTGAATACAGTTTAAAACTTATTTCGGCCTCAGGGGTCCGTACTTATGTGATCGCTCCCATTAAGGGCCAGATTCCAGGCATGAACGTGGTTAAGAGCGATACCTATGCGCTATCAACAGATGAGAGACAGTCGTTTGTCTTGATTGATAAAGATCAGCTGAGAATGCTATCGACGAAAAGTTCGGAGCTAAAATAAAACGGGCACTCGGAAGAGTGTCCTGTTTCTAATTCAAGTTTGAAAATCATTTACAAGAATAAATTAAGATTCTAGTGATTCGACCCAATTCTATATAGTCTTGCCATTTGTTTGATGGAACTCGAGTTAATCAAGAATTCCAAAAACTGCAATGAGGAGACAATAAGTGGAAAAAACAAGCCCAACCCAAATCGAAAAAATGATCTACATTATTCGAGATCAAAAAGTGATGTTGGATTCAGACCTGGCCGAACTTTACGAAATCCCTACAGGCCGTATGAATGAACAAGTTAAAAGAAATCTTAAAAGATTTCCTGAAGACTTCATGTTTCAACTTACAGAGTTCGAATTCAACGAACTCCAAAACCTCATGAAGATTAAAGCAGAAAGACATGGAGGTAGAAGAAAAATGCCCTATGTATTCACTGAATGTGGAGTCGCAATGTTGTCATCAGTCCTGAGTAGTGAAAGAGCAATTTCTGTAAATATTGCGATAATGCGAACATTTGTCAGATTAAGAAGCTTCTTGGCCATGGATAAAACAATCTCAGAAAAAGTTGGAAGACTTGAAAAGTCTACGAACCATCTATTTAAAATTGTTTTTGAGCGATTAGATTCCTTAGAAGAAACACTTCCTGAGCATCCGAAAGATCGAAAAAAAATTGGATTAAATAAGGAAACTTGATATCGCAATTTGCGATA
The DNA here is from genome assembly GCF_045999315.1 of Peredibacter sp. HCB2-198. Lineage (GTDB taxonomy): Bacteria > Bdellovibrionota > Bacteriovoracia > Bacteriovoracales > Bacteriovoracaceae > Peredibacter. Next base: position 2,917,749 of record NZ_CP174607.1, on the reverse strand, counting down.
TCAAGTACATCGGATTAGATGACGCTAGAAATAGTACAAATAAAAAAAGGGACCCTAGAGTCCCTTTTTTTATGAAATCTTTCTTTCGAAAATTACTTAATTTCTTTGTGAAGAGTGTGACGACGAAGATTTGGGTTATATTTCTTCATTTCAAGACGCTCTGGAGTCGTCTTTTTGTTTTTTGAAGTTGTATAACGAGAAGGTGAAGCACCTTCTTTTCTAGCTTCCGTACATTCTAAAGTAACAATAACTCGTGGTCCCTTAGCCATAATATCCTCGCAATGGTAATCATTTACTTAAAAGTCCACACACTATAGACTACCCGTAAGTACTTGACAAGTGTTAGTTGATGGAGAGAGTCGGATGCAATGCGTAAACATAGAAAATTGGACATATTGCCGTTATGAAAAAGGCAGCTTCATGGCCTTTATCAGCTTTGGCTCGAACCCTGAATCCATGACTGAAGACCGTCTGGAATATTATGTAACAGTTCTTGAGAACGAAGAAAAAGAAGTCTTCCAAGAGACCTTCGATTCACTATCGGATGCTTGTTTCTATTTAAATGAAAACTACAATGATTGGACCTTCGAAGACCAGACAGCTACAAAATCTGGTTGCTCGACGTGTGCTGCTCACTAAAATCCGGAAAATATTTTTGAATTTGTTCCTCTGAAAGAAGGCCCTTCATCGTCGCGGGAGAAAACTTCTCACCCGTTTCTTCGATGATCCCTTTGCGAATAGATTTCACGCCCTCTGAAGTTTCAAGTTCAAACAGAGGCGTCTCTCCCCAAAGCCAATCCCAGCTTCTCAACATATTAAAACTCGCCTGCATTTCAGGCAAAGAAAGAAGACTGCCATCTAATAGAATCGGAATGGTGTGAAGTGAATGGGCCACAAGATCAATCACGTCTTGAATCTCAACGCCAGGATGACGTTGTTGCAAACTAATCACTTTTGAGCGAACCGAGGCTATGGATTTGGTGTTCTTAGGCGCCATGGTTTGCTTCAAACTTTCTTCGAGTTTATTTAGATCAGAACTCACTAAAAAAGTTCCATGATGAAAAGAGGCCTCTCTTGTTTGTTTATAAGCAGACCCAGAGACTTTTTTCCACTCACCATTTCCGTCCTGAAGCCATAGATCATTACGGGGAGAAATCTGAAGTTCAATTCCAGCTTTTAAAAAAGCTTTTTGCAAAATCTCCGCGTGTTTTTTTCGGTCAATCATTCCCTCAGGAACAATAAAACTAAAATTTAAATTCCCTTCATCATGAAAAACACATCCTCCACCGCTTTGACGTCTTACCATCCAAATATCATTTTCCACAAGATACGGAAGATTGCATTCGACCCATGGATTTTGAAAACGGCCCAGCACCACACTCGGACGATTTACATAGAAAAACAAAAGCGGAAGATCCGCTCCTCCACGCAAAAAATGGTCCTCAAGGGCGAGGTTAATGAAAGGATTTTGAAAGGGCGAAGTGAAGACATTCATCATGTGGCCATGATAAGCTTTTCACCATGAAAGAACAATCAATGAGCGTTATCCTGCCGTTACTTCCTATTGTAGGAGCTCTCAAATTAACCACTCACGATGGTAGAACCTTGAGTTCCATTCATGTGGTAGAACCGCAGGAACCGGAAGCGAGAAATGCTTTTTTTGAGGACTGTTATCAAAAACTTCTTTCTTATCTTTCAGGAGAATCTCAAGAACTCGATATTCCCACGGACCTAAGAGAAGTCTCACCTTTTCAATTAGAGGTCCTAAATGCCATGAGGGCAATCCCCTTCGGTAAAGTGGCCTCTTATCGCGATCTCGCTGTCAAAATGAATTCTCGCGCCTTCCAGGCGATTGGAACGGCCTGCGGAAGAAATCCCTTGATGCTTATTTATCCATGTCACCGAGTCGTGGGTTCAAAAGACTTGGGCGGATTTGCCCACGGACTTGAAATGAAAAAAGCGCTCCTGGGTTTAGAGAGCGCTCGATAATTTTATTCTTTGTTCTTTTTACCAATGAAGCAAGGGTGCCCGAAAAGACACTTATCATTGATGTTCTTGGCCACTTGAGGAGGCACCATCGCTTCCCAACCTGACTCATTATTCACAACCATCTGAAGCACTTTTGAAGAATAGATATGGAGAATATCTTTATTGTAATTACCTACATCATCAATTTGCTTCATCGCCTTGATGTGAGCAAACAAGTGATCGAATTGGGCCGGAACTTTTAGATTCGCAAGGGTCTCAATCGCCCCTTTCTCAGACTTATACGGATAGATGTAGACCTTCACATTATCACGGAACAATTGTCCCAGGGCCGCGAGGATTCCCCCTTCAACATTGGCATACTCTTCAGTAAAGATTTGTTGGAAGTTATAAATACCAAGCACCAGACCTAGGTGAGGAACATTAAATTTCGCGAAGTAGTTCGCAAGCTTGTAGTACTGAGGATAATTGGTGATTAACACCTTCTGTCCCATGGCACACATGAGATCCACACGCGCGAGGAAGTCCTCTTTCGTGATGTCACCGTCATCCGCTTTAAGGGTAGAAATGGTGATTTCAGAAATGGTCACTACATCTTCGACCTTCTTGCCAAAATCCTTGGCAAAATTGGCGACACCAGTTTTGATCATGTCCATACTCACAAGCGTTGGTGGACGGTATGAACCACGCACCACCAGGACGTCTTTTTTATAAAGAACATCATTCGCAAGCACCACTTCACCTTGCTCATCGAACATGATGGCGTGAGTGTAACCTTCTTTTAAGAGTTGAAGGTTCATCAAACGGTTATCAACGTCTTTAAAAATCTTGCCACCGAAGCGAATAAAATTTACTTCAATTCGAGAAGTATCTAAGTGATCCATCAGCGAACGGATGAAGCATTCTGGATCGTGGGCCAAAAATAATGAAGCGTAAGCAAGGTTAAGCCCCATGATCCCAAGAGCATCTTGTTGCAGAAGATTTTGTGGATCAAGCATGCGAACGTGAATGACAACATCACTCACTTCAGAACCAGGAGCGTCTTGAAAACGCATGCCGAGCCAACCGTGGGCCTCATTGGTACGTTGAAAATTCAGAGCGGCCACCGTATTGGCGAACACGAAAAACTGGTGATTTTTACCACGAGTTTCTCCTAGACGCTCTTCCAGAAGTTGGAACTCTTTATCGAGCATTCTTAAGAGTCGTGATTGAGTCACATAACGGCCAGAAGGCTCTTTACCGTAAATGGAATCAGAAAAGGTCATGTCGTAGGCAGAGATGGTTTTTGCGATTGAACCGCTTGAGCCACCGGCCTGGAAAAAATGTCGGGCAACTTCCTGTCCGGCACCAATTTCAGCAAACGTTCCATAGAACCTCTTTGCCAGATTGATTTTGAGTGCTTTCTGCCTAAGCGAGAGTGTAGCTTCCATGATGGTTAGTTTCCCTTAAGAACCTGAAATTGTTGATTTCCCGTGGAATTGTATCACCAATTTCCAAGCTTTGAGGAGAAAAAACACTAACCCAAAGCATCATTTTACAGAGGGAAATGCCGATAAATCCTTCAAGGAGTACTTTATGGAATACCTTATTTTTTCTGTGGGCCTATTTTTAACAACCGTTGCAGTTCTGGCGTTTAAGTCACGAGAACCAGCAGTTCGTTTGGTGAGAATTGAAGACCAGAAAAATCAGAAGTAAAAGAAGGCCCGCCCCAAAGAGCGGACCCATGAAAATGTTATTGTGCTAGATATTTCGAAATCACTTCATAAGTATCACGAGACGGTTTATCGTCCATAATCGACTTAAGTGCTGTCTTCATCTCAGTCTGTCTTTTAGCATCCAGTTTATTAATAAGAGAGAACGCCCCTGCGGCCCTTGAAGCAACCTGAGGGTTGAATCCATCAATCATGCGGATTCTCTGGGCCATAAAGCGGTAAGCGTCCCCATTATCATCATGGAAAGCATGAAGGTTGTTCTTCGCAAATTGAAGATAAAGAGCTCTTAAATAGTTTGGAACTTGTTTTTGGAAAAGCACGTTCTTTTCAAGCTTCTCAATACGAGGAAGGGCAGACTTCTTCGGAGAGAAAGCAGCAAGAGAGCTAAACCATTTCAGCATCACGAGAGAATCGTGTTTCCATTTTTGATAGAACTTTTGAATCGACTCATGCTCAAGCTCCACACCGCTTGCGATGTAAAGTTGAAGCGCATGCACTTCCTCTGTCATATTGGTGGCGTTCGCGTAGTGCTTATCCAAGGCCCCCATTCCAGCTTTCGTTTCAGAGGTCACTAAATAAGTGAGACACTGATTTTTCAGGGCCCTTTCACCAAAAGCTTTCGGAGTAAGTTCAAACTTGCTCGCTTTTGAAAGACGATCATGCTCCTTTAAGAACCATTCCTGGAATTCAACTCCCAGTTTTTTTCTTAAATGGTGATGAACAGTATGGATCGCATCGAAATCCGGTTGAAGCATTTCTTGTGAAAGACCATTCTCTGTCGGAAGATCCAGAAGATAAGACTTGAATGAAAGATCAATGCTTTCATCTTTAAGAAGATTTTGGAAAGCATTCTTAAATTCTGAAGTCAGTTCCGGATTTAGTTTTCCATTGGCCTTGTAATAATAAAATTCTGCTTTGAAGACGTGATCATAAATCTTCTGAGTCGCCTCATAACGACAGTATGGATCCTTATTAAAGCTCATAAGCTCAATCAGATCCGCCACTTCATATGGATACTCAACGATGACCGGGGCCGAGAAGCCAAGGTTAAGAGATGGAGTTACGTCCCCATTGACCTTAAAGCGGAAAGTTTCTTTTAGATTTTTAAGTTCTAAAAGATGCTCTTCTTCAGTCTTTGTCGTCTTATCCAAAAGACCGATCTTAAACGGCATAAGAAGAACGTTGTTGTCCTCAACCTTTACAGTTGGTACCGGATATTTTTGTTCGATATCTAGAATGAATTCATTCCCTTCTTTTCTTGAAGTCACCTTCAATGTCGGAGTTCCCGGACGAGAATACCAGTTCTTAAACTGAGAAAGATCACGGCCCGAAGCGACTTCCATGGCGTGAACGAAATCCTCCGTGGTCACGGCCTGACCATCGAAAAGTTCGAAGTATTTATCCATCCCCTTACGGAAATTTTGTTTTCCAATCAGGGTATGAATCATACGAATCACTTCGGCACCTTTTTCATAAACAGTGCGAGTGTAGAAGTTATTAATTTCAATATAGCTTGAGGGACGGATCGGATGGCTTAGTGGGCCCGCATCTTCCGCAAACTGCGAGTCTTTGAGAAGGCGAACGTCTTCCAGACGTTTTACCGCGCGAGAAAGCATGTCAGAAGAAAATTCCTGATCACGGAAAACTGTCAGACCTTCCTTAAGCGTTAGTTGGAACCAGTCACGACAAGTCACTCGGTTCCCGGTCCAGTTATGGAAGTACTCGTGGCCAATCACTCCTTGCACACCTTGGAAGTCGTGGTCAGTTGCACTCTTCTCATCCGCAAGGGTGTAAGTTGAGTTGAAGATATTCAGACCCTTGTTTTCCATGGCGCCCATGTTGAATGAATCAACCGCAACGATCATATAAATATCAAGGTCATATTCCAGACCAAAAGTTTCCTCGTCCCATTTCATACTCTGTTTCAGAGAGTTCATAGCGTGAGGAGTTTTCCCTAAATTTCCTTTATCAACGTAGATCTCAAGATCAATCTTACGTCCTTTCATTGTCGTGAAAGTATCGCGGGCCACATCAAAGTCCCCTGCCACCATGGCAAAAAGGTAACTTGGTTTTCTGAATGGATCCTGCCACTCTACCCAGTGACGGCCACCAGGAAGATCCCCTCCTCCAAGACGGTTACCGTTTGAAAGAAGAAACGGATATTGTTTTTTGTCAGCGATCATTTTTGTTTTATATTTCGCCATCACATCCGGGCGATCAATGAAGTATGTAATACGACGGAAACCTTCCGGCTCACATTGCGTACACAGCTGAGGTCCAGATTGATAGAAACCTTCCAGGGCCTTGTTCTCGGCCGGATTAATTTTATTTTGAATCTCAAGCGTGAACTCATCATGAGACACATTCAGAATCACAAGTTTATCACTTGAAAGCTGGAAGCGATCATTTGGAAGTGCTTCACCATTAAACTTAAGACTCACCAGCTCCATGCCTTCGCCATTAAGTTCAAGATTTAATTTTTGTCCAACAGAGTCCTTATGCTTTTCCATTCTCATCACCGAAGTCACAAGTGAATGGTCCGCATGAATATCAACCGTCAGATCAATCGTATCAATGGTGAAGGGAGAAGGTTTGTAATCTTTTAGATAGATTGTCTTAGGCTGTTGCATGGATTTCCTCCAGAGTAATTTCGTAACCGGTGTGAGAGCGCACGTTGAGAACGCCTGTATCAAAAATGAGATACTGACCTTTGATTCCCATCAAACGTCCAGTGACCTCAGCTGTTTTATCCAAATTGAATGAATTCACTTTCTCAGGATATTTTTCAACTGGATACTTAAATTTAAAAACGTCTTGATCAAGAACAGTGACATCAAATGGTTTTAACTCTTCCGCAACTTCTTTTAAAAGTTTGTCCCGCCACTCTTTGAGATCAATGGATTCAGGCTCACCTTTGAGCATTTTTCTCCAATCAGTTTTATCATTAATGTGCTTCTTAAACAGCACTTCCACCTGGCCGGAAACAAATCTATTCTTAACTTCTAAAATTGGCAGTGCTTCACTTGCGCCCTGATCCATCCAACGAATAGGAACTTGGGTTTTACGAGTAATTCCCACCTTCAAACCAGATGAGTTGGCGAGATAGACAATGTGCGCTTTGAAACAATTTTCTTCGCCCCATTGTGGTTCACGACATGTGCCTTTTTCAAAATGACATAGTTCCGGTTTAAGAATGCACAAATCACATGACGCTAATTTCATCGTGCAGGGATAGCAGTGTCCTTCCGCATAAGATTTTTTGGTTTTTTTACCGCAGTTCTCGCAGATAATATTACCGGAGTAAGTTAAACGGAGATTCTTCCCAACGGCTTGGTTGAGGTCAAAACGCACCTCGCGCAGTTGCAATCCATAACTTACGACATCATCATGCCGCGTTTCCATTTTTGATAGTGTACCAGTCAGTTTCATGGGCCGAATTATCTAACAAATTGATGCATCTGTCTTAGAAATTTCTACCGACATTGCATTCGGAATATTTTGCAGAATAATAGGAATCAAATGAGTTTTTTGACTCAGTAAACCAACAAGGACGGTAAAATGAAAAAATGGATGCTTTCTCTCAAGGCCATGATCCTGTGCCTCGCCATTGTGTTGACACCAAGCTGCGGTCAACAGGGTGGAAACCTACCAGAGATTAACGGCGTTAAGGGACCTCTCTTTAACGTGGTAGACGGTCAAATTCTAATGACCTTCAAATTCTTAAACATGACTGTGGACGCAGGTTTAAGAGCTCCAATTCCTAAGACTAAGCGTTCATACTTTGAGTTCGCACCAAACGTTCTCGACGGTGGTATGATTCTGGCCCTTTACCTAGACGTTGCTGATCTTGAAGCAATCAACATCGGTCTTGGCGATGGTAACTATCTTCCAGACGGTCGTGCCGTTCCAGGTATCCCAGGTGGAAAACTTGAGAATTCACTTCGTATCGACACTGCTTTCCACGATATGTCGTTCTACTACCACAAAGAGCTATTCGGTGTTTGGATCCCAGTTGGATTCGAAACTGCTGGTATCTCTGGTTACTGGAACTTCAACGTTAATAACAAGCAGGCCGGCTTCCTAGGTCTTGTTGGTAATGACGAAATTCGTGGCTATAAGGCCGGCGCAATTGTTCTTCTTCGTATGGCCGCTCTTAAGGACAAACAACTTAAGCGCCTGATCAATCTTTCGAAGATGAATCCTCATCTTACTTACTAATTCCAATTAGTTAGGGCCTCGCAAGAGGCCCTTTTCATGTAAAGTTTTCCCGAAACCTCCTTTTGTTCCCGCCTGCTCCAGAACCCCTAGTAAACTCCGTTTCATGAAATCTTATTGGCTGGCCACAAGCTGTCTCGTGCTGTCCCTTCTCGCTTCGTGCGGGAAAAAGGAACATGAAGACAAAGGCAATAAAGACAATTCGACCCAGCCTACCGAGGCCGAGGTTTCTTTCTATGCTCAGAAAGAAATGAGGCGTGCAGTGGTTGAGGATGATCTCCCGGCCCTAAAAAGGGTCCTTCTGGAAAACAGTTTCATTGATCTGAATGAAATTCTCTTTGATGGGGAAACCTATCTGACTCTCGCGATTAAATATAATTTCAATCAAATCCGTAACTTCCTGATTGAGAAAGGTGCCGACGTTAATAAGGCCAACATCAATAAAGAAACGCCACTAATGATGGCGATTTTAAAAGGTCGTTCTAATTCAGTGAGAGTTCTTCTGGATCTCAAAGTGGATTTGGACAAGAGAAATGCTGAGGGTGATACGGCCCTGATTCTGGCCCTTAAAAAAATTGATGAAGATGCCGCTCTGCTTTTGATCAATCAAGGTGCCAACCTCACTCTGGTTGATAAACTCGATCGCAGTCCGCTTCGGATTGCCGAAGAAAACCGAATGACGGCCGTGGCGGAACTTATTCAAAACTATTTAAAAGTTGAAGTAGGGGCCCCGGACCTTGCAAGTTATAGAAGTGTGTTGAATCAAGGCGATTACTCTCGCTTGAAAAAAATTGATCAGGCCTTTCCTGGACTTCTTAAAAGTTATGATAACTGTAATCCACTGGCGATTTTAGTGGACTCAAAGGACGAGAACAAAGCGGTCCTCGCCGCCGACTATCTCTTGAGTTTAAATATCTCAAATGTAGATGGACCGAAAGAAGCGGAAGTTACACCACTCATTAAATCTACCGTAGCCAAGAAACAGAAATTTGTAGATCTGTATCTGAATCACAATGCAAATCCGCATCTGTGGGACAAAGACGGAAAATCTGCATTAATTCATGCTATCGAACTTAACAGTTTAGATTTAGTAAAATCACTCATCAAGTTTTCGGCCGCGGAAAAATATACCTTCAGAAAAGACGGTAAGAAGATCACGATCAGTGCCTGTACTACGGCAAAAGAAATGGCGAAAAAACTTCGCACCAGCGAAGAGAAAAACACTAACGATAAGATCCAAAGTGAATTAGATTGCGGCTTTTTGAGCTGGCTTTTCTAAGCGGAACACAGGAATCAAAAGTAAAAGCCCCGGAAGCGCCACGAACGTACAAACCACAAAGAACATTTCCCAACCCATCTGCTTTGCCATCCAGCCTGTAGGACTAGCGAGAATTACACGAGGAATTCCCATGAGGGCCGTGAGAAGTGCATACTGAGTGGCAGTGAATTGCTTATTGGTTAAGGACGCCATATAAGCTGAATAGGCAGCTGTTCCCATCCCTGAGGCCAGGTTTTCAAAAGCAATGATGGTCGCAAGTGACATAAACGCCACAGGCATCGAAGGAAGAATAGAAAATCCTAGAGTGGAAACGGCCTGAAGAACACCAAAAACAATCAATGAATAGCGCATGTTCATTCTAAGCATCATCGTCCCGCCTAGAATCCCTCCCAGAATTGTCGCAACCATTCCGAAGGTTTTTGCCACTGTTCCAATATCAGTTTTTGAATAGCCAATATCAAGAATAAACGGAGTCGTCATATTCGAGGCCATGCTATCGCCCACTTTATACATGAGGATAAACAGAAGCATGATCCAAGCACCCTTTCGAGTGAAAAAATCTTTAAGAGGACCCACAACTGCGGCCTTAAGGTTCGCAGGAATAGGAATGTGATGATTTTCTTTAGGAGCTAAGAATGTGAATAGGATGGCCGGTGCCATGAATACGGCAAGCCACATATACACATCTTTCCAAGGAATAGTGTCCGCGAGAATCAGGGCCAGGGCACCTGACACCAGCATCGCTAAACGGTAACCTGTAATATAAAGAGATGAACCAAGTCCTAATTCTTCATCAGGAAGGATTTCTCTTCTATAAGCATCAAGGACCACATCTTGAGAGGCCGAAAAAAGCGCAATCAAGAAGGCCCAAACACAAACCAGATTAATATCAGTTTTCGGATTTGTAAGCGATAGACCGAGAATACAAAGCACCAGAAGGATCTGGAATAAAAGCATCCATCCCTTACGTCGGGACATAAAAGGAAGCTTGTAGCGGTCCAGGAGTGGTGCCCACAAAAATTTAAAAACGTATGGAAGACCTAAAAGAGAAACAAGACCAATGGCCGTGAGATCCACGCCCTCATCCGTCATCCACGCCTGTAGAGTTGAACCAATGAGAAGAAGCGGAAGTCCCGCGCTATAACCAATGAGGAGCATGGATAGCATGCGGGTACTAAAAATCTTCTTCACAGTTTCAATCATAGGTATGTCGACTCGTGGTAGTGGAACGCGTTCTTACCTAGGATATTCTCCGCGGTTTTCTTCTTAAATACACCTTTTTTAAATTCGATCTTTTTAATCGCCTGTCCCAGCGCTTCTGCTAGAACCGGTGGAACTGCGTTTCCGATTTGGCGGAACATGGCCGTCTGAGATCCGTGAAAAATGAAATCATTCGGGAAACTCTGACAAGCGGCCGCTTCACGTGGAGTGAGGTAACGAGCTTCAGTCGGGTGAAAATAAGTTGTTCTTGCTGTAAGAATTGTTGGAGACGGCTCATTCAGAGGTAAACGCTGAAGACGAGTCTGACGAAAACGCTTCTCTCTTAGAGTGTTCCAATCAATGCCGTAACGAAGTTTTTTTGGAAGGTAGTTAAGTTCATCTTCTTGATAACGAATCCCTTTTCCGGCCGGAATAAATTTCAGGCGTTCACGGTCTTCAATTTTTTTAATTTGAGCGGCCTTCACATCATGATTATAAATCTGGCCATTTTTCGCTTTAAGGTTCTTGAACACTTCAGCGACTGTACGAACTTTTTGCTTCGAACGTTTTCCATGAGTCACTTCAGGGAAGTTACACTCTCCCCCTTTCACACCCATGATAATCGCGCGACGACGCTTCTCAGGTACACCAAATTCTTCCGCAGAAAGAACACGGGCATCCATGTTGTAGCCCAGCTTCTCAAAATATTGGAAAATTTTCGCTAAGATTGGTTGGTTCTTCTTGGCCACAAGACCTGTTACGTTCTCAAACAGAATCACTTTTGGCTGGGTCACCTTTACGATACGAACAAACTCTTTAAAGAGTTGGTTACGCTCATCTTCAACCAGACCACGACCTACGGTCGAGAACCCTTGGCAAGGAGGCCCACCCACAACCATGTCCACTTTTTGGCCTTTAAGAAGTTCATTTAGCTTCTTTTCTGAAAGCTTTTTAATGTCCCCTAAGTAAACTGCCGCTTCGTGATGGTTGGCCGCAAAACTTTGAATGGCCTCTTTATTTGCATCAACGCCCAATAAACAACGGTGACCCGCCATTTCTAGACCGCAAGAGAGTCCGCCGCAACCTGAGAATAGATCGATAAAATTAAATGATTTAGTTTGTGTTTTCATTCTTTAATATTAGTTAGAAGTTATTCGGAGTGTCTATCAGTTTTATAGCTCAAACTTTTGCATGATATTTCGAGCAAAAGTAGGTGCTCTTGAGGCGCATTTTTCACTCTTAAAATCATTTTTTTTCGTGCTAAAATTCCAAGAAAAGATTTCACCGTTTTAAAACATTTTTTTTTAACAAAAGGCTTGAATATGAAAAGACGCGAATTTTTAAAAACATCTCTATTCTTCGCTGCTGTTTCAACTGTAGTTGGAAAAGCTGCTGGTCTTCTTAACGACGCTGTTGCCGCTGGTACATTCGTTACTGCTGGTAAACTTGGTTATAAAGAAGTTTCTCCACAAGCTAAGAACGGTAAGCAATGTTCAACTTGTAAGCACTATAAAGCTACTGGCGCAGGCGCTGGCCAGTGTACTCTTCCAGCTATGAAAAACGCTATGAAGACTCCTGACTTCCCAATGGTTAAAGAAGGCGCTTACTGTAACATGTGGGCCAAAAAAGCTTAATTTAAGTCCTTAAAAAGCTTCATAAAAGGGCCCACTTCGGTGGGCCTTTTTTTATTCCCTTGAGTCAATTTCAAGTACTTAGGCGATCCGTCAAAAATTTGTCAGAAGATGTTAGTTTTCAATCCATCCTTACTTTGGAATAAATGGCCCGATCCAACGCACCTTCCCTCATAGGAGATGGAATGAAAAACTTAATTGCCCTATCATCGCTTCTGGTTCTCTCATCAGCTTTTGCTGCTAACCAAAGCATTGAAGTTGTTTACGGACCAGATAACCGTCAGGATATCTATCAAGTTAGAAACAACCTTCACCTTCAACTAGCTCAAGCGACTGCCGGTATGATTGATGTCCGCCAGTTCCAGAAATCAGCAAAACCAAACTTTTTCGACCTCGTGGGAACTGAATCTCTAGAGCGTGCGATGAACATCTGCCCTTCAGAATCATTCTCGCAGCAGCCAATTGCTCCCAACTGTTCAGGCTTCCTGGTTGCTCCTGATACTCTGATCACGGCCGGCCACTGTTACAAATCATTCTCTACACCAGAGAACGTTTGTAAGGGGTTCGCCTGGGTATTCGGTTACGATATGAAGTCACCAAATGCTAACCCTACAAAAGACATCCCAGTAACAAACATCTATACATGTAAATCAGTAGTGGCGGCCGAACTTAACCAAACGATGGACTACGCGATCATTAAGCTTGATCGCCCTGTTACAGGTCGCGCTCCGCTTAAGTTCCGTACGACTGGAAAAATCGCGAACAACGCTCAGCTAGTGGTTATCGGTCACCCAACAGGTCTACCGACAAAGGTTTCTCCAGGTGCTAAAGTAACAAAAAATACAGACTCAACAAAGTTCTCTACAAACCTAGATACTTTCCAAGGTAACTCTGGTTCAGCGGTATTCGACGCTAACACTGGTATTCTTGAAGGTATCCTGATTCAAGGTAGAACTGATTACCGTCCAAGCAAAGAAAGCGATCCTCGCAGCTGTTTAGTTGTAAACAAGTGTGATGATAACGTTCAAAACTGTGCTTTCGTAGGTAATGACAATCTTGGTGGTGTTCAATGGGGTGAAGTGGTTCTAAGAATTACGGCCCTGACTTCTAAGATCAAACAAGCTCAATTTGCCAAGTAATCTCTAAGGGCCCCACTTCGGTGGGGCCTTTTTTTTTAGACCTTAATCAAACTCTCAACTTTCTCAAACGACATTTCAACTAACAACGTTTTTTGACGGGAAGTCTCCCCGTGAATCAAGTGCACATTTTTTTTCGCTATTCCTAATGTCTCGGCCATAAATTTAATTAAGGCCGCATTCGCTTCACCATCCACTGGCGGGGCCTTGATTTTGACTTTAAGTCTGTCCCCATGCAGGCCAGAAATCTCTGAGCGAGAGGCACCGGGTTGGATGTAAAGAGAAAGGGTGCATCCTTTCGGATGCACCTTTAACCAAATAGCCATTAATGTTGTTGAACTTTCTTTTCGCGAGCAAGTAGTGAGTAGAAGGCCGGAACCACCACAAGAGTAAGAACGGTTGAAACAATACAACCACCGATAATCGCCACGGCCATCGGTTTTAGGGCCTCGGAACCAGCACCAAGAGAGAAGGCCAGAGGAATCGCACCGGCGATGGTCGCAATCGTCGTCATAAGAATCGGACGAAGACGTTTCGGACAGGCATCAAGAAGAGCGTCTTTCACACTTAGTCCTTCTTCACGACGCTGGTTTGTAAAATCCACCAGAAGAATCGAGTTTTTCTTCACGATACCCATAAGAAGAATAAGGCCGATCATCGAGTAGAGGTTAATCGACTGCCCCATCACATAAAGTGCCAGGAAGGCGCCGGAGAAACTGAACGGTAGGGCCGTCAGAACCGTCACTGGGTCAATGAAACTGTTAAACTGAGTTCCAAGAACCATGTAGGCAATCACAATCCCCATGAGGAGAGCGAAAATCAAGCTCGTGAAGGCCTCATTATAAGTTTCGGCCGAACCTGATTCAATCAGAGTGTAACCGGCCGGTAAGTGCTTCTGAGTGATCTCACGCACTTTTGCCAGGGCCTCACCCTGAGCTTTTCCAGGAGCAACGCCTGAGAAGATCGTGATCGCACGTTGACGAGAACGACGGTTCACAGACTGAACACCCGGAAGTTCTTTTACCACTACCACATCAAGAAGTTTTACTAACTCTCCGCGAGTGTTACGAACGTAAATTTTCTTTAGGTCATCAAGCTTATTCTTAGAAGCATCGGCCATCTTGATACGGATATCATTTCGGTGACCGTCTTTAGAATATTTACCAATCACCACACCGCCGATAAGAGCATTAATGGTTGTACCAATTTCTTGAACCGATACACCACGAAGTTTTGCTTTATCGCGATCTGGGAAGACCTGAATTTCCATCACTGACTCTTTAAAGTCAGTATCGGTATCCACGTAGTAGCCTGACTCTTTCATCTCGCCCATGACATCGCGAGCGGCCTTAATAAGCGTCGGCCAGTTTGGACCAATAAGAGTAAATTCCACCGGGAAACCACGACCTGAGGCCGAGAAACCGGACTGAGAAGTATCTTGGACGAAGACCTTCGCCCCTTTGAACTCTTTAAAGTGAGCACGAAACTCATTTAAAAGGTCTGGCTGGTAAGGAGTCTTTCCCTCTTTGGTCTTCGGACGATCTTTTGGCTCTTTAAGAGTCACGAAAAGGTTCGCTGAGTTTGCTTCCATGTTTCCGCCGAAGCCACCTACCGCCACGAAGTAACGAAGAACTTCGCCACGAGACATAAGGTATTTTTCAACTTCACGAGTAAGTTTGTCCGTGTATTCAAGAGATGAACCATCTGGGGTCTTCACGCGCATCATGAAGTTTGATGTATCTTGAACCGGCACGAATTCTTTTGGAAGAAACTTCACCACACCAAACGACACAGCAAAGAAAAGTGTTGATCCAATAAGAAGGGCCACTCGGTTATTTAAACAAAGACGAAGGATATTGGTGTAAGTGTGGATAAGTTTTTCGAAGATCTTATCAACTGCCTCACCAATTTTTGAAGTACGACCCACTTCTTCCATAAACTGACTGGTACGCATTGGGGTAAGAGTCAGGGCCTCAATATAGGAGAGACCTACTGCTACCGAAATCGTAATACCGAACTGGAAGAAGTACTTACCAATGATCCCGTCCATAAAGGCCACAGGTAAGAAGATCGCCATAATCGCCACTGTTGCGGCAAGAGCGGCGAAAGAAATTTCATTGGCACCATCGCGGGAAGCATCCACCCGATTTTTTCCCATCTCATGATGGCGGAAAATGTTCTCGAGAACCATAATGGCGTCATCCACTACGATACCAATCGAAAGGGAGAGGGCCAGGAGTGTAAAGGTATTGAGAGTAAAGTTCAGATACTTAAGAATAACGAAAGCACCCAAAATAGAAGTCGGGATCGCAAGAATAACGTTTATCGTGGCCGAGAATGATCCCAGGAACAACCAACACACAATCGCGGTCAGGATAGACGAGAGAATCAAGTTGAAGGTCAACTCGTGAATGGATTCATCAATGAACTTGGTGGTATCGAAGTTCACATAAAGTTCCATTCCAGGAGGAAGATCTTTTTGAAGCTCTTCCATCTTCTTTTTCACACCATCAGCAACTGCCATGGTATTGGTCCCACGCTGCTTACGGATACCAAGACCAAGAGCGTTTTTACCGTTAGAACGAGAGATACGACGAACGTCCGCAATTCCCTCTTCTACGTCAACCACCTGATCCAGGAACACAGGCATAAAGTTAGGAGATCCACCACGACGGATGATCGGAAGTTTTTTAAACTCCGACACTGATGTCGCTTCCCCAAGAGTACGAACGTTTTTCTCTTTGAAAGGATCTTCAATAAATCCAGATGGAGATTCTTTGTGCTCGGCCTGAACCGCGCCAATAACGTCATTTACTGTCAGCTCAAGCTTATTAAGTTTTTCGTTATAGGCCCAAACGCGAAGGTTTGGATCAATGTAGCCCGCAAGGAAAACGTCGGCCACACCCGAAACAGTCTGGAACTTGTCCTTAAGAACGTCACGGGTATAGGCCATGAGGTCTTTACGAGACATGTCTGGCGCAGCTACCGCTAAGAACATAATCGGACGGTCATCCGGGTTAACTTTTGAAATGGTCGGAGGATCAATGTCATCCGGAAGAAGACGAGCGGCCTGGTTAATCTTTGATTCAATCTCAGATACTGCCACATCAATGTTCTTATTCAAGTTGAACTCAACTGAAATGTTGGCCGTCCCCAAACGAGCAGTTGAAGTTACGTTCTTAACACCTTCAACAGAAAGAACCGCTGATTCAATTGGGTCAATAACATCAAGTTCCATGACTTCAGGTGCTGCACCTTCATAAGTAACAGAAACGTTTACGACCGGAAAATCCACGTCGGGCATCTGAGAGACACCCATCTTTCTCATTGAGATGTAACCAAAGATGATCATGGCGGCCATGAGCATCCAGGCGAAGACCGGTTTACGAATCGAAATATCGGATAAACTCATGGGAGAACTCCAGTAAGAGCTTCAAGGTTTTTATAGTTCATATGGGCCATGATACTGAGAGTGTTGTAAGTACGTTTACTCTCAATGAAATAGTTAAGTGACTGAAGAACATCTAAGTTCGTCACTAGTCCATACTGGTAGTCTCTTTTATTCAGTTTGTAGGCCTCTTCAGCTTTGCTGTAAGCACCTTTCACGGCCTCTAGTTGCACCATAAGTTGAGAAAGGTTCTGGTAACTGATCATCATATCTCTTTCGGCCGCACGAGTGGTCTCAGAGCTTGTAAGTTCAGCAATGCGTTTTGATTCAACCGCTTCGCGAACTGCGGCCGAGACTCCGCCCCCTTGATAAAGAGGAACAACGACAGCAAGACCCACGTCCCACTCAGAACTTGCAAGTACCCCGGTACGATCGAAGTAATAGTTACTGGTTAGATCTAGTGAAGGAAAGTGGCCACCACGAGAGACTTCAATCTGACGATCGGCCACACGAACCTGTTGATTCACGGCCATGATGTCAGGGCGAGTTTTTACTTTATTGAGATATTCCTGTGAACTCATCTGAAGCTTCGGAACATTTCCAAGTGACGGAATTTCACCCGGTGACATTCTGGTATAAAACTCAAAAGTGGCCTCGGCCTGCTTAAGAGAAATAAGTCCGGCCTGAAGTTGTGATTCGGCCGATTTTTCTTGGGCCTCCGCCTCTACTAACTCTCCCTTACGAGAACGACCAATGGCCGTTCTTTCACGGAGCTCTCTCACACGATCTTTTGTGAGCTTCAAGAACTCTTGAAGGTTTTGAACATCCACCTGTGCGATATGAAGGTTATAGTAAGAGTTAATCACAAGCTGATACAGGTTAAGTTCACTTGCTTCTTTTTGGAACTTGGCCAAAAGAACGTTTTCTTTTGCCATTTGATAAGCAGAAATTGAACCACCACGGATAATTGGCTGAGTCAGTCTCAGGGCCGCAGAATATTGCTTGGTTAATAGGAAGGGTGAATTCCCGGCCGCGGTTGGCGGATCAATTCTGGTATAAGACCCTACCCCACTAATGTTCGGGAGGATGGTCGCCTTCGCGCGATTTTCTGTTTCTTCATTTCTGGCCACCGTAGCATCAGCACGTTTCAACGTTTCCATGTTCTTTCTGGCCGCTTCAAATGAGTCTTTAAGAGTCATTGGGGCCGCAGATGCCATGGAAGACATGAGGAAGAGAGATAACGTTAGTCTATACTTCATTCACAAATCCCATTAGTTTTTCAAGAACAATAAGACCTTTTCCAAGATCGGCCTGTTCCTGTTTTGATAATCGTTTAATGTTTTTTTCAAATCTATCTTCAAGCTTACCGAAGACCTTATTCAAGACCTTAGTGCCTTCTTTGGTTAATTTAAGTTCCAGTGAACGGCGGTCCTTGCCCGGCATCCGAAGAGCATACTTTTTTATTTCCAACTGACTGATCATTTTTGAGATGGCGGCAGTTGAGACCTGAAGGAGGTCCGCCATTTCGGTCTGACCTTTGCCCTCTTTAATTAAAATCAAAATACGTAATTGTTGGAAAGATAAGGGAGCAGTAATCGCCGCGGCGGTAAACCGACGAATGGTGCGAATAGAATATGGAACAACTGATAGAATGGACTTGGACAGCATACTCAACCATGGCAATTGTTAACTTGGTTAAGTATAGGGTCTCTTGAGAGACCCTGTCTATATTATGGATTGTAACAAATTGTAACGATTTGGTTAAAAAGCGTACCGTAGATTCAATTGAGCAAAAGGAGCACTTTCTAAATTAATAAGAAATTTCTTCTTTTCTGAGAAGTTGCGGGCCTCATAGAACTGGCGATCGAAGGCCCAACCGGTATAAAAGTCAAATCGGAATCCGCGGGCAAGTCCCCCCTCAACACCCATTCCGACTCTTCGTTCAAACCAGAAAAAGCGATCTTTTCGCTCTTCACGGGCGTCTCGGAAGTAGGTCTGAGGGGCCTGCTCATATCCGATATAAGGAAGGATGAATTTATATTTGGTATACAGAAATTTGAGTCTGTGGGTCCATGGGAGAATCCCGAAATAACGTAATGAATAGTTCTCTCCAACCGGAGTCATATAATAGAAGATAGGAAAGCCGATGATCATTCCCCTCTCCGCAGTCATTTCTTTGACATAAAAGAAACCTGGAAGTGGGATATTGTTCAAAAAAGTTCGGTTGTTTGAGTAGTTTAAGAGTCCGAACCATTTCGGACTAAATTTTTGGATATAGTTCGCATTTAAAGTATTGTCTCGATTGCTCTTAAAAGGTCGATCAGAGGCCGAACCATAACTGAGAGAACCAAACGCAAAGTTATTATTTTCAAGCATTCGTCTATAACCAATGCTTCCTTGAATATTGTAGAAATCATTTAGTTCTTTCGACTGAGCCGTGAGATCAAGCTTTTGCCATTTCCCTCCCAGCGTCACCAGATTTTTTCCATCGTCGTAAATTTTCTGATTTGCCCCTACGGCGCTGGACCACACATGGGTCTTATCTTTTCCACCATCCATGTCTCGTTGTGGTGAGAAGCCACCTTCCATTTCAATTGAAGTTTGAGGCGTGTTAGGTGTGAGAAAAGAGAAAAATTCCTGTGCTTGAGCACAGTGAAAAACAAAGAGCGTGAGAAATAAAAATATTTTCATGACGAAATATCTTAGAGAGAAAAAAACTATTTTTCTACGAATTAAAATAAATCACGACAATTTTAATCAATGATTACATTTTGCAATGAGAGTAAATGTAAGATGGCATACCGAAAAGAAATTTCTACAGTTTTATTACTGACGTTTCTCAAGGAGGAGACATGAGACTATTAGCCGTTATGGCCATTCTAGGCCTATCTTTTGAAGCCTTCGCAGGTTCTTCTTACTTCCAGCCATTAGATGTTAAATCTTTACATGACTTCGAAGTTCAACGTGAAAAGAAGGGTGAGGCCCCTCGTTTCGCGGTTCCTCACAAAGTATCTATTCAACCATCTTGGGAAAAGGCCAAGAGTGGATACGTGTGGACACACCAAGTGACAGCTCCAAACGCTGTTTCATTAAACTTTGGTTTCTCGAAGTTTAATCTTCCAGAAGGTGCTGAGCTGAACATTTATTCAGCTGACCGTTCTGAATTCATCCGTCCATTCACTTCAGCAGACAACAACGCTGCTAAAGAACTTTGGACTCCAGTGATCATGAGTGATGATGTGATCATCGAAGTTTCTGCTCCAGCAGAAGTTATTGATCAAGTTGAAATCGAGCTTGGTCAAGTTGGCCAAGGTTTCAGAACTTTCGGTCAATCAACACAAAAAGCAGGAAGCTGTAACATTGATGTTGCTTGTACTGATTCTAGAGGCTGGGAACAAGAAGTTAACTCTGTAGGTGTTATCTCTACAGGTGGTTCAACTTTCTGTACTGGTTTCATGGTTAACAACACAAACAATGACAAGACTCCGTTCTTCATGACGGCCAATCACTGTCGTATCAATGCAGGCGCGGCCCCTTCACTAGTTGTATACTGGAACTACCAGACTTCTAAGTGTGGTGGCTCTCGTGATGGTAAGATGACTGATTTCCAAACTGGTTCAGTTCATCTAGCGTCTGGTACAAAATCTGACTTCACTCTTGTGAAACTAAACTCACAACCACGTCCTGAGTGGAACGTTAACTATGCTGGTTGGGACGCGACTGAAACAGGTCACGCAACTCCGGCGGTTGCTATTCACCACCCGAATGTTGATGAGAAATCAATTTCATTCGAAAATGATCCAGCAGTACTTTCTTCTTACTCTGGTCAAACATCTCCAGGCGATGGAACTCACGTTCGCGTTGTTGACTGGGACAAAGGTACAACTGAACCAGGCTCTTCAGGTTCTCCACTATTCAACTCATCTCACCGTGTAGTTGGTCAGCTTCACGGCGGTGGTGCAGCTTGTGGTAACGATCTTTCAGATTACTACGGCCGTCTGAACACTTCTTGGAAAGGTGACGGAACAAAAGGTGGATCTCTTAAAGAACACCTAGATCCAGGTAAAACTGGTCGCATGGTTACTGATACTATCTAAGTTTTCTCCAAGGGCCTCACTTCGGTGGGGCCTTTTTTTAATAGACAACACCTTTCAGTGTTTCTTGAATCAAACTCATAATTTCGAATTGAACTTCTCGATCATCATCAATATCGGTGTGATCAAGTGGTGAAAGAATGTTTCTGACCGAGGTCTTCTCTTCACGACGGGCCACATGAGGTCCATCATTCAAAAACAAACTCTTCTCGCCAAAAACATTGAGATGTTTTTTTACGTTTTGAGGAACGATGTCATGAGAGAATCCCACGGCATCAATGGTTACCAAAAGATCAACTCCCTTAAACTTATTTCCGAGACTGTCTAGTTCATCGGCCACTTCAATCGCGGTGTCTCCACCAAGACTGTGTCCAACCAGAATCACTGGATAGTCCGGATGTACTTTACGGATCTCTTTAATAATTTCATCTTTCTGGTCCCAGCCATAAAGACGAGAACCATCTACCGCTTCGGCCATGCGGCCAAGGCCCGCGTATCCAGATTCAGAATTTGAAGGCGAGCTGAAGATATCGAGACCTTTAATGAAGAAAATGGCCGGCTTCTTGACCGTACCGTCTTTCGGCTCAGGCTTTTTCACCGCCTCAGCTTTGGCCTCTTCTTTGATCGCTTCTTGAACAATTTCTTTGGTAGGAGCCTCAGGTTTTGGCTTATTTAAACTCGGAAAATCTGGAAGACTTGGCACCCCCGGGAGACTCGGGGCACCTGGAAGCTTTGGTGAACTAAGTTCCACCTTGTAGTCCGGTCCACTTGTACTTGTTTTTAAGTCCAATGGATTCAAAACGGGCTTCAGGGCCGAATTATTCTTCGGGGTAAGGGCCTTACTTTGAGCAAAAGAACCTGGTGTGGTTAAATCAGTTTTCACTCTTAAAGTTTAACATCCTTTCAAAAACCTCGTGAGACCAGGCAAAAGTTATTCCCGAGTAAAACGATCCGTAAGCTTTCAGGCCTTCAATACGATAAGTTTCACATGAAAATGCTTCTTATCACTCTTCTTCTCATTGTCACGGCCTGCGGAAAAGATTCCAGCAAGAAGTCCTCGGTCCAGACTCAGAATCCAAATACGATCTTTGGGGCCAGCCAAATCACGGTAAAGGTCTACTACCAAGAGGGTGCTGAACCTTACACCGAAGACAGTAACATCGCTCTCTTGAAATACTGGACAATCTATCAAAAAAACATCGAGGCCCTTTTTAATGGTCGCTCGCCTAGACCTACCTTGGTGATTCCAACTTCGTTAAGTCAGATGACAAAAATTCCATCGGTGAATGTAACAAAATGGAGCATTGAAGACATTCTCTCACTTGCAAAAACAGTTGAGAGCTCAGAGAGTGGACTTGTGTTTAAAATCTTTTTTGTTAAAGGCGAATACGCCGAGAACAGCAACGTTTTGGGATTTCATATCTCGAACACTTACACCATGGCCGTCTTCAAAGATATCATCGCAAGAAGTGGATCAACGGAGGAGCGGATCCCTCAATATGTTGAACAGGCGACGATTATTCACGAAACTGGCCACGCTCTTGGTCTCGTGAATAACGGACTTCCTATGAAGGCCGCTCATCAGGACTCCGAACATGGTGCCCACTGTAGTGAACCAACTTGTGTGATGTATTGGCAGAATGAAGGGACTTCAGGGCTTAGAAACTTCGTTAAAAATCTTATTATCAACAGGTCCACTGTGATGTTTGATTCACAATGCCTGAATGATGCCCAAAACTATTAAGTGCAATACTTTTTAACCAACTTCAAAAGGTCTTCCAGGTCCATTGGTTTATAAAGCCGACCCACATCACTTAAAAAATCAAATTCATCCATTTGTCCCATGGCACTGCTGATGACCATAGGGATTTTTCCAAGTGAATCTGCGTATTCAGTCTTAAGAGTTTTAATAAAGGTAATCCCATCCATTTCCGGCATGAGATAATCTACGATAATCAGTCCTGGGTAATGAGACTCATCAAATGAACGGAGCATCTCCAGACCTTGTTTGCCATTCTCAGAAACTTCAACTTCGTAGCCTTCTTCTTCTAGAGCAAATACGATGACGTCGCGAACATCAGCATCATCATCAATGACAAAGACTTTTTTCATTCCCACTCCCTAAAGGTAAACTTGGTCATATCATCAATTCATAGTAACGAATAGATACCGATCTGCGAATTCACTAACCATATGCATTAGGAGTGAAGAGTTTCGCATGGATACTCTCACTGAAAGTATCAGTATTAAGTTTAGCTTTATTTTCCTCACTTACAATGGAGTCGAATTGACTCTCATCAAAAAAGGGATTCAACTCTCCTAAGATACAAACAAGGGAGTTTGACATGAAGGCCTTAGTTTTTCATCGCCCTAAAAAAGTCACACTAGATAACGTCCCAGATCCCGTCATTGAAAGAAATAACGATATTATCTTAAAAGTCACTTCCACCGCTATTTGCGGCTCAGATTTGCATATTTATAACGGTCTTATTCCACAGGTAAGACCCATGATTATGGGACACGAATTCATGGGTGTGGTGGAAGAAGTGGGAAAGGACATTAAGCACCTCAAACGAGGGGACCGCGTTGTCGTTCCCTTCCCTATTGCATGTGGGCAATGTTATTTCTGCGAGCATCAATTATCGCCTCACTGTGAAAACAGTAACTCAAACTATGGCCCAGAGGGCGGGCTTCTCCGAGAAAAAGGGGCCGCACTTTTTGGTTATACAGATCTCTATGGCGGTTATAGCGGCGGGCAAGCAGAATACGTAAGAGTTCCTTACGCCAACTTTGGCCCGAGAAAAATTGATAACTCGCTTAGTGACGATCAAGTATTGTTTTTGACGGACATTTTCCCTACCGGTTGGTCGGCCATTGATTGGGCCGATCTTAAAGGTGGAGAGACTGTGGCGGTGTTTGGTTGTGGCCCGGTAGGAGTCATGGCCATGAAGGCCGCATGGATTAAGGGGGCCAAAAGAGTCATTGGTATTGATCACTTAAATTACCGAATGGAAGTGGCCCAAAAAAGTGCCAAAGCTGAAGTCATTAACTTCAAAGAACATGATCCAACAGAAATCATTCGTGAGATGACCGGCGGCCGGGGAGCTGATGTGGTGGTCGACGCTGTTGGTATGGAAGCTGATCGGACTCTCTTCGATAAGGCCGCTCAATTCGTTCACCTTGAGGCCGGAACTCTTAATGCGCTTAAAATGGCCGTAAGGGCCGTGAGACGAGGCGGAGTTGTGAGTGTGGTGGGTGTATACGGCACAACTTATGACAATTTTCCTTGGGGACAAATTTTCGACAAAGGCCTTCGTCTAGTCGGAGGTCAGGCGCCGGTTCATAAATATATTGATGAGCTGTTAGGACTAGTGCGAGATAAGAAGGTGTTCTTGGATGACATTATCTCTCACCGCTTGCCGCTGGATAAAATCAGTGAGGCCTATCACATCTTTAATAATAAAGAAGATAATTGCATGAAAGTGGTGCTGAAACCGCACGGCTAAATTACTCGTTATCTTTTAACAAGACTGCCGCAAGATTGAGTCGTGCCACTTCGGTGGCATACTCATAATTAAGAGCATCTGGTCTGTCACATTCCATGTGGTAGCAAGGATTTTTATTTTCCCAATCTTCAATGGTCTGAACTGCAGGCACTCCTCTTTGAAGGAATGGAACATGATCACTGCCATAGGCCCCGAGAGAAATTTTGGTTTTTAGTTTTGTGTACTTTGCCGCCACTCCCGCCAACCACTCTGCATGGTCTCCAAAATCAGGATCAGTTTCAAGCTCAAGAACTCCCGTGGTGTTATATCCCACCATATCCATGTTAATGAGAAGAGAGATATTTTTTAATTGATTGCCTCGCTCTAATTGGCCGGCATAATGAGTGGATCCAATAAGACCCAGCTCTTCTCCGTTTGAGATGAAGAAGCGAATGGTTTTGTTGTTACTATAATCTTTTAAAACCCGGGCCATTTCTAAAATGACACTCACACCACTGGCATTATCATCAGCTCCAGCGTAATACTCACCAACCGAATCAATATGGGCCATGACCATGATGACATCACGATTTAAAATTGTGCCGGCCTTCTCGGCCACCAGGCTGCAGGCCTCTGGATGGTAACAAATTTTCTTAACGGTAAAACCCAGGGCCTCAAGTTTTTGAGCAACACCATTCGTGGCCAGTTGATTTTCATCAGATCCGGCATAACGGGTCTCAAAATTTGATAGCCAGTAAACTTCGTTCTTGATGTTTTCCAGAGAAAGTTTTTTCAGCATCCCCTGATAGTCCACGGGTTTTGATCTGAACACTTTGTTCGTAATAAGTTTCCCCACAAAAGAGTAACTTCGCTCACCACCTGTAAGAGGTCGCAGATGCTCCATGACTTCTGAAGGAGCGTTTTCTTTCACACGAACGACCCACAAGCGTCCACTTTGTTCAATCGTTTCAATATGGGGCCTTAATTCATCAAGATCATGAGGATGAATTGAAATAACTTGGTATAAATTCTCTTTCGGGCCCGCGCCGAGACCTAGTAAGAGACCGAAAATAAGAAGACTGAATATAAGAAACTTCATCCCTGTCATTGTAGAGGCAACCTTAGGGTCATCGGAAAGAAGTGAAAGGAATTCAGGAGGTGTCTAAAGTTTAGACACCTAACATGAAGAAAGATTAAGTTTTCAGAGACCCGTCATGGAGGCTATAAGTCCGCAAAAAACAACGGGAGTTTGACCATGATCACATTGGCATTATTAGCAGGTATTTGGACTACGACTTGTATTCAGACTCAAATGAGTCCGGATCATCAGGGCTTTGTAGTTGAATCCTACCACATCCAAAAAGACGGCACTTTCGAGTTTAAACGCTCTTGGTTTAAAGATTCAAAATGTTCTGAGCCGAATGGAACAGACACTGAATCTGGAACTCTAGAACTTGGTGGAAAGATTTCGAGCTTCTTTTCTCCAGGAAACTCTTATGAGGCCAATTTCTCATCTGAAGGTGGGATTGATCTAGGGGCAATTTCACTAAAAGAAAATGACTACATTATGGTGGCACGTGGAGTGAAGAACAACACTTTCAGAAACACGATGCTAAGTCTCTTCCAATATAAAAAACAGCCTTAAGTATTCACGACAAATCCCCACTCAATGACGACTTTACCGTCCCGGATAAGTCCCTTGGGTGGGTTTGGAAATGGGCCCGCTTGATTAAAAGATTCAATCGCAGCATCGTCGAGTTCCTTAATTCCACTGGCACCTGTAATTTTGATGTCCACCACTTCTCCTTCATGGTTCATGGTTATCTGAAGTGAGGTCACCAACTCATCATCCGAGGCCACTTGTCTCCCTGCTTTAGCAAGTTGCTGGGCCTTCTCTTGAATACTTCTTCCCCAAAACTGCTCAAGACGTTGCTTAATCCGATGATAAAAACCATAGTACTTATATTCAACCGTATTCAAATGAGTCATATCACCCAAGGGAACTTCTTCCACATGATCATTGGTTGAACTCACACTTCTTCCTGGAAGGTTGGGATCTCCTCCATTGCCTTTTTTCTTACTCGAGTATTCCTTTGCGGCCTCCATGAAAGGATCAGGCTGACCCACATGGGCCCCTAAATCAGAAAGTTTCATGCCTTTATGAGGTTTCCCCTTTCCTGTGGCGACCTTCTTCTTTCCTTCAGAACCTTTCTTGGTTTTTTCCGCATCACCTTTTTCACCACCGCCGGCCTTAGCACCTTTGTTGAAAGGATCTATTCTTTTTGCGATGGTTTCTTTATCAAAGGCACGGTCCTTATCACTCAGGTAAGCACCTTTGACCTTTTTCTTCTCTCCACCATCTTCAGACTCAACGATTTGTTTTTTAAAAGGAGATTGTGATGACGGTGGAAGCTTGCGCAGGTCTACTTTAATCGGAGGAGCGGTTTTGGCCATGGGAGTATATTTAGTGCGATCGAGGATCTTCAGGCGCAGAAGCATTGTCCCTAAGTGAATGAGGGAAAAAATAATCAGAAGTATAAGAAAGGCTTTTTTGCTATTGGCCCACCACGAGCGCCCCATCAAATCCCTCCATGGATTTCACGCTCTTATTTTAAGGCACTCGCCACTGTTTCAGGCATGAGTTTTCTTAAGTAAGTTATCCTATGTGAATTAAATGAGAGAACTGAAATGTTTTAGTGAGGAATATGCAAAGAGGAATTCTCACCTGAGCATGACTCAGGTGAGAATGACAAATTTAAATTAACGGAGAAGTAGAAACTGAAAGAGACTCTGCCTCACGGATGATATCAAGGGCATCGTCATCCAGGGCCGCCTTAATAGTCAGAAGCTTTTTATAAAGGGCCGACAGCTGATCGTCACCATATGAGTAATCAATGATGGCTTCGTTAGAAGAGATATCTAGATCCAAATGGTAATTAGACGCCATCTTGTCCTGTTGAAGATACATCATGAATCCAAATCCGCTTTCCTCAAACAGTACATTGCTCTTCATACGGTTGAACATTTCCAGACGTTCAACTGCAGGTTTGGCCTTATCCAGACCGTATTCCATCTTAGCGGCGAAATCATCCAGGCTAAGGTTAAACTGCTCCTCTGGAGACAGTTGTTCACCGCTTTGATTATTGAAATAGGCCGGGAAGAAGTCACGAGGCCCAAGATCTTTGCTCTTTAAGTAATCCTTGAAGAAGACTTTCACATCTTTACGCGTAAGCGGCATTGTTTCAGTGATCGCTTCGGGAGCAAGAAGAAGTTCAAAACGAAGACCATAGTTCGTAAATTTATCATCTTTGCCTTGGTTCCATGTTGACCAAGGAATGCCTTCATAGATTTCAGTTGGAAGAGACTTCTTCATGAGAAGCTTAAGCTTCTGGAACTCTTTATACTTAAAGCGGTTCTTCTTACGGCTTTTGTATTTAACGATGTTGATCGGACGAAGATAGTTAAACTTTTCATCATCGGCCGCAAATAGAGCGTTTAGTGAATCATGAGATTTGGCCTTAGACCATGAATAGAAGAAACGGCTTTCACGAGACGTGCCCCATGACTTAAGCATGAAGCGATCAATAGTATCGTTATCTTGCTTCACACTCATCATGGCAGTTGAGTTGTTTTTGTCCCATTCATAACCAAGAATGCGGTTACCAACTTCCAGGCTCATCCCAAAAGAGTTCTGGTGAGAGTTTGTGCGAAGGTTACGCTTAATTCTTGCCACAGTTCCGTTTTGGTAATCGCGACGATAAATATCTTCAAGCTCACGAAGGTCCAGAAGGACGTTGCCTTCAAGATCCGGATCGTTTTTGAAAGGTTTAATGAGGTTGATGTTTTTAAACTCTCTGACTTTTTTAAGAAGAGTATCGTAAGCGTGGATAACTTCCGGATCAGTCAGATCAAGAACGTAGTCCACCATGAAGACCTTGCTCTTATTTTTAGAAGCAGTAAGCTCGATCGGTTTTGTATTGACCCAGTCTTCAAGAAGATCGTTTAGACGATCAATCTGGAACACTTCAAAGTCATTTTGGTAGCCCAGACCAATTGATCCGGAAACTCCGTGACCACGGTGAGCGATGACTTTAAGACGAACATGGGTTTCATCAATTCTAACGATGTGAAGCTTATAGAAACCTTCCATCATGTAACCGGCCGAGAAGCTCACTCCCCAAGCTGAAGAACTCAGGAGTTGAAGAAGCTCAGCACTTGCCACAAATCCCAGAGAACCTTTAAAGAAGAAGTAATCACCCACATTAAATTTAGGTCCAAGGGCGATGCTTGCCTTCAGAGGAATTCTTTTTGGCGTATACGGATTGGCAGCGATGGCCTCACATGGATCTTTGATAAAACGAACAAAATTAGCTTCAATTTGGTTTTTTAAACCACCGTTTAGACCCACATCGAATCCACCCACTTCAACCGTTCTACCTGGGATGGCCTTCGTACTTACTTGCCAAGAGTCGGTACGAGAATAAAGACCTTTGGTGTGGGCCGGCTCTACTTCGTACTCAAAACCTGCAACAAAACTTCCACCAGGGAACAGATCTAAATCAATCAGATCAAGTTCACCTTCCAGTTTCATGCGCGCAATTTGTTCAGCAGCAGCACGCCATTTACCGTTTTTACATTCACGGGAAGCAGATGCTTCTTGAGTAACGAGGATCAGAATACCGAGAATCAATGCTGTAAATTTCATAATAAACAATTTTTAAGTAAGGTTTAAGGTTACTCCTAGAGTGGCCGTAATATAGTCACTCTTAGAAGGCGGTCGTTATGACACAAATCATACTTCTTTCATTCACTCTTCTATTCATGGCCTGCTCGTCGACCACTAAAGAACAACGAGAAGTTGCTTTAGAATCTTGGAAGGGCCATTCAGTAGAGGAATTAAAAAAACATTCATACTTCAGAGACTTACCAGTTAACAAGAAAAAACACGCAGATGGGGCCGAGACTTGGATCTTTAGAGACCAGTCACGGTATCAATCTTCGGCCTACTGTCAGAGTCTTGGCGGTTGTATGGGACTCCCTTATTACAATTGCGATAATGCCTTCAGTATCAAAGACGGTATCATTTTGGCCTTTGAGCAGAATGGAACATGCCCGCCTATTAAAACTATTTACGCCCCTGAAAAATCAGAGGAATAGAATTGGCCATGTCCTGAACCAGTATCTGATCTAGTTCAGCGTTTAGTTTTTCATCCATACAAATCGCGGTGGATTCATAGGCCTGGTCAGTGGCATTGTGATGAAAATTTAAGCTTCCAACAGATGAAACGACACGATCGAAGTAAAAAATCTTCGAATGCATGAAGCTCATGTGTTTCCAGATGTGAACACTTTTGTGTGGATACCAGTCCTTCAGGAGGTTCTCGTAATGAGGAACACCAAAATATTCATTAGTCAGAACGAGTTTAAAGAGACTGAAGTTTGCGGCCATCTCCTTACCTGCTCCTAGCTGTTCCTTAATTCGATCATTCATCATGGCCACATTTTCATTACCGGCCATATTAATGTTAGTGGTAATGTAATCAATCTTCTTTCCACTACGAGCGAGCGCTTGAGTGGCGAGATGGAGCTGATTAAACATATCGAAGTTATCTAGCTTGTCCGTCATGGCGGCCTTTTTAGGATTGTCAGTATAAGTGTCACCCTTCACTGGATCAGTAATCACCAGATGCTTACTCACTAATGGCAAAAGTTTTAAATAGGCCTTACCGATCGTGTGACGATCTTCATAAGGGGCCTGTTTAATGAAGCGACATACCCCATTCATACGAGTGGCCGGATTATTTAAAATACGCGCGTACTGACTTTGCCCACGAAGTCCTTTTTCTCTCTCAATTTTTAGCTGCTGCTTTAAATAGTACTCATAACCAGGAAGGAGTGGATGTTCCGGATTGAGTGAAACTTGGTAGGCCCAGTTTTCTAAAAACTGTTTCACCACATCCGAGACCATTGGCCCCTTAATATAAAGGTCAATGTCACGATTCTGGAAATCCGTCCCACGAGACAAATTATCGGCATCGAGCATGTTATGTCCGCCGGCAATCGCCTCTTTAAAATCTACCATTAGCGTTTTGGTGTGATAGATCGCCTTGAGTTTATGCTTAAAGAAGTCCTTGGTCTCAATCACATTGATTCCAGCGTCCCTCATCTGAATTAAGCACTCACGGTGGCCCAAAACCTTTCCGACTGTTCCATCAGCAATGATTTTTACATCCACACCTTCATGGTGTTTATCTATGAGAAGCTCAACTAACTCTTTGGTGCTTTTATCGCAGACAAAGACCAACGAGGACATGAAGATGGTTGTGGTCGCATTTTTAATGAGGCGTTTTTTTGCGACAAAGGAATCATGGTCGGCCAGGGCCTTCACCGTATTTCCAAAGGTCAATTCTGAGCGGGAGACCTGATCAATTTCTTTTTGAAGATTCACATTAAAATACGGAGAGGACATTTTCTTATAATCAAGGGAAGCGAAGTTCTCATCATACTTTGGAAGAGGCATGGTGAGCTTTTTTACTGGTGGGTGAGTCAGACCTCCCCACTCTTTCATGGCCGGAGAAGTCTTACGATGAGTCAATTTCTTATTATCAAAGATAAATTTTGAGTATTGATTTCTCTTGGCCTCATTAAACGTCCGCGCATCTTGAGATTTTAGATAGGCCTCTGAATCTAAAACAAACATGTCCTGCAAGAGATAGAGATCACGCTCGTAATAGTCCTTGATCTGATATTCATTTCGAAGAGCATCTAATTTATAGACTTCCGTTGAATGCGAGAATTCAGGTTTTAATGTGACATAGTTATTCTGATGATTCTTAAAGTTCTGAGTAATTCCTGCGAGATTGTACTTAAACTTCCCATTCTCAGGCACAAAGATAGATGCCGCATGAAGCGACGTCACGGAAAGGACGGACAAGACAATGAGATTTCTCATGCTCCAGATTCTAAAAGGAACAAGGAAGTAAGTGTGGCCCAGTGGCAGTTATTACAAAGGCCGTCTAAAAGTTAGTCAGGTCGATTCCTACATGCCCCATTGCTCCAGATAAGGTTAGGAACTAGCATCTCGACAATTAAACCCCGGAGGTTTTTATATGAAAAAACTAGCTCTTATGCTTTGCTGTCTTAGCTTTGCGGTCCATGCCGAAGTCATCACTCAAGGTGGATTTGGAATCGACGGTGCCACATATCAAAGTATTCCCTTAAAAACATCAGTGAGAGACGCTAAGCAGATCTATGGCCTTCTTAATGTACAGGCCGATGCTCGCGGTAAAAAAGTGATTCAGATTGCTGATGAATCCAACATCGAGAGTGATGAATCAGGTTTTATGTTCATCCTTCGTGCTTCTCAAAAAGCAGAAGTTGTTCGCGGCAGAGGTCTCTCTGGTACGGTTAAATTCTCAGGCAAACTTGCCACTGAACTTTTTAAGGCCCTGGATAACAGAACGGCCATTAATCGCGTTGGGGCCTCTACGAAAGAAGTCGCCAACCTTTCTTGTACCAAAGGTGTTCGCCCAGGTGTAGAAGCGGTTTGTACCATCAAGGACACAAACGTTATTTCACTTGATGTTGATCTTTAATCTTTCCCAAATAAAAAGGGCCCCAAATGGGGCCCTTACTTTTGTATCTCAAGTTTAAATTACTTTAACCACTCAGTAACAACCTTCGTGATTTGCGCCTGAGCACTCATCATCGCCGGGTTATTCATTGAAAGACGTAAATCATCACAGTGGGCAGCACCTTGAATCATAAATAAATCAAAGCCAGGGTTTCTTTGAGTCGTTCTTTCAGTTACAGAAAGAGTCAACCAAGGGTCATTTGAACCGTTGGTGAAAATAATATTGTTCATCACCGGGCTGAATAATTGATTGTAGTAAGTGCGGTTAAGCGACTCATTGGCCGTCATTGGTTGCTTATAAAGACGAGCGCAAACTTCCTGGTGGTAAGCTAAGTCAATCTGAGACGAGCGAGAGGTGCCAGCACCTGTGCCGTTAGCAACCTGGAACCAACCAAATTGACGACAGCTCTGCCACATCCACTGGCGCATATTATCGTTCTCAGTTACGTTCACACGTTCCGCAACCGCAAGAGAGATTTCAAATGGAGTTGAGCCCATTGATGTAAGAACTGTGAGACCACCTTTAGCATATCCTTGAACCAGGTCCGGATTAGACGTTAGGGCCTGACAGAAAACCTTATCACGGCCGTACTGAACCGCTGCTGCCAGCATGTCCGCCACCACGTAAAGGAAATCTTTGTTATTAACAACATCTGTGGCCCTAAAAAGTGACTTCACTTCTTGAGTGCCTTCCGGAGTTTCTAGTTTATCTTCGATAAGCTTAACTGCTTCACGAACTTTATCACCGCAAGATGTCTGGTTGATAACAGATGCAATGTGGGCATCGTATTCAATAAAACGATTCTTCATCAGAACCGGAGCTGAAGAGGCCAGGGCACCTGCAGCGAGGGTTGGGAATTTAAGACGGTAGAAAGCAGCAAGTGTACCGGCATATGAGCCACCGGCAACGATCCACTTACCTGTCCAGCCACGAGTTTTCATCAGGTCTTGCTGGAAAGTAGCAATATCCATAAGAGCAGCTTCTAAACTTAAATGCTGCAGATTCTGGGCCGTAAGGTTAGAAGTTGGAAGAGACTCACCATAATAACGGTGTTCAAGAGAAACCAGGTGGCCCTTCATGTTTTTGGCCATGCTCTCTACGAATGAAGAAGATCCTGTACCGCCGCAGTTCCACTCTCCGCAGATGATGAGGAAAACTGGGGCCTCAGGTCCTGAAGCATATTTTGAATCAACAAAGAAACGTTGTTTGAAAATTGGAGAATTCGGGTTTTTGTGATCAAGCTTTTGATTATAAAAACCAACTTCCTCTGATCTCATTGTTCCATCGGCACGAAGTTTTAAATAAGCACCTTCTGGTGAATTTGATTGCATCAGAAGTGATTGTTTGTGAAAGAAATGTCCATGGTTCACGGCCAGGGCAGAGAGAGATGCGGTCAGGGCCAGACCTAGGGCAAGAAATTTAAAAGACATGAGGTCTCCTTAGCAGACTTTGGGGTGGTCTTTAATATCAATAACTAAGGATGAGATCAAGTTTTTAGCCCCTATCTTCATCTTACAATTTTACAGGGAGCCTAGGTCCAAATAGGTTTCGGGTCTATAGTGGCCTAAACACAGGAGCTCTCAATGAAAAAATTACTTTTTTCACTTCTACTTCTCACATCTTCCCTGGCCTTTCCGGCCGGTCCTGGAAAAGGTGGTTGTTCTGGTGTTTATCAAGGGAAGAAAGTCTCTTTCACTGCCAATATGACCGACATTGATTATATCGAAAATCTTACCGGCGAAGTTATCGTGGATGGCCGTCGAGTGGCCACTTTCACCGGATATGATGTGAGCCTAAGCCTTATGGCCCGCACCTTCCGCATGTCAAATGGCCAGGGTGATATTGCTGAAGGAAAACTAAGTAATCCAATTCGGAAAACCGGCGTCATGTCGAGACTTTATGTCCCTGCCTATGGCATTGATTACCGCAACATTGCCATGAGCTGCTGGCTACAGACTTAAAATCCACAGCTTACTCTCCCCATTCTCCTGGCATCATTTCTGCTTCTTTAACAAGGTTAAAGAGGAGGAATGTATGACCAAAAAAAATGAGTCAGGAAAATCCCGCATGATCAAAGGCTCTCTTCTCTACCTTTGGGAAGAAATGAAGACCATGAACATGACGAAATTCAAGGCCCTCTACCGCATCGGAACTGGCTACCTCAGAATGAAAATTGCCACCATGAGAAGACCGGCGGTGGGCCATTATCGCGAAGAAAGTACCCACGTCTAAAAAAAGTTTCATTTTTTCCGGTAAATATTTCAGAAGCACCTTTAATTCGGTCCTTAAAAAGATTATCTAGAGGTGCATTAAAAATATTTTATCAGGAGGACACATGAAACATATTCTCTCAACTCTCGCACTTGCTGTCTTTTTTGTTCTAAATGTTGCTCACGCTCAAAATGTTAGCGTTCAAAGAGTTCGCACTCTTGGTCCAATGAAACATAAAGTTATCTTCCAAAGCCAGACGCTTAAGCCGATTAAAAACACAAACTACCTCGCAGGTAAACTTGTGGTTCAATGGGGCGTTCATGTTTATGAAGTTGTTAAAGGCATCTACATTTGTAACAGAAACAACTCTTGTCGCCTGGTTGATTACAAGCGCGTAGCTTCTTACGAAAAATGTATTGTTAAAAACGGTAACGTTTCTTGTCGTAAGCGCATTGATGGCGGTGGTTACTCTGGTGGCCAAGGTTACGATGACAGAGGCGTATCTGAGAATCCAGATGCAGTAGAAGATGAATTCGGTCGTCGTGATTCACACCGTGATTCTTACGACAACTACTCTGAATTCCCTGCTCGCGTTGGTGGCGAATACGACGATATCCACTTCTAATTCAGATCCAATAAAAAAGGGGACCACTGGTCCCCTTTTTCGTTTAGAGCTTTCCGAAAAAATCCGTCGCTTCTATAAGTTTTGATTTGATCCCAGGTTCTGAGGCCGAGTGGCCCGCGTCCGGAATGATAAAGAGCTTAGACTCAGGCCAGGCTTGATTTAACTCATAGGCCGAAGTCGCAGGACAAACCACATCATAGCGTCCTTGAACGATCCAGGCCGGGATATGGCGAATTTTGTCCACGTTCTTAAGGATCCAACCGTCTTCAGGGAAAAAACCTTTATTCACGAAATAATGGCACTCAATGCGGGCGAAGGCGTCTGCGAATTCGTCCCCATCAAAGCGTTCGACAAATTTCGGATCAAAGAAAAGCTTCGAGGTCGATCCTTCCCAAACCGACCAGGCCTTGGCGGCGGTAGTCCTAATTTCTTTTACCGGTGAAGTGAGGCGCTTATAAAACGCTGTCACAAGATCATGTCGTTCAACTTCAGGAATGGGTTCAAGATATTTTGCCCAAGCGTCCGGGAACAAATAGCTCGCTCCATCTTGGTAAAACCAATCAATTTCTTTTTTTCGGAGAAGAAATATTCCGCGCAGGATAAGTCCCGTCACGCGATTAGCGTGATTAATGGCGTATGAAAGGGCCAGGGTCGATCCCCATGAGCCACCAAACACCGTCCACTTTTCAATATTAAGCTCCATCCGAAGCTTTTCCATGTCACTCACGAGATCCCAGGTGGTGTTATCTTTTAATTCTGAAAACGGTTTTGAGTTTCCACATCCACGCTGATCAAAGAGAACAATTCTCCAAACTTTTGGATCAAAAAATCTTCTCATGGATGGATCAATACCGCCGCCCGGTCCACCGTGAACAAACACCACTGGTTTTCCGTTGGGGTTTCCTACTTGTTCAAAATAAATCGAGTGAAGATCACTCACTTGCAAATGGCCCGTCTGAAATGGCTCAATTTCTGGATAAAATTCTCTCATAAACAATCCTTTGAAGAGCTAAACGTATCAAATTGTTGGGAAATTGTGGAAGACAATTTTTTTCCCCGGATTGCGGTGTTCCCCGAATGAATTCACAATGAAGAAATGAAAACACTATTTTTAATCACACTTTTATTAGTCTCAGCTTGTAATAAAAACCCTGGTGAGGAAACTTCCTCATCCGACCAATCAGTAGTTGATGATTCGACTGCTGGAAGCGGAGGCGGAACTACCGGAACCACAACCGGTGGAAGTACCACGACTCCCACCCAGACCTGGACTGAGGAATTCATGGACCTCGTGAATGATCACCGTCAAGGCCTGGGACTTCGTGCCCTCATTCATGACCCTGGAATGGAGAAAATCGCTCAAACCCATAGCCAAAATATGGCCAACGGAACCGTGGCCTTTGGTCACACTGGGTTTTCATCACGCTGTAGTCAGGCCCGTGCCATTCTAGGTGGTGGAAATCTCTGCGCCGAGAACGTGGCCTATGGCCAAAAAACTCCTCAGGCGGCCTTCAACTCTTGGATGAATTCTTCGGGGCACCGAGCAAATATTGAACAGCCTCGTGCAACGCATACAGGCTTTGGATATGCCAAAAGTGCCTCAGGTACACTCTACTGGACCCAGATTTTCTTAGAGCTATAAAACTTACATTTTTACTTATCGCTAAGATGTGAACGTACTATAAAGGTCTCCAAACTCAATAGGAGACCTTTATGAAATTACTAGTAACGGCCCTCGTTCTGTTATCTTCAACTGCATTCGCTCAAATTCCAGACGCTACTGACGTTCTAACTGCCATTCTTCCAGTTGGTTCATACTCTGGTTCTTACAATAATCGCCCATGTAAAGTTTCTGTAAAAAAAACTGCTAACGGAGTTCAGGTAACAGCTTCTAACGACAGTCTTGTTCGTGTTAGAGAAGTTGCCCGTGGATCTGTTTACTTTGCTCGTCGTCAGGGACAATTTTTGTCTACTGAGAAATTCGCTACAAACGATGGGACAAGAGAAAACATCCTAAGAACGACGCCTGTAACAGAGACTCAACAATATGTGGTAGTGGCCGACCACTTCATTGCTAACCGTAATAACTATGAAATGGCCGTGGAGTGTGTTGTTGATCTATAAAAAATAACCAACTCTCACTGGAGAATTTATGAAAATGCTTTTAATTGCTCTCGCCCTCGTTTCCGGAAGTGCCTTCGCTCAAGAAATGGACGCTACTGAGGCCCTGACTTCAGTTCTTCCTGTTGGTAATTACTCTGGTCGCTTTGCCAACGAGCGATGTTCTGTGACTGTACGTGAAGAGGCCAATGGTGTCAGAGTCAGCGCCACGAATGGTCGCTATACTCGCAGTCGTTTAGTTGAATTCGGTTCTGTTTATAGACTTTGGGGAACGACTCAGTTTCTTTCTTCAACTTCTTACAGCACGAATGATGGTTTTAATGAAAATCTAGTTCGTACTAGAGCGGATGTTACTGGCAAACAATATGTTGTAGTAGCAGATCGAGTGGTCGTGATGAATGAACAATTCGAGCACAAAGTTGAATGTATCGTAAATTTTCGTAGAAACTAATTCTTAGCTTTAACTGGTGTTGAGTTCTTCAACACCAGTTTTTTTCTCTCTTAAATTTTCACCGGTTCCAGCTTCAGTCTTCCTTCCTTAATGTTCTTAATCATCTTGTAGACTTGTTTTAACTGAACACCTTGTTGCGTGTGATAATACGGGCCAGAATATCCCCACCAGTCCCAACATCCATTTGGATTCGTCACCGGGTTTGTTTTGGCCTGCGGATAAATCACTACAATGCGATTGGATTCTGCCCAGGCGTTGTAGCCGGTCTCTTTAATGAAAGTCGTTTTAATGTCATCCAGGGTCTGTTTACAGCCGTGGAAGGCCACATGAACAGCACAGCCATTGGCGTCCGGGTATTCACATCCATCTGGAACATAAGCGAAGGCCTTCTGGCCCATGTTCGCGATGGCCACTTCCGCCGGATACATTCCGGCCAACTGATTCACAGTGAAGAAACGATTTGATCGTGGAGTGACCTTACGATGTAATGGCCCCAACAGGTGATTCAGGATTTCACCTGCTACGTCCTTTCCGCATTTTGAGATGAAGGGAATTTGACCGGGAGTTTCACAAGGGTTACCAAACCCTACAGTTGGAAAGGTGTGGCCCGCATTTGATTTATTTTCATAACGGATATTTCGTGGATGAACGCCCCAAAGACGATAAGTTTCAACCGTAGCGTCCACCACTTTTGGATAAACCGTATCGTCGTTTCGACCTGAGAAAATATACACGCGAGAACTCGCGATATTTTGAACCGGATCAATCAATCCGTTCATGGCCAGAATCTTAGAAGCGTAAACAGACTGCTCAGCAATTGGTGACCCCATATTGGTTTTCATACAACGGCCCATGGCAAGCATCGCCTGTCCACCAGCGCAGTAATAAGGGCCTCCCGCCACAATCCCTACTCCTGATACTTCAGATGAGTAAGCGGTGTGAAACTGCTGGGCCATGTACGCACCGGATGAAATTCCGGACACAGTGATTTTAGATGAAGCGAAAGTTGTGAGAGGAAAAAGCGTGAGAGTTAAAAGCCATTTCATAGTTTACCATTGGGTTTGTAGACGTGTGAGACATCTGAAGGTTATTTGTGCTTGGACTGTTGGGGTTGAATAAGAAAAAAAGGCGCTCGTGTGATCATCAATGGTCTTCACTACCTGAAGCTCCATTTGCTCCTCAGAATCTGAGACTCGCTTAAAAATATAATGAGAATGATTTTCTTCGAACTTGGTCTCATAAATCTCAGCATTCTCGCTCGGAGAACGACGGTAGACCATGGCGAGCTTATTCTCTTTGTTTTCACAGATTGAGATGGAAATTGAATTTTGCTCTTTGCAAGCAACGAGTTCAAAGGTCCGGGCAGGACACATTCTTTGTGCCAGGGCCGATAAGGACGTGAGTGAGAGTATGAAAACCAGGGTCGATTTCATCTTATTTCCTTATGTAGGGGCCTTAAACCACGGTTCTGTATGAGGGTCAATGAAAAGGGGCCAGAAGGCCCCCGTTCTATTCAAAATTACATGCTACCACGACATTTATGACGTTCTTAGGGTCGCTAATATTGAGAATGGCATATTGTACTGAAGCGACCTTAGCGGCCCTTCTTGTACAAAGCCCACCGGTACCCACGGTCCCGCTTCCAACGGCACAGTTGAGAGAACGGAATTCAGTTTGATTATTCACGACAATAGGAGTGACTTCACAGTAATGATTTCCGGCCTCGAAGGTATTTCGCGTCGGATCCAGGGGTTTAACCACGCCTTTATTGTTATTGATATTTACTTGATAAGTCCAAGTCACAGCGAAGGCCGGCGACATAACTAGAAAAAGAAGAACGGAGAAAAAATATTTCATGGTAGCTCCTTTTAAAGAAGGTAAGACTCACTTTCCATTTGCTACCACAGAGAGGACCGGCCCATCTATTGTGGGACCGGTCCTTGGGGATAAATTTTGATTAACGGCAATCTGCTCCGACCCACTTAAATTCGCAGCGAGTTTCGCATGCGGCAATAGAGGCGTCTTCGGTACAGATGGTAACTTTTAGAGCTGAAAGAACACCTTCACAGGCCTTTGGATCAACACCACGCTTATCAAGAAGAATTTTCTTCGTGATCACGTCATAACGAGGAACATTGAGAAGATCCACCTGCGTGTTAATCGAAGCACGATTTAATCTCAGAGTGCGCACAACTTCCGCTGCTTCTGGACCTGTCACACGGGAATCTTCTACGGTGTAAACGGATTGCCATGGATTGGCCTTATAAAGAGCAAGAGTGCAGTCCTTCATCGAAGGAATTGTAGCGGCATGAGCATGAGTCATTAAAAGGAAGAACACTGAAAGCACTAGAAGAGATGAAACTGGTTTCATCAGAACCTCCAAAATGAATGTTACTTTGGGCCCTTAAGTAACAAATTGGACGGTTCCAAGTAAAGTGATGGACTTCTCGTTCTGTAAAAATAACTTAGTCTTAACAATTCCAGTACTAGCTAAACATTTCTTTAGATCGCGCAATCATTTCTTCAGGGGATACGTCTTCAACATGAGTTCCGACACTCCATTCATGTCCGAATGGATCTCGAAATGTTCCCATTCGGTCTCCATAGAACTGATCTTTTACCGGATGAACAATCACGCCGCCGTTATCAATGGCATCATCAAATACTTCATCCACATTAGTGACATAGAGAACTAAAGAGAATGCTCTCCCACCTTGAGTTGGTGCCACCGCTCCTCGATCTGGAAATTCATCGGCCAGCATAATTTTCGAATCACCGATTTCAATTTCACAATGTCCGATTTTACCGTTCGGTGCATCCATGCGATAAAGTTCTTTAGCACCAAAGACCTTCTCATAAAATTTGATGGCCTTTTGAGCATCATTTACAATGAGATAAGGCGTTAAGGAGTGATACCCCTTAGGAATTGGCTCTACATTTGTTTCCATAGACCCTCCTTGATCTTAAGAAGAAAATATAAAACTTTCGTTCAGCGGGTCAAAAAAGAAGTGCTTTAGTTTTTTAAATTTGGCGTGTCTGAAGATTTACTTCTTAGAATGGTCTTCTTCAAAATCCAGTAAGCTCCACCAAAAAAGATCACCAATCCCAAGATCATAATAATAGGAAGAAAGATTGCCAGCAGGGACCCGATACCTGAGATAAGAGTTTCAATTTTTGCGAAGATGGGATTTCCTAGACCACCTGTCATCTTGGTTGATCCCAGACGAAGAAGACTGCTCGTTGCGTGCACCATTCCGGCCGTACCACCCCCTGCAATGATCCCTAAACCAATTTGAAGTGACGGTGGCATGTCTTTCATCACGGCCGAAGCAAGCACCATCCCCGCCACGGCCGCCAGAGGCGCGGCCATCACATCAAAAGCATGATCAAGCCAAGGGATCAGAAAGGCCAGAGATTCAAAAATCGCCGCAACTGCGAAGATGATTAAGGCCTCAGTAGAACCTAACCACTTAAGACTCTCAATCGGAGAAATCCATCCAAATTTGAAAGCTACAGAGCTTATAAGTAATGGAACAAAAATTCTGAAGCCAGCGCAGGCCGCTAGAGAGATTCCAATTAAGAAACTAATGATGTTGGTGGTGTTTAAATATTCCATGGCATCCAGCAAGTTGGTGGTTTGGACCCAAAGACCCCGGCCTTATAGGTGTCTAAGCGGCATTGAGGCTCTGGGTGAGTTTTCAACACTTCGGTTACAACAGTAGTGTCAGGTGTGTTCAGTTTTGGATGTGGAATAGATCTATTGTCAGCGTAGAAAGCGGTAAGGACCAAGGCCGCATCGAGTGCTCGAGCACAGACCTCTTCATCGTGACAAAGTTCCAGGGCATTTTTACTGGGAACAAGTTTTGGTAACTCTACCACGACCTCTTTAAAGCAACGAAGTGTCGCCCAGTAGTCGGCCTGCCCCTCGACAGCAATGCGATTATGTGAATCCGAATAAGGAACGCCTCCGTAAAGGTGACCGAGTTCATGACAAACCACTAACGCGAAAGAATCTTCCGTCACATTTGGAATGGCCGCGAGCCCTCCATAAATATGAACTTGATCTGTTTCCCAGCGGCGGGCAAACCCTTGGGCCCAGTCTGATTCATAGTCTGTATAAAACTCCAAAACTCGACCGTCCCTTTGAGACAAGGGAGAAAACTTGGTTTTGAGGATTTGGATGACAGTTCTAAAACGGGTGCGAGAAAGCTTCGTTCCTGCGGCAAAGGGAAACACTTCATCTAAGTGAGCAAAGGCCTGAGTAGAAACCAATAGGAAAATAAGAAACCAATTTTTCATGCATTGATTCTATTAGGCCCGGATTTAAATGACAGGACTTAGTGCACTAAAGTTGGCGCTGTAACTGAACCGGAACTTCAACCGTCTCAATCAGCTGACATTCACGAGAAACGCTCAGTTGACGGTTCTCATAACCACAAATGTAACGGTAGCGATACGGATAATATGGGATATGAGCATCACAATAAATCGGATGTTGGTAGCGAGAATGATTACCGGCCGTGATGGTAACGATTCTGTAACGAGGAACCGTCATAAGAAATCCTATCAGATCAGCTGATTGGAACTCACCCGTCACAGGCAGGTTACGATAAGAACAACCACGAGAGTCGAAAAAATCGACGGTTCCATTAACTTCTCCTTCCGGAGTAACAGTTAGTTTCACCGATTGATCAATCGTGTGGGAAAGAGTTCCGTTTGGATATACGAAACGCTCTTGCGAACGAGTATAATAAACTCCATTTACCTGAATAAAAGTGAGTGGTCTCTCCTCTGGTTCTGCAATTGTGCGCATCCAAAGGCCCCGAAGATCGAAATCTTCGGCCAGAGCTGAGAAAGAAATAAAACCAACAACAAGGGTAAAAAGGATATTTTTCATGGGGAAAGTTTTATGTTTAAAAGACCCATAAATCAACTTTTTTAGGAATTTACTGCGGGGAGTTCAATCACAAATGTGGTGTTTTTTGAGGTATGATCATAATGGATTTTTCCTCCATGATCCTCAATGATTCCTTTTGAAATACTAAGACCCAGCCCTGTGCCCTTCCCTACATCTTTGGTGGTAAAAAATGGCTGAAAGATGCTCTCAAGAGAAGAATGGTGAATCCCACTTCCAGAATCAATGAAACGCAGTTTCACTTTATCATCCACTCGTTTAACTTCAATGCTGACCCACCGTTTTTCCAAACAAGCTATGGCATCAAAGGAATTACTCAGAAGATTTAAAAAGACCTGACCTAGCTGGGCAGGACGTCCCATGACCGTCAGGTTATCATCTTTATCAATATTAATTTCGATCGAAGAATAATTAAACTTCTGTGAAACAAGAGTGAGAGAATCATTCAAAATCTCATCCAATTGCACCAACATCATAGGATCATTCTCAGCATTTCTTGAAAAAGTTCGAAAGCCTTTAATGATTTTTACAATTCTTCCACAGGTTTCAATGATCTTATCCAGTCCCTGATTGATCGCCTCTTCAGTCAAAGACCCCTTATTTAGTTTTAATTTGAGAAAATCCGCCTGGGTCTGAATGACTGATAATGGATTATTAATTTCATGGGCTATTCCACTGGCCATTTCCCCAAGGCTAGCAAGACGGGCCGAGGCCTGAATCCTCGATTCCTGGGCCTTAATGGTCTCTTGAAGAACCACTTCACGGGTAATGTCCCAACTTAGACCTGTGAACCAGGTAATTCCATCTTTTTTTAGGACCTTTCCTCGACTCATAATGTGTTTCGTATTTCCCTTCGGAGTAATCACTCGAAAATGAATATTATATTCCTTATCACTCTCTAGCGCTTCTTTCGCTGCCGCCATCACTCGTTGTTTTTCATCAGGATGAACAAGTTTTTCAAACATCTCACTTGGAGAAACATTAATGTTCCGTTCTACCTCAAGAATTTCATATAAAGTGTCGTCCCAGATCAAACGATCATTGGTACAGTCCCATTCCCAAAGACCCATCTTGATCGACGAAAGAACTAAATCCAGTCTGGCCTTTGAAGAGACCACTTCATCATAGAGATTTTTATTGTGAGTAATGTCCTGAAAAACTCCATAGACCTCAGTCACTTTCCCATTAATTATTTTCGGATGGCCAATGGTCCTTACCCACTTTTTATTTTTGTTATAGGTCTGGATCATGACCTCAAGATCATAGGGAATACCGAGCTCAACACAGTCTTTAAAATGTTTTTCGAGAAGTGAACGCGAGGAAGGCAAATAGTAGTTAAAGGCTTCAACAAGACTGATTTCCATGCCTTTAGGCACTTCATGAATATCATAGATCACCTGGCTTCCTTGAAGCTCATTTTCATCAACCAGATACTTCCAGTATCCAATTTGTGCCACTCGCTGAATTTCATCTGTTAGAACAGGATTTAATTCACTGATTATACCCATCGACCGAATGTAAAATTTAAGCCTTTAAGGAACAACTTAAGAAAACAAAAAACCATATTCGTGTTAAAATCCTATTACCTTTATCATTGCTTCAAGGAAGACTTATGCAGCTTTTCATCATCACGGGTGCTTCAAAGGGACTAGGTTCTGCTCTGCTCAAGCAAGTTCTCAAAGAGAAACATCTTGTTATTTCTCTTTCGCGCACAAATAATTTTTCCCATCCAAGTCATTTTCATATCTCCCATAATCTTGCGAACTGGAAGGGACTCGAAACAAAGCTCCACAAAGCGTTGAGTAAAATAGATTTAAAAAAAATAAAAGCCATTCATCTCATCAATAATGCAGCGGCGATTGAACCCATTGGTGAAATTCAAAAATTTAAATACGAGGACGTTGGGAAACATATTCAACTTAATCTCATGACCCCGATGCTTCTCACCGGCTGGCTCATGAAGACTTTCCAGAGAAAAACTTGTCCCATCA
Source organism: Peredibacter sp. HCB2-198 (assembly GCF_045999315.1). Taxonomy (GTDB): domain Bacteria; phylum Bdellovibrionota; class Bacteriovoracia; order Bacteriovoracales; family Bacteriovoracaceae; genus Peredibacter. The sequence continues at coordinate 2,873,675 of NZ_CP174607.1, read as the reverse complement.
CGGTCACGAACATCAGTTCCGGTGCGGCCCTCCATCCCATTGTGAACTGGTCCCTCTACTGTTCTACGAAAAGTGGACTAAAAATGTTTACTGATTGTTTAAACGAAGATTTTAAAGCAAAAAAGCACTTTCGCGCTTTGAGCTTCGCTCCTGGGGTCATGGACACTCAAATGCAGGAAACAATTAGAAAACAGAAGAGCTCTAACTTTAAAAATGTAGAGAAATTTAAGGAGTTAAAGCAAAAGAAGCTTCTCCTTTCACCCGATACGGTGGCACTGGGACTGTATGAGCTTTTACAGTCGCCAGAGAAAATCAATCAGTCGTTCTATGATATAAGGGAAATGCTATGAAGAAATTGATACTGGTGCCAACTCTTGTTTCCGTCCTCACCAGTTGTTCTACTCAAACTCCAGTGCGTGATGTGGCCTCGATAAACTCAGAAGGAAAAGTTTTCTTTGAAGACGTTACTCATGAGGCCAATGTGGCAGAAGAAAGTACTTCTTCCATTATTATTGGAGACTATAACAAAGACGGTAAAGTTGATTTTATTGCCCGAGACCGTTTGTACAAAAACATTTCAACTCGTGATCACATTCGTTTTCAAGATGTGACCCAAGAAATGAATCTTCATTTTCTGAAAGGCTATCCCCTTTTCATGGACGTTAACAATGACGGAGAACTCGACATCGTAACGAGCAAGGGGCAGGTTCATTTACTTAAAGATAAGCAGTATGTGGAAGTCGGTGAACAGTATGGATTAAAACTTCCATCCGACGTGTTTGCCATTTCCTTTGGGGATTTAAACCGAGACGGATGGCCCGATCTCTTAGTTGGCCGTCACGAAAAACAGGAAAACAACCAGTTTAAGTTTGTTTCTCCTAAGGTCTTCATCAATCAAAATGGTCGCGCCTTTAAAGAAGTTAGTTCTGAGCATGAGATGAACAAGTTCCCGGCCTATGTGAGAGGAATCGCTTGGGCCGATTACAACAACAACCGATCGCCTGACATTTACTATTCCAATTATCGCCTGGCCCCTAACTTTCTTTTCCAGATTGAGAAAGGAAAAATGGTAGACGTGGCCAAAAAACTTAACGTGCAAGGTGAATACGATACCAAACGTTATTACGATGAATACTACAAAAAGAAATTCGGTCCTCTCTATGGGCACACCATTGGATCAGTTTGGGCCGATCTTAACAACGATGGGAACTTGGATTTATGGGTATCAAACCTCGTTCATAAATTCGTGGGGAAGACACCCAAAGGTTCCTATGACTACCGCGGGTATGTTTGTGACGATTCAAAAATCTACAAAAACACTGGCGCCCCTTACTACAAACTAGTGGATGTAAGAAAGAATTCTGGTCTTCCTATCATGCCGATCGGTGACTACTCTAAATATAAGGGTGATGAATTATGGTCTCACTCAACGGCCGCGGATTTTGATAATGATGGATTGTTAGATATGTATGTCTCTCAAGTCTACAATCTTAAATATGCTTACTCACTCCTGTTTAGAAATACGGGAAACTTTAAATTTGAAAATGTGAGTAAAGAAGGCCCTATGGTCCTAGACAGCTATGCTGGCGCCTGGGCCGATTTTAATAATGATGGGAAAATGGATCTGATCGTTTCAGGACGAGAGGATGTTGATGTACCAGCGAGAATCAGGGTTTTTAAAAATGTGGAATCATCAGGCAATCGTTATTTAAAGATCCGTCTCATTGGTAAAAAATCAGGAACCATCCCTGTAACAACTCAAGTTCGAGTTCTACATGCTAAGGGCATGTTCATGCGTCAGGTGGAAGGAACGACTGGGACTTTTAATCAACAGAATGATCCTGTTCTTCATTTTGGTCTAGGACGAGTCTCTAAACTTGACAGCATTGTGATCAATTGGAGTTCGGGCCATACTCAAATTATTGATGCTCCAAAAGTGAACACCACTATAACCATTACTGAGCCCTAAGAATGAAAATATCAAAAGAAAGAATGATTGAACTCGCCCAGGGACAACTTGATGCCTACAATCAAAGAGACATTGAGACGTTTTGCACTTTCTTTCATCCAGAAGTTCAGGTCTGGCGCTTAGGGGCAGACTCTCAGAAGACCTGTGACAATATTCATACGTTTAAAGAAATGTACCGGGAGCGTTTTGATAAGAATCCCGAGCTTCATTGTGAGCTTCGTTCCCGCACCGTTTTAAATGATTCAGTCTTAGATGAAGAATGGGTAACAGGAGTGACTGGGGCCCAAGCTCCCAGTCACGTCGTTGCTATTTATGGATTTAGAGACAATCTGATTGGATACGTTTGGTTTACTCGTTAACACGAGGACGACAATCGTTATACTGGAACTGCAGTTTATCATCCAAAGCATCCAGCATCATTCTTAGCTCTTTTTCATTTTCGGCCGCGCGAGGGGCATTTTTCTTACGGAAGATCTGTGTGCCGCTACGACTATTTTGCATATTGAAGGCACTCATATCAATTGAAGTCAGGGCCGTGACTTTGATATCGCGAGAAACTTCTGCGGTACAAAGACCAAGTTTACAAACTGCCTCAGAGCTCGAAAATTCATTCACCACTTCGATATGAAAAAGGGCGTCTGCGCGATTCTCAACGATGTGATATCCCTTTTCAGAAAGAATCTCGCCCGTAAGTGCATCATTGGTTGAAAGAGCACAGTTGGCAAAAGAACTCAGACTAACAGTAAGGGCAAGAAGGGCCGAAGCAACTTTGAATTTCATACCTACTCCTCGAAATAATTTATTAAATCAATCATAGGTCCTTTAACCCCCTGGATGTTGGTTAAAAGACCGTGTAGGAATTATCTACAGGCCCTGCTCAACCTTTAGACATATGGTGAGAGGCGTGTTAAAAGACCGAAAAAACAGTCATTTTAAGGATTTTCATGAATACTTCCAATAGCACAGTCTATATTTCGAACCTTAGCTATAACCGCGACCGTAACGGTGTTCGCAGCTTGTTTGCTAAATTCGGCCAGATCAAAAATATTAAAATCGTGGTTGAGCCCACAACAAACCAATCGCGCGGGATGGCCTTTGTTGAAATGAGCACAGTTGATGAGGCCAAGGCGGCCATCGCTGGACTTGATCAAAAAGCGCTTGATGGAAGAACTGTTAAGGCAAAATGGGCCACACCAAATAAGAATGCTTTCGTTCAACGTGTGCCGGCCCACTTAAATCAAGTGAATGTTAAACCAAAGAAACAAGAAAAAGATCTGGATTATGTGGCCCGTCAGCTTGCGAAGAAAGCTCGCAATGAGATGAAGAGAAAATCAAATCCACTGGTCTATAAAACAAAAACGAAATAAAAAAAGGCCCGATTTATTCGGGCCTTTTATTTTAAAATCTAAAAGTGTGTCCGGATCTAGAATAGTTCGACCATTCCTTTCCATGATGACCTTCGTTGGGATCTCCGTGATGCAAGAATGATTTAAAATACTGAGACATGTGATCCCGTAGTTCTTCTCTACTCTTCTTATTAGATGGTCTCCAGGCAAATTTCGCAAAATGCGGACGGTCTTCAACAAAGTTTCCAAGATAAAAAATGGCATCAATCCCGTGAAACGCGCCGAAAATACCCTTCCAAGGTTCGGCCGTGTCCTTCCAGGTAAATTGGTATTTGTAAATATTGGGATTGAAGACACGAAGAGATTGGGCAATGCTTTCCAATGAGTTTGAAAGTCCAATACTGCTACTACGAGTGATTCCATTAAACGTTGCTAGATACTCATCTTTGATAATATCACTTCGAGCGTAGCTTCTGCCGCTATTGAGCATGCGGAAAAGGTCTCCTTCTGTTGGTTTAAACATCGCCGCTCCAACGAGATAAGTGGCCTCATCAATGGTTGAACCAAGAATTAAAGGGACGCGGTTGTATCGGCCAGTCATGACCGAGGCGAGACCATCAAAAGGCAGAACGGTTCCATCAGAAACGTGTTGAGTAGGAACAATAAAGCGCGGGATTGCCAGAAGTTCTGCGGCCGATTTAGAGAGAAGATATTTTCTAATTGTCTGAGGTCCTTGCTTACGGACCCAGGCCTTTGCTTCATCAGTGTCTTTAACAATTTTATCTGCAACAAGAAGGTCATAAAGAAGATTATCTGAGCGCTCTTCGATCACGAGTTTTGGATAAGCATTCGGAAGACCGGCCGAACAAATAGCGCCATTAAAAAGATTTTTTGCCATTGGACTTTGAAGAAGTCCCCAAACGTTCATACATCCGGCGGATTGGCCGGCGATCACGATATTGTCAGGGTCACCGCCAAAGTTTTCGATGTTCGTTTTGACCCAATGAAGGGCCATGATGAGATCCAGAGTCACATGGTTTCCGGCATTGTCCAGTTTATTCCCGGTATCTAGAGATGGATGAATGAAAGAAGCAAAAAGACCTAAACGGTAATTGACACTCACAAAGATGGCATCGTTGTGTTGAGCAAACCAAGCACCATCATAGTTTGGGTCGTTGGCTGTTCCTTTGGTGTTTGATCCTCCATGAATCCAGAAAAACACCGGGCGCTTATAGCTTGCATTTTGGCGAGGTTTCCAAACATTCAGATAGAGGCAGTCCTCTGATCCCACGGCCTGTCCTTCAAAATCAGGACCCACATTGGAAAATAAGTTCCATTGTTGAGCACAGACGGGCCCCATTCTTTGCGCTACCACCCGACTACCCAAGCGGATTTTTCTCGGGGCCTTCCACCGAAGATTTCCTACAGGTGCTTGAGCATAAGGAATACCAAAGTAGGCCTCAGTATCATTGGGTCCATTAAGTCCGATGAAAGTTGTGCCTTCTGAATGAATAAAAGGTGCTGGGGCGGCGATGGCAGATAAGCAAAATATCAGAGTGATAATTAACGTTTTCATAACCTATGACGCTAACAGAGATAAAAAAGAACCGTCAGCTTAACATTTTCTTACTTAAATGGTTAGTGTTCACACTGATAAACAGCTGGAAGCAGTGAAGGAGAATTTACTGGAAGACCCAGGAGTCTCTCAACTGGAGTAAGGCCGCCTGACTGATTCGAACGGCACCGGTGTGAGGATGATCAAGGTCATGAATAAAACAAACCACGACAGCAAAAACCACAATGAATAAGGTCATGGCCCAATGACTCTCTTTTTGACTATAGCCCCGATCAAAGTTGAGCATGCCAATGGTCACAATGGCAATCATGATGATGATTATATAAATAGTTGTAGGAAGATTTATATCCAGAGCAATAGATCTTTCAAATTCACTATCAAACATTCCCGTCAGGGCATAGATATAAGCACTCTCCAGGGCCCCACGATTTTTTAACGTGATGTCCTCTAAATCCAAAAAAATTTCTTTTTGAATCAGCCCAGTTGCTCTTTTTATTTCCTTCATTCTTTCTGGATTGTCATAGCTGTCATAGGACTCAATCCGCAGGTCGAGATAGTGTTTATAAAGCTGCTTGTATTTGGCCGCATCCACATGAATGATTTTCCCTCGAAGATAAGTGGTGCTAATGGCATTGGCCTCATCCACCACTAACTTTCTTCTTAACTCAAAACGACTCACGGCCATGGAATAGGTAAAACCTAGAATCAAACTGAGCATGGCAAAGGAGCTAGTGGAGATGATTTCTGAAATTTTGAAGGTCTCGATGGGAGAAGCTTCCCTGACCTTTTTACCCCATTTGTAAGTAATAACTGAGATGATCCATAACATGGAACAAATGATTAGAAAGTTTATATAAAATGGGTATTCGGCTAGATTAATGCGGTCCTCTTAGTCGATTGGTTAAAAAGACTTTAGACTCATCATTGGGATTATTGCTGAAAGAATTGCAGAGTCAAGAAAGGCAGGGCCTATGCACATCGACAGCACCAGTGGTTATCAAATTGATCTTTTCGGAAACATACCTGTTCTTGATGCTTGGTGGAGAAGAAGTAAAACCAAGTCTCGCGTTCTTTCGCTGGTCTTAATCACCTGGGTCCCGTTGATTGTACTCTCCCTACTTGCTTCGCAAAATTCAGTACTGACGGATTACGCCATCCATATGCGTTTTCTTATCGCGCTCCCACTTCTTCTTCTCTCCAGCATGAAGTCGGGTCAAAATCTGAGAGAGTCATTCTATCAATTCATCGAGGCCGAGATTCTAGATCCAAAAGATTACAATGCACTTAAATATCAGATTAACGAGACGAAACGTCTGAGAGATTCGAACTGGGCGAAGATCGTAATCTTTGTTCTCGTATATTTAGTGGCGGCGGTTTATCTTCTTCAATTTAACGATTTAGAAAATCCAGTATGGCGAAAGGAGAATGGCAATATTTCACTTGCCGGCTGGTGGTTCACATTAATCAGTCAGCCACTTTATTTTTATTTTCTTTTCTACTTTCTTTATCGCGTTGGTTTATGGTGCCGTCTTCTTAAAAAAGTCTCCAAGATGGAACTCCATTTAAGGCCTTCCAATGGAGATGATTGTGGTGGGCTGGGATTTCTTGGCCATCTTCTCGTCTTTTTTATTGTCCCTTGTTTCGCCATTTCCGTTTCTGTCGCGGGAAGTATGCTGAACTTAGTCCTCTATGAGGGAATTGATGTCACTGACATGAAAATGATTCTGGGAATTCTTTGTGGAGCGTTTTTGCTTCTCCTGGCGGGCCCTCTTTTATTTTTCTTTCCGGCGATGAAAGAGGCCAAACACCGAGGCATTGTTGAGTATGGAACATTAATGGGAAGACAACTTCAGGCCTTCGAGAAAAAATGGCTGGTGGCCGAAATTGATTCCAAGGACAACATTCTACAAGATGAAGATTTTCAAAGTGTTGACTCAAGCAATTCAGTGATTGAAAGAGTTCATCACATGCGGTTAGTCCCTTTTACTTTGAAAGACCTCCTCCCTTTGATCGTGGCGATTCTTTTGCCGTTCCTTCCCGTAGTGGCCATGAAGGTTCCCTGGAAGGTCCTCTTGGGACAACTCACTAAAATCATTATCTAAAGAAAATTTGAGTGAATAAGTTCCTTAATCCTCCGATAAGGGGGACATGAAAAAACTAAGCCTCATTCTTCTTATCCTGTGTGCTGCCTGTAACCCTGAACTCAAAGAGCTGGGTGCCAGCAAAAACGATCTGGTGAAATACTTCCAGATTGGGTCAGGAGGTCTGGGTGAAGGTTATTTGATTGTGGCCCACGTGGGTGAAAAACGCGTGCTTACTTTTTATCTAAAAACCGCCAGCGGTTTTTCTCATACTGATGTCACACTTGCCAGTGGTGAGGGCGCTTATATTTTAGATTCTGTTTATTCTCAAACTCCCGCTTGCAAATTAAATCCTGATTTCAAACAAGGTAACTACCTTGAGTACTTGAATGTAGGTGGCGAAGCAAAAGCTCTCAATTTAAAAGAACTCAATCGCGAAGAGGCCATGAAGTCAGAAAAGAAACTTGGCTGCTGACCTGTCATCAGAACTTGTTCTCAAGGACTTTTCCCTATTAGGAATTTTCCGATAAGTTCCGTATGAAAAAACTCATTCTTCTTATTCTCTGTGTGGCCTGTCATCCTAGCAATCAATCCTCTGTCGCAAGTAGCAGTCAAACAGTGACAAGCTATCAAGTAACTACATCCACCTCACAAGCTTGGTCTACCCAAGGTTGTAACACCACTTCTTATCAGCAAGACCCAACTGATCAGACACTCTTCTGGGGAAGACGTATGATCTATTCAGGGCTCACGGGAGAAGATGCAAAGAATGAATGTACGTGGCAGAGATGGGGAGTTGCCTTGTATCGCGCGGACTTTAGTAAGAAGAGTCTCACCTTCTTAAAATTCGCCTTCATGCCCATCGCGAAGATTGCTGATGGAAGAACTGTTACCACTGCATATGACCCTACTGTTGCAGTTATTGGCGGTGTGAAATACGTGGCCTTCGAATGTCATGGTGAAGGCTTTAGTGGAAGTGTTGGAGCTTGTGTCGGTCGAGTGGATGCTAATAACCAGATTGTGGCCTCTACGGTAAAGGTTTATGTAGATGGAGTATCGAGCACGAATCCAAATCTTATTCCAAGTGCCTCGGTTCCTAAATTAACCAGTGCAATTAATGGCAAGGCCTATTTAAGTTGGACCCAGGTCAATATTGATAAATCCGCTGGTAAATGGATCAAGCTTATTTCTCGTTCGATTGAATTTAATCCAGCGATGGCCCGGATTAATTCTGATGGGACGGCCTTTAATACCTACAATCCCAAGACGGCCAATGGGACCGCGGATCTTTTTGATGTGAAAGAGATTCAACCTGGAAAATTCTTTTTCACAGGAGCGCGAGGTGAAAATGGATGTAGGTCTCCACTTGATAACATTGCTGGCTGCTATAACTTAGAAATTGGTGCGACCAATGCGGTGACTGAGAATGGTGCTTTCGATGGTTATTCTCAATCGGCCTATACTCTACCGGACAATCCAATTGAATATTTTCGTTGGGCCTACAATCCAGTGATGCAAACTTGGGGAGTATTTGGGTCGTTTATCTCGAAACCTGGAACGGCCACTGCGAGAACACTACCTGGTGGTTTATATTTTATCCCCATTGATATTTCGATCTTGCCGGTAAAAAACTCTTCTATCTGTAATGCATCTACTCAACCCTCACCTCATTGGGGAGTAAAGAATGGAGTGTGCATGCGCTCCTGTGGCCAGATGGGTGGGACGAGATCTTTCACCACAACTTGTGCGGCCAATGGAATGAGAGATGTTGGGGTTGCTTATGATGTGCCTTACTGTTGCGCCTCTTTTTGTGATCCGGTCACTCAACCGGCCCCACATTGGGGAGTTAAAAACAGTCAATGTATGCGTTCCTGCGGGCAAATTGGTGGTACAAGGTCCTTCACCACAACTTGTGCCAGTAACGGCATGAGAGACCTGGGCGTGGCCTATGATGTGCCTTACTGTTGTGGACCGATTTGTGATCCAAAAACTCAACCTGCGCCGAATTGGGGTGTGAAGAACGGTCAGTGTTTCGCCTCTTGTGGCGGGATTGGTGGAACCAGAGCGTTTAAAAATCCGTGCTCACAGAACGGGATGAAAGATGCGGGAGTCGCCTACGATGTGCCGTATTGTTGCAAGTAAAGATGAAATAATCACTTTCTCCGGAGAAAGTGAAACTTAAGAAAAGAACCTACTTCCGAAGTTGAAAGTAGGTTCTTAGAGAGAAATTATTGTTCAGATATTTCCATGTCCCAGAAGTCACAGTCACGATCAAAAGACAGCACTGCTGTTTTACCTTCTAGTTCAACCATATAAACTTCAAGATCTGATTCAACAGAAGCTTCAGTGATGTGGGCTACTGGAGAAATTTCCAGAGCAGTATCAAGGGCCCTTTTGTCACAGTCAAGAATTGGGTCAGCGAAGGCCGACATTGAAGCTAATAAAGTTACTGCTACTAAATACTTTTTCATGGTTTCTCCCAGGTTTAATGGAGAGATTTTTACGCTGGATGGAGAGACTTAATCAAAATTTATGCATCTTTTACAGAACGGAAAGTGATAACTCCAGTGAACGCTAGAGCTGTTCCAGCATGTAAAGATAGAGATTTTCAACCTTGGTCCTTGCCCAAGGGGTCTTTCGAAGGAAAGTCAGGCTTGATTTGATGCTTGGATCATGAGTAAAGCAGCGAATGGTGATCATGTTCCCTAACTGCTCCCAGCCATAGAAATCCACTAACTCTTTAAGAATCATTTCTAAGGTCTTGCCGTGAAGCGGGTCTTTGGGTTTTTGGTTCATTTACAAAAGGTTGTAAATGCAGAAACTCGACCAGTCAAAGCATTTAATCGCATTCGGGATTTTTGTGTATTTGAGTTTTAAACCTCTTGTGAGAAGACCATCAGGGTGTCTTCTCACAAGAGAAGCTCATTAAAAAACTAAATTAATTACAACGTTCACCGTCGATTTTTAACACAGCAAGATTGTCACCGTTCTGAAGACTGTACTCAACACTTTCAACTGTAATCAAAGATGTTGATGGGTGATATCCATCCGAGTACCAACGGGCCGAGAATGTTGTTGTGTAGTAATGATCAATAACACCTTGATCAACGCGATCAACACGCACCTCAGTTGATTTCTCACGAAGGTTATATGTCAGAACCATCTCTGGGCATCGCTCTTTAAGAACTTTTAAAAGACGTTCTTGAAGGGCAACCGGAATTGGGCTGTCTTTTTTAAATGTAAAATCAATTGTGTTTGCTAGAGCTGAAACAGAAAGAGATAGAGCGAAAATTGCAATAAGCTTTTTCATAAGTCCTCCTGGGGTTTTAGGTAAGGAGCTTATACAATAGGCGACATGCTTTCGTTGTTAGGACTATGTCAGAGTTTCATGGGGAATTTGAAATCTTTGGCCGCTCTTTCGATGGTAAAGCGGCCACTCAAAGATAAGACACCGTTATTCCGAACGCCCCTTAGATATTCGCTAACAGTTGGCCAACAAAACCCTAACTTTACTTGCCCCTTCTCTCAATCTAGAAATTGCTTACCTACAACATCTCACACATAAGGAGAGAACATGAAAACGACTATTTTGACTCTAGGACTATTATTAGGTCTAGTGGCCACGGCCCAGGCACAAACAATATATACAGGCACGATTGATTTAACGAAAGCTTCAAACAACGCAAGAATTCCAACAGAAATCAATGCAGGGGCCTACTCTGTTGAGATCTCTTTACGCTCTTCTAGATTAGCTTCTACGAATGACATCTCCCTTTCAAAATCTTTTTACCGTGATGACAATGAACGTATTTGTGAAATCAATGGCGCCTTTAAAGTTGGTGAGGCCTTCATTAAGGTTAAAAGTCTTACATCGAACTGGGTTTCAAACTTCACTAAAGACGTTTATGTCTATTTTGGTTCAAGAGAATCCGCTTCATACTGTGAAGTTAATGCTAGAATCTTTGAAGGTCGTGAGAATTACACCATTCATCCACAGCCTATTTCTTTTGAACTACCGGTTAAAGATGCTCGTTTCTCTTCAGTAAAACTAAGTATCAACCCAATTGTGGACGGCTTTAAGGCCAATTATGAGTTAATCAGAGGCGACCAAGAAAACACACTAAGAGTATTAAACCCAGGACTACCATTCGAAAACGCTCTTCAGTCTGCTTCTAGAAAGACCATGAGCTATGCCTTATCTTTAACTGCTGGCGGATACTATCACTTCGACACTCAGTACACTTCAGTTAACAAACTAAAATAATCTTCCTCCGGGCGCAGTTTAAGGACTGCGCCTTATTTACCCACAAGTTGACTTCACCACATGCATCTTCGATGATGATAGTATGCGGACAAAAATAATTCTTGGTTTAACTTTTACAGTTCTCTCTCAGTCTTTGTGTCTGGCCGATACAATTAGCAAAGATATTATCTTCTCAGATTCAGTGTATGTCGGGGGTATTAGTTGCGGCACTGATATTCCTGGAGGGTACTGTGAGTTGCCCACTCCTATCTTTAAAGACGATGGTACCGCTTTAGATAAAAAAGAGAATTTGCAAGGGGCCTGTGTTCAAGGAGGTGGTGATTGTACCATGGTCGTTTTCACCACTGAGACTAAAGATCTTAACCCGCAGTTCATTTTGGCCCGTGTTTCGACGACCTCAAACCAGCAAGTATGGATCAAGGTCAGCAAAGCTAATTTAAAGAAGATTGAAGATCTTATCCCTAAACTGGATATTGGAGAGAATGAGATCGAATTCAGACCAGGACTCCAGTTCGTTTTCGCGGATAAAAATTTATCTAAAAAAATCCCCCTCACTGAGATCACTAAGATTACTTCAAAACCGCCTTCGGAATCCGACAAAGAGTTAGAAATCATTGAGCGTGAGGAACTCCCACCGACAATTTTGAATGGAAAAAAAATTTTGGGAATCAGACTCAATAAATTGAAAGTGGATGCAAAAAAATATGCAGAAGATTCTTTTGAGGCAAAGAAAAATGCAATTCGCGTAAAGATTCAGGATTTCTATTTTCCTGCATTCGATGAAAAAGGCCGTATAAACTATTGGTTTATCCCGGATCCCGGCTGTTAACTTTTAACTCTTTAGCTATATTGGTTAAAAAAGACGGCCTTCCCCTTAAAATTTTCTAGACAACCGCCCTTTGATTCCATTAACTTAGAGTCTTCCTTTTCCATTTTCTGTGCCCAGGTGGTGGAATGGCAGACACACTACCTTGAGGTGGTAGCGCTGCGAGGCATGCTGGTTCAAGTCCAGTCCTGGGCACCATTTTTTTCAGTCTTAAAATCATCCCTACACATTCAGAATGCCATAACGTAGAAATCGCCATATATAGGCATCTATGCTCGCAAGTTTCAAAGCTATTCTAAAAGTTCTATGTCTCACATCAATTTTGATGAACTGTGCTTTTGCACAATCAAGCATTGATCCTCAAAACACTCGCTTAAAAAGCCTCATCAGTTGGGACAAAAATCTTCCCACTGGTAAAGACGTGCGAATGGCAGTGATTGATTCAGGTCTCATTCAAGATTTTCCTGCTGATGTTATTTTAGGTTGGAACTTCGTTGATTCCAGTAATGACGTACTAGATGCTGAAGGGCACGGAACAGGATCGGCCAGCGTTATTGTGGGCCTAGCTCCCGATGTAGAGATCATGCCCTTAAAGGTCACAAGGGACGGAGTTTCAAACGACAATATTCTTATTGCAGCAGTTGTTTACGCGATTAAGAATGGCGCCGAAATTATTAACCTCTCTATGAGCTTTGAAACGAAACACTTTTTAGAAGTTAAAAAGAACGTCACTGACGAAGAATTTTCACGCACTTTATTTGTGATCGCTGCTGGCAATAGAAAACAATTTATTCCAGAAAAGTTAGGAGAGAATGCTCTTATCGTAGGAGCGGCCTTATTAGATCCTCCTGTTCAATTGGCCATCTATTCTGACTGGGGACCTGGAGTGGAAATCGCAGCTCCGGCCGGAGGAATTGATGATGGAATAACTGTATACAGAACAATTAACCCCCTCACCTATCGTCTTTATAATGGAACATCATCCGCAGCACCTGTGGTCTCTGGAGCAGCTGCCATTTTCAAAGAAAAATATCCTCGTTTAAGTGGCAAAGAACTTAAAAAGCTGATTTTGTCCAAGGCGAAGTCTAAATCGGGCCTGGCCGGTAGAGTGCAAAAGAATAAATTTTTGAGCTTAGATTAAAACTTTTCAGCATGTTTGATTGACCGAACGAAAGTATGAAGATATAAACTTTATCACACAAAGATATTAACCTATTGGAGGAAATATGAAAAAAGTGATTTTAGGTTTAGCTCTTACTGCTTCTGCATTCTCAGCGTTCGCTCAAGACATTAACTTTGGCGCTCAAGAGCGTTGGTTGGCCCAAAATGGTGGTTTCACTTGTGGTGGTGCTGCTAATACTGCAACTCAAGCTGTTCCCCAAGAATTCAAAAACAAAGCAATCATCTTCACATATATGACGACTGATTACACTCTTGATAACGGTAAATTTGTTGCTTCTTACTATGAGAAAGGAACTGAGTGTCGCTATAACCTCGTTGGCCAAGCTGATAACGTGAATATGGTTTTCACAAAAACTGATTCTACGGCCTACTCAATCAATGGCTCACCAGTTGCTAACTGTGCAGAAGGGAAAGCTTACTTAGATTCACTATTCGCGGCCCCTACAAAGTACTTCTATAAGCACGGTACAATGGCCCTTCAAGTAGCTGTTACAGACGCTGCTGCTGTTTGTGGCGAAGGTGCTACTCACGTAGGTATCTTCTTCAAGAAAGCTGCTAAGACAAAAATCGACTAATTATTGTCCAAATAAAAAGCCCTCGAAACTCCGTTCGGAGCGAGAGGGCCCTTTGCTATCTCTAATATTATTCGCAATCAATTTTATTCAGGATTGTTTCTTTCACTTCAGTTCGTGTTTCGAACTTAGGATTGATGATAGTACCTGTATTAACTCTTGTTGATGTTTTTGTAGTATACTTCGAGACATAAGAAACATTCGTAACCAAAGTCATTTCAGCATTCGTGGTTAGCTTAGTAACTTCAACGTTTGAATTATCTTTTGAAATAGTTAGAGAGATAACCGGCTGAGAAAGATCATCCGAGACTTCAACTTTGTAGATACTAGATCGAGAACTTAGAGACATGGCCTGGATGATTCCATTCCAATTGAACTCGCTCGCTTTTGCGACAGAAGCTGATCCAACTGTACTTTTACAATCAAGATCATGAGATTCAAGAGACATAACCACAGCAGATAGAACATCAATTGCTTCATCGTTTGGAATAACTCTGTCAATTTTGGCAAATGATAAAGATGAGGCCAGAACCATAGAAAGTGCGATGAGAGTTTTCATAGTATTCCTTAGGTAAATTTAAAATGGTGGTCACTATATCCCCAATAAAAATAAACTAAAGGCTCATTGAAAATAATTTATAGCAGATAATACAAAAAAGGCCCTCATAAGAGGGCCTTTCGCTTTTATCTAGGAAGTAGATCTTCCACATCACCTAAGTAAAATCTAATTCGATTAAGGCTGGATTTGAGAGTCGATAACTGCTCTTGCAGTGTGAACATCGACTGGTCAGGGAATTGATTCTGATCCACAACTTTACGAGGGGCCATCATCACAGGTTTCTCTTCTTCGATCTCAATCTCAAGATCAAAGTCTTCCATCTTGGCCTCTTTAATGAGTTCCTGAATCGGATCCATCATCGTAGCTGCCATCTCTGCTGTTCTACCAAAGAGCGAAACCACATTCACTGTGTCTGCTTCAACTTGCTCTCTTCCCGTAACGTTCATAGCTTCCTTTCATGGTCCTAGGGGACCTTACCTAGTTTCATAATGCATGCTCTGTGCCATCAGTTTGGATTCCAAATGGCACTGGAGCAGTGCTGCCTTAAGCTTATTAAGCATCAGTTTTTGGTGGTTTAGGAGGAAATGACCCAGTGCATGTAAAACTTTTAATGCTGTCTAATTTAACACCGGCCAAAGATTGTACACGTTGGAAATTGTTGCCCGCTTGTGCGCCACGCAGGAAATTCAATAGAATTTAGCTATGAGCAACCCTAACTGCGCGCAATGTCGACATTTTTACATCACTTGGGACCAGAAAACACCGAATGGCTGCCGCCGCTTTGGCATCCAATGTAAGGAACAACCCTCGAAAATCGTGTCGATGGCCGGGCTTGGTGAATGTCAGGGGTTTGAAGCTAAAAAGAAACCTGAGGCCCAAAATAAGGGTCTAGACCTTAACCGAAAGGAACTCTGGTAGTCCCTTCCCGAGTTCGTGATAGTTCGGACTGATCTCGTTAATGATTCCCCCACCGATACACATTTCTCCCTGATAAAAGACAATTGATTGTCTTGGAGTCATGGCCCGTTGAGGCTCATCAAAAACGACTTTCACGCTATTGTTTTCAATCGTCACCGTACATGGCTGCTCTGGCTGGCGGTAACGAACCTTCGCCTTACACTTAAAAGTCCCTTCTGGAGCATTTGTAAGCCAATTAAGCTCTACGGCCGTTAACCCATCAGCATAAAGTGCGGGATGATCTTGTCCTTGAGCAAGAATCACTTCATTCTTCTCAAAGTTTTTTGCCACCACGAACCATGGTTCTCCAGGTCCGCCTACACCCATGCCCTTACGTTGGCCAAGAGTATAGAAGCAAGTGCCGTCGTGCTGACCCACCACTTTGCCGTTCTTGATATCAATGAAATTTCCTTTCGTGCTCTCAATGTACTGAGAGAGGAAATTCTTGAAGTTTCTCTCACCGATAAAACAAATACCGGTTGAATCTTTCTTTGCAGAAGTCGCGAGATCAAACTTTGTTGCTAGCTCACGCACTTTAGGTTTTGGAAGATGGCCAATTGGAAAGAGCACATCTTTGAAAACTTCTTTCTGAACCGCATAGAGGAAGTAAGTCTGATCTTTATTTAGATCCGCACCTTTCTTTAACTCTCCATTCTCAAGCTGACAGTAGTGGCCAGTGGCGAGATAATCAGCGCCCAGAAGTTTCGCTCTCTGGTAGAACACTTTGAATTTAATTTCACGATTACAAAGAATATCCGGATTAGGTGTGTGACCTTTACGGTAATCATTCAGGAACTCAGAGAAAACTCCGTCCCAATATTCTTTCACGAAATTTACTGAGTAGTATGGAACATCAAGCTTCTCACAAACTTTGATCACGTCCTGATAATCCATATCGGCCGGACATGTGCCATCTGGATTGGTCTCGTCCCAGTTTTTCATAAAGAGACCCAGAACACGGTAACCTTGAAGTTTTACAATCAATGCCGAGACAGAAGAATCCACGCCGCCGGACATGCCGACAACAACGGTCTTCTGACCATTGGCCAGATATTCTTCATGAGTTAGATTGATTCCGTACTCTTTTAAGAGCTCCGGCTGGTAAGAAAAGTCCATGCCGGTTTATAGCGGATTTTGCACCCTTTAGGAAGGGTGCAGGAGTTTTTACTTGGTCAAATCCAGAAGTGTCCCGATGACCGCGCCTCCAACATATTGATAAGCATGCCAGAGAGTCTCGTGATTAAGCGTTTCTGGGGTATCCTGGGCCGTTTGGTAGAACTTTGGATTAAAGTCGTCCTCCCAATTCTGAGAGAAAGTCGCGGACATAAAACCCTGCTCCCAAAAGCGGAAATTATCCGAATTTTCAAACCCATTTGGTTTAGCTTCAAAGGTCACTTTGGTGGTGATTTTCTTTCCGTGTTCAAGCAGCTTAGAAACCCAGCGGGCCTCATCAGCGTTGTCACGAAGATAGATCGACATGTTGCCGGTCTTTTTGGTTTTATCAAAGAAGCTCGAGTCTTGTCCCAACATTTCAAGGTTCACAACACCTAAGACTTCTTTTCCATTTTTTTTGAGTTCTCGAGCATAAAGTTCAGAACCGTGAAAACCAATTCCCTGCCAGTCTAAGAAAACAACCTGAACGGAATAATTTAAATCAAACTGGGCCATGGTTTTAATCAGACCCAAAGCAACTGCAACTCCAGAAGCATTGTAGTTGGCACCAGGCATGGCCTCATTGGATTTCACTAGTAGTGTTTTTGGATCGTGAGAAATCGTATCATAGTGAGCAGTCACCACTAACACACGGTGAGTGTTAATTCCTGGTTTTTCCCACACAATATTTTCAACCTGATTGTTCTTTTGTGAGTTGGCCAGGTTCTGCATGTAGGCCGTGAACTTCTGCCACTTCATATAATCAGGACTGCCCTTAGGAATTTTTCCTTCGACCTTCTCATCAAAATCTTTTTGATAAAACTTCTTCACTGTATCCACTTCTGGCGAAACAGAATTCATGGAAAGCTTTCCAGTCTTTTTCGGATCAAGCTTCTCAATCGTCTCTAAAAGATAGTTCCGTGCTTTTTCATGCCCAGGCATACCCACCATGCGGGAAGGAGCTGATGCCTTCACAAAAGTATTCACCCATTCAACCAGGTTCTTATTCGACACCTGCTGAAGATCACTCTTCAGTTGGAAATAGGTAGAGGGAGCACGTCCGGCAAATGCCGAAAACGATAAACTAAAAATCGCGGGAATAATCAACTTTCGGAACACTTTCTTCTCCTTCTACAACTTCAGGATCACGGGGCAGATATTGGACCTTGCCCGTGAGGAAAACTTTGGAATTTTTGCCTTTCTTCTTGATGACACTTAAAAGATCACCTTCAATTAAAAATTCCGGTTTAGTTAATTCAATATAGGCGGATGACAAGGTCTTAGGATGGACCCAGCATTCATAAACTTTGTCCGGCGACACAACCAAGCAACCTTTCTGAGGTTCGGTCCAGATAGTTTCGGCCGAGAACTCGCAGTTTGTCAGAAGGATTTTATCTCGTAAGAAATAACTTTCTTCTTCTACTTTAATCAGAGCATTCCCTGAGGTGTATTCACCAATATAGCCCTTGGTGGTTTTACCAACATTTCTATATTCAAAACTCTCACCAAGCGTATGATGAAAAACACCAAAGTGGTTTCCAATGGTACTGCTTCCATCGGCCGTCATGATCTCGCCTTCTTTTCGAAGCCGCTCTGGAATCAGGGAAGTAAAGATCGGAGTCATCTCCTCTTTCCAACTTAGGCACTGATGCATCTTGAGAGTTTTTGGAACTTCTACGACACCAAAATTCTCTGCAAGTTTTAAAACTTCTTTTTGCGTAAGATCAGAGAGAGGAAGAATAAGATCCTTCAAAATCTCCTGAGGAAGACGAGACAGAAGGGCCGATTGATCATTCTCTTCGTCATTTGATGTATGAACAAAAACTTTCCCGGTCGCGTCCTGATGAAAGAGCTTTGCAAAATGCCCAGTCGCCAAATGCTTAACATTGGCCTCTTTCATCTTCTGATGAAGAACGCGCATGCGAAGTTCATGACAGTTCCAACAAGGTCGGGCCAGAGTGCCACTGAGTCTACTGGCCATCCACTCGTCTATGATTTCATTTTTAAATTCGCCCGAGGCCTTCACAACTTGAAGAGGAATGCTGAGTTTCTGGCAAAACTCTTTAATCTCATCGAGCTTTTTTGGATTGATGTGGCATGAGAGAATTTGAGAAGAGTCACCTTTCCAATCTTCCCAATCATTAATCACCGTTACTGCGATTAAATCATACTTCTGAATCTTTAAAAGATAGGCCGTAACATAGGAGTCGATACCACCGGATAAACCAATGATAACTTTCTCTTTCTGACTCTGCTTGTCGGGTATATAGGCCTCTTCCAGCTTCTTTTTCATGTCCATGTAGGAATTATAAGTGAGTTTCCTTTAAGGTTCCACGTGGATTTAACCGATGTTTAATTAGATGAACTCGCAGAGGCCTTTTGGCATTTACCTTTATAAGAAAGAAACTCAGGACCGGAAGGTCTTGAAGGACCTACTTCAACTTCTTAAGACGAATTGTCCGGCGAAGGGAAATAGCTTCTCCTATATTGAGGCAGAAACCTCTCTTCATCCGCATCTTTCACTCTGGGACAATCTCCAAATTGAAATTGGACCTTCTAGTTTAAAAGAACTGGAACATACCCTCAAACCTGAGTGGCTTGCCCTGTTAAGCCTTTTAAAGCAACCTCATCAATTGACCCAAGACTCTCAAACTTGGGAAAAATTCATGACCAGTCTTCTGAAGGGTCTTATGAATCCTTCTCAGAATCTTCTGATTGATATGAATGAAGATCTTTTTTCACCTTTCATGCTTCAAAGTTTTAAGAAGAGTGTGATGGAATCGACGAAAGACAAGACCATTTATCTGGCCACAAACCACACTTCTCTTTGGCTAGATTGTGCCCACACTCTCGTGGGAAGAAATGGATATGCGTTTGACATTCAAACACTAGATCCGGAAACAGTGAAAAAGCACTGGGTGGCCTAGTTTTTACTTTCTTACCTTAATCGAACAATTAATTTTGATTGCTGTTGTGGTGAACTTATTCATGGGCTTTACTCTGATATGAAGTGACCACGGGCCAATATCTAATTCCACACTCGCAATGGAATTAAACTCTCCAATTTTCGCTTCACTGAGATATTTTTGGAGATCAGAATATGTGTGAAGATCAATCTCCGGAGATTCTCCTGAAGGAAATTCATGAAAACAAATGACCTGAAGGATCTCACTCTTACCAAAGCCCATTAATGGGGCCAACGAGGCCGCAAAACCTTCCGGGTTTTGTTTCTGAGCGTTTGAAAGAATTGAATGCATTTCTTGAGCGATGCGAGCGTAATAGGCCTTTAAAATGTTTCTCGAGTCTTGATCCAACTCTCCCGGTAGTTCAGAGAAACCTTTCTGCACCCACAATCCAAAGTTCCCCAAATAATCCAGATCGTGAAGAGCATGAAGCTCAACGGCCATGCGGCCAAATTCCAGATCCACTAACTGATTGAATCTTTCCTGAATCGACGTTTCTAAGAAGGGAAAGTACTGCAGAAAGAAACTTTTGATTCCCCCACTCTTGGTGTTCACATAAGCATGCTTCTTATTGAGTTTCAAACTCACAGGAAGAAGAACCTCTTCAATATTCACCAGAAGGTCGGCCTCATGAATTTCATCATGAATGGCCGAATTAGAAAACTTACCCATCACTTTTGGATTCTTAGGAAGTTTCCCTAAGTACTCCACCATGCGGGTAACGGTATTTTTCGAAACTTGATTCAAAAAAGGGAGCATCTCCGGATAAAACTGTCTCACCATTCTGTCTTGCTGAGACAAAACGTGAAGATAGTTTCGATCGAGGGTTTGTTGAAACTGTAACTCTTCATTCCCAAGACGGGCGATTTCTTTGGCGACCAAATACTCAAAGAGGGACCCCTTCACTTCATTGAAGAGGGCCTCTTTCTTGGTTTGATCCTGGGCCATTACTTTTCCCAGTATGCTTCTTCTAGTCCGTCCTCTTTCTCAGGAAGACCACGAAGAAGACGTGGCGAGTTCTGGCTTAGAACTTCGAATGATACGCGGTTTGAATACTTACTAATTTGAGAAATCGAAGAGTAAGTCAAATAGGCCGCACTATGCTTCGGAGAATTTGGAACTTTGTTTTTGTGGTACTGACAAGCAGAGATGTCATGAAGAACGGCCGCAAGTGCCGCGTCCCCTGCACCGTTGGTGTTCTTAATCATCTGAGGTCCACCACGGAACGGGTTAATGTGCGAGTAAACTTTTAAGACACCATCACAATCAGCACGACGACGAGCACGTGAGTACTCATACTTGTTGTATTCAACGATTGATTTTGTATGAAGAGGCTCTTTCGTTTCACGAGCATGGGCCGCATCTGTCAGAGCACCAATATAAAGACCGCGAGCGCCCACAGTTAAAAGCACCATATCGCACATATCGAGAACTTTCTCGGCCGCACGAAGTGGATCAGAAACTCCTGTTAAAGACAGGGCCTCAGATTCATTCATCGCAATCACAGAAACGTATTTTGGAATAATGTCCAAAAGGAGGTCTTTCTTTTCATTCACAAGACCGCTTGTACCAAGTGAAAGAACAACTGGCACATTAGCGTTTTTTGCCACTTCAAGTGCTCTCAAAGTTGATTTAAAGATCGAAGAGTTTTCATCACGAAGAGTATAAGCAGAAACCAGAAGTGAGGCCGCTTTTTCGATCACGTCCACCGGAATGAATTCTGGCGAAAGATCGTTCATACAGCCTTTGCTGATGGCAAACGTACGATCGCGATCAGGGCTCACGAAACAAAGAGCACGGCCCATTGGACGTGGACAAGGCTGAAGATAAGTCAGGTTCACCTTCGAGCTGGTGTTACAGATATATTTAAAAGCGTAGTCACCAAGTTCGATATTTTTATTAATTGTTCCCAGGGCCACTGATGGACAATCTGAAAGAATGGAAAAGTTATGAAGGGTATTTCCTACGGCCCCACCAGGGAACTCACCTGTGATCTGCCCGGCGTTTTTGTATTGCCAGTAAATGGTATCGGCCAGGTTATCATCAATGATGAAGGACTCACCTTTGGTGAATTTATGTTTTTCTAAGAAGGCGTCATCAACCGGAATTTCGATATCAACGAGTAGCTGATCAATCCCCACCACATAAACGTTCCCTGGACGATTAATTTCTTCGTCAAAAGAGCTACGGGGTTTATCTTCTACTGGGAAATAGTGCTTGGTGTTGCGCCGGCCGGGAAACTTCATAAATACCTCTTAGAGTGTGTCCCATTTATAAACCATTTCATGGACGAAAGCCCAGAATTTATGGTAAATTTTTCACATGTTTAGTCTCGATCATCCTCAAAAATCCCCTCTGTTTGACTATTACGCTCCCCTTGGGACCCATTACCGGGGTCTGCTTTCGATTCCTCATTCAGGGGAGAATATCCCTAAGGAGTTCGAGGCCTATCTTTCCGGTGATTTAAGGGCCTACAAGGAAGACGTGGACTACAAGGTCAACGAGCTAGTGGATATCAAGGCCCTTCAGAGTGCTGGTATTGCGGTTTTAGTGGCCCATGTGCACCGTGTTTGCGTGGACCTAAACCGCGCTGAAAGTAACTGCGTTCTGTTCTGGAAAAACAATACTCAGGGTAAGCAGCTGGTAGTGAAAGATCCGACACCAGCGGAAGTGGAAAAGTTCATTGAGATCTACCACCGCCCTTATTTTGAAATCATGAAATCGGCCCTCCAGGACCTTGAGAAAAGGAAGTCTGGTAAGGTCTCGATGGTTGATCTTCATTCGATGCCTTCGAAACCAACTGAATACCATATGAAGCAGAATCCGAACCAGAAGATGCATCGTCCGGATTTTTGCGTGAGTGATCGAAAAGGCAAAACGGCCACTCCTGAATTCATTCAGTTCTTTCAGCAGTCTTTGATCAGTAAAGGTCATGAGGCGAGTTTAAATGATCCTTACGTTGGTGGTTACGTCACTGAGTATGTGGATCAATTCAGAACGAACAACATCCAGATTGAGATCAATCGTAGCGTCTACATGGACGAGACCACCAAGGAACTCGTTCCTGAAAAAGTGGCCCATCTGAGACCGACGCTAACGGAAGTTTTAATTAAAGGATTTGAGACCTTCGATTCTTAGTGAATGGTCATGTCGTTTTTGGCCGCAGGACCTTCTTCTCTCGCCTTCTTGAGGTAAAGATTCATCTTCTCATCCGGAGTTAACTCCACAGGTTGAGGTGGCGCTTGCTTAGAGATCTCAGCTTGCTGTTTTTTCTCGATGTTCTCAATTTCAATTTTTCGCTGAAGCACGAGATTTGGATCATCGGACTCACTGAAAATTTTCCGCGTGGTAAAGGTCTTACCATACTGCTTAAGTGAATATGTGTAGAGGGCGCGAAGCTGACGAGTGTTCGAACGTCCGCGTTCCAGATAAAAAATCATCTCTCTTAAAAGCTCCACATTCTCTACTTCCTGAGACCAAGCTGAGAAGAGATAAAGCATCCCTTCCTGATCTACCTGACGGGCGAAATTGAGTTGCTTAAACTCGGTATAGAGAATTTTCCCCATGGCCTGATCAATTGGATTAAAAGTGATCTCTTCCAAAAACTTCGAGCGAAGTTTTTTTGATTCGACGCTGTTTCTCTCAGTCTTTAAGGCATAGGCATAAATGCTTCCGTTCTGCTGAGTGAAAATGACTTCCACACTGTAGTCTCGGTCTTTTGATTCTAGTTCAATCAGGGCCTGACTACCGTTCTTCATGAGGCCATAGCGGATGGTTTCTTTTGGAAGAATTTTTGATCTCAGATAAAGAATGTAAAGATCATAGATCATCTCATCCATGCTCTTCGATTTCACCACTATCTCATGAGAGAAAATATCTTTCCAAACACTGTCCACAGCTAGTTTTAAAATCCTATTTCTCACGAATGGAAGTTTAAACAACTCCTGCCCCTGAGAATGATCCTGATACATCGACGTCGGCAATGTGTAGAGACGAGAGAGCTCTCTCCCATTAGGAGCAAGAATGATCATTCCCATCTGAGGGGCCGAATTTTTTCCGGTGTATTCAACCAGCGGAATGGTCTGAAAAAGTGGATGTCTTACTGGAAGTGGAACCAATGCATTTCTCAGAGGGAAAGGTTTCCAAAGTTGCTTATAGTCCTCAACGTAAGGAGTGATCTCCTGAATCGCCACAGGTTTTAAATACGATTCTCTGTACTTTGGAATGTAGTAGTATTTGTTCCAGTTTTTTCCCTGGGTCCAGTTTGAATACAAACGATATGGGTACCCTTTGAGGATAATGTATCCGCCAAAGAGTGCCAGTGAGATGAATAAGAAGAGGCCAATGAGCCAACGCATTCTAAACCTTTAAAACAACAAGAATATCACGATACCTCCCTATCGGATTTCAGAAAAAACTCATGAAAATTTTCTAACTGCCGAATAGTAGGATGAATCAGTCAGTTTAAAGGACTGCTTATGAAAAAATATGTTTTATTTTTGGCAACACTCACTCTCATCGTAGGATGTGATGCCCCTCAAAGAACTCGTTTAACCAATGCTTATAGTAATGACTATAACTCTGGAAATCCTAACAATTCTAGCGGATCACTTCCCTCTGGAACGACCGGATCTTCAGGCGGTGGAACTACAGGTTCAAGCACTGGTGGAGCGACAACTGGATTTGAGAACTGTGATCTTTCTTCGAAAGGTTTTACCGCCGAGATGGGCCACATTGGTATCTGTCAAAGTACCCAGGACGAAACTCTTTTTAAATTTAAATCAAGCCTCACTTCTTCAAGTTATAGAACGTGCTTAATTCCTACTTATAAAGAAGGAAGTGGCAGTTCAACTTACATCGGACAACCACAGTGTACGTTCACTGAGGCGGATAAAGTGATGCAAGGAAAGCTGTATAAGAACCGCACTGGGTTTACGGGCTATCCTCTGAATGGCGTTATTGTGATGAAGGAACCCCTTCTGACAGAATACTTTAACTGTATGCAGGGATATACCAACTGGCCGGCGAACGTCTGCTCTGGCGTCAACTCACCTTATTGCGCTTACTGGGCCCCACGTTGTCCTTATGGTGGTAAGAGTAATGCTGCCTGCGATACAGAAGCACGGGCCTATATGACAAATCTTTGTACTAGCTTCAAGACAAAGTACTCAAGCGCCTACCTAGACATCAAAGTTAAATAATCAATTCAGCGTAGGTTGGGAAACAACCTTGCCTACGCAAAAACTTCTCACCAACTCATCTTTTTTCGATACAAAGACCAGGATCGGGATAAAAATTTCACTCGAACTGTCTTTGTCCACTACTACCGTTCCTAAAACAACTTGGTGAAAATTTTGTCCTTGATTATAGGAACGAATGTAGGTTCGGATTTTTTGATTATCTTCTGTTCCTTCAAAGACCTTGTCCGGGGATTCGATGGTTCCTGAAACCAGATCACTAAATTCGTGATATTTCTCGAATCCGAAATCATCGGGAGCAACTTGCACGATTAATTTTGACAGGTATTCCGATTTTTTAAGGCCAATCCATTCGGCAATCTCTTCCGGGATTAAGTAGTCATCTCTCTTTTCCATGTTTCCCCCTGGCAAAAGCTACCCTCTCAACCATCATATCACTCTACTAGTAAGATAGGAGGTGAGAAAAGGAGTTTTATGCGGAAGTTGCAGGAAGCACAAGGTTTGGATCAATTAATCGAGGCAGGAAGCTCCGGTTATTTTCCACTGTTCTATCAGGATTGGATTCATGAATCGTTCTCAGACGTCGCTGAAGTAAAGAGAATGTCTTTCTCTCGCGCGGCCGAAACAGTTCACAAGGTCTACAAGCAAATTGAACGTCACTCGTCGATCGAAAGAAAAAAGACGGCCATTCAGGCCCTTCAAAATGATGAACGTAAAGAATTCGTTCTGTCATTCATGAAGATGGTTGAATACCGTGCCCTCGATAAAATGAGAGAACTCCATTGATCAAAATCATTGCTCTATTCACTATTCTACTTGGGTCATTTTCGGTTTCGGCCGAATACCGGGCCTACCAGTACATTGTGAAGAGTAATGATCCCTACGCCGTTGCCACCCAGGCAAAGGCCCAATACATTGTCTCAACTTTGAACCCCCAGATGTACAAAAGTTATCATGGGGGTTCATTTGTTTCTGTAGATCTACTACGCACTTGGATCTGTCCGGGTTATACTGGAAGAGGTCAGAAAATTTGTGACCATCCTTATGACAAGGAGATTCCCGTCCAATGAGTAGCGCCATCAGAGATCTTGAAAGAATTAATTCTCGTCAGCTGGAAACGGCCAAGCGTCGTCATGACCGTGAATTAAAATCCATCGAAAATGCTCATCAGAACTACAAAGTGGATCTGCAAAAGGCCCATCAGGGAGAAGTTGTCGATCTTCAGGATCAAAATCTCCGACACATTGATCAGGAAGCTTCCAAAAAAGAAAAGGTCCTGAACGAAATGCGCACTCATCTTCAGCAAACCAGCGAGATGACTGATAAGCAATTGAAGGCCCTGAAAGTTTCTTCAGAAGCTGAGAAGGCCAAAATTCAAACAAAACTCAGTGATGAGCGTGAGCGTCTTATAGGTGAGCATCAGTTCTATCTGGAAGAAATGAATGACCGCTACTCTACCGCTTCAAAAGACGTGAATCTTGAAGGTAAAAAGCGCGTTGAAGACATGAAGCATGAAATGGCCTCCAACCTAAGAGACTCTGAGGCCTACCACCAGAACAAAATTAATAAACAAACTGAAGAGTTTACGACTCGTTTTAATACAGACTCCCGTAACTATAAAAAGTTAAAAGACGATCAGGACGGCCAATTTAAAAAAGAAAGAATGGCCACAAATGCTCGCCAGCAGACTGAAATGGCGAAGATGACCGAAGTTCACAACACAGAGGTTGATAAACGCGACAATACTTATCGCAAAGGTCTTAAAGAACAGGACCTCTTCTTTGAAAAGAAATATAAAGACAATCTCGACCGAAACAACGCAAGTTTGAAGACACTGGATGATACTCATCAAAAAGTGGTTTCGAATCTAAAAACGAGCCTCACAAAAGAGATCACTCAAACCGTCTCTAAGATGGACGATCCGTTCTTCAAATTTGAGGCCTTAAAACCAAAGATGACTCAATACCCTGACCGGGTTGAAATCCAAGTAGACGTGCCTGAGCACTCAAAACAAGACCTAAGACTTACCTTCAACAATAAAGAAGTGGTATTAAGCTTTAACCGTCGCTACGTGGACGCCAATAAAACGGCCGAGGGAGTGATTAATAAGATCAACAAGGTCGAATCATTCACCACAAGATTGGCAACTGAGTCCCATCTAGATCATAAATCAGTTAAATCGTCTTATGAAAATGGCACCATGACTTACGTCATCAAGAAGGCCTAGTCGGCCAGCACCACAAAGTCCGAGAATTCTGCTTTATTAATTTTAATAAGATCCTGATCTACTTCTCTTACTTCGGCACGAGGTGGTCCTTTGGTGCAGAAACGATGTAGTTCCTTCAGTGCCTCAATGTCCCCTTGAGCAATCACATGAACTGAACCATCTGGCATATTACGCACGTGACCAACGATAGGAAGTTTTTCAGAATGAACAAAGTCTACAACGCTGTAGCGAAAACCCACACGCTGTACTTTGCCTTTAATAATAAGTGTCATCTGTAACATGGAAGTATTTTGTCAAAAAAGTGAAGGAGATGTCCACTCCTTCGGGTTACAATAGGCATCATGAGACGTCCAAAGTTAGTGCATTTTACAGGAATCGAGTCAGATGAATATATTCATATTCGTGCCTCGATGACTTATTCTTCGCAAGGACGTTTCGAAATCTTGGATGAGATCAACCAAAACTTAAAAGAAATCGTTCCGACAAAGCCCATTCAAAGTATGGGTCTTCTTTCTTCGAATGAGTTTCGCCTCAAGGTCGTGGGTCTCTCAAATGACGATAAAGAAGTGACCATCAGAAGTTTTGATTCAGATAGTTTCGGGAACTTTAATTTTAAGATTCCTCAACCTGAGGCCATGAATGTGGCGAAGTTAAGACTCTACGAAACAAAAACTCATCCTGGTCTTGATCTTTTGATTGGAAGTTTCATTCCCACCACCATTCAAAAACCAAAAAAAATTCTGATCACGGATTTTGATAAGACCCTGGTGGACACTCGTTATTCGTCCATGAAGGAACTTTATCTCTCGCTCAGAAATCCTATTCAGTATTTCCCACCAGTGGACCACTCCATTGATATTGTGAAAGATCTCATAAAAGAAAACTACCAGCCATTCGTGGTGTCGGCCTCTCCGCACTTTTACGAGAACGCCATTCGTGACTGGCTATATGCTCGACAAATTTTTACCGGGAACATTTTCCTGAAAGACTACCGGAATATTTTTTCTTTCTTTGAGGGAGATCTTTCGACCAAAGATTTGCGCTCTCAAGGGTTTTATAAACTTAATACCATCGTTAATATTCTTCTCATGACCGGAATTCCCTCAGAGCTGGTTCTCATCGGTGATGGGTTTGAATCTGATACTTTGATTTACCTCACTCTTGCGGCCGTGTTAGTGGGCCGTTATGACCCATGGACCCTGTGGAACAATATTAAGCGTGAAGAGTCATTCAAGCTCACAAACCAGCAGCACTTCCGCTTCTTATCGAAGTTTTATCAATTAAAAAATATGAGTGACGCCCACCCTAAGGGCAAACTCAAAATTTATATCCGTTGTAAGCCCCATATGCTGGAGTCCCTCCAGAATCGTGTCTTCAATCTGGATTTTGCCAACAACTTAAAACATCTGGTTACTTATTACGTAGGTTAGTATGAAGACTGTTATCGTTCCTCTTATTGGTGATCCTGTAGAAAATCTTTATCAGCTCGGTATGCGAGAAAAAGACTCTTTCTTAAAGATTGAATCTCGAGTGATGAAACTTCTCTCAACGAATGCGATTTTAAGAACGGGCCAGGACATCATTTCTCGTGCGCGCATTCTCATGAAGAAAAAAGAAGACAGCTTCTTTGATAAGTGTGTGACTGCTTATGCTGAAGGCATGGGCATTGATCCCGTAAGATACTTTAGTTTTCTTTCTCTTTTTGAAGTTGCGGCCCACTACGGCCAGGTCTATCCGGAACTCAAAAGCATTCTTCCTGGTTGCACCAGTGTGTTTGCAAAATCCAAAGATGGCATCACCCATTCGCGACTTTTGGATTTTCCGTTGATTGGCATTTTTGAAGAGAGCCCTCGCCTTTATTTCTGGCAGCAAGAAGGAAAACTTCCTCTTTTAAATTATAGTTCTGAGGGACTTGCTCCTCTGTTTCTTCAGGGACTTCACGGAAGCGGATTAAGCTTCGCTCTTCATCACAAACCCGGGAAGACCTATCACCGTGACGGACAAAGTATTTTTAAGATTACTTTTGAAACTCTTTTTGAATCACAAAATCTCGCGGAAGTAAAAAGAGAGATGAAGAAAAAAGTCTCTATGACTAAATGGTCGCTTCTTCTTTTAGAAAAAACCGGTGTGGTTCAGGCCATGGACCTGGATGGCCCGGCCCTTAATTCTGAGTCCTATAACGTGAATGAAACGAGCCCGTTGATTTTCACCAATATTCCACTTCAGCAAGATGCTGGTGGGTTTGAAAATTTCATTAAATTTTCGGAGGCCCGTCAAAACTGGATGAAAGAAAAACTTCTGCATGCAAAGAACGAGCACATTCTCGATCTCATGACGGATGTGGAAGATCAAAAGGCCAAGAAATGGCTTCATCCGGCCGCGACCCTTTCAACCGTTGGGGCCTATCACGTAAACCTCACCTCGGGTCTTCTAGACCTCAAAGAAGGTTCAGGAGCGATGGTGAAGTCAGATGAAATCGTCCAGTTTTCTCTGGGTGATAATGGCGAAGGCAAGGTCGTTAAAAAGGCCCATGCTTTAAGACCTTTTGAGGAGGCCTGGAAGCGCGCTTCCTATGCTCAAAGCGCCTTTGATCAGGGTGAGTATGATATCGCCTACCATGAGCTCCAAATGGCCCACGCCCTCATGCCAAATTCCATGTGGAAAGAGATTATCCGTTTCTACTTGTACCTTTGGGACTTCAAGTTCGTTTCTAACTCTAAGGAAATCGCCTTGATCTATAAAAAGGTCAAAAAAATGAATTTACCTGAGTCTTTGAAAGACCAATGGATTCTTCTTATTATGCGCCTGGAAAAACGTCTGGAGCTTGCTCCGACTGTGACCAGTAACGACGTTCAGGACAGTTACCGTGAGCTCTTCCAGCAAGAGAAACTCGCTCCCAAACCAGTATTTGCCACTTGGATGAAACTCCTTTATCCTCGGCTGGAACTTTTAGACGTATTTTCTCCCCATAGTAAGTAAAGGATCGTGTCCATGGGCCTTATGTATGTTTTTCCAGTTGGCGAAGACGAAACTGATTTCATTGATAAAAAAGATGGTTCTCTCACTTTAAAAACTTACGGACTTCCCTATATTTTCTGGATCTATGCCATTTGTGTTGTGGCCGTGATCTTCTTTATGTTCCTTGCGATCAAGGCCCCGGTTTTAAAACTGATTGAACTTGGCGATGAAACTGACGCGACTTTGGGCTACACCCTTCTTTCTTTTATCGGACTTCTACCAGTTTTCATTTTTGGCTTCTTCTTTTACGAAAAACGCATCATCCGCAAAGGAAAGAACCTTACTCTTCAGCATCGAGTTTTTGCTGTTCCAGTTTTCACAGAAACATTTGAAGTTGAATCCTCAGATGAGTTGAAGATTGAGGCCTTCATGGATTCTCCCAATGTGGCCAAAATTAATGCGACTGAAGCGAACGTGGGATTTCAAAACAAAGGCTACTTTGTTCTGTATCTTATGAGTAAAAGCGGTCAGAAGATTTTAGTCGATCGTCACTCGAGAAAAGCGGATCTAGAGAAGCTGAAGAAACTAATAAGTATAGCTTAATCCAAGAGTCACCCGAGGGCCCACGAAGCTGGGCTCAATACTCTTATAAGGCTTGGGAGCATCGTATCCGAAGGTCTTCATGTAATAGAGACCAAGGGCCCCTTCAAAAGACCAATTCTCATTAAAGTAATAGTTCGCATTCAATCCTGCACCGGTCGAGAATCCATATCCATTCACCCTAAAATCATCGGCCAGAGAGTAATTCGAAAATGGAATAGCGAGGAACTGTCCTTCAAGACGAAGAAGAAATTTTTGACCGTTAATCAGGCGATAAGCTCCGCCGGCCCCAAACTCCACTACCCTAAAAGTTTCTTTATCCTTAATGGCCTGCAGATAATTAAAAAGAATTTGAAGGTCCCAATGCTTCCAAATAAAGGCCTCACCTTTTAGGGAAACTCCATGCCATTGAACAGCGTCTCCATTCTCTAATTGAGAATTAGAATTACTGAGAGAGATTTGCGAAAGGAAGGTCACGTACGAGAGAACATACTTTGATTTGTATTCTTTGCGTGTGCTCTTCTGAAAGCGTTCGGCCGACAGACGAGTTGAATCCATGGATTCTTTTTCTGTGGTGATATCAATGGCCCGAATGAAGGCAAGTTTTCCCGAAATAATGATAGGAAATACCTGAGCACGGTTCCTCGGTATCTCCCCGATTTTGACTTTTTTCCCTCGAGAAACATACCCGATCGGACTAGTCATTTCTTTATCAGAATAAATAACCGCACGATCTGCAATCACCATTGCCGTCTGAGCAGCCCAGATTTTTGGGCAGAAAAACACGACTAAAAAAAGCAAGTAAAGATATATATAGAGTCGAAGTGATTGATATTTTTGAGTGGATTTAATCATCTTGAATTTTCCGACCTTCTTAGTCTGAAAAACAGTGCTCTGTTGTAAAATAAAAGTACTTAGGATGAGTCTAACCTGTTGAAGAAAAAAAGAGGAGTAAAAAACTACGCCCTCTTAATTTTCTTTTCGTCCTTCCGAAGAGTTGGAAGGGAATATAGGTTTTCTCGAAGGAATGATTATGAAAATAATTTCAAAACTTTCTCTATTAGCACTCGCGCTTACACTCGCGAGTTGTAATGAAAAAGTTTCACCTGAATTGCAGAGTGGAAACAACTCCTCGACTGATCCTGGCGCAATTCCCATTCCTCCTGAAGAATACTATTTTTCAGTGGTGAGCTCTTCTGATCCCCGCCAAAATTTCAAATTACATAAAACAGGTCTTGGTAACGCTGCCACGAATTGTGAGGTTAGAAATACAGTAGGCCTTTCTAACGATGCTTTCCGTGCTAACCCCACGGCCAATGATATTACTTGCTATTTTGAAGCAGAAGAATTGGCCCTAACGAATGGTGGACTTGCAGTCAAAATCCAAGCAAGTAAAAACTCTTGTGATTATGTTGGCTATGCTCCTTATAGTTACTACAACCGAATTCCAGGTGACTCTTCAGGTTCATATCTACAAATTGAATGCTCTGGGGACGCTGGTGCGCCCGAAGTTGCATCACAAGCAGGTGCCAGAGGCATTGATATTTCAACCAGTACGTCGGCCATGAATTGTGGAGACTATGCTTCAACTGATCCAAGCATTCCAGTCGGTAACAGACGTCCTTTTCAAGTTGAAACGGACCAGGATCTTTGTGCCTTTAATTACAAAGACGGCGATGAAGAACAATGTGATATTGGCGTCATTACAATTAATAAACTAACTGTAAGCTATAGTGCGGGATCACCTGAAACAAGCACTCTTTCAACTCGTACAGTTCGTTGCGGTGGTAAGCCCTACAATTGTGTAAAAGGTCCAATTAGAGAAATGACGGAAAGATCTACTTCGGCCTACGAAGTGACACAAACAACTGTGAATGCGGATTTCGAAAAAGAATATAAGTACCCTGGTATTGAAGGAACGACTTATTCGAATATTCACTACGCAAACTTCAGACGAAATCTTGCCAGTTTAAACATTGATTATGTGGCGAGTTCAGATTTTTCTTACACTAGTTATTGGGCAGATCCCATTTTTGGAAAAACATTTGATCCTCGAGTGGCAGACTTCTATGCCGCTAACAAAATGCTTGATGGAACAACGAGAATCGTTTCTCTGGCCGAATCTGATGCACAAAGAGTCAAAACAAATACAATGACGACCCGTGCTTTAGCGGCCGATCCGTTTCTGGGAATTGGGTCACTTATTGCAACAAGTGAACAAACTCAAGTGAATCCATTTTATACTTTCTATTGTTTTGATACTGCCTTTGACATGAAAGCACGAATCAGAATGGTAGTTAGAGACTGGGACCGTATTTTTCCAACCAATTCGGATCTTGAATATGTCTCCGACATTTTTAGAGGTGCTTCTGCTCGTCAGGACAACCCTTCTGAAGTTGAAATTCCCGGTGACATTGATGGATTTAATACCTTCAACGACCTCACTGACTGGGACGATGATATTCCGATGGCAAGAACACCTGGTAGCTTTGACCCGTTCAGCACCATTTGGAGACCTGAGCAGCCAAATGTTGCATTTCCTAACGGTTGGTTTTATCCAGGATACTTCCCGAACTTTACGGAAAATGACGATCACTAAAATAAAAAAAAGGCCCCTCTCTCGAGGGGCCTTTCATTTTTAACAACTCTTTCGAATTGATTATTTTTCCATGTAGTTTTTCACTTTGTACTGAGTACCCATGTACCAGAAGATACCTGCGAAAATCGCCATAAGAACAGCGAAGAACATGAAGTATCCAGTAGAAGCGATTGGGAAGAAGTTAACTTTTGAAACGTAAGCAGTAATCAAGTTACCGAAGAACACAGTTAACAACCAGATCGACATGATTGAAGACTTCATTGAACGTGGAGCTTGAGTATATGCGAACTCAAGACCAGTAATTGAAATCATCACCTCTGCCATTGTGATCACCAGGTATGGGAAGAACTGCCACATAACGTTGATCTTATCTGAAGAGTTGTCCATCCACATTTGTAGACCACCGATTAGAGCGAATGAAACGGCAGCTACGAACATACCAAGAGTCATACGTTTAATTGGAGTTGAAGTGATGCCCATCTTATCAAGCATTGGATAAACAACCATTGAGAAGAAAGGAATGAGACCCATAACCATGATTGGGTTCCAAGCAGCAATTTGCGAAGCTTCGAATTCCATTCCCATGAAATTAAGGTTCATGTTCATCGCCTGGATGACCCAAGAAGAACCGTGTTGATCAAATAGGGCCCAGAAGATCGTGATTGAAGCGAAAAGTTTAGCGATATCGAAAACCGCTTTAACTGCATCAACCTGCTCTCTTGAGTGATCTTTAAGAGCGCCATCAAGGAACGATTCACCGGCCTTACGAGCTGAAGAATATTTGAAGGCCGAAGAAACAACATTGAACAGGCCGTGACCATCTGACTTCGTAGGAGGAACGTGAACGAATTCGTTACGGCCCATCCAGAAAATAACAGTCGCAATCGCCATAAGAACACCTGGAATACCGAAAGCAACAGACGGACCGTAAGCTTTAAGTGTCCATGGAGTTAGGATGGTTGAGAAGAATGAACCGAAGTTGATCATGAAATAGAACAACTCGTACACTTTCTTAAGAAGGTGTTGTTGGTTGGCCTTGAACTGGTCACCTACGTGAGCAGATACACATGGCTTAATACCACCAGAACCAAGAGCGATAAGCCCTAGACCCCAGTAAAGACCCATTTTGTTTTCCCAAACAGCAAGTACAGCGTGACCAGCACAGTATACAAGAGAAAGATAAAGGATCGTCTTATACTTACCCCAGATTCTATCTGAGATAAACGCACCAAGAAGTGGGAACAAGTAACAAGCACCTGCGAACAAGTGGTATGTTGAAGTTGCTTCAGCTTCTTGCATAAGAAGAACTTGAATCATGAATACTGTGAGAATTGATCTCATCCCGTAGTATGAGTAACGTTCGCAGGCCTCGTTACCTACGATGTACTTAATCTGTGACGGGAATTTGTTGTCTACTGCTTCAACCGATGCAGCAGCGGCGGCCTGTGACATGCGTTTACTCCTTAAAAGGGGTTTGGCTATTTATCGTTTTCTTCTTTATCTGTTTCATTGAAATTGAAAGGCTTCACACGCTTGTTCCCACCTAATTTTTTAGGTTTCCCTGTGTCTTCGCTTTCTTTTTCCCAATGACGATACCAAGTGTCTGACGGTTTATCTTGGTTTTTTTCCTTACTTTCAATAGCTTCTTTTTCGATGTCTTCGCGCTTTTTCAGGCGAGTTGTGGTGCTTTTTGGCACTGTTACCTTCTCGTTTTTACCAGTAAATGTGTTTTTCTCGTGTGCCGAGATATCTAGAGTCACATCTCCCGTCACTTTCGTTTGGCATGAGAGCCTTTCTTTAGTGATATGGAAGACATTCCCTAAGAGACGCAGTTCTTCAAAAGTCTGCGGCGTAAGATTCATTTCGCCAGACTTCACAACGATCATGCAGTCCGAACAAGTCGCACAGCCTCCGCAGCTGGACTTAATTTTTTTGCCGGCCTTCTTAAGCTGGTTAAGGAGCGTGTCCTCACCGTTAAGCTCCAGGACTTCCCCAGAGGGCCATAAAGTACATTTAAATTCGCTCATACAACTTTCTTAATCTGCTTTTCAATGGTCTCCAGAATTTTGCCTTTGAAAGGCTTAAGGAGGAAACCGAGGTCAACGTTAACGACTGCTTCAGCATCTTTGAATTCGATTTTAGCTTCGAACCCAGATCCTTTGGCCTTTAGAGTAGAAGTGGCATCATCATTTTGAACATCTGCCGCTACACCAAATTTTGCAATCACTTCAGGAATAAGCTTTTTGGCCTCTTCATAGCCTTGTTTCTTATCTGTAATCTGTGCGTAAGGAACTTTCAATTCCATGATACATCCTTTGTAAGAGTTATCTAGTGCCGGTAGAGCCGAAGCCACCTGCCCCCCTCTGAGTTTCATTCAAAGTAGTCGTAACCGAATACTTTGCCTGAATGACAGGAGCGATCACTAATTGTGCGATACGAAGACCGTGCTCTACAACATAATCTTCCTTCCCGAAATTCCCGACGATAATGCAAACTTCCCCACGGTAGTCACAATCAATTGTGCCGGGAGCGTTTACGATCATCAGAGGAGATTTAAGCGAAAGACCAGAGCGAGGACGAACTTGAACTTCATATCCGAATGGAATTTCCATCGAAAGACCAGTGGGAACGAGAACTCGTTCCCCTGGTTTAATCGTAATCGACTTTTTTTCAGGGATGCTGGCGCGAACGTCCGCACCAGCAGCGCCTTCAGTGGCGTAAAATGGAAGTTCAAAACTAGAATCGTAATGATCCAGGGTTTTGACGAACACTTCGATCGCCATGATTACTTCGCCTTCTTAGCAACCGGAGCGACTGCCTTAGCAGAAAGCTTGATTTTGCCGAAGCGGTCTACTTCAAGAACTTTAACGTCTAGAAGTTGGCCTTCAGTAAGGTAATCATTTGGATCATTCACGCGCTCATCAGCGATTTCTGAAACGTGAACAAGACCAGCAAGGCCCGGAACGATATCAACGAATGCACCGTATTCTTTAATTGTAACAACAGTACCTTTGTAGATCGCACCGATCTTAGGACCGTTGAGTTGCATATCAGCTAGAGCGATAACTTCATCGATCTTCTGAACGTCAACACCAAGAACTTTAACTGTACCGTCTTCAGCAACATCCATCGTAACTTTGAAGTTTTCTTGAAGTGCTTTAATGTTCTTACCACCAGGTCCAATAAGAGCGCCGATTTTATCCGGAGCGATCTTGAACGATTTGATTTGAGGAACACCAGCTTTGAAGCCGATACGGTTTGTAGAGATAGTTTTCGCCATCTCGCCAAGAATGTGAGTACGGCCTTCTTTGGCTTGAGCAAGAGCTTCGCGGAAGATCTGTTCA
Organism: Peredibacter sp. HCB2-198; assembly: GCF_045999315.1. Classification (GTDB taxonomy): domain Bacteria; phylum Bdellovibrionota; class Bacteriovoracia; order Bacteriovoracales; family Bacteriovoracaceae; genus Peredibacter. Next base: position 2,837,302 of record NZ_CP174607.1, on the reverse strand, counting down.
GAGATACCAGCAATCTTCATGTCCATTTGGATCGCCGTAATACCTTGAGCTGTACCAGCAAGTTTGAAGTCCATATCACCAAGGTGATCTTCATCACCAAGGATGTCTGTAAGGATCTTATACTTGTCGCCTTCTTTGATTAGACCCATGGCCACACCAGCAACTGGTCCTTTAAGAGGAACACCAGCGTCCATAAGTGCCATTGAACCAGAACATACTGAACCCATTGAAGAAGAACCGTTTGATTCTAAAACTTCACAGGCAACACGTACTGTGTATGGGAAATCAGTTTGAGAAGGCATTGCTTTTTTAAGAGCGCGCTCAGCAAGGTTACCGTGACCGATTTCACGACGACCAACACCTCTGTAACCTTTCGCCTCACCAACTGAGAACGGTGGCATAGCGTAGTGAAGGTAGAACTTATCGTAACCAACACCGTGGATTGAATCGTACATCTGCTCGCCTTCTTTACCACCGATTGTAACGGCCGCAAGAACTTGAGTTTCACCACGTGTGAAAAGTGCTGAACCGTGAACTGATTGAAGAACTGAAGTTTCAGTTTCAATGGCACGAACAACATTCAGACCGCGACCAGCGATACGCTTGTTTTCGTTAAGAATGTCAGCTCTCATCATTTTATAAAGAACTTCGTCAGTAACTTTAGCGGCTTCTTTACCGAAATCTGTTTCTTCAGTTAGACCGAATTTCGCAGGGTTTGCTTTAAGGGCTTCTTTGATGTGCTTACGGAAAGCGTTTGTAGCGTTTGAGCGCTCTTGCTTAACGTTAGTTGAAAGAACTTTACGAGCTTCAGTTGAGAACTCTTTCATTGCTTCTGTCATAAGAGCAGCGTTTGGAGTCACAGGAGTGAACTCACGCTTCTTCTGACCAACTTCTTTTGTCATTTTATCAAGAAGCTTACAGAATTCTTTAATGTTGTTGTGACCGAAAACGATCGCTTCAAGCATTTCTGCTTCTGAAACTTCATTCGACTCACCTTCTACCATGAGTACTGCTTCCGCTGAACCAGCAACTAGAAGACCTAGAGCACCAGCGTCCCACTCAGCTTTAGTTGGGTTAAGGATTAGCTTACCATCAACTTTACCAACTTTTGCGTAACCCATTGGACCATTGAATGGAACGTCTGAGATCGCGAGAGCTGCTGCAGCTCCAAGACCAGCTAGAACTTCTGAGTCACCAGCACCTTGAGACACAACTTGTGCCATAAGGATTGTTTCGTTCATGAAGCCTTCTGGGAAAAGCGGACGAAGAGGACGGTCGATAAGACGCATGATAAGAATTTCTGCGTTTGATGGACGACCTTCACGCTTTAAGAAACCGCCAAGGAACTTACCAGCGGCGTAGAATTTTTCTTTATAATCAACGAGAAGTGGGAAGAAGTCCTGACCGTCGTTTACTTCTTTTGCGCAAGTAAGAGTCACAAGAACTTGTGTTCCTTCGCAAGAAGCTAGAATGGCAGCGTCAGCTTGTTTTGCAAGACGACCAGTCTCGAGGGTGATTTCCTTACCACCGTAATTCATCTTGAATTCTTTTTTGTTATTCAACATAGGTTCTCCTAAAAAATCGGGCACAACAAAGGTTATGCCTTTATATGTTTTGTTTTAATGTTATTTGGAAGGTTTGATTTGAGTCGGGAGTTTGAGAGATAAAGAGGAAGTGGAAAAATTTTCGACTTACTGTTTATCTCTTAAAATACTCGAGCTCTCTCGTCTTGCCTTCAAAAAAGAAGAGGGGCCACTTGGCCCCCCTTCACATTATTACTTACGTAGACCTAGCTCAGTGATGAGCTTGTTATAACGAGCTTCATCAGTTGCGCTCAAGTGCTTAAGAAGTGAACGGCGCTGACCGATCATCTTCATAAGACCTCTCATACCAGAGTGGTCTTTTTTATTTTTTTCGAAGTGCGGAGTTAGGTTTTTAATTCTCTCTGTAAGAAGAGCTACCTGAACTTCTACTGAACCTGTGTTCTTCTCAGATCCACCGAACTTCTTAACTAGTTCTGCTGCTTTTGCTGTTGTAATCATTTTCTTTTCTCCTATGCCCTAGCACCAACCTTACGTTGGAACCAAGTACAAGGTACAAATGGATGGGCGTTATTGCTTCCATTTCCTCGTTAAATTATGAACTTATATGTGGTTTTATCTAAGAAATTCAGACATGTAAATCTTTAATTGTTCGATCAGTCGTTCTTCCACCTGACGTATTCTCTCTCGAGAAACCCCATACTGGTCGGCGATGCTCTGAAGACTCTCCGGGATCTCGCTAAGTAGTCGTTTTTTAAAGATTTCCTGATCGCGCGGCTTAAGGCCTTTCACGAATTCACCCAACTGCTCTTTCAAAATCTCCAGATTTTGAAGATCGGCCAGTTTGCTATCCAGGGCCTCTTCATTGTCTCCAATGAGGTCGCTGAGGGTTTGACTACCTCCGTCATTATCCAGAGGTTTATCCAGACTCACTTCCTGGCCACCTGAACCCAAGCGCTGATCCATTTCAATCACGGCCTTCTCAGAAACACCAAGGTTCTCAGACAGCTGTTTAACATCCGGATTGATACCCATATTCATGAGGCGTTGTTTCTCTCTCATGAGGTTATAGAAAAGTTTTTTCTGCTCTTGAGTGGTTCCAATCTTCACCAGACGGAAGTTATCGAGAATGAATTTTAAAATATAAGAACGAATCCACCAACTGGCGTAATAAGAAAGTTTAGCACCTTTACTTGGATCATACTTAGAAACGGCCTTCATAAGACCAATGTTTCCTTCTTGAATAAGATCCATCACATTTTTGTAAGCACTCTTATATTCAAGAGCGATCTTCACCACCAGACGAAGATTCGCGAGAACTAATTTTTTAGCGACTTCGATATCACCGGTGCGAAGAAGTTCGGCGGTTAGTTCTTTTTCTTCTTCGATGGTCAAAAGTTTATGACGAGCAATCTCTTTCAGATAAACCGCAAGTGGATCCTGAACTTTAAGATCAGTGGATTTTTTTAAGACGGGAAGTGACTCTGCCATTCTTGGCACAAGAGCTTCTGAGGGTCCTTTCGGATCCAGAAAATCTTCATCACCGTCAATGTTCACTTCAATCACATCATCTTTCTTTTTGAGATTCTTTTTATTTTTAGAATCAACAACGATCTCAGGAGTGACTTCAGTTTTAGCGTTCTTCTTCGGCATATCTGACAAGATGGGAGCGGTTAAAATTAAGTCAAGGGTACCTTAGAGAAAAGATAATTGAAAGGTGTCTATAGATTTAGTTTAAGTCTGCCAGATGCTGCATCGGCCTTATAACGCAAGTAACTTAATGCAAACAATCCATAAGAGAATTTAACCGGAACTCTTAACACTTCTTCCTGGTAACTCTCAAAAAGTGGTCCTTGATAAATCAGGACCTGATTAATAAGTTCTTCGGCCACTAAGCGAGAGAAATCTTCGTTCCACATTTTCTGGGTAAAAAATTTCGACTTTTCGCGAAGCTGAAGATCAATGTAATGGGCCACGTCTTCTTTAAATTTTTTTTGCCCTTCTAAATCAACTTCCTGGGCCAAAGCATGCCACTTTGTTTTGAGTGAACGAAGGTAGTTCTTGGTTAATTTCAAATCAAAAGTAAGACCAAGTTTATCATGGTCCTTCATAAGTCGGTCCATTTCACCCATGGTCACAGTAAGTTCAACCTTAAAACCCTTTGTGGCGAGGGCCACTCTATCGGTTCGAGGCTCGACTTTCACTTTCAGGGCCTCTTCATAAAGCATGTCTTTCGAGAAAGAATTAAGAACATCACGGGCCCATAGGGTCCATCTTTCATCCACACTACTTCTGACTAAAAGAGGAATGTCCTGATAAGTATTCACCCCGAAGAAAAGATCAGGCACACCTGTCATGAGAGCAATGAATTGTGAGGTCTCAAAAATAGGGTCTTCAATTTCACGGGCCTTGATCCACGCTTTGACTTCGGGAATAGTTCCTTGAGGATCGTTCTGAAAACGGAAATGATGACAATAGAGCTTCGCTAAATCGGTTGAAATTCCGGTAGAGCCGACACTCACTGGGAACTTCTGTCTGAAAGTTGTTAGATTTTCTTTTCGACAAATAAGTTCCGTACAGGCCACTTGAACAGTGGAACTATCGGGAACCGCGACGACCTTTTGCTCTTTACCTGTCACTTGATCTTGAACACCTGACATGTTCTTAAAGACAAACGACATGATGTAGCGATTATTCAGATAAGGAGTGAGCATGCGGTAGTCTTCAACTTCTCCGCCCCATGAACAGAAAGCGCGAAAATTTTTAATCACCTGATCGAATTCACGAGACCGTGCTTCTTCTTTTTCAGTCGAGGTCTTCACGGCCATTGTGGCAAATGGAGAAGACTCCACCGTCGGAACCATTTCTGAACGAGGATTCTGATAATAGTGCTGAAAAGACTGCTCAAGATTTCTCAGAGAAAAAATGGTGAGGTTTTTTGAACAGTAATTTTTCAATAGATTATTCGTAAGGCGTTTATAATCACCCTCGTTAATTTCCATCTTTTTAGCATAGGCACCGATGGCCTTAATAGTCGTATCAATTCCAATGTACTGAAGAGTGGCGGCCACCGCACGTTTGGCCTGTTTTTCCTGCCAAGGAGTCGCATAAGTAGAAGGTGCGAGATACCCACAACTTTCAACCAGCAATTGCCCGCTCTCATAGGTACTTTGATAAAGCTTTACCTTCTTATTTTCCCCTTCTTTGGACTTATCATAGATGTCACTGAAGACCTTTTGAAGCGGATCAGTTTGAATTTCGGTCTGGGCCTCACCCATAAGAATTCCCTCCACCGGCACCAGGGCCTGGGCAGAAAAACTTAAGAGGAATAAGGAGAGACCGACTATTTTAATCATATTCATTACATATCTTTTTAAACTTATCGGAAAATATTTCGATAGGTTTACTATGAAGATTTTGCTTTTAGGTCTCTTACTACTGGGGCAGGCCCATGCTGCTGAAATTGATCTTCCTATCAGGTCTGATGGGGGCTCGGTCAGCTATTCCACCCCTGATCTTTTAGGACGTCGAGGAGAACTGATTCCTCCTCCGAGTATCTATGATCTGGAAGAGCTAAACCGCGTGCTCTTTAGTGAAAGACGCCTTCAGAGTGATGAACTTAAGAAGGTGAAATACTTTTTGATTAATGGAGATATCCGAAAGGCCCGGGCCCATTTACTAAAACTCACCTTCACTCAGACCAAACTGAAACCCATTGTTCACCGGTATCTCGCGATCCTGCATTTTATTGATGGTGAATTTGCAAAATCTTATCACTACTTAAGTCAGCCTGAGCTGCAGAACATTCCGCAATTTGCAAAAATTTGTACTTTAAAAGTTTTGAATCAAATCGTGTTGGATAAGACCAGAGATCTTGAGTCAGATTGGAACCGTTGTCGTGTAGAGAACGTTTTTAATCTTAAGGCCCTTAACATGGTCTGGTTGGATACCTTAGTTCAACTAAAAATTGCACCGGTAAAAGGTGTTACCGAAGTACCTTTTAAGACCGTGAGACTAGCGGCCTTTGAGCGTGATGAGGCCAAGGTGATGATGAAGCTCGCCCTGTATCTCAATCAGGAAAAACTTCTTCTCTCACAAATTCCTGAGCTCACGGTGGAACAACTTCAGGACCCGGAAATCCGTGAACTCGCGGGACAAATTCTTTTCCGCACAGGGGCCCTTGCGAAGTCTTACAAATATCTTGAAGACCTTAAGTCTCCCAACGCTGAGAACATCAAAGGGAATTTGTACGTTTTAAGAAACAAGTATGAGCTTGCCTACGCCCAGTTTAAGCTCGCGCTTGAGCAAAAACAAAACTCACAAAATGCGATGGAGAGACTTCTTCCTCTTGCTTGGCTTCTCGGTGACTGGGAAGGCGGAAGTATTTACGCTGAACGGGTCATGGCCTCGCCTCAGACTCAGATTAATAAAATGACACTCAATGCGGCCTTCTTAATGCAGAAAGGTGACTACACCGGCGCCAACACGGTTTTAGATGCTATTGCACAGCGCTCTCGACGAGGAACTGATCTTGAGGTCACTCAATTGGGAAGTTTCACGGCCCTCATGCAAAATCATCCTGACAATATGAAAAAACAGGCCTCTCTAAGTTGTTCACAATATGACATTATTAATTGCTGGGTCCTTTTTCAACTAGGCCAATGGGACACTTTTCCTTTAACAGTGAGACGTGAAGACAAACTCACTGATAAGAAAGAATGGGAACAGCTCATTAAAGAAGATTTGAACCGGCCCTTGAAAGAAACTGTTTACGTGAACCAACTAGATATAGAAGAGATGGATGACAAACTCATACAGCTTATCCCAAACTCGCCCTAGAATTCTTTTTATTCACGGTCTGAATAATAATTCAGACAGCTTCCGCCCTATCATGCAGTTTTTTAAGTCCCGTGGATTTGAAACTGAATTCATGGTTCTTCCAGGCCATGCTGATAAACGACTTCACGGGCAGGAATTCAAAAACTCTCTGGAACTATTTGACCAAAAAATGAGGACCCTGCCAGAGGGACCTTATTACGTCATCGCCTTCTCACACGGAGCACTTTATCTTCAGCTTTGGATGGAAAAAAATCCTGATCACCGGCCCCTGAAACAGGTCCTACTTGCTCCGGCCTTTTACACTCATCAACAGACCCTGATGAGGTATGTTTTAGGGCTTCTTCCCTCTTTCCTATGGATCAAAAGTTTTTCACCAAAAGAATTTCGGCGCTATGAATATTTAACTGTGGCCGATTATCGGATGCTCTTAAAAGGAATGGTGACACTTCATAAGATGAACACTCCTTTTAAAATTCCTACCATGGTGATGATTGATCCCCAGGATGAACTCGTCGATGCGGAATCACTCAAGCGTGAAGTAGAAAAGAAGAACCAATTGAATGTGATTTTTTACGAGAGAAGCTATCTGCAGAAAGGACTGGGGAGTCATCATATTCTGTTTCATCCCGATTATTTTCTCCCCAATGACTGGACACTTTTCATGTCCAGCATTGAAGATTTTTTTCGAAGTCCTGAATTAAGAAACCATTCTTAGACGATCGTTGTCCTTAGATTTTAGCTCCACCACTTCACCCATTGGGCCCTCTCCACCGGCAACAAAGCGTTTTAAACTCACCACTTGTTCCTTTAAGCATTCGGCCTGAGAAGACATCTCAGAAGCAGATGAGGCGACTTCTTCAGATGAAGAAGCGTTGGATTGAATGGCGGCGTCCAAGTGATTCATGGCCTTGGTGATCTGTTCAATTCCATTGGCCTGCTCTTGCGAGGCGGCCGAAATTTCAGAGTTAAGGCCCGCCACTTTTTTAACGGCACTCACGATCTTCGTCAGCGATTCTCCGGAAGTTCCGGCAACGATGGAACTGTGACGTGTTTTATCAACGTTTTCTTTAATAAGACCATTAATGTCCTTGGCCGCAGATGCAGAACGGCCAGCAAGATTTCTTACGGCATCAGCTACAACCGCAAAGCCTTTGCCTTGTTCACCTGCACGGGCGGCTTCAACGGCCGCGTTAAGGGCAAGGAGGTTCGTTTGGAAAGCGATATCGTCGATCACATTAATGATTTCTTCGATCTTCTTAGAGGATTTCGCCATTTCTTCCATCGAACCAATGAGTTTTCGAATCTCCTGCTCACCTTCTTCAGCGGCCACTAGAGAGTCTTGAGAAAGCGTGTTCGCCTCTTTGGCGTGGTCAGAGTTTAGTTTTACCATTGAAGAAAGCTCTTCCAATGAAGAAACAGTTTCTTCCAGGGAGGCCGCTGATTCAGTGGCACCTTGAGAAAGCTGAGAAGAGGCAGAAGTCAATTGCTCTGAGGCCTGGGCCACTTGAGTTGAAGAGTTATCAATCTCAAAAGTGATGGAATCAATGAGAGTCGTAATTTTGCGGGCAATGAAAAAGCCCATCGCAATGGCACAAAAAATACATGAAACAGAGGCCACCAGGTTGATCCAATTTGACTCTGTATAGGCCTTCACGGCCGCCGCATATTTCTCTTCACCAAGCTTGGTATGGTAAGTGTCCAGGGCCTCAAGTTGGGCGTACATATCAAGACGGATTTCACGGTAGCGGCCATCCAAAAGATCAATGGCCTTAACCAAGTTTTCTGGCTCCATGGTATCCACCAGGGCCTCAAACTGACGAGCATAGATCATGAACTCGTCCCAGGTCTTAAAAAACTTTTCAACCATTTCCTTCTCACCTGGAGAGAATTCATCTGCTAGATATTCTTTTCTCACGCCTTCAAACTTATTGAAGTTATCATTGGCCGATTTCAAAAGACGTTTTACGTGCTTTTCCTCACGAGACATATAAGCACGCATGAGATAGCGGTTCGCCTCATTCCCGTAGTTATAGAGCTTCGTGACTCTTTTAAGATTTTTTGTGACAGTTGTGCTGATGAAGTTAAAGTCTTTATACACGGCCTGCATCGAATAGTAGCCCATCAATGCGACCACAACAACGAAAGCGGCAATGGTCAGAAAGCCCAGTAGTAATTTTCCTTTAAGACTTGCTTTTTGAAGCATACACGTGTTCTCCTCAATGAATTCACTAAGCTTCTCGGAAAAACTACGTAGTATTTAAGGAAAAATTAGACAGGAATCAAAACTAAAAGCCTCAACTTAATGTTGAGGCTTAAATTCTTTACCATCGAAATGGAAAATAACTTCTTTGTCTTCGTACTTGGTTTTGAGATTCACTGGTCGGCGCCAAATAGCGTACAGGTTTCGTAGAGTTTCATTGGCAAAACCTACATCCAGATCCACCCCGTAGTGAACATGGTTTAAAAGCAGTTCCTTACGGTTCATATAGTTTCCATCTTCCACTTCAATGATCGGTTGACCAAAGTTTGTAAGCTGAGACAGAAGCTTCTGTTTAATCGCCAGGAAGTCCTTAGAATCAATTTCGAAGCGACCCGTGCGAGGGTTGTACTTATAAGTGAAGAGCTGCTGACGTTCGCAGAATTCAGGCGTTAAAAACTCGTCAATAAAAGAGATATCATTGTGAGATTTACGGACCTCAAAAATCTTCTCCCTACCTTTTCCAAGTTTTGTGTCCCAACGAAGCTTCTCAGTCATGTCAGTGCACTCATTGTACTCTTTCCCGAACATTCCGCGGTTCCAGCGGTATTCGATATCACGCATAAGCTCAATACCGACCTTATAAGGGTTGATGTTTTGCTTACTCATGGCCATGACACCGGCGTGCTTATCAGCGAATTCTACAATCTCTGAAGCATCCAGGGCCTTTTGAGTCATGATGGTTGAGTGCCAGTAACTTGCCCAGCCTTCGTTCATGATTTTCGTCAGACGTTGAGGCAGGAAGTAATAGGCCTCTTCGCGAAGAATACCGATGATATCGGCCTGCCACTCTTCAATCGGAGCGTGCTGAATCAGATAGCCTAGTAAATCTCTGGTTTTATAAGTCAGCGGTCTTTCCGCCACAACCAGATCTTCCTCTTCTACTTTCTTCTCTTCTTTTTTGCTTGAACGGGCCTTTGATCTCATGAATGATTTCAGGGCCTGAGAACGGTCATCGATCAGATAACCATCGTCTTCGTTTTCGGTCTTTTGTTGAACGATTTGTTCTTCACGACGGCGCTTTAGGGCCGTTGTTTCGAAAAGCTCATTGATATCCAGAAGGTTTTCAAGAGAAAGAACCTTATCAATAAAACTCTCAACCGCATCGTGGCCATAACGTTCCATGTAACGACGGATCTTCGTTCCATGGTTGGCCATCACGTCCATCATTTTACGATTGGTATTCGAGAACCAAGCATTGTTCTTAAAAAAATCATTGTGCCCATAAACGTGGGCCATCACAATTTTCTGATCGACCCAGTTATTTGCCTGAAGAAGATAGGCGTAACACGGATCGGTGTTAATCACCATCTCATAAATTTTCTGAAGACCGTAGGTGTAGCCTTTTGAAAGCTGATCATAATCCATCCCGAATTTCCAATGAGGATAACGAGATGGGAAACCACCTTGAGCGGCCAGAATATTGATCGTATCGTAATCACAAACTTCAAAAACCTGTGGAAAGAAATCCAAACCGTATTGAATGGCATGGCCTTCAATCTCATTTTTGAGAGCTAGAAGTTCACCAGTGATGGGCTTCGAGCGGTTCATTATTTTCCTTTACCTAAAAACTCTTTAATCGAGTCCAGGATTCCTTCTTTGTTTTTAATCTTACTCAGGGTGAGTTTATCGGAAGTCGTGCCATACTTCGCCGCCAGATCTTTATAGAATTGGCCCGAACCATAACGGCTTTCCACTTGCCCGTAACAGAAGTTATTTGAAACCGGAAGAATGACCTTATCCAGGAGTTCAAGACAAAGCTTAGTATCGTCTGCTGACCAGTTATCACCGTCTGAGAAATGAAACGGATAGATGTTCCACTCATTCGGGTTATAGTCTTTTTCAATGATCTCTTTACAAAGATTATAGGCAGAAGAAATCAAAGTACCGCCAGACTCACGTGTTCTGAAGAACGTATGCTCATCTACTTCTTTGGCAGTGGCATCGTGAATGATGTAACGGATTTCGATGTCTTTGTACTGAGACTTGAGCCAAAGGTTGATCCAGAAGGACTCTGTACGAACGATTTCCTTCTGCTCGTCCCCCATTGAACCTGATACGTCCATCATGTAAATCACGACTGCCGCGTTCTGCATCTCCACTTTCGTGTCGGCCGAACGGTAACGGAAGTCACGACGGATAGGAATCACCGCCGGATTTTCTGGATCGTAGGAATCTGTCGCAATTTGGCGCTTCAGGGCCTGCTTATAAGTACGACGAAGGTGGCGAAGTGAATCAGGTCCAGTGGTTCCGATATTGGTATAACGGTCCACAACACTTTGAAGTGATTTCTTCCCTTTTGGTTCAATGTTTGGAAGCTCAAGTTCCTCACCTAGAATGCGCGCAAGCTCCTCTAGAGAAAGCTCTACTTCAAGTTCCTTATTACCTTCACCTTCTCCGGCCTCACCTTGTCCAGGCTGACCATTTGGATCCTGCTGGCCATCTACCGGGTCCCCAGGTTGACCTTGTCCTTGCCCCATTCCGCCCTGGGATTTATCACCGAAACGGAAACGAGGGATATCAATGGAAGGCATAGGGACCGTAAACTGGTCGGTCCCTTTAGGAATAATTTGATTACCTTGAGAAACATACCGACGAAGATTTTCACGGATTTTACCCTTAACAATCTTCCGGAATCGGGCATGGTCTCGTTTAATCGGATGATCCACTCACTTTCCTCTTACGACTTAATTGAGTCGCCTTTAGCAAAGATAGATGCCACGAAGTTCAACGCGTCTGTGGCACAGATGTCACAGTAGTTGAAATTCTTAATCAATCGGCTCTTCACCACTTCAATCTTCTCTTGTGTTTGTTTATCAACCACGTTCGAGATGATTGTTGTTAGCTTGATGGTATCGCGCTGATCTTCGAAAAGTTTAAGTTCAAGAGCACGGTGAAGACGCTCATTCATTTTGTAATCGAACTGCTTGCCTTCGATAGCAAGAGCACCGATATAGTTCATAAGCTCGCGACGGAAATCGTCTTTACGAGACTCAGGAATATCAATCTTCTCTTCGATTGAACGCATGAAACGCTCATCTGCTTCCTCTAACTTGTTAGAGTATTTGTTACGAATTTTCTCTTTCTGAGTGTAGGCCTTAACGTTGTCCACGTAGTTGGCACACAAAGTTTGAATCGCAGACTCATCAACAGAGATCGCCTTCTGAACATCGTTTTTCACGATATCTTCATACTCCTGACGACAAACCGCCAGCATCTCACGGTAGTGGTCCATTTGCTCTGGAGAATTCACCAGTGCATGGTGCTTCAACCCTGATTCAAGTTCATTGAAAACCATGAATGGGTTAAGACAGCCAACGTGACCGTTCTTCACAAGCGCGTTCGAGATTTTATCTTGGATATAACGAGGAGAAATACCTTCAAGACCTTCACGAACTGCTTCTTTACGAAGTTCTTTTACGTTGTCTTCGTTGTAACCAGGAAGTGTTTTACCGTTATAAAGTTTAAGCTTCTGAAGCTTAGTCAGGTCCGACTTCTTCGGCTCTTCCAGACGAGTCAGGATCGCCCATGTCGAGGCCATCTCAAGCGTGTGAGGAGCGATGTGGATGTTTGGAATGGTCTCTTTATTATAGTCTTTTCTATAAATACGAGCTTCCTGATCCAGACGAGTAATATAAGGAACGTCAATCTTCACGGTACGGTCACGAAGAGCTTCCATAAATTCGTTAGATTGAAGTTTTCTATACTCTGGCTCGTTGGTATGACCCAAAATCACAAGGTCAATGTTCGTTTGAGCGAATTTTTTAGGCTTGATTGATTGCTCTTGAGAAGCACCTAGTAGGTCATACAAGAAGGCAACATCAAGTTTTAACATCTCGATGAACTCAACGATACCGCGGTTGGCGATGTTGAACTCACCATCGAAGTTGAACGCGCGTGGATCTGAGTCAGATCCATAGATCGCAATTTTACGATAGTTAATATCACCAGTTAATTCAGTTGAGTCTTGGTTTTTCTCATCTTTTGGTTGGAATGTACCAATACCACGACGGTCTTTTTCAGAAAGGATCAAACGCTTCACACGGATGTGCTTCATCACTTTGTTCCAATCACCGTCATACTTCAGCATGTATTCATTCAGGATGAAACGACAGGCCGGGTTCACTTCACCTTTAATTTTTACTTTGTATGGTGACTTATTAACTTTTGAAAGTTCTGCCAGGAATCTGTCACGAACTTCAGGAGGTAAAAGCTTAAGTGGCTCTTCGTGCATTGGAGATGCGAAAACTTTCTGACCTCCAAGGATCGCTGAACCTTCTTCATCCACCCACTCGTAAGTGTAAAGAGCGCCCTCGTCTGTGCGAGAGTAATGCTCAAGACCTTTTTTGAGGAGACGTGAAACTGAAGACTTTGCAGAACCTACTGGACCATGAAGAAGAAGAACGCGTTTTTCAGTACCATAACCAAGAGCGGCCGACTGGAAGAAGTTCACCATTTTCATTAAGTGAACATCAATACCGAAAATGGCATCTTTTCCATTCTCAAATGGATCGTCGAAGAAGTGGTAACGAGTCACTTCTTTTTTATATTCAGTGTACTGAGAAGTACCGTAGCTCATGATCATGTCATAAATACGTTGGAAAGAATTACGCGCGATCTTAGGATTCTTCATCACTAGGTCTACATACTCTTGAAAACTTCCTTGCCAATGAAGGTGAGAAAAATCTTTCGGATTGTAGTGCTGGGAAATGAAAGACTGGATATCGAAATTGGAGCTTGCCATGGACTTCCTCCCTAAGGCGTTTTAAAGCGGGTACTTGAGAGACCCTTAATTAATTGTACTCACTAAGCGTAACTTCTCCAAACGAATACAACAAGGTGGTAAATCGGCACTTCTTTCCGAGGGAATTTGTCAATCATTCAGAAGTGCCTAAGATTATTGTTTGACTAAAACATGGTTCATTCTATGATTAAATCATCACAAATTTTAACAAGGCCATTATGGGTATTCTTTGTGCTGGTGCCACAGATATTGGGCGTAAGAGAAAAACGAATCAAGATTCAATTTGTTTAGACCATGCCCATCACTTTTTTGCAGTCGCAGACGGCATGGGTGGACATAGTGGTGGCGACATTGCTTCTCAACTATCGGTTAAAGTCATGGGCGAATATCTGGGAAAAAATTCTTCTCAGGAACCACAGACCCTGATGAAAAATCTGATCCAGGAAATTAATCGCTCGATTTTGAAGAAGGCCGAAGAGCAGCCGGAACTTCACGGCATGGGTACCACCGTTTCGGCCGTTCAGTTTTCAGGCCCACAATTGGTGATCGGAAACGTCGGAGATTCTCGGGTCTACATGGTGAACAATCACCATATTTTTCAGCTGACTCGAGACCACTCCTTCGTTCAAGAAAAATTGAATATGGGAATTTATACTCGCGAAGAGGCCGTCAAAGATCCTCAAAAGAACGTTCTCGTTCGTTCTGTGGGTTTTGAACCGGATGTTCAAGTGGACGTTTTTAACTACCGCGTCTGCAAAAATGATATTTTTTTAATCTGCTCTGACGGATTGCACGGAAAAGTCAGTGATGGAGACATCCTCCATATCGTGCAGAGAAACATTTCTGACCCGTCTCGTTGCCAATTATCTGACGTAGAACGGGCCGTGAAAGAACTCATTCAGCAGGCCAACGACAACGGCGGACAGGACAATATTTCAGTCATCCTGGCCGTGGCCCAGGCCTAGTTCTTAATCTAATCTTTTCAATGTTTTGTGTTTTCTTTCGAGAGGCACTGGCTTAAAATATCCTGCATGGATAAGTACTACACCGTAATGGTCATTCCCGAAAAACAAAAAGGGGTTAAGACCTATCGTATACCAACCGTTTTATTTAAGTCCCTCGCCTTCACCATGGTGATGCTCACTCTTCTCATTGGTGTACTGGGATTTAATTATTGGCAAATTCTCCAACAGGTCTACGAGAACAAACATCTTTCAATTGAAAACCGTCAGCTTAAAGAACAGATTCAGCTCTTCCAAATGAAGATGAATACTTTGGGTGACGACTTAAAACGTATCAACACGTTTGAGAAAAAACTTCGCGTGATCACAGGTCTTGAAGAGATTAGCGGCAAAGGACCTTTGTATAAACCAGCTTCGGAAGAATCAAAAGAGTCTTTCACGCTGGATGATCTCAATTCTTCATTAGATCTAAAATTTGATGGTGACATTGAAGATCAACCAAAGTTTAAAGAGCTTAAATCACTTTACGATAAAAAAATTGCGGCGACTCTGGGACTTGAGCGCAGTTATCTTCTTACAAAACAGTGGTCTGATTTGGCCCGTCGAAGCTTCGCTCTCTCTAACGACTACGCCAAGTTTGATTTCAAGTATCATCAGGTAAGAGAAGTGGTTTCAACTATTGAGACCAACATTCACGCTCTCGATCAATATCTTTTGGATAAAGAATCGTTCCTCAATTCAACTCCGACTATTCTTCCGGCCGACGGCTGGATCACCAGTTATTTTGGTCAGCGTATGTCTCCATGGGCCGGTCGTCTTAAAATGCATGAAGGCCTTGACGTTGGTGCTCCTTACGGGACTGCTGTACACGCTCCGGCCGATGGCATTGTAACTTTCTCAGGAGAGAAAGCAGGTTTCGGCAAGTTCGTACAAATTGATCATGGGTATGGAATTGAAACGATCTATGCTCACAATCAATCCCTCAACGTCCGCGCCGGCCAAAAAGTAAAGCGTGGCGCTCTTCTTGCTGGCGTTGGTAACACCGGTCACTCAACCGGTCCTCACTTACACTATGAAGTTCGGGTCAATGGCATTGCCGTAGATCCATTATATTTTATCCTCGATTAAGAAAAGGTTTTCCTATGTTAGATTCAATGATGCGCAAGCTATTTGGTACAAAACAAGATCGTGACATGCGCGCTCTAAGGCCAATTCTGGCGGAAATCAATTCCCTCGAGCCGAAGTACAAGGCAATGTCGGATGATGAGTTAAAAAACCAAACTCAAATCTTCAAAGACAAGCTTAAAAATGGCGCCACAGTAAATGACATTCTTCCAGATGCTTTCGCGGTTGTTCGCGAGGCCGGACGTCGTGTCATGAATATGCGTCACTTTGATGTACAGATGTTGGGTGGTATCACACTTCACCAAGGTAAAATCTCTGAGATGAAAACCGGGGAAGGTAAAACACTTACTGCGACTCTCCCACTTTATCTTAACGCCCTTACTGGTAAAGGCGCTCACCTGGTTACTGTGAACGACTACCTTGCTCAACGTGACTCTCACGAAATGGGTAAACTTTATAACTGGCTTGGACTTACAGTTGGTGTGATCGTTTCAAACATGGACGATGAGGACCGTAAGGCCGCTTATCAAGCAGACATCACATACGGAACTAACAACGAATTCGCTTTCGACTACCTTCGTGACAACATGAAGTTTGATCTTAACGATTATGTTCAACGTGAGCACCATTTCTGTATCGTGGATGAGGTAGACTCAATCTTAATTGATGAGGCCCGTACTCCACTACTTATCTCTGGTCCATCTGAAGGCGACACTCGTCTTTACAGTGTTGTCGATAAGATCATTCCTAAATTAACGAAAGACACTCACTATACAGTGGACGAAAAAGCAAAATCATCAGTTCTCACTGAAGAAGGTATCTTAAAAGTTCAAGAGCTTCTTCAGATCGGTAACCTTTATGATGTTCGTAACATTGAGACTCTTCACCACGTAAACCAGTCTCTTCGTGCTCATACACTTTTTAAAAACGAAGTGGATTACGTTGTTCGTGATGGCAAAGTTATCATCGTAGATGAGTTCACTGGTCGTATGAAAGAAGGTTCTCGTTGGTCTGATGGTCTTCACCAAGCGGTTGAAGCGAAAGAAGGCGTGGAAGTAAAATCTGAAAACCAGACACTTGCTTCAATCACGTTCCAGAACTACTTCCGTCTTTACTCAAAACTTTCAGGTATGACAGGTACGGCCGATACAGAGGCCGACGAGTTCATGAAAATTTACAACCTTGAAGTGGTTGTGATCCCTACTAACCTTCCGATGATTCGTGATGACCAGGCGGATGTGGTTTACGCTTCTCGAAAAGCGAAATACGAGGCCGTGGCAAAACTAATTGAAGAATGTCACAAGAAAGGCCAACCAGTTCTCGTTGGAACCATCTCAATTGAGTCTTCTGAACTTATTTCGAATGTTCTGACGAGTAAGGGCATTAAACACGAAGTACTAAACGCTAAGAACCACGCTCGCGAGGCGGAAATCGTGGCGATGGCCGGTCAACGTGGTGGTGTAACGATCGCCACCAACATGGCAGGTCGTGGTACAGATATTAAGCTCACTCCAGAAACAAAGGCCCTTGGTGGTCTTTTCATCATCGGTACTGAAAGACACGAATCACGTCGTATTGATAACCAGCTCCGTGGTCGTTCTGGCCGTCAAGGTGACCCAGGCCGCTCGAAGTTCTTCCTTTCTCTGGAAGACGATCTTATGCGTATCTTTGGTTCAGACAGAATCAAAGGCATCATGGTGAAGCTTGGTATGAAGGACGATGAGCCTATCGAACACTCGATGATCACAAACGCCATTGCAAAAGCGCAGAAGAAGGTTGAAACACACAACTTTGATATTCGTAAGCACCTTCTTGATTTCGATAACGTGATGAATGAGCAACGTAAGGTGATCTATAAGATCCGCCGTGACATTCTAAACGATGAAGGAAACCTTGAGCTTGTTCAAGACTTCATTGATGAAGTGGCCTTTGAATTGGCCGCTCAGTATCAGCCTGAGAAGAAAGGAACTGTTCGTGACTTCCCTTGGGAAGAAATCAATCAGGCCGCTAAAAACGCTTTCGGAATTGAGCACACTCTCACTCCGGAAGAATGTTCTCAAAAGCATAAAGGTGACCTGGCCGAATACCTAAAAGAAACAGGTGCCGCTGCTATCCAGAAGAAGTTTGAAGGATTCGATCAAGAGCAAGTGAAATACACTTACCGCGAAGTACTATTGGCGACTTTCGATCAGTTCTGGAAAGACCATCTTCTTGCTATGGACCACCTTAAAGAAGGTATTAACCTGCGCTCTTACGGCCAGAAAGATCCTCTGGTTGAGTATAAGCGTGAGGCCTTCACTATCTATGAGAACATGAAGTTTGCGATCAAGCGTGCTGTTATTGAACGCATCTCGCACATCAAGCTCATGACACCAGAAGAAATCGAGGCCATCCACCGTGAACAGGAGAGAATTCTCCAGGCCCAATTAAAGGCCCACCAGGACGCCATCGCCGCTGAAGCAATGGCCGAGGAAAAAAAGATTATTCGTGCTACAGTTAAAGTAGGACGTAATGATCCTTGTCCTTGTGGTTCGGGGAAAAAATTTAAGTCTTGTCACGGAGCTTAGTACATTTATAAGCGAGCGCGACTAACACTCGCGCTCTTTTAACACTGAAGCAGGGATTGCTGATGAGTTCTAATAAGAAGGATCTTACTCGAATTGAGGACCTTGGTGAATACATTCACGAGCTGAATGCTGACGAGGAACTCCCACCTGAACCCGATTTCCCCTCTGAGCTTCCTGACTTACCTGAAACTCCAGAAGATGAAGTAGAAACTTCCTTTGAAACAAGCTTTGAAACAGACTTTGGTGAAACCACTGAAGAACCTTCAACTTTTGAAACAGATGACATTCAATTTGGAACAGAGACCACGGAAGAAGCCACAGATTTTGGAACTGATGCTTTTTCGACTGAAGAGGAACCGGCCTTCGAATCAACATTTGAGGCGACTTCTGAACCAGAATTTGCTTCAGAACCTGAACCTGAGTTCACCTCTGAACCAGAACCAGAATTTACTCCAGAACCGGAACCAGAACCTATCTATACTCCTCCAAAACATGAGTACAAGGCCCCCGAAAACTTTGAAGACCTGAAGAAGTTCTCTGAGAGTTCAAGCTTCACAGGCATGGCCAGTGAAGGAAACCCATCATTCAGCGTACTCATTAAGAATGTTCGCTTTATTGAAGATGTAAAAGACATCATTACTCTTCTGAAAGAGCTCAATATTCTGATGGACCCGGAAGAACAAATGAAAAACCGTCTGATGCGCGGAATGCTTTTGGTTCCTCGAATCTCGGAATATGCGGCCATCTTCCTCGCCCACAAGCTACGTCGTTTCGACATTGATATTCAAGTCGGGCTTTCGGATGAAATTCATCCTCCGAAGCACCAGGAAGTTCCTGAAACAGGAATTGTCTCTAAATTCAGCCTTTACCAAAACCAATCTCATAGCTTTCATTTTGATGATCCAAAACTTGAGCTTTCACAGATCATTGTGTCTGCGACCTCAGGTCTTGAGGGTTATCAGGTCATGAAGTATATGGGTGTGGCCTCAGAACATAAGATGCTCGACAGTCACATTGTGGAAGATGAAGGCTCGGAAGAAATTCCTCGTCACTATCAAGAACTGGCCCAAAAACTTAAAGCGCACGCACTTAAGGCCCACTCTAATGCTGTGGTGGGACTCAATTATCAACTGACTCCGATTCCATCTGAATTTGGAATTGGTGGTTACAAATATCGTCTAACCTGTACGGGAAATCTGGTCTGGGTCAATAAACTATGAAGTCTTATGAAGTGGTAATCGTTGGTGGAGGCATCAACGGTTGTGGTCTTATCCGTGACCTGGCGTTGAACGGAGTTTCTACTCTCTTAATTGATAAAGGTGATTTTGCTTCTCAGACCTCGCAAGGATCTTCGAAGATGCTTCACGGAGGAATTCGCTACCTTGAAAACGCGGATTTTGCTCTCGTGCAAGAAGCACTGGAAGAAAAGAACCTCTGGTTGAAGCTCACTCCTCACCTGTGTTTTGAGCGGGATTTTTATCTTCCTCTTTATAACTACTCTAAGTACGCCCCTTGGATGCTCAAGGCCGGTCTATTTCTTTATGATTTCCTTTCGCACTTTCAGAATCGCCCTCATGGAATGCTCACCCCAGAAGAAACCATTCAGAAAATTCCTTCACTAGATCCCAAGGGACTACGTGGTGCTGGTAAATACTATGATGGTGTGGTTGATGATGCGAAACTGACTCTCGAGTGCCTCTATGATGCTCTCCTTGAACCTTGTGCCCATGCTTTAAGTTATCATGAAGTCACTTCCACAGTTAAAGTGGCCGATGGTTATGAAGTGACTTATCAGTCGGTCTTCACTCCTCATAAAGAGACAGTGAAGGCCAAGTTTGTGGTTTTCACCACTGGCCCGTTCACTGACAAACTTCTTCCAAAACTCAACATCCCATGGACCCCTCAGTTGGTTCCTTCAAAAGGAATTCACCTTTGGCTTAAAGAAGGCTCTCTTGAGGCCCAGGGCTCGGTGGTTCTCACCACAAAAGATAACCGTGTTGTATTTGTCATTCCACAACGTCACTCGATTCTGGTTGGGACAACTGAAACTCCGGTTGATCAGGACATGTTCAATATCAAAGCGTCTGAGAAAGAAGTTCATTATCTTCTGGATGTGCTCAAACAGTATTTCCCGAATTCAAACCTTACCAAAGACTCTATTATCTCGACCTTCGCAGGAGTTCGTCCCCTCGTACGTGAAGAAGGGGCCGATGAGGCATTAGGGAAAGTGTCTCGTTTTCACAAAATCTTCCGTCCCGATCAATTTACCTATGTCCTCATCGGTGGAAAATACACAACCTTCCGTCGCATGACTCAGGAACTGGCGCAGGAAATTGTTCCTCGCCTAGGTAAGGCCTATCATCCCAATTATACGCTTAATCCTCTGAGGCAGCATTCAGTCATGCCAACTTTTGGAGAGAAGCCGAAGCTCACTCTAGAGATGGTGAAGAAAATTATCAAGACCGAAAAAGTGACGACCTTTGAAGATCTAGTGAAACGCAGACTTTCCATCCTTGAAGATCCTCATCACATGAAAGATGTGATGGGTATTCCAGTGGAAGAAGTGAAGGCGCTATTTTCATGACGCGAATTTACTACGCCGGCGTAGTAAATTTGCGTCATTCGCATATGAAATAAAAAACCTAGGCCCTCAATTATATCAAGACGACTAATTCCCTCTTCATTAGTTTGTCTCAATGAATTTAAAACATCTCACTGATAACACCCTTCTCTCCGACACCAAACGCCTTGCTCGCCTTGAGCGAGAAACAATGACAAAAATTCTTCATCACTTAAAAGAAATTGAACGGAGAAAGCTTTTTTGTGATCTCGGTTATCCAAACATGCTGGAATATGCGGTTAAGGAACTTGGATATTCAGAGCCATCGGCCAGTCGAAGAATAAACGCTGCCAAGCTCCTCAAAGAAATTCCTGAAATTGAGGAGAAAATTCAGAGCGGAGTCTTGAATCTGACCAATCTAGGACAGGCAGCAGGATTATTTAAAAAGGAAAAAATTAATGAACCAACCAAGAAGAAAATCATTTTAAAAAAATTAGAAAACAAGACCAAGCGACAGGCAGAAAAAATTTTGGCCGAACTCTCCCCCATGCCTTTTCCAAAAGAAGGCATCAAGGTCATTTCCCCAACCTATCAACAACTTAAGATCAATATTTCAGATGAGACTTTAGAAGAACTTGAAACGGCAAAAAATCTTCTAGGGCATTCAACTTTTGACGACAGTTTTATGAGGAAGCTCTCCCGTTACGCACAGGAGAGCATTCGATATCGAAAATTTAAAATTAGAATCGGTAACCAAGTCCAACCATAAGACGTGGTCCGCCCACTGTCTTATTGAACTTATTGAAAGCATCGTCTTCACCGTAGCTCTCTGAACGATAGTAGTAATCCAAGAGCGCACGGGCACCGAAGCCACGTTGAGTGTAGAACTTATAACCAAAACCAACAGAGAAGCCGGCAGTGCTTCCGGTGGCAGAAAATTCATTTCCACCGGGATTTTCCTGGCCAGGAGAATAAGTCGATTTCACTGAACCAATGTTGGCCCCTAAGTGAAAATAAGGAATGAAGTCGAGGGTCTTACTTGGAAGTTTTGTCGGGTGCCAGTTCACACCAAGAGCAAACTCAGTCACATCATTCGTCGTAGATGCGCCTTGATAGGCCTGACTGTTTTGGCGCATGAGATTTACCTCCGCTTGAAGCGAGAAATGCGAATACCATTCACGCTCTTTTTGCGGATAATACTCTCCACCAAGACCGATATGGTGATAAGACTGAGAGTTATTAAAAGAGTTCGACCCTGAGTCTGTCTTAGTACTTGAAGTCAGTCCCGAAATATTGAGGACACCAAATACCTCGATGTTTTTTTCCGGAATAATTGTCGGAGTATTGCTCTCCTCCAGGGCCTTAAGATCAGCAGCTGTAAGGGCATCGTCAGCACCGGCACCTGCGGCCAGGTCCTGAGCACCATCGGCCAGTGGAATTCCTAATTGAGTTGGATCGGCCGCCGCACGAGTCGGAGTATCTTCCTGAACCAGGGCCTGAGATTCATCTTTGGTGATCTTCACGGCCGGAGAAATTTTCAGCGTCATCACTGAATCATTCACGATGAAATCAGCATTCACCAGACGGTAAACAGACCACACCGAGCGAGTGGGAGAAACTCTCACACAAACTGCACGGGCAACAATTCCGGCCGTCACAATGAATTTTGCATGATCACCTTCAACCAGACCGTCTTCAGTCCCGCGGTTCACCATAATGGTCTTACGAGACTCAGAAGTCTTCACCACTCGGACAGTGAGTTTTTCATCTACTTCAAGACCCAGGGCCGGTAGAGAAATCACTAAAAGCAACAATGCAAAAATCTTCATCTTTCCCCTTAAAAAGAATAGGCCAGAGCGAAGTTCAACTTCCCTTCAGCAACACTGGTCTGATCAGGCAATACTGATCCCAGTTTACTCTGCTCATATCGATCTAATTCTAATCTTTCCATACTGGCCGCCACTCGGAGGGCCAGATTATTTTTAAAGTTGTACTTCATGCCTGCGCGAAACCCTGGAAGAGAAAGAACTGTATAGTTTGCCTTCTCTTCTACTGTCGGGGCCTCCACACTTGCCCAACCACTGCGCAGATAAACACCTAAAAAAACCACCGGGGCTTCGATCACATAAGGCGCATACAAAGGATACCAGTTGGCACCACCAGTGAATGAGTACTCATCCACATTGGCGTTGTTCCCGGAAGCATCGAAGGCGGTCTTGTTCGATCGAACGGTGGCGTTCAAGGTAAAACGCTCTAAGATATCGTGCTTTAAAAAAGGAACGGCCTCAAAATCGAGATCCACCGAGTATCGGGTATCACGACGATAACGAGTGTCTTTATCTGTCTGAGGATCATTAAGTCCCAGACCGTATTCCAGATACACCGTATATCTATTGGGATTAGACATCACATAGTCACGACGATCTTTTTCTTGAAGAACAGAAACTTGCTTTAGTTTGCTTCCTAGTTCCTCGTCTGAGAAATCTTCCGACCAACTGTCGCCCTTCTCTAAGATCGCGCGATAAAGCTTAGCATCTCCCGCCGCCCTCTGAGATTGGTTCGATAAAAATGATTCGTACTCTGTGCTGAAGTTAGAACGTTTTCTGAATTCATTACTAAAGTCAGACTTCATCTGCTCATCATAGAACTGATCATAGCTAAACTTAGGATCATTTACTTTTTTGAGATACCCAGTCACAAGTTTCTCAAAAGTATTGAGATTCAGCTCGCGACGGAAATCATCCTGAGAAGGACTCTTATAAAGGGCCGTGCGGTACTTCTCATCTTTAAATTTTTTCCAACCTTCTACGTCCACGAGATCAATGTCGTTGTCAGAACGCATCTCTCTCTTATGAAGGTCGGCAATTTCCGGATACTGATTTTTTAATTTTGCGATTCGATCTTTATCATCACTCAAGGTCTTCTGGACCTCAAAAGCACGTTTGTCTTTATTAGTAACGATACTGATTCGACCCAGGCGCGGGTCACGTCGACCACTAAGCATCGCCGACTCAGCGAGGATCAAATACTTCTGGCCCTTCACCATAAGCTCAGCATCGTAGACCTTATAAAGGATCCACACTGAGTTACCGGTATTGATTTTGATATTGCGGGCCTTTGCCACGGGAACCAGACGAAGATCACGAGTCTCTAAATCGCGGATCTCTTTAACAATGACCGCATAATCGCCCTCTTTTACTCCGTCATGGATGCCAAGATTAAACAGAGCGGTTTGTCCGCTGGAAGACTGCCCAAGAAGAACGGCCCCATTTAACGCCCATACGGGAGCTATTGTGACCATAAGCAGCACAAGATTGATCAACATCCATTTAATCAAGTTCATAAAATTATTGTGACAAAGAAACAACGTGATGAAAACACTCAATTTACGAGCAATGTCATAGGACCACTCGCTCTCTTTAAGTCCTTGATAAAGCGTTGCAAAAACTCTATAACAGAGTACCAGTTCAAAAAGGAAATTTCATGAAACGCAGACGCGAGAAAATTACTTATAACTACGAGTGCTCACTTACTGGTGAACAATTCGTAACAACAGAAAAAGCTCCACATCCGAAGGACCTAGTTTCAGTTAAGGCCTATTATGAAATGAATCCAGATATGGATGATCGTCCGGCCGTTATCAAAAAGAAACTTGGTATCGCTACATCTACTGAAGAAAAACAATAATAGAGGTATTCCGTGGAAACACGTAAAGTCATTATTATCGGAACCGGCCCTGCTGGTTTAACTGCTGCTATTTATACTGGTCGTGCTGACCTTAAACCTCTTGTGCTTGAAGGGCACGAGCCTGGTGGACAACTTACTCTTACAACAGAAGTGGAAAACTTCCCTGGGTTTGAGCACGGAGTGATGGGTCCTGAGCTTATGGCGAGCATGAAAAAACAAGCTGCTCGTTTCGGCGCTGAATTCCAATCTCTCATGTGTACAGACGTAGATCTTTCTAAGCGGCCATTCACAGTGACTGCTTCGAACGGCCAGACTTACCTTGCTGAGACAGTGATCATTTCAACAGGTGCTTCAGCTAAGTGGCTGGGTCTTCCGAATGAAAAAGAACTCACTGGTCGTGGTGTTTCTACTTGTGCCACTTGTGACGGTTTCTTCTACCGTGACAGAATCGTTCACGTTGTGGGCGGTGGTGACACGGCAATGGAAGACGCTACTTTCATCACGAAGTTCGCCAAGAAAGTTTATATCGTTCACCGTAAAGACACTCTTCGTGCTTCAAAGGCCATGCAAGACCGTGCTTTCAATAATCCTAAGATTGAGTTCCTTTGGGACACAGTTGTTTCTGAAATTAAAGCTGGTCCAGCGGGTGTCTCTTCAATCGTAGTTGAGAACCTTAAAACAGGTGAGAAACATGAGCGTGAAACTGATGGTCTTTTCTACGCCATCGGACACAATCCAAATACGGCGTTCTTAAAAGGTCAGATCACTCTAGACGATCACGGCTTCATCAAAACTCAGAACGGTCCTGAAACAAATATCCCAGGCGTATTCGCTTGTGGTGACGTTCAAGATTCTTACTACCGTCAGGCCATCACGGCCGCGGGTTCTGGTTGCCAAGCTGCCATTAAGGCCGAGAGATTCCTCGAAGGTCACTAAGAAGTGGTCCAAAAAATTCTTCAATACAAAAATAAATTTTTAGAGTTCTACCAGCACCATGAGGTGCTGGTCTCTATTATCGTTTTCTGCGCGGGATTTCTGTTTGATGTTCTGACCCTGGGACGAATTGATGATCTTTTAAATCTCGTTCAGCAGGCGATCTATCTCACCATATTGGGAACACTTCTTATCTGTGAAATTCGTATCACGATTGGAACCCTGACTCTGTCCGAGCGAGGTCAGAAATTCTGGGAGTATCATAATCTGGTCGTGCATTTCCTGTTTGGTTCCCTACTCTCGGCCTACACCATTTTCTTTTATACTTCGGCCTCGGCGATAACTTCGTTCTTCTTCATCGTACTTCTTGCGGGACTTATGCTCGCCAATGAGATTCCGAAGATCCAGGAACTGGGCCTTCCGGTACGAGTGATCCTCTACAATATCTGTGTCATGAGTTACTTCGCTTTCTTCTATCCTATTTTGATGGGGCATGTGGGAGCGATACCTTTCTGGCTCGGAATGATCAGCTCCGGTACGGTGATGCTTTTAGTTTGGAAATTGAACTTCAAGGGCAAAGAGCACGTTCATTTACTCAGACGCCACGTTTTAATTCCAGCAGTAGCAGTACACTTGGTTTTCCTCGTTGGTTACTACACTTCACTTATTCCACCGGTCCCAGTGGCCGTGAAAAAAATCGGCGTTTATTACGAGGTTCAAAAGGTCGACGGCAAGTATATCGGTAAACACCTTCGTCCATTTTGGAAGATTTGGGGCAAGGGTTCTCAGGAATTTCTGGCCCGAACTGGCGACAAGGTCACTATTCTATTATCAATTTTTTCCCCAGCGAGATTTCAGGACCAGGTATTTTTGAAATGGTTCTATGATGACCCCAAGCGCGGGTGGGTGCTGGAAGACACCATCCCCCTCAATATTTTAGGTGGACGAGACGAGGGCTTTCGAGGCTTTGGTTCTAAACAATTCTATCACTTAGGCAATTGGCGGGTCGTTGTGGAGACCTCAGATGGCCGTGAAGTAGGCCGAATTAACCTCGAAATCAAGGAAGATCACAGCATAGAAGAAAGAAATTATCAGGACGATATCTTCTAAAAAACTGAGAGTTTCTCACAACTTTTTTTCCCCTTTGACACTCCCCCTGAAAGTTTGAAAAAATATTGAAGAGATTTGATTCCTTGCCATGGAATGGCGTGGAAAGAAGCTCTTTTAACCCAAGCAGAGAAACCAAGGACGGTGACATGCAGACGCTCTTCAATTACACAACGATCTCCACGAGGCTTGAGAAGACCACGCGTACTCTATTCGTGACTCTTAATCGCCCTGACTGGAACAATGCTTTCCGCCTAGAGATGTTGTTTGAACTTGAAAGTCTTCTCGCCTGGTGCACCACTCGTGTAGAAATTAATTCCATTTTTATTGATTCATCTTCACCGTTTTTCTCAAGCGGCTATGAATATGAAACTCTGCCAAAGACCTCTGCTTCAAACCTCGACAAAATAAATACCAAACTACAAAAAATTATCTTCGCTATGATGCAACTTCCACAGACCGTGGTGATTGATCTTGGTGATGGGGCCGAAACTCTCGCTTCTGAGTTCGCTCTAGGTGCCGACATCAGAATTGCCTCTCGTGATGCGAAGATCAGTTTCAACCACTGCCACTATGGACTGGTTCCTGCGGCCGGTGGAATGAGCATGCTTTCTACTCTCATCTCTCCATCATTTGCTCGCAACTGGGTCCTTTCAGGGGCCCCGATTAAGACCCGTGCCCTGACTGAGTCTGGTTTTTTATGTGAGACCTATGAATCTTCAACTCGTTCAGATGTCATCCGCGATATCCTGACTGATATCTCAAAAGTAGCACCTGTTCAGAGAATCCAGGCCAAGCTTGGTCTCTTTGAAACTCTTCGCTCGCAGTTTGAAACTGGAATTGTGATGGATCGAAAAATCGCCAAGGCCTCAATGGTGTCGGAAGACTGGAAAACCAAGAAGCCTGAAACCAAAGAATTTGATTTCATGCCGGCAAAATCTATGTCGTATGCGGTGAAACTCTCCCTCATCAAGAATGATGAAGGTCCAAAGAACTTAGAACACTAATCAAAAAAAAGGCCCTCTTATGAGGGCCTTTTCATTTTCATCTAGATAAATCGACATCTCATCATGGCCGTCATGAAAGCATTGTGCGACCAAGTCAGCTCACGAGCTCCTTGCATGTGGCCCGTCATGTGGTTGAACTGCTCAGACATTCCACCCTTGCGGTCAGAGTGAAAAAGAGCGCGCTCAAACTGCTTCATGGTTTTGCTCTTCTCACCTACCATGCAGTAGTACTCACCTAATGCCAGCGTTGAAAGGAACCAAGGGTTACCAACACCGGTTGTGGCGTAACCGTCATAGCGATCCTCCGGATAACGGCCAATACCTACACCCATACTCGGGAAAGCTTTATTGATTGAATAAAGCTCAGCAAAAGTATTGGTGAGAACTTCAATATATTTTCTCACCGGAGCAGAGTTAAGTGAGAACAATTTCTGATACGGAGAATTGTGAAGAAGGGCCAGAAGTGGGGCCACATCAATATTTGAGTTTTTGTAGCCCAGGCCACCGTTTACTTTTCTAAGAGTCGTTAGAATCCCAATACGAGAATCTGTGAATTCCGATTTTAAGTATTGAGCAATCTTCGCTGACTCTCCTCTATAAAAAGTCGCAGCACCACCATCACCAAGTTCATCAGCTAGTTTAGCGCCTTCTTGGAGGGCCACATGTTGCGCCAGGAGTGTGTAGAAATGCATTCCCATTTCTTCTTCCCAAAGGTCGAAGCTTGGCTCACGCCAATGGTGGGCCGTATATTCTAGATCTTTCTTAATCACTGAATCGGCCGGAATCACACCGTGATAGAGACGCTGAATCACATAATTTTGCTGACCTTCCGAAAGAAGAATGCGAGCAAACTTAATCATGGCAATCGCACGAAGGGCCGGGCCATCGTTCTGCGGACGTCCCCACCCACCAGTGTAACCAGAGCCATCAATAAAATACTTCGGCTCACCAAGTCCGGTGAATGTCGGTTGATTCTGACGATAGGCCTCTGAATCAATCCAAGTGAAAATCATTTTTTTGATTTTTGGATCTTTTTTAAGTTCGTAGTAATCCACCATCGCTCGATAAGTCAGGGCCGTATCACGGACCCAATCATAATAGTAATCAGGGTTCGAGCGACTCGGAGATGCCACCACCATTCCTGGACGTACATCCGGCATAGTAGAATTTTTAATGACTGTATTTAAGCTAATACGGAATTGTTGTTCTTTGGTGGGTTGAGCGAAAGCGAGAGTCGGAAACAAGAAGAGGAAAAACCATTTCATGAAAGATCCCTTAGTTCGTGAGTATTTAAAATCTGCCGCATTTCTTGCAGACTGAACTTGTTACTATAGCCCAATAGAAAACCACCGCCACCTGCTCCACACAATTTCAGAGCGAAATCGCCGGTTTCAATACCACGCGCCCAGAGGCCTCTCTCTTTGGTTGGAATCATTTCAGGGAAGAAGTCCCACTGAAATTTAGAAATATGCCAAATGTGATGGAAAAGATTCGTTGGATCATTCTTTAAAACTGCATCAATGGCGAAGTTAACATCTTTCGCCAAAATATCAGCGCAACCCTGCTTAAATTGCGGGTCCTTCATCTTCTCTTGGTAGATAGAAACCAGAGGTCCCGTCTGACGGGGCTTTCCGGTATTGAGCAGGAAAAAGCCCTTTAGATTTGGACGCTCTTCCAGAACTTCCACTTCGTGCACATTATGAATAAGAAGTGGTTTTTGAATATGACTCACGAGTGGATCAAAACCAGAACTTGATCCATGAAAGAAATCTTCCAGACGCGCGAGAGCAATTTTATTCGCCTCTAAATCGTCCTGAGTTTTTCCATAGCGATCAAACACGGCCGCAATCACAGCTCCAGAACTACCAAGACCAAAACCTTGCGGAATAGAGGAATCAAACCAGAGGCCCTCGCCCAGGTCTCTTTTTAAAAGCGGGAGATTCATTTTCTCAGCAAGATTCAAAAGACTCTTACGGGAGTTCTCTCTCATCTCAGAATCATTTACCTCTGTTGACCACTTACCAGAAAGATCATGATAAGGAAGTGCCAGGGCCTTTGAACCATTTAAGATGGTGTATTCACCAAGAAGTAAAACTTTCGCTGGATACATAGGAGTTAACATCGAACAGGTCCCTCGCCTCTCTCGTCATCAATGACCTTCACAGCAAGAGGCGCAAGTTCGTGGGAAATAAATGTTTTAATTTTGTTCTTAAACACTTCCGGATAGATCAAATGAAGATTTGGCCCTGCATCGAAAGTAAAATAAAGCGGAAGCTTGGTCTCACGTCTGAAGTCCCAGATGAGTTCCATCGCCGCAATTGAATTTGGTTTAAAAAGAGTAAAGGCATTCGGTGAAGTTAAGAACATGGCGTGAAGGCTCAGGGCCTCCTGCTCCAGGATCATTCCCACTTCTTCCATGTCCCCTGACTTCATAGCATTGACCATGCCTTTGAAGTTATGTTTTGCCTGAGCAAAGCGGGCCTCTGCAAAGGCATGCTCTTTCATGCGAGTATGGCCATCACGACTTGAAACACTTTTCTCGGCGTCATTGATCACCAATACTGTATCTTTTAAGTGCGCTAACTCCGGATGCACTGTAATAGGTGTAGCGTACTTATCTGAAGCAAGAGGTAGATCCGCCTCACCCCAGGTAGTAAAACCACCATAAACCGAGCGACAGGCGCTTCCAGAAGCAAGTCGAGACAGGTAGCTCGCGCGTTTAAAGAAAAGATCCTGATCATTCTCGTTAGAAAAAGATTGGATGTAATCAGTTAAACAAAGTGCCAGGGCCGAAAGACCAGAGGCAGATGAGGCGATACCAGCACCGTGAGGAAAAGTGTTCTTGGTCTCAATATTAAGAGACAAGTTCTTTAACCACGGAAGTTCTTCGGTCAAAGTTTCAAGATAGTTTTTAATTTTCAAGGCAAAGCGGTCTTCGCGTTTTCCTTCTAAAAACAGGTCTACCGCAAGTGCATCGGCCGGTGTGAAATCGACTTTCGTTTCCGTGAAACACTCTTTCAGTGTCATGGAAAGCGAAGGATTCGCCGGGATCTGATGACCTTTTTTCCCCCAGTATTTAACGAAGGCAATATTCGAGGGAGAGCGCCAGGTGGCACTATAAGCTTTAGGTTCTAAGTGAGTAAGCGAACTAATGAGACTCATTGAATTTCCGAACGAACGATTTCTGTAAATGGAATCACTGTCGTGAAACCTTTGTTTTCAAAATACTCTCTGGTTTCTTGTGGAGCGCGATCGGAAGTTACAAGGGCAAAATCTCCGCCCCAGGCACCAAGAGACTTCACTTCCCCCCAATAATCAGAGAAGTGCAGATCTTTTACTTTTTCATATTTAAGAGCACTGGCCACGATGTCTTCGTGAGACTTAATGATCTTATTAAATGTCACTAGATCATGAGCGTGAATCATCTCTTTTGTGAGTTGAGAAATTTCATTCACAATCTGAGACTTCCCTTCAATCTTCATGTCAGTGTATTTCACTACCTCGCGGGCAGAATTTTGTTTCTGACCAAGATAAACGAAGTAAAGGTCTTGCTTAAACGAAGGATTAAACGGTACCGATTCCCACTGAGGCTTCCCTTCATATTTTTGGAAACAAATTGGGCCCATGGCCTGCGCACAAGCAATGTCATAGCCAGAACCACCAATGGTTTTCTTAATAAGTTCAAACGGACTTACATAGGCCCATTGAGCAACGTTATAGATGAATGTCGAACTTGAACCCAGGCCCCACTCAAGCGGGAACTCGATTTTCGTTTCGACAAAGACGTCCATATCATCACGCAAGAAGTGAGGGTTCTGAAGACGAACGGCCGAAAGACAGTCTTGAACGAACTTTTCAGTTACGTCACCTGTTGGACGAATCGGCTTAAAGTGCCAGAACTCGTAATCAGATTCAAACCAAACTTTTCCGGAGTGATCGACACTTTTCCAATTAAGAGTCGGCTGATAAGAATGACGGTATTTCACCTTCATTGATTGGCCAACAGTGGTTGGTAAGGCCAGTGCCTGTGCACCGTCTAGAACGAAATATTCGCCCGAAAGAAGAAGCTTACCATGTCCATAGAAATACTGATCCCGCATGCGCCTACCTTTAGTGAGTATGAACAGATTGAGTTAAAAAATTTCTAACGGCCGTGAACGAAACAACCTTATCAGAGAAGTGAGTCTTCCCTTCTTCGATTTGTTCCGGTGTAGCGCCTAATTGGTTCAAGATATTAAGAAGATGAAGTTTCATGTGACCTTTCTGAATGCCAGTGGTCACTAGAGATCTTACTGCCCCGAAGTTCTGAGCAAGACCTACTGCCGCCATCACTTGCATAAGTTCTGAAGCAGTTGGGTTTTCTAGAATCGCCAGAGAGGTTTTTGCCAATGGATGAAGTGAAGTCAGGCCTCCCACTGTTCCTACTGCAAGCGGGATCTTGATTGAGAATTTAAACTTATCTCCAGCAAGGCTCACAGTTGAAAGTGAACGATACTGCCCATCACGAGCAGCATAAGCATGGGCACAGGCCTCGATGGCGCGGAAGTCGTTACCAGTTGCCAGCACCACCCCATCAATTCCATTCATGATGCCTTTATTGTGAGTCACTGCGCGGTTTGGATCCACTTCAGCAATTCTCACGGCCGTGGCGAATTTCTCCGCAAACTCACGGGCCTCTAATCCATTTACATTTCCAAGTTCATCAATAGGACACTCCACAGAACATTCAACCACACAATCAGGAGTGTAGTTAGAAAGAATACACATAATGATGTGCACTTCTTTCTCTGTGTGCTCAAAACGAGAGTCCATCATCACTTCGCGCTTAAACACCTGGGCCATCTCTTCAAGGATTGAATTAATGAAGTTCGCACCCATGGCATTACAGGTTTCGCACTCAACTTTGATCTGATAGTAGTTTTCGATTTTGTCAGTCATATCAACCAGAGTCAGACCAACAATCCCACCACCACGTTTTTCCATATTGGCAGTAATGGTCTCAACAGATGAGAGAAGACGAATTCTTGCTTCTTCAAAGAAGTTCACGAGCTTCGCTTTTTCACCCTGCCACTGGAAATGAACCTGGCCCACTTTACGAGTCGAAATCACCTTCGCATGGAAACCACCACGCTCTAGCCAGAACTTCGCTCCTAGTGAAGCGGCCGCCACCACTGATGATTCTTCAATCACCATGGGCACAGAATAAACTTTGCCGTTAATTAAGAAGTTTGGAGCAAGACCAAACGGAAGATCATAATTTGTTAGTGTATTCTCTGAGAACTCATCAAAGCGCTTCTGCACTTCTTTATCCGGATGCCAATAAAGATTGAGGTTCTTCACGAGTTCTGAAGAATCGCCTTTAAGTTGCTCTGAAAGCCACTCAATCTTTTGCTCTTTCGACATTTTAGAAAAACCACTGACTGTTTTCACTCTTCCTCCCTGGGAACCAGTAGATCTCTTGCCGTAAGAAGAGATTCACGCTGGCGCAGAAAATAAGTACGAAGGGTCTCATAATCGTGAAGGGCCGGGTTCAAGAACGCCGATGCCATGCCGATGACAGAGTTTGCCTTTAATTTTGTTTTTAATTCGAATCCATCAAGCATGCTCTTGATTCCACCAGAAATAATAAATTCCTTATTTCGAGTCGGAAGAGCATTTAAAATTTCCACCATCTCTAACGCCGAATGACCGACATTAATGAATGGCTCTTTGGTTTCGTCTTTGGTCGCACGAAGATACTCTAAGAGAGTAAAGTTCGTTCCACCAAAGGCCGCAAGTTCAATTCCCGCGATAGGAAGTTCCAAAAGTGCACGAAGACTCTTAGGTCCCATGCCCTGGCCCACTTCCTTCACAATAACTTTTGTCTGAATTTTATCCAGTACGCGAGTCAGTGTTTCTAGAGGAGATTTTGTATAACGGTCGCCTTCAGGTTGAAACCATTCCTGAAGTGGATTGATGTGAATGATGAGACCATCGGCCTCGACCTTCTTCACCATCTCATTCAGTTTATTTTCCGTGCCGCTTGCCAGGAGTTCTTCAACTTGAGCAATACCGATATTGGCAAACAATGGTTGGGATCCCATAAATTGACGAACGGTGAATTCATTCAAGCGCGAGTCATCGCTTAAGAGCGCACGACATGAGCCAAGGCCCATACCAAGCTTAAACTCAGCACAGAGCTTTGCAAGGTTCTCATTAATGAGTTTGGCGTGTTCAGTTCCACCGGTCATGCTTGAGACCCAAACCGGATAATCCAAATCAAAATTTAAGAATTTGGTTTTCCATTTCGCTTCTGAATTTGGATGCGCAAAAAACAGCGGTTCATAATTGAAACGCGAATCGAGGATACTCGCAGAGGTTCGGGCCTTATTTGCGAGTTCTATGTGGTCCCCTTTCCTTTGAGCTAACTCATCAGAAAAAGGAGCTTTTGGGGTGAATTCCATAGCTTTTGATGTATCAAAAACCGGCCACAAAGTCATGGGCTTAATGCGATCCTAGATAATAGATACAAGCTACTGAAATAATTAAGAAATTGGGCCAATTACCAGAACAAATTCTCGTTTTTCTGATTCCCCTAGGCGCTTCATCACTGATGCCGGGGTTCCACGAAGAAGGGTCTCCGAGCTATTTCCCAGATCCATTCCCAAGAATATTTCGCGGGTGCCATTGAGCTTCACCAGTTCTTCCACCAGTTTTTTAAGGCGATAAGGGGTCTCCATCCACACCAGCGTTTCATTTTTTTTGAGCTCGCGCTTCATCCAATCTGTGCGTTCAGGATCTTTTACCGGAACAAAACCACAGAAAGAAAAACGATCATGAGAAAAACCAGAGAGGGCCACGGCCAGAGCAATGGAATTTGGAAACGGAGTCGAAGTCACTTTGATGCCCTGTTTGTGGCAAGCATCCACTAAGTGTTGTCCGGGATCACAAAAAGCAGGAAGTCCGCAGTCACTTAAAAGATAAACTCTCTTCCCTGACTTCAGAAGTTTAATGATATCAGCACGCATTTTTTCCTGAGTGTGCTCATTAAAAAGTTGGAACTTTTCAATCGCCTCACGAGGGAGTCCCCACTTGAGCCAGCGCTGACGTCCTACTTTATGTTCTTCAACTAACAGAACCACATCTTCTTTTAAGGCGTCTTCCAAAAGACGTTCACGGGCCACTGTTTCAAGTGGCAGATCATCTGAGATAGGAGTTGGAACAAGAATAAGTTCGCTCACACTTCTCCCAAAGGAAGGAAAAGTTCAGGACGATGAAAATCCGGATTCTGCTCTGGATTTGGTTCCAGTGCGTAGTACTCACGAGGATCATGATCGAGACACGCAAAGAAACCACCGTAAAGATGAGTTCCTTTAAGTTCGCTTGGGAGCTTTACTTTCATCACTCCCGTCCACATTCTTCCATCAACACTAGATTCATGAATAAACTCTAGTTCTTTGGGAGGATGAAAAGTCTTTCGTGGTTCAGTGATAATGAGAGCGAAAGGCTGATTTAAAGGTGAAACCTGAATCTCCAGATAAGGAGCGGTTTTGTCCTGAGGATTGCTTCTTAATTGTAAGAAGGCCTCAACCACATCTGTGTTCCAAAGTCCCCAGTTTTTCGACCAATCCATGGTTTTTGTTTCATCCGCGAGCCATGGGCGCGAGGTGCGCTTTTGAGCGGTAAAGCGGATAGTGACTTCGTTTTGAGCGAACTCCCATTCGATTTTAAGACTATGAGCTGAATGACTTGGACCGTGTTTTTTTAAAAAAGCCTGCATAGACTAAAGAATACACTTTGAGGCATACTTGGGCCATGGAATACCGCCTTTTCTTAATCATCCCTCCTGGACTTGAAGACCTTGCTTTGAAGGAAGTTGAGTCGAAATGTCCTGTATCCGGGATTGAAGTCTTAAAAGGTGGCCTTGAGCTCAATGCTGATTTGGATTGGATTGTTAAGGCCCACACACTTTTAAAAGTTCCTACTCGCATTCTTATGCGAGTCACTGAATTTAAGGTCCGCGATTTTCCCAAGCTTCATCAGAAGTTTGTGAACTTCAAATGGAATCAATTCCTTTCTCATCCTGAACCGGTCTTTGAGATTAGCTGCTCGAAGAGCCGGCTCATGCATACTGGTCGCATTGAAGAGACCATCAAAGGTGCTTTAAGCGAGGCCTTGGTGAGACAACCCCTCAATCGTGACTGGGAGAAGAAGAATTACCCTCCACAAACTTTTTACGTGAGACTGGTGGACGATAATCTAACGTTGAGTCTTGATCTCACCGGTGAACCACTCTACAAACGTGGTCTTCAGATCATTAAAGGTGAAGCACCGATTCGAGAGAATCTTGCCTCGGCTTTCTTAATGGAGCTTTTCCAAGGACTCAATCAAGAAGTGACTTTAGTTGATCCAATGTGTGGCTCAGGTACATTTCTCACGGAGGCGATTAACTTCAGACGTCCTCTGCACCTAAGACCATTTGCTTTTGAGACCGCGCCTTTCTTTAAAGGGAAAATGGTTCGCCTTCCATTAGTCACAACACCTTTTCCTTTGAAAGAAGTTCAGGGGTTTGATCTCAATGAAGTGCTGATCAAAAAAGTTTCTGAAAATTCAGAGTTAAAGCTTACGGTTCAAGATTCAGTAAAGGCACCCATTCACATCGACGGTGAATTCATCATGATTTGTAATCCTCCTTACGGAGAGAGAATCAAGATCGAAGGAAAACGTGGAAGTTTTCTCCGCGAGGCCTGGCAGAAATTTCTAACTGTCGATAAACCACTTCGCTTTGGTTGGGTCCTCCCCTCAGATATGGACGATCTTTTCAAAGCTCCAAGTAGCTATAAGCTACTTTCAAAAAGGCATCTCAAGAATGGTGGAATGGCCGTAACATATTGGGTGTGGGAAAGAGTTTAGGCCGACATCAATTCGGCCTTTTCCGACTTCCTACGATATTCGATATCAAAGACCTTACCATCTCTCATTTCAATCAACATATCACACTCACTCACACTTTGAAGTTTATGAGCAATGATAAGGACCGTAGTTCCAGAGCAGCCATGCATGAGAATATCTCTGATTTGTGAATCAGTCTTATTGTCCACGCTGGCCGTGGCCTCATCCACGATGATGATGGGAGTTTTGCGAACTAGAGTTCGGGCGAGACAAAGAAGTTGTCTTTGTCCTCGACTGAAATTAGAGCCGCCCTCGCTGACCGCAGTCGAAAGCTTCATCGGTAATCCAACCTTATTCAGAACTTCAGTGAGCTCTTCATCGCTAAATTCCATTAAAGGATCAAGATTCGAACGAACACTCCCTGAGAACAGAACCGGATTTTGAGGAATGGTCCCAATAGAAGAACGTAAGGTCTTTAATGGAACATGCTTTACATCAACGCCTCCAATAAGAACCTCACCTTGATTACTTTCAATAAAACGGTGAAGAATCCCAAACAAGGTCGACTTGCCCGCGCCTGTACGGCCAACAACACCCACTTTTGCACCGGCCTGAACTTCAAAGGAAGTTCCTTTCAATACATTCGGAAGATGAGGAGCGTAGCCCGCAAAGACATGATTAAATCGGATGTCTCCACCCACTTCCGTCTGAACAGCTTCATGGCCATTGGATTCTTCTTTGGGAAGTTCTGATAAACTATCCAATCGCTCCACTGAAGTCATTTGTGCTTCTGCCTCACCAAAGGCACGGACCGTCCAATTTAAGCTGTCCCAAAAACGGAAAGCATAAATGAGAGTCATCCCGGCCAGGCCTTCAGAAATACTGCCTGCTTTACCAAGAAGAATAATTCCAATCGCCGCGGCCAATGAAAGAAGTGAGCTGACTAATGGAATTCTGATGGAAAACCAACGGTTAATTAGAACCACACCATAGAATCCTTTTTGATAATCGCTAAGGGCACGAGTAAAACGTTTTTGAAAAAAGTCCTCCGCGCCATAACAACGAATGACAGAAGCTCCGTTAAGCATTTCTTTAATAGAAGAAAGCCTTGGTGAACGTGCCACTGACATAAGACGTTTCGCTTCACGCATACAAGTGCGGTAGTTCTTCTGTAAAAAGTAGTAAACCGCAATAACTGGAATCACCACTGCCATCATCATAGGAATGGCAGTTAAAAGAACAAAGACCGCGCCAATGGAATTTAAGAACGCCATGAAGGCCTCTTCTAAAGACCAAGAGAGATCTTTTTCCACAGCATCTAAATCTCTAGAGAAGCGATTTAAGATTCGACCGCTTGGATTGGCATCAAAATACCTGACTTGTGCACCTAGGACTCCCTCGAGGGCCTTTTCATGTAGGGCCTTCGAAGCATGAATGGCCTTTTTCGACCAGTAAAAATGTTGAAAGGCACAAGCACTTACCGTGATAAGTCCAATAAGCGCATAGATTCCCAGATACATGAAATTTGTATGTGAGCTGGTTGAAAGACCCTGGGTCCATTTTGAAAGCCAAGAATTTTGAAGGATAGGAAGCATCATTGCACTCAAGGAAGTCCCGAGTAAAAGTGCTAAGGTCTTAGGCAAATTCTTTTTCGAGAATCCGGCCATGGCCCTTACATAGTCCCAATAAAGCCGCAAAGAGACCTCGCCTTTTTGCTGATCTTCTTCTTCAACCACTTGGTGATTTGAAGAGGCCTCACCTTTTACAACCGAATAACTTGGTTTGGTTACTTTCTTCGTTTTCGATTCTTCTTTCGTGTTTTCGAAATAAAAGTTTTGAAACTCGGTATTCGAAGACAGAAGTTCATCAAACTGGCCAAAGGCCCGGACCTTGCCATCTTGAAGGTAAATAATTCGATCAAACTGTTTTAAGTGGGCCAGTCGATGGGTCGTCACAATACGAGTGAGCCCCGCCCAACTTTTCATGAGCAAACGTTCAAAAACGTCACTTTCAGTTTTTGGATCAAGGGCCGAAAAAGGATCGTCCAGGACCACTAATTGAGGTGAATGCATGGCCGCACGAGCAAGATTCACTCGCTGCTTTTGACCACCTGATAAGTTCCCACCACCTTCAATGATCTCTGTATTAAGACCGGCCGGTAATAACTCAAGGTCATGCTCCATACATGAAGCATAAATGGCCTTCTTAAGCACAATTTCGTCCACCACAGGAGCACCCATGGTAATATTATTTTCAAGTGAATCATGAAAAAGAAACGGATCTTGAGGAACATAGGCCACACGAGGATGTCCTTCAATCACAAGATCACCTTCACGATTCGGTAATTCATTTAAAATGGCCTTGATCAGGCTTGATTTACCAGAGCCAACGTTCCCAACGACGGCCACATTTTCACCACTTTCAATTTGAAGAGAAATATTATCCAGTGCCTTTGGTTTTTCAGGATAGTGTACGCTCACATTTCTAAGAGAAATGACCGGGGCCCTACTATCTCCTTCTTGAGAGAAATTCTTTTCAATATCTCGGACTAAAATAGCAGCAATTCTTTCTCCGGCTATGAAAGAGGAACTAAGATCTCCAAGTACTTTTGGCAATTGTCTAAAACAAGGCTCTAAATAGCTAAAGAGCATCAAACAAGTAAAAGCTGTGGCCACATTCAGGACTCGTCCCTGAATTAAATAAGTCGAGAAGGCCACCAGGGTCACCATTAAACTTGCAAAGAGATAACTCCCGCTTGATAGAGTCTTAAACTTCGCTAGTTTCAACCAAGACTCTTCTTCTTTCTTGCGTTGACCTTCGATCTCACCACGAACATGTTTTTCCCACACAAAGGATTTAATCACACGAATGCCGTCCAGAAACTGCGACATGCGACCAAGACGTTCATCACGAAGATGCATGATCTGTCCCTGGACCTTTGAAAACTTATTTGAGAAAAAACGACTTAAAGGCATGAGAAAGGCCATGACAATAATGGGAGCAACGGCCGTGAGACCTATATAATTAAATAGTAGAAGGGCCACGGCACTCATTGTAAGAACTATTTGAAGAATTTCTCCCAAGGCCCATAGTGAAGCACCTGCCATTTCTGCATCGGCACTTGTTCGGTTAAGAATTTGGCCTCGATTCGCCTCAAGACTTCTCGAATTTAAAATGGCCCTTGAAATACGCTGATTAATTCCGTTGGCCGCCGACTGAG
This sequence comes from Peredibacter sp. HCB2-198, assembly GCF_045999315.1. Taxonomy (GTDB): domain Bacteria; phylum Bdellovibrionota; class Bacteriovoracia; order Bacteriovoracales; family Bacteriovoracaceae; genus Peredibacter. Next base: position 2,797,882 of record NZ_CP174607.1, on the reverse strand, counting down.
TTGATGAGACTGAATGATAAACGTAATGCTGGCCCAGGACCGCTGACACTAACTGAACTCCACACAGGCCAAGAGCAGTCAATACTCCTGTCACAACTTCCACTTCACCCTTTGCCACCAAACCAATGGTTTCAATCAGGCGATGAATAAGAATGGGGGCCACCATTTTAAAGAGAAGAATAAAAGAAATGAGAATCAGGAGTTTAATCGCCTGAGGTTTAAGAACACGTAACTGATCAAAAAGAAACTTTCTTCCTCCTCCTTCACCATTCAACCCATCAAATCCTTTGAGATAAGAATCAGGACTCCAAAGTTTAGGAAGTTCAGGAATGTCTTTAAGCTCAAGAGGTCTCTTTGCCCCTTGTTTAATCACAGGAGAAACATTTGAGAACAATATTTTTTTTAACATAAGCTACCTATAGAATTGTCATCTGATTTTTAACTGAAGATGAATCTATAGAATCACTTAAGGCATGATGTTAAAAGTTAATTTTGGGGATGTTTTTGAGAGTGAAGGAGTGAATCTCTTCACTCCTTCTTTTCAGTAGTTTTGGTAAGATTTTTCTTCGCGAAGATGGGAACCGAGTTTGTTATTTAAATCTGATTTGAGCTTCGCTCGTTTATCATTTTCATGATAAACAAACCGAGCTAGTTGAATAAATTCCTCTCCAAAATCTTTTTTACTTTCACAACGACGAATCCTGTCTTCAACTTCCCAAAGATTTTCATTGGTTTCTTTAAGCCGACCATAAAGCTCTTCGACTTCACCATCAATAGGAATATGCTCTTCTCGGATATTTAAGAGATAAGTCAGCTCTCGCTTGATATTTTCCAGTTTGTGAGTTTCCTGAATTCTATTTTGTTTAATTTCAAGAATGGATATTTTATCCATTAATTCTCCGACTGAAACAGGCACTTCAATGTTCTCCATAAATTCCTCCTGAAATTAAGAAATCATCATGTCTGAACTCTCTAACTTTAAACTGAGTGAAAAATCCAGTTTTTCCCCCGGGCGAATCTCTCCGCATTGCTGATTTTTATGGGCCTCACCTAAGTCGTAGTGTCCGGCATTGGTGGGTTCCAACATGGAAACGTAGTGACCGTTAAAACCTCCGTAGCTTTGAAACAACCACACATAGGGAAACTTATCTTTGGGGAACTGAAAAGTAAGTCTGGTTCCAGTGCCTGGATTAAAGAGCGCGCACATGCCTTCTTCAAGGTCACTCAATCTGACAAACTCCCGACTATGCCCATCTTCTGGCAATGCTCTTTGGATATTCACATACTCTCCACTTTGGGCCACTCCAATAGGGAAAACTGTCTTTTTATCAATCCCCAGCAAACGACTAAATCCCAGGGCCACCGGTTCCATATAGGAGCCAGGCATATGAAACTCATCTCCTGGTTCAATGGCCAGGGCCGGATGAAATTTGAAAATGAAAGGTAGGTCCATGGCGGCCCGGGACTCAATTTTATAATCAATTTTTAATTCATTTTCTTTGAGTAGAAATTTCTTTTGAATAATCACCGGATAGGTCTCGCATTCAAGTTCAAAGACCGCTTCATTGGGATCTTCTGAGGGAATGAGCTCCCAGGTCCTTCTCCAAAGTTCTCCATGATCGGTGAGTTTAAATTGATTAATCTCCACCGGAGCATCGTTAGGGAACACTTCTTCCCATCCGCCCTCCCAGTTTTCATCAAAGCCGTCCAGCTCATGGAGTTCTTTTTTTAATTCTGGCGAGTACTTCCAGACCCAGTCCTTGCCCGTATGTCTATCAATAAAATGCTCTACTCTCGCTCCGCGACCTCTGCTGATTTTAACCAAGAGATTTTTATTTTCTAACGTAATCATGTAGACCTCACATTGGTAATGGATGAATGGCCTGAAAATCAAAACATGGAGTTGGTTCTTCTTCCAAAAGTGCACGGGCCCTATCAAATATAAGTTCTGGGTCTATGTCGAGACAGGCATTGGTCCCATGGGGACAAACACTCTTATAACAAAATCTGCAATCCACATCTTTGAACAAGACATGATGAGGAACCATCCAAGGTGTGTGCTGGGGATTAGTTAAGGCATAAAGAACCAAGACCGGAATTCCTAAGGCGGCCGCCATATGCACTGGCCCTGAATTATTAGAAATAATCAAAGGAGTCTTCTGAATCAGGGCGATCATTTCTTCTAAAGAAAGTTTACCAGCAAAACTGATGGAATCATGTTTCATCTGAGACTGAATTTGTTCGATGAGCTCTCGCTCATCCGGGCCACCGGTGAAAATGATTTTTTTCCCCAGACGCTCAGTCAGCATGTCTGCCACTTGGGCGAAGCCAGAAGTACGATATCTTCTTGATTCAGCAGTGGCCCCGGGATGAATGACAATCCAATTTCCCTGAAGATCTTGCATCTTATCTTCGAGTTTCATCCGGGCCTTAGGATCAACATCCAATATCAGTGGAAGAGGATCTCTTGAGGCCCCTAATTCATGGGCGAGATCTAAATGTCTTTTTACTTCATGACGAAGTGTCTCTTGGGGCTCAGTTTCCTTGATCCAATGAGTGAGGAGTGAATAAGGGTTTTCCCGACAATACGCCGTCCGCAAAGGGATGCCCGCTAAATAACAAAGAAGGGCCGAAGGAAGTGGATTCTGACTGTAGACTGTGAAAATAATGGCGCCATCGAAATTTTCTCGCTTCAGTCTTTCAATCATCTTTAAATCCGATACCGGGTCATTCAATGTTCCACTGGCCTTGAGCCATGGGGCCCCATAAGAAATGACATCATCGAAAAGTGGAATGGACTTCGCAATTTCCATTCCTTGTTTGGAGGTTAAGAGCGTCAGACTCCTACCAGGAAGTTGCTTTTTGAGGGCCGACATCGCAGGAGTTGTCATGAGTAAGTCCCCCATGGCATCCAATCGAACACAAAGAATTTTTTTAGCATTTAACCAGGCATTCATAAACGCCACTCCTGAGCTAAAATGATAAGCGCAGCTCCGAATAGATCCTGTGCTACGTGATCGGGCTCCCGAAATTCATTCATCACCCATTCGGTTTCATGGCCGTTATTAATAAGGATGGTCTTACAGCCCGCTCTTTTACCGGCCTCAATGTCGTCAAGGATGTCGCCGATCATCCATGAACGTTGAAGAATGATTCCATGCTCTTTTGCGGCCTTCTCCAGCATGAGGCTACCCGGTTTTCGGCATTCACACCCATCTTCTGGCCCATGCGGACAATAATGGAAACCATGGAGTTCTCCTCCTAATTCTTGAAACATATGGGCCATTTTATTTCTGACAAAAGTCAGATCTATTTCTTGAAACAAACCCAGGGCGATTCCCTTCTGATTAGTCACGATATGAAATTGAAAAAGGTCTTTTAATTTTTGAATGGCAAAATCCGCACCATTCGAAAATTTAATCTTGGAAACATCCACGTTAAATGGAACATCTTCAATTAATGTACCGTCCTTATCAAAAAAGATCGCCCTAGGTCCCATATCCACCTCTTATGGCCAAGAAGTTTCTTTCATAGGCAGCACCATCACTTCTGGTATTACTGATTCATGCGGTAAATATAAGATTTGTGAAATCACATTCGCCACATTAGACGGTGGTTGAAGAGTTGAAACATCAATATCAGGAAAGCGATCCAGTAAGAAAGGAGTTCTCATTCCACCACAAATAACGGCCGTCACCTTAACTCCCATCTCTCTTCCTTCTACGTGAAGAGCATGAGTAAAACCCAGTAGCCCCCACTTGCTGGCGTGATAGGCAGAAGCATTGGCCCAACTTCTTTTGGCCGCAGTTGAAACTATATTGATGATGTTCCCCTTCTTCTTGTGCATGATCCGCAGGGCCTCTTTTGATAAAACGAAAGGGCCAGTCAAATTGGTATTGAGAATATCGTTCCACTTTGTCACCGGCATTTCAGAAATAGGAGTCGTGAGATCAATGCCCGCATTATTAATAAGAACATCGAGACTTCCAAATTTCTGAACTATGCCATCGAGTTTTTCCGGAATTTTTTCATAGTTCGTGACATTGAGTTCAATCGCCGTGGCCTTTCCTCCATTCTGCTCAATCTCTTTGGCAATTTTATTGGCCTTTTCAAAATGGATGTCGGCCACGATTGTTTTTATTTCATGATTGGCCAGGGTTCGACAGATCTCGGCCCCCAGACCACTCGCACCACCAGTGATGAGGGCCACTTTTCCTGAAACTTGACTCTGAGTTTGCATTCAAAACCTCCCTGTTATATTGAAATGAGTATCTATTCTTAAAAGAAAGATCCGTGACTTTTGAAATGAGAATTTCTTCAATTTTTCGGGCCATGTGCTCCCATCGGAAATGCTGATTCACCCGGTTCAAAGATTCCATCCCAAAATTTTTACGTAGCTTTTCATCTTGCATGATTCTTGAAAGGGCCTCTTTCAGAGCAACGGGATCATTAGGAGGAACTAATAGACCCGTCTTCTCATGTTTAACGGTATACTTTATTCCTCCCACATTGGATCCAATCACCGGAGTTCCACAGGCCATGGACTCAACAGGAGTGATACCAAATGGCTCATACCAAGGTGTGGTCACAAAGACATCGGCCGCACTGTAATAGGTTTTGAGTTTTTGTCTGGATTTACTTCCAGCGAAAGAAATATATGGAGACACTCCTTCCTGATCAGCAATGGCCTTTAATCTTCCAATCTCAGGAGTGCGAATAGGACAAGCGTCCTCAGTTTCTCCTCCAACAATAACGAGTTTTGCTTTCTTATTATTTTCTCTTAGATATTGAGCAAAACCTCGGATCACATTATCGGCGCCTTTACGGGGGACCATTCTTCCCAGATGGAGAATGACTTCTTCACTCTCTTCCAGTCCCAGGGCCTTTTTCGCCTCTCGCTTGTTAATCGGATACATTTCTTCCGCATCAAAACCACAAGGCACGATATCAACGTTTTTATGATGAGCATCGTAAAGCTCTATCAGATCAGACAGGTCCTGAGGGCATTCAGCTATAATACCGTCGGCCTCTCTTACCAATAAATCCTCAATATCAAATCGTTCATCAGAAAACCCATCGTTTTTGCCTTGATGAATTCTTCTTACTTTTCCCAAGGCGTGGAATGTAATCACAAAAGGAATGTGCAGGTGTTTTTTAAGATTGGCCCCTACGAGCCCTGACATCCAAAAATTTGTATGAATCACATCGAAGCTCTCGCTTCTGGATTTAATATAAGAGATCATAAAACTCGAAAACTCATCCATATAGGGAAGTAATTTTTCTTTCTCTATATAATTGGCCGGCCCCGCCGGAACGTTAATCAGCTTAAAACCTTCCTCTAAATCCTGCTCAATGGGTAACTCATCCGAATCTCTGCGAGTAAACACCTCAACCGTATGGCCAAATTGGACGAGATGCTTTGCTAATTGAGCAACATAAAGGTTCTGCCCTCCAGCGTCTTTACCGCCTAAAGCACATTTTGGTGAAGCATGTTCACTAATGATTGCTATTTGCATAATTAGCTCCTTACTACTTCTTGTAATGTGTTGTTCCAGTCTCTAATAAATCGCTCTATTCCAAATCGCTCCTGCGCTCGTTTTTTTGCCTTTTTCCCCCATTCATCAGCGAGTTTTTTATTTTTGACCAGCTCTCGGGCGGCGATGGTCAACTCCTCAGGTCGAGTAGAAATAAAGCCTGAGACATTGTTTTCAACCACCGTGGCCAGTTCCGTTGTGGCCAAACCAATGATCGGCACACCAATCATCATCGCCTCGCAAATGGACAGACCAAGACTTGTGTAGCGAATAGGATTAAAGAAATATCGGTAATGCGAGCAAAAGGCAGGAAGTTCCTGATGAGAGACCTCACCAATACCTCCTACGTCCTCCCAGCCCATTCCCACTAAATCTAAATCCAACTCAAGGGACGCTTTTTGAAAGATATCGAGACCCAAACGTCTGCCACGTTTGGCGATATTATTGACAATCACAATCCCTTTTTCGAGATCCCCTTCATAATGAACGTCTTCTGGAATTTTTACTCCGTGATCAATCACAGTAGTGGGTGACCGCTGACAGTCCCACATTAAACGGTTGAAGTCTGTCACGTGAACGATCATTGTATTGGGATCATCAACGGGATGAACGGTGTTCGTAGGATTCTCTCTCGGAGGGTCATGCTCCAAAAAAATCTTTGGCAGTTTTAACTGTTCGGAAGACAGAACTTCGTGTTGATGAAGGAGATAGTTGTCATGATGCTGATAAAGAACGCAGTCAAACTTTTGATTTTTTACTTCCTCAAAGGGAATTTCATGGATATTAGTGGGCCAGGGATAACTGGGAGTTATTCCACAATAACCGAGAGAATCATCCGTCCTTCTTGGCAGATAAATGTCATGAGGGATGTGAGAAAGATAATACAAATAGCTTCCATGAATATGCCAAGTGAATATTTTAAGTCTTTTCATAAGACCTCTCCTATGACTTCTAAAACATCTTCAAGATCAGGTCTCACCAAGGCCCGGTGAAGAGATTTATTTAAGGGGGCCCAGCGATCAGGATTTGTTTCAGTAAAAATAACGACACTTCTCTTTTTAAGGGCCGCACTAATGTGCGACACCCCCGTATCATTGCAAATAAGGGCCTCACTATGATGAATGAGTGCTGACAAAGGTCCGATTGGAAGATTTAATGAGGCGACATCAAAAGCATGTGATTTCATTTTACTTATGATGTCTTTAACTAATGGTCCTTCGACCTCCGATCCCGTAAAAACAACCGAAGTTCCTTTTAAGGCAATTTCATCGGCGAGTCGGCAAAACAGGTCTCGGTCCCAACGCTTGGACTCAGTGGAAGCTCCTGGATGGATGCAAATATAAGATGAAGGAAGATTTAAATTTTGTAAGACCTTATGGTCCTCGTCCAACAAAGGAAACTCTAAATCACGACTAGGACTCTCAATTCCCAGGAGTTTTAAAAGGGAAAGACAGCGTTCTAATTCGTGAAGCTCACCACGATACTGAAGATAGTCATCAGTATCTTTTGCAAGATGATATCCAATGGTTCTCTTGGCACCAAACAGTTGCGTTACAATATTACTCACTTCACCACTTCCATGAAGTTGAATGGCAAGGTCAAATTTACGTTGTTGAATCTGTGCAAGAAAAGCGACGACCTTCTCTGGCGAAGTTGCTAATTCCGGCATTCCGGGAAATCCGGAAAAAGGAATAAACTCATCAATCAGATGAGTGAACCTTAAAAATAAATTTTCCATACTTGGCAGAGAGACAAGACTTATTTCTGCATTTGGATAGCGCAAGCGAACGGCCCGGAGAGCAGGAATTGAGCAAATCATATCTCCCAACTTCAACGCACGCAAAATGACTATTTTCTGCATAAACAAAACCTCGCATTGAACAGACGAGATTTTGCAATTGAAGTGCCACGACTCTTGCGAATGATTTCAAGGCAGATGAATTTTCAGGCGGGGTAAAGTGACCAGTAAATGTGACTTGTTTTTTTGCCGATGGATTTATTTTTTCTTTTTACTAAAATCCAATCTCAGTGTTTTTTTGCCATAGACAATTCCACCTATGCTAAGCACATTCAAAAGAAGTATTCTGATTAGTCCTGTCTTGCTTTGGCCATAAGGAGCAAAGAGCCAGAGATAATTGACCGAAAAAAATGTAATCAAACTGATAACCAGACAAATAAGTGCTGAAATGGAATGAAAGTCATTTTTATTAAATTGCATGTAATCCCTGCCTAGTAATAGGTTCAGGGATTACCGAATTAAATACAACACAATTCTTAGGAATCGACAATTGTTCCGCCGTTTGGATGCAGAACCTGTCCGGTCATATAGGAGGCCTCTTTACTGGCAAGCCAGGTAAAACATCCGGCCACCTCATTAGGTTGCCCTGCTCTTTTTAAAGGAGTGTCCTTACCAAAATTTGCCACTTGTTCTTCATTAAAAGACGCTGGGATTAGGGGCGTCCAGATAGGACCAGGGGCCACGGCGTTCACCCGAATGTTCTTTTCCGCCAGACTTTGAGATAAAGAACGAGTCAGGGAAACAATCGCTCCTTTAGTTGAACTGTAGTCAATGAGCTTCGGATTTCCTTTATAGGCCGTGACTGAAGCATTATTGATGATACAACCTTTGACCTTTTCAATGTGAGGGAGGGCCTCCTGAGTCAGGTAAAAGTACGAATAGATATTGGTTCGAAACGTCTGAAGCAACTGCTCCTGTTCAATTTTAACGAATTCCTCTTCCACATGCTGTTCGGCCGCATTGTTAACTAAGACATCAATGCGTCCAAAAGCAGAAACCGTTTTCTTCACTGCCTCAGCACAAAACGATTTTTCACCTATGTCTCCTTTTAACAGAAGACACTTGCCTCCAAAACTTTCGACCATGGCCTTGGTCTCATGGGCATCTTTATCTTCATCTTTATAAATAATGGCGACCCAGGCCCCTTCATTAGCAAAGGCCAGGGAGACGGCACGGCCAATGCCACTGTCGCCACCAGATATAAGAAGGACTTGATCCACAAATTTATGGACCCCTTCATAAAAAGGCATGAATTCCGGACGTGGGGACATTTTATGTTCTTTACCGGGTTGATGTTCTTGGGTTTGAGGTTCCATAAAAAACTCCTAATGAAATATTCTCTTCATAAATGGTTCATCTTTCTTCTTAACCACTGAAATTGATCCATTTGCTTCTAAAGTCGCTTGAAAGACTTCATCAACATCCATCACTCCTTGCATTCTAAGTGCTTCATGCAATTCCTGGTCCGTGATGGTCTCCTGATGCATAAGCTTTTTATTCAGCCTACCATTTTTGATTAATACTTTCGGCACTCCTTCAATGACCTTTTCAGCGACCCTGAAATGAAAAGAAACCTTATTCAAAATAATATTGATAATCACCATGGTTCCAATTGTGATGAAAGCGGCGGGAATCCCCTTATCATCGCCCACTAATGCATTCTGGACCGCCTCACTCATGATCAATAAAAGAATCAGATCGAAGGGAGTAAGATCTCCAAAATGCTTCTTCCCCCAAAATCTAAAGACCAAAAAAAGAAAAGCGAATACGGATGTGGCCCGAATTATCAATTCCTGCCATTCAGTGTCTAAGTTCCACATATATGACTCCTAGAAAGATCAATAACTCCAATCCCCCATCGCCCAGATAGATTTTCCGGATGGTCCCTCTCAGGGGAAAATAAATACTGATGAACCCTAAGAAGAGACTGTTTGTAAGAGAAAGAAGAATGACTTCTGGCGAGATTGAAGGCGAATAAAGCGAAGAATACAAAAAGACCATTGATGAAGAGAGAATGAGCAATGAAACAGTATAAACCAACCAATGGTCTTTTTTGTTGCCGGTGACCTTTTCAAAAGAACGCAGATGAAGAAGAGGCCACGCGGCGGTCAGAAAATAGTAAACACCCTGAAATAAGACGATGTATTTCATCTATTGTGGGGCCTGAAGATTTCTCATTTTATCAATGAATCTTGGAGGCATTAGGTTTACTACCATATCGAAAGAGGTCTTCAAGAAACCTTCTTGACCAACTTTCGCTTTCAGCTTTTCGAAGGCGTCTCCCATCATATTGGCCTCTTCTTGAGAAAGAATGTTGCGGGCCTCAGCAAAGATTTTTCCTTCTTCTTCCGCGATATGATGAGTAAGTGCCTCACGAAGCTTAATTGCGGTCTCTTTCCAATCCATATCCGTAGAGTCTTTTAACTGAAGAGTTCTCAAAAGGGTCTCAGCTTCCATGTGTTCTTTATAAGAATGCATCACATCCGACTTGTCTGAATTGACCGCACGGATGGCATTATAAAACACAGACTCCTCCGCGCGTGCATGAGGAATCAAACCACTTTTAATTTGCTCCACAAGTACCGAGCGATAGCTATCTCTTTCATCTAGTTTAATAAGTTCATCCAGAAGATCTTTAATTTCATTATGATCGTTCTGAAGGCAGGTATAAATATCCATAGACCCCTCCTGGTTTAAGTCTTGCTCAGATTCATTCTCTGCTAGCGTTTTCGAATTGAGATTTAATTTAGGCCCAAAACTTTAGTGGCATGTGAGTTGCTATCTTATCTATGGACTAAAACAATTGGAGTTAACCATGAAAAAGGCCGACAAACCTACAGCTGTTATAACCGGGGCCTCGACAGGTATCGGTTTTGAATTGGCAAAGCAGTTCGCACTGAATGGCCATGACATTGTTATTGTATCAAGCAGTGACAGAATCAAGGACGCCGCTCAGGAATTAAGGTCCATTGGGTCGAATGTTTTTGATTATAAATATGATCTTGCCCGCAAGGGGGAGATTGAAAAATTTTACGATGACGTAAGGTCTTTGGGTAAAGACATTAAGATCATTGCCTTGAATGCAGGAGTTGGTTTAGGTGGTGCATTCAGAGAAAACTCCATCGATGATGAAGTTAACCTTATCAATCTGAATGTGGTGAGCACGGTCTACCTCACAAAACTATTTCTGAATGGCTTTCTTGAAAACAGTGGGAAAATTCTTTTTACTTCTTCTATCGTTTCAGACATGCCCGCCCCTTACTCTTCCATTTACGGTGCCTCAAAGGCCTTCATTCAGTCCTTTGCCAATGCTCTAAGAGAAGAACTTAAAGAAACAGATATCACCATTACGACTCTCATGCCTGGGGCCACCAATACCAACTTCTTTGCGCGGGCCGGGCTATTGGACACTAAAGTTGGAGCTGAAGGTCGTTTTGAAAATGAACCGGAGGAAGTGGCCAAGCAAGGTTATGAAGCATTAATGAGTGGTATGAACGAAGTATTTGCGGCAAGTACAAAGACAAAAATAGAGGGCGTCATCAATAAATTTCTACCGGAAAGAGTTAAGGCCATCATGCACAAGAAACAAGCGGAACCTGGATCGGCCCATCACTAATCGAATTGCTTTTCGAATGCCAGGAGTCCTTGGCCATCGACATCAGATGCGCCAAGGCCCACTCCTATAGAAAGACCAATAAAATATTTTTTCCCAAGGTGATGGTGAAGGCCAGTTTCCAAAAGATAAGTGTAATCTGATTTTTCACGTTCACTTTCAAAGAGAGCGTCACAAATTAACGCCGTTTCATTAAAAATTAACCGGCCAAATCCGAAGGTATAAATACTGCGATCAGTTCTTTCACCGGATGAAGCGGAACTATTATGCTCGAGTTGATAGTTAAAGTGAAGTTGCGTTATAGGAACTTTTGAGTTCCCTTCAAGCGTTGTCGTCAAATTAACTCTTATTGAATAGAGCATTGAATCCATTCCCTTTCCAGTGGGGAAAATTGCCACCGGAGAAAGAGATATTTCAGGAAAATAGTTCTCTGAATGATTAAGACGATACAATATTCCCAAGTCCGTTTGCCCAGAGTCTTTCTCATTTCCTCCAGAAAAAATGGTCGCCTCCCCTTCGAGCTGAAGATCTTCAGTGGCCCCATAACGAAGATTCGGTCTATGTCTCAAGACATCTGGATCCTTCTTTTCTAAAACTGCACTATATTGAATATCAAAACTGTGCTCATCAATGGGAGTGGCATCCTCCAGATGCGTAGGCATGTCATTATTTAAGTTCATGACATCAGCGTGAACAGGAAGCAGAAGCAGGAAAAAGCAAAACCAAAAAAACATAATGGCCTCTTTCTTGCAATTTTCGGGTAACTCACGGGGGCCCTTATGCAAGATTTTGACAGCACGATACCATTTATGAAAGACCCATATCTCTACATCACAAAAAAATGCAGAGAATTAAAAACGGACACTTTCACTATGCGTCTCATGCTGCTAAGAACTACATGCATGAAAGGTAAAGACGCCGCAGAGCTTTTTTACTCTAATAGATTTGTACGCAAAGGTGCTTCACCAGAACCCATTCGCGCCACCCTGTTCGGTAAAGGCGGGGTACAAGAGTTTGATCAAAGAGAACACCATCATCGTAAAAAACTTTTTATGCCTTTCATGAATCCGGAAGAAATAACAGATCTCTTCCAACTAACCAGAAACATCTGGATGAGAAGACTAAGAAATTGGGTCGGAACCAAAGAGATTAATCTCTATGAGGAAGCACAACTTATTCATACCGAGGCCATTTGCGAATGGTTTGGAATTCCTCTGAGAAGAGACCAAATCCCAGAGAAGGCCCGTGAACTTACCATGATGTTTGATTATGCCGCGGCCAAGGACCTGAGTTATTTAAAAGCAAGGTTTAGAAGACGAAAAACCGAACAATGGATCATTTCGCTGATTGAGGACATTAGAAAGAAACCTAAGTCCCATGAAGACACTCATCTCAAACGCTTTTCCCTCTACCGGGACCTTCGAGGGGAACTTCTACCTTCAAAAATTGCGGCAACTGAAGTCTTAAGTACACTAAGGCCAGCGGTGGCCGTTTCACTATATGTGGTTTTTCTGGCCCATGCTCTTCATCAGTTTCCCGATCGCGCTCGCCTTATTCAATCCGACAGCGACAGGTTTTCATTTATCCAGGAAGTGAGACGTTTCTATCCATTCTTCCCAGTGGTCCCTGCACGTGCCAAGGCCACTTTTGTTTGGAGAAACCATGAATTTGTAAAAGGGCAGCTCGTTCTTTTGGATCTCTATGGAACAAATCATGATGAAAGAATTTGGAAACATCCAGAACATTTCATGCCGGAAAGATTTGATAACAGAACTCAAAATCCTTTTGATTTTATTCCCCAAGGAGGTGGTGATCATGCCACTGGACATCGCTGTCCAGGAGAATTAATCACTCTCGGTTTTATGGATGTGGCCCTTCATTGTCTTCTAGAAGATATATCTTATGATGTCCCGACTCAGGATCTAGGAATCAATTTTAAACGCCTTCCGGCCATCATTAATAGTCACATGATTCTCACCAATGTTCGCCCCAAGACTCAAAGAACTGAAGAAAGACTTTCAGTAAACTTCTTTCAAGAATAACTGATAGTCATTTTTGTTTTTGATAATCCTGTCAGGTTGAAAAATCGGTCTAATCAATCTGATCATGAATCTATTAATGGAGCCGGGAGCATAGACAACGATTTCTTTTAGTTTCTGAAGCTTCTTTACTTCCTTTAAGAAGAGAATGTTAAAGGGGTTGATCAGTCTTACATCTTCTGTATTCGTACAATAGGTCCAATGATGAGGGCATTCTTCTGAAAACTCCTTGGCATTTTTTAGATCTTCTTCCAAGAGATCGGGATTAATGAAGCCATGTGGTCGGGCGAGAAAGAGGTGCTTGTCATAGTCTTTGAATATTTCAAGCTTTCCTCCAAGATTGTCTTTTATAGTCACCTTAGACATAGTTGCTCTCCTTGTTATGATTTTTTTTGCAAGGGGAATGCCACTAAATAACTCTTAAGGGAACAGTTGTGAATGAGGCAAAGACATCAGACGAATTTACTCTTTACATAAAATTCCCACCTCTTGGCCAAAACGCAGCCGGCACCACCATTGCAATTCCCCTTGCTGCGGTTACAAATTTAAAAAAGGAGTTTTTTATGAAACGTTTAGTAGCACTTACTGCATTAGTTTTTAGTGTTTATGCTGTAGCACAGACTTCTTCGCCAGGCTCGTCTGCTCCATCATCAACAACACCTTCGGCCACTTCATCGCCTAGTTCAACAGACTCTAGCTCAAATATGGAATCTGGTTCTATGGAAGAGCAACGAATGGAAGATGAAAGTCACAAAGGACATAAGAAAGATAAAGATATGCAAAAAGAAGAGGCAGGGGACATGAAAGATGAGTCACCATCTTCTACAACAACTCCGTAGAAGACTTCCTGTTAGAGACCTTCCGGTGGAAATACCGGAAGGTTTTATTTCAAGATTATTGACCAAGAATTTTAGAACCAGTCATGCGGATTTCGCCCTTATCAGAAACGGCGAAATTAAATTTGTCCTTCATGGAACTCGCAAAAGACATTTCAAAAGCACCGGCATTTGGAAGACCAAGTGCCGCTACGTTTGTAACAACGCTAAGAGCACGGTCTCTGATCTGGATATTCTGGGCCGGAAGAAACGTGAATGTACAAGCAATTCCGATCTGGCCACGAGCACATGAGATGTTGATTTTTTGATCGGTGGAAGTTGTGTTTAGAACATCGCTGTTACCAAAATGGTTCAAGAAGTTGCTCAAACGGCCGGTTTGAGATCTTTCATTGATCAGAACCCCTACTTTTTCTGGTTTATAGAAGAAGGCAACTGAATCATTTGCAGCAATAGCAGAAACAGCAAACACAAGTGCTGAAAGGGTAAGAAGAGCGAATTTCATAATGATCCTTATTGATAGAAGACTTGGGATTTAACCCATACTCCCCCGACAAATTGGATAATGGCAAGATTACCCGCAGCGATGGAGTCCACTTCTTCCAATGAAAGGTTTCTTAATGAATAGATCTTCGATTCAAAGATCTCACCCTTAGGGTGGAGGATCTTTAAAAGATCAGTTTTCTTAAGACCTTTTGGATTTTTCACCATGATGGCAAGGTGTGAGCCCTTTTCGGCCTCAAGCACTTCCCCGATATAATCCCCTTCACGCTTCTGAAGGCGTGAGTTTTTAAGTTTCGGGAAAAGCACGTCGGTCTTATTCACAAGATAAAATCCACGCATGAGATCCTGAGTGTATTTTTCTTTAAAGGCCTCGAACTGAGAAGCATTGAAATTTTTCACAAGTCCCGAGATCTCAGGTAGAAACTGATTGTCCCAGCGCTGATCAATACGGAAAAAACCAAGTCCCATCTCGCGCAGCTCATGAGCAAAATCCACTAAGCAGAATTCCTTAATATGAAACATGAATGTGCCGTGGGCATTTTCAACAATCGGGAAACCTTTATGAGGTGATTCTTCACTCTCCCCAAGGGCCGCGATTTCTCCATTCATGCTCAATTTCTCAGGAGCAAGGGCCGAGAGAAGTGGTCTTGGTGTATAGAAAAGAAGAATGCGTCCCATTCCTAAAAGCTCACAAGGAACTTTGAGTTTTTGAACGTAATTCTCAATGGCGGTCTTAGATAATTCAATTGAAAGAATGAGACGCTCAAGACGTCCTTTCGCCAGATCCACCCAACCTTCTAAAGCCGGAAGATTGTGGTTTCCATTTTCAGCAATAAACTGAAGAGGTCTATCAGTGTTTCGAACGATCCATCCAAATGCTCCCGGATCTTGGACACGAACAGCATCGGCGTGAGCGACATAGTCACTTACTTCTTTTAGTTTTGCCGTGAACACATCTTGAGTCATAAGGATGTCCCACTCTAAAAGAACGCGAAGACCAAGTTCCTTTGCACGATTGGCCAAAGTTACGAATTCATCCCTCGAAAGTTTCCCGAATCGGGAAAGAGACTTCGGTTCAAGGATCACTTCCTCAAAACCTTGATCTTTTAGAACATTTAAATCGTGGAGCGAACGTGCATAAGTGGTAAGTTTCATGCTTTACCTCTTTGACGAACAAGGTGCATGGCACTCACCCCTTCAACGAATGGAAGTCTCACAAGAGTGGTTGGACGAGTACGAGTCACCGGCTTCATGGCAAGATCCATGATCTCATTGGCCACAACTTTAATTGCTGGACCTTTAAAAGGAATGATTTCGAGTTCATCACCCTGATTAAAAGCATTTCTCACTTCAATCACGATTCCAGCTGAAGGTGTGGCATCAATCACCGAACCCACCATCTGCCATTCACCATCTGAAGCATTTTCTCTTTCATTAAAGATTGAATCAGCGCCGGCCTTTTCAACCAAGCTCGCTTCTGTATAACTACGGTGAGACACCTTACTGAGTTCAGCTTCCCAGTTGAGAAGATCGTCTGACAGGAAATCTCCGTGTTCCGCATAGTACTGGAGTGCCTCAGAATAAACCTTCGACATGGTCCCCGCGTACAAGTGAGACTTCATACGTCCTTCAATTTTTAGAGAATCAATCTTCTCTTCAATGAAGGCGGGAAGAACTCGGAGACCCTCAAGGTCCTTTGAGCTCATAAAGTAGGCCTTCTTTTTCTCTGGGGTATCGAGACCCTCAAGAGAATATTCGAATCGACATGAATGGGCACAACCACCACGGTTTGAATCTCGCCCTTGAGTGAAGTTCGAGATCACACAGTGGCCAGAATAGGCCATACACATAGAACCGTGGATAAACATCTCAATTTCGATGTCCACTTCACGCTTAATTTTTCCGGCCTCTTTGACCGAAACTTCACGGCCCAGAACGATTCGTGTGGCCCCGGCCTCTTTCCAGATACGGGCACTTTCAGAATTCAGGGTCGAGGCCTGAGTTGAAATATGAACCGGGATCTTGGAATGGGCACGAACGGTTTTAACCACTCCCAGATCGGAAACAATCACCGCGTCTGTTCCAATTTCTTCCAGGAACTTCACAAACTCTGGAACTTCTTCCAGGTCCTTGTCGTGAAGGAAGGAGTTTAGAACCACATAAACTTGGGCGCCTCTTTCATGGGCGAAGGTCATCCCTTCACGGAGCTCATCCAGAGTAAAGTTATCGGCCGCTGTCCGAAGTCCAAACTTCTGTCCGCCTACGTAGATAGCGTTGGCCCCATAAAGAACAGCAATTTTTAATTTGTCGAGGCTACCGGCCGGGGCCAGCACCTCAGGAAGTTGATGCTTAGTCATGATGGTCCTGTTTACCAAAATTCAGACGTAAGTTAAACTCTTGATAAAGAATATGTTTTAAAAGGGTTTTCGGTTTGAAAAAAGTTCTCTCTTTGCTCCTTCTGACAGTTCTGGTGGCCCTTGTAACTGGCGGATTTCTCGTCTTCGATCGCTATCAGAAAAATCCTGAGCAGGTAGTTCCTTACCCATATACTTTTGTTGAGTCTGCCCCGGCCATTCAGTTGGATGCTCCCATTCTTATTACTGGTGACCGCATGGGTGCCTATTTTGCGAAATTTAAGACAGAACTAGCGGCCGCAATCTCGGTGAATCTCGCCAAACCGATTCAGGTCCAGAGTCTCGCCAAAGAAGGAAGCGGACTTCACCGCACTCTTCATGAACTCAAATCCCTTACTCAGTGGCCCCAGATTTTGATCTATCAAGGTGCCAGTGAAGAGTTCGCTGAATCAAAATTTAATCCGGCCGAAATCGGGAAAATTAACACCAATTTTAAGCGCTATTCGGATGATCGTATTGAGACATTTTTAATTCTCTACCCATGGCTTTCTCGTTTGGTTTATGAACCCGTTCATCAGGTGAAACTGGGCCCAACTCCAGAGCTAAAGCAAGTGGAGGAACCGGAGTATCTGAGACGCATGGAGACCGAACTTCTCCTTTATGAACAGCAACTGATTCAACTGGTAAATCAGAGCAAGGACCGCAATACTCTTTTGATTCTGACTACCACGCCGATTAATCTTGATGTTCCTCCCAAAAAGGTCTGTGAGTTCACCACCACCACCGACATTGAAACGGAAATTTTGGATTTGAGAGAACTTTTGAAGAAGAACAATCCGAAGGCCGCTTATGGCAAATCTTCTAAGCTCATTAACCAATATTCTGGAAATGCTCTTCTTTGGTTCATCCATGGCCAGATTTCAAAACGCCTGGGTTACACCGATGAGGCCGCTCAGTCTCTTCTCAAGGCCACGGCCTACGACTGCCAACCTTGGAGGGCCACTGAAGTTTACAATTCCATCATTCGAAAAGTGGCCAAAGACCACCAAGTTCTTTTGTTCGATTTCGCCCAGCTACTGACGAACGAATGGACTCAAAACACAACATTTTTTGATGAGATCCATCCCCAGAATTTGTACTACGATAAGGGTATGAAACAGCTAGGTATGGTGATCAAAAGAATCCTGAAACTGTAGAGGGTAAACGATGCAAGTTTATAATTTGGAATTTGGTCCTCATGAACTCGTCGCTCGCGAAGGTGATCCTTCCACTGATCTCTACTATCTAAAATCTGGTCGACTTCTTATCTGCACCGTTCATGGAACTGAGGTGAAGGCCATCGCTCGCATTGAACCGGGAGTCTTTATCGGAGAACTTTCTTTCTTCGATGGAAAACACCGAGCAAGCCATATCGTGACCCTCGAGAAAAGCACTTTAGTGCAAATTCCCAAACACGAATTATCTAACCATCTTCCTTTCTGGTTTCTGGAAGTGGGTAAAGGTCTAACCAAAAAAATCCGTCGCCTAGACGAGATCATCAACTCCAGTAATCTGCGCAAAATTGGTTCTGAAGATCAAAAACCTCTGACCATTGAAGAGCAACGCAAGCTCTACGCGGTCATAACTCATCAACATACTTAGGTATTTTGGCCACGCTGACTCCAGGGTGGTAAACTTATGATACCCACTGGGGCCAAATTAACTGCACCAAGTCACGGGAAAGCCCTTTAAAACCGCTCTCGCTTGGCACGCTCCTCGCAATACAGAGAGTTGGGACAACAAGGAGGTTGACCAATGAGAACACACATCTTTTCGACCTTTCTTCTTTTGGTAATGATGACGGCCTGTGCTTCTAAAGAACACTTAACCGCTTCCCAGGAACAGAAACTAGAAGAAAAGCAGGAAATGCAAACCAACGTCCAATATTCACAGTTTGACGGTCAGGCGGCCGGCCGGGAAGGTCCGACCCGAGAACGCCAGTAAATATTTTACGTCCACCGGGAAAATTGGTTTTTTAATTCGCACTTTTTAACTTATAGTGCGGGTTATAAAAAACATGATTTTCCCGGAGGGATTTTGAGGTGAAAACTTCTTCACAACAACCTACTCGCTTTCACAACTTAGACGCGAGTAAAGAATGGACCACGGCCGATGCGGACGAGATCTATCAGATCAGTCGCTGGGGCGAAAATTACTTTTCCATCAACAACAAGGGTGACCTTTGTGTGAACCCAACCCAGACCAGCAATGGTCCGGTGATTAACATGATGGAAATCGTGGAAGAAATGAAGAACAAAGGGATTTCATTCCCGGCCGTGATTCGTTTCCACGACATCCTCCGTTCGCAGGTGGCAAACCTCAATAAAACTTTCCGTTCACTCATTGAAGAGGCCAAGTTCACTGGCTCTTACTATGGCGTATACCCAATTAAAGTAAACCAAATGCGTGAAGTGGTTGAAGAGATCGTCGATGCCGGCGCTCCGTTCAACTATGGTCTTGAGGCCGGTTCTAAACCGGAGCTACTAGCTGCTCTTGCGATGAACTCAAACCAAAACTCACTCACTGTGATTAACGGTTACAAAGACCTTGATCTTCTACGTCTTGCCCTTTTAGGGAACCAACTTGGCCGTAAGGTGATCGTAGTAGTAGAAAAATACTCTGAGCTTACTGACCTTATGAAACTTTCTCAGGAAATCGGTGTTGAGCCGATGATCGGTCTTCGTGCTAAGATCGCCACAAAGTCTTCAGGGAAATGGGCCAGCTCTGGTGGTGACTACGCGAAATTCGGTCTTACGATCACTGAGATCCTTCAGGCCGTAAAATACATGAAGTCGATTGGCAAAGAGCACTGCTTGAAGCTTTTCCACTTCCACATCGGTTCTCAGATTCCAGATCTTCGTACCATCAAAGATTCAATCTCTGAGGGTGCTCGTATTTATGCCAAGCTTTATAAAGAAGGCGCGAAACTTGAGTACTTCGACGTAGGTGGTGGTGTTGGTGTTAACTACGACGGTACTCGTTCGAACTCTCCGTCTTCGATTAACTACACAACTCGCGATTACGTAGCGGACGTGGTTTATATCTTAAAGCAAATCTGTGACCTTGAAGACGTTCCACATCCAAACATCGTGTCTGAGTCTGGTCGTGCCATTACTGCTCACCACTCTTGTGTGATCACAAACGTTTTCGGCGCGATGGAAATCGGTGCAGGTGAAAACTTCAACACTGATAAAGCAATCAATGAAAACATCCTCGTGACAAACATGAGAGATCTTTCAACTGACCTCACGGCCAAGAACTACCAGGACGTTTATAACGACGCGACTAAGATTAAAGAAGAATCAATCGCTGCGTTCAAGCTTGGTATCTTAACTCTTGATGAGAGAGCGAAACTTGAAACGCTTTACTGGAGAATCTGTAAAAAGATCACTCAGTTCGCGTCTCTTGATGAATATGCTTCGGATGAAATTCTTGCTCTTAAGAGCCAGATGGCCTCTCAGTATATGTGTAACTTCTCTATCTTCCAGTCTGCTCCGGATACTTGGGCCATTGGCCAGATCCTTCCGGTTCTTCCCATCCACAAGTTGAATGAGAAGCCGACCGAGATCGCAACACTGGTGGACATTACTTGTGACTCTGACGGTAAATTGGACACGTTCCTTTCACCAGATGGCCCGACAAATACACTGCCAATGCACAAGCTTAACGGCGACGATTACTACATTGGTCTCTTCATGACTGGTGCTTACCAGGACATCATGGGTGATAACCATAACTGTTTCGGCCGTCTGAACGAAGTGCACATCTTCGCCGATGATGATGATCCAACAGATTTCTACATCGAAGAAGTGATTTACGGTAACAAAGCATCACAAGTGCTTTCTACTCTTCAGTACAACCCTGAGACCATGGCACAAACCGTGAAGGCCTCAATTGATACTCAAGTGAAGCGCGGCAAGATCCGTCCTCGTGAAGGTGTGGATTTGACTGACTTCTATGAAAGCTGTCTTAAGAGCTATACATATCTAAAAAAATAGTTTCTATCTCCCCACCCTTCGCGGTGGGGATTTTTCTAATCCCATTCTGATCCTCCCTCGTTGATTGCATTGAGAACATAATAGCCTTAGATTTTCTGTCGTATTTGGCCCTCCCATTGAATAGGGAATGATGTGATCATAATTTAGGTTATGAGTTGTCCCGCAGTTGGTGCATCTTTTATCGCGTGCGTACACTTCGCCTTTTACTGCTGCTGGAATTGTTCGTCCCACTTTCGCTGGCGAAAGTGAAGTTCTCGGCTTGGTCTGCTTAAACTTCGTTTTCTCCACAGACTTAATCGCTTCCTTGGCCATAAATTGAACCAATTGATCCATGTCCATTTCTTTACCGAGAAGAGATTTAAGTTTTTCTACGACCTCCATCGTTTCATCCGTCAAAACAAATGCCACTTGAATTTTATCTTTTGAGATGCGCTTCTGTTTATCTTTCGGCTTTTCTTCTTTGCCGGTGATTTCAAAAAGTTTCTGCTCACATTCTTTTTTAGTGAGATTTTCAACTTCTTTGAAGGCCTCGAGCTTTTGAATCGGGTCTTCAATGAATTGATTCACTAATGAAATATTCGTGAGATTTAAACTGCCATTTTCGATTTTTGATTCGATCTCGGGTATTTCGGCCAACGCTCTTGCGGCGACGATTCGCCTTTGAGCTGCGCCTTCGGAGTAACCCAATTCATTCACGCAATAAGCGAAGAGTGAGGAATACTTTAAGTCGCAATAGAGTTTTCTTTTATCTATTTCTTTTAAATGGTGAAGAAGTTTAACAGTTGCCTCGCGTTCAGCACCCACCAACTTTTTTGTATCACTCAGTAAAATTTTATTTGCAACATGATTAAGTCTCATGCTAGAAACAAT
The DNA here is from genome assembly GCF_045999315.1 of Peredibacter sp. HCB2-198. Lineage (GTDB taxonomy): Bacteria > Bdellovibrionota > Bacteriovoracia > Bacteriovoracales > Bacteriovoracaceae > Peredibacter. The sequence goes on along the minus strand of NZ_CP174607.1, from coordinate 2,776,300 downwards.
ACGGAAAAGATACGGAGATGTCAACTGTTAAAAAAGTTACTTTCTCTGGAGAAAGTAAATCATCTGATCTTCCCGATCTTTTTCAAATAAAGGAACACTTCAACACTCAAAAACAAAGTGAATGAAGTGTAATAAGTCCAGGTGAGGAAAACGAGCAGTGATCCGGCCGCTCCATAAATAGAGTTCGATGCCACGCCTTTTAAATAACTAGCGAGGAGGACGTTACCAATGATGAAAAAAACTGAAGAGAGGACTCCCATCTTGAGGGCCTCAATCGAAGGAGGTCGTTTGGTCGGAGTGAAATAATGGATGCCCCAAAACATGGCGATATAGACAAGGATATTGATTCCGATCGCAAGGGACCTGAAGAAGAAATAGTCTTCGCTTCCGGCGGGAAGAACCCAGTTCACAATTCCTGGTAATGAGGCCGCCGCAATAAAAAAAATCCCCGTCATCAGAACAAAGAACATAGCGAAGAGCTTTTCTTTGACAGTGTCCATGAGTGTGCGTTTAGCGTGGGGATTATATTTTCCATAGATCACATCTAGGGCGTAACGAAGCTGCAAAAATACTAAAGAAGCAGTGGAGAGAAGAACAATCACCCCGATGATTCCGGAGATTGATCCAACGTTCACGCCCTCGTTGACGTTAGCGAAGATCATTTGAATCATCTTCCCGACCTGAGGAGAAAATTCACTCGCCATGGTGACGAGTTTTTCTTGAACACCCACTCCTAGCATCGATGCCACTCCTAAAAGGATCAGCATGAAGGGCGCGATGGCCAGGGCCGAATAATAGGAAATGGAAGAAGAAAGCAGGAAGAGATTGTCTTCGGTGACTTTATTCGCGAGGTTTTTAACCCTTGTTGGGAAGCTTTTCTTGATCAGTTCCATGTGTCTCACCCATCCTTAGGTATTGGTCTTTATAAACCACATACGCTTTATAGTGATTGGACACGCGCTCAATTTCTTCAGCGGACAATGGTCTTTCAACAACTGCGGGCCTTCCTTTGATCATACTCCCGGCCGGAAATTTCTTACCTGGAGTGACGAGAGAACCAGCGGCGACGAGACAATTGTCTCCAATCTCTGCTCCATCTAGGATAATGGCCCCCATACCAATCAGACAACCGTTTCCAATCTTGCAGCCATGAAGAATCACGCTATGACCGAGAGAAGTGTTTTCGCCAATTGTGAGAGAATTGATCTCTGTTACATGAAGCATACAAAGATCTTGAATGTTGGTGTTCTTACCGATCTTAATAAAGTTTACGTCCGCCCGAACAACAGTGTTAAACCAGATGTTAACGTGGTCGCCTAATTCAGCGCGGCCGATAATCTTGGCCCCATCTGCGTAATAAACGCGCTCCCCAAGAGTCGGATAATAATCAAAGTATCGTGAAAGCATCATTAACCTCTAAGAATTGCCAGGACGTGGGCGTCCTGCGGGAAAAAGTGTGGGCCCAGGATTTGAATCTTTCCTCCTTGCCTCATCACCTCTTCAGCGAGTTCATTTAAAATATCCATGGAGTTCTTTTTATTGACTCGTTTGTGAATAGAATATTCCCCGGTGGACGGATCAATCCTGCCCCAAAGCTTCTTCTCGGTCGGTAGCACCAGATGCACCACTTTCCCAGAATAAGTGGCCTTAATAATGCCTTCCAGGTCAGAGATAATTCGTTTTGCTTTTACCATGCGCTTTAAACGCTCTTTAAATTGGGCCGAATAATAATCCATCACAATATGACGGAAGTTTTTACAACGCTCTACAATCTCCACACAGGTCTTCTCATAAAAATCTTCGTGAATATGAGAGATCACTCCGAAAGAATGTTCAAAGTAGCGAAGGAAGATTGTTTTTAGTTCTTCGAGTCCCGTCACGATCACTGGCAGTGAATGATAAAGAATCATGTCCATGAGTTTTTGAGCAATGGTTTTAAGCGCAAGAATGGTCTTAAACGGAATCAGTCCCATGTACTGAGGAGCATAGAGACGAGCAGAGTTATTTCCAAAAAATCCTTTCGGAAGTTGGTCAAATTCATACTGCTGCATGATCTCAAGATGCTGAAAATCCCCGCGGTAGATTTTGATATCATAGAGGGAGATGTTCACTAGAATGTATTCAGGGTTAATAAACAGGTCTTCCATCAAAGGACGAACGTGAAAGGTCTGGCCAATGATGCAATAAGGCTCAACTTTCTGATCCAGGTTAATGTAGCCCTGAAGATCTTCGGCCAGAAAAAATCCATGAGACTTGTCCGGATGGCAGTGAATGATTTTCTTAATGTTAGGTTTCAGCCTTTCCAAAAGCTTTGCCACTGGAACTTTATGCTGAAGCAAGAGCTGAGACTCCATGTCCTTCAAGAAAACTTCCAGTTCAGCTTCATGATCAAGGCCCGTTCTTGGTCCTACATAAAAGCTTAAACAAGTGGATTTGGGATGAAACAACAATTGGTTTAGATTAACTGGTTTCACTGTGATTTGACCCTCATGGCCATTTAAAAGTTGATTCTCTCATTATAGCCTTGGACCAGGTTTCGTGATAGCGTTTTAACATGAAGAATGAACACGTGGCCTTCGGAATAGATATCGGCGGGACTAATACTAAGATTGGCTTGTTCGATCAGTCAGGAAATCTCCTCGCCTTTCATACTCTCCCTACAGATAAAACCATGTCGCCTGAGCAGTTTATTGAGCAATTAGCTCGGGAATCTCAGCGCCTACTTTCAACTGAATTAAAAATTGAACTTGGTGATTCACGTATTCTAGGACTTGGTGCAGGTGCACCTGTGGCCAATTATTATACCGGCAGGATTGAGCATGCCCCAAATCTTGGTTGGACCAATGTTCCTCTAAGAGACCTTTTTCAGGAAAAGTTCAAATGTCAGGCGGTCATTGAAAACGACGCCAATCTTGCGGCCGTGGGTGAAAACCGCTGGGGTGCTGGAAAAGATCTGAAAGATTTCGTGCTTATCACTCTGGGAACTGGAGTGGGTACTGGACTCATTTTAGATGGAAAACTTTACCGCGGGCACAATGCTCTGGGGGCCGAAGGTGGCCACATCATTATTCCTCACGACAAGAAACGCCTCTGCTCCTGTGGAGGATTGAATCACCTGGAAAGTTATCTTTCGGCCAAAGGTATTAAGCAAACCATTCATGAACTCACAGGTGAAGAATGGAAAATTGAAAAACTGGGCACTCTTTTTAAAGAAAAAGATTTAAGAGCAACCACCATCATTCACACCATTGCCGATGAACTGGTTTCTGGACTTGTCAGTATAGCTGTCCTTTTTGGGCCCCAGGCCTTTGTCATTGGTGGAGGTGTTTCTAAGTTAGGTGACAGCTTCAACCAAGTGCTGAAGAAGAAACTTGATGAACTCGTCCATTTTTCATTGACCGGGAAAATTGATATCGTGACCGCCAGTCTTTCATCGGACAAAGGTGCTGTCTACGGTGGGGCCGCTCATATTTTTGATGAGGTCCTGAAGTGATGGATGTTCCTGTTGACTGGCAAATGGATCCAGAAAACAAAGAAACAAAAAAACTTAATGAGATAGTCTCGGCCCATGCCCGAAAATTAGGTCGTGCACTTACCGAGGCAACAACAAACGAACAAAAGTACGCGGCAGTTTTTGCTTTCTATCGAAAGTATTACACACTCACTCTTTGTAAGAGCTGTGTGGCCGCTGGAATTAACCGCTCTCCTACCCGGGACATCATCTTAGATTTTCCATGGAAGGAACTTAAACAGGACAGGATTTTCTGCTTAAAGATATGGGAAAAAATCAATCATTAGAACAACCGTTTCGTTTAATTCTTGCTTCCACTTCTAAATACCGTGGGGAGCTTCTCTCTCAACTTGGTTGGGAATTCGATGCCATTGCCCCAGGAGTGGACGAAGAAAAGATCAAAAAGAAAGGCATGTCTCCTAGAGAGTTGGCGCTTGAGCTTTCAAAGCTAAAGGCCCAAGCGGTCTCTTGTAAGTACCCACACGCTTGTGTGATTGGCTCTGACCAGGTCTGCACTCTGGGCAATCATATTTTTGATAAGCCAGGATCTATTGATGCGGCCATGGAACAACTTTCCTTCATGCAAGGAAAGTCCCACCAACTTATTACGGCCGTGACGGTTCTTCATCCGGACGGAATGGAAACTATTCTTAATGAAACAACTCTTCATATGCGTAAGTTGACTCTGCCTCAGATTCACGCTTACGTTCATGCTGACAAACCACTGGACTGCGCTGGCAGTTATAAACTTGAATCTCGTGGGATCAAGCTTTTTGAAAAAATTGAAATGTCGGATCACACGGCCATTATTGGACTACCACTAATCGAACTCACTAACACTCTTTTGAAATTGGGATACTCGCTGTGAAATATATTGTCCTCCTTCTGCTCCTGGTAGCAAGCTGTGCCCAGCTACCACAAAAACATTCAGATAAATACTCGATCCTTCAGGGTGTAACTAATACCAAAGAAGTTGAATTTAGTGTTCTGGCCGATACTGAAAATCTTCGCTTTGAGCTGAGAGACGCAACCGGAGAAATCATTCAGCCGGATGAAACCAAAATTGTGACCAGATCTTTCTCAAAATGGATGGTGCATAAGATTGTGTTCGTTCGTGACGCTCAAAAAGACTACAACCTCTATGTCTATGAGGGCGACAAGATCGTTGATCAGCGCCTCATTGGTCGCGGACAAAAAGAGCAAACGCGCCTTCGTTTGGCGGTGGCCTCATGCATGAGTGATCACTTTGATAAAGATTTTAAAATCTGGGACACTCTGGCCGGAAAAAATCCTGAATATCTACTAATGATTGGTGACAACGTTTATGCGGACATCACTGAGCATTCCACGATTCAAGCGGTGGACCCTGAAATCCTGTGGAAGCGTTATGTAGACACTCGCCTTGCACTTCCCGTTTTCTTTCAGAAAAAACTCATTCCGGTCCATGCCACTTGGGACGACCATGATTATGGCATTAACGACGGAAACTCGAAGTACGGTTATAAGAAAGAAGCAAAAGAAATTTTCGACGCCTTCTTTGCTCAGGACATGAGTGATGATGATTACTATAAGGGCCATGGTGTGGGCGGTATGCTCTCACTGGGTGACTTTAACTTATACTTTCTCGATGGAAGAACATTTCGTTCTGAATCCAGGGATGGAACACACCTGGGCCTAGATCAGACGGCGTGGCTCATTTCTAAACTTCGCGAAGAAAGCACTCCAAGTTTTATCATCAAGGGAGATCAGTTCTTTGGTGGTTATCATAAATTTGAGTCCTTTGAAGGCAGTCACCCAAATGACTTCCAGCAGTTTGTAAATGAACTAAAGAAAATCAATACACCTTTTATCTTCCTTTCAGGTGACCGTCATATGAGCGAGATTATGCAATTTCCTCGCGGCATGTTCGGAAAACCGAGCTTTGAAATCACTTCCAGCCCGATTCACTCCAAGGTCTATCCCGACCGACTAGATGAGAATCCATGGCGTGTGGTTTCCGAAAACGCGCACCAGAACTTTACGATCATTGATAACCTGGCCCAGAATGATCACTGGTTTCTTGAGATTGAAAACTTTGGTGTGAATGGGGAACCGTATTTCCGACGTGAAGTGGCGGTCTTCATCAAAGATCTTCAGAACAATCTCAATGAAGTGAGAAAACGCCGCGTGGGCAAACGTCGTTATAAAAAAGTTCGCGTAAAAAGATTTAAACGTCGTTAACAGGAACATCATGAATCAGAATCAAGGAATCTGGGGAGCAGAGACCAAACACTTTCACCTCCTCACTCCAGACCACGTTATGGAAGCGGCCGAGCTTTGGGGAAAACGTCTCTCAGGACGTGTCATGGCCCTCAATAGTTTAGAGAACCGTGTTTACGATGTGGAACTCGCCTCAAGCTATGACTTCGGAAAAGGTTTTAGTCCAACTAATATCATCCTTAAATTTTATCGCCCTGGTCGCTGGACCAAGGAGCAAATTCTGGAAGAACACCGCTTTCTGACAACTCTTACTGAGTTTGAAGTTCCGGTGGTTGCACCAATTGAATTTAATGATGAAACTCTTCATCTTCATCCGGAAACCAATCTGTGGTTCGCCCTTTTTCCCAAGGTCCAAGGCCGCTTAAAAGATGAACTCATGAAAGATGAGATCGAACAAGCGGGACGTTTGATCGGCCGTATTCACAATATTGGTTCCATGGGTTCATTTGCTCACAGACTGGCCCTTAATCCTCATACCTTCATTGATATAAACCGTGAGGCCCTGGCCCAGACTCAACCGGTTGAGCACATAAGTTTTCAGCACTACTTAAAACTCTTGGAACAACTCTCTCCGATGCTGAAACCTATGTTCTCTCATCTCACTATCCAGCGCCTCCATGGTGATTTCCACCGTGGAAATATTGTGTGGACCTCGGCGGGACCTATGGCCGTGGACTTTGATGACTGTCTAAGTGGTCCGGTGGAACAAGATCTTTGGTTATTGTTTCCAGGAAAAGATCACTACAGCTTAGAAGACCGGGATCGTTTTCTTTCTGCCTATAAAGAGATGACGAGAAAAGATCATGTGAACATGGGACTCACTGAGGCCCTTCGGACCATGCGTATGGTTCACTTCAACGCCTGGATCGCGAAACGCTGGGACGATCATTCGTTCAAGCGGGTTTTCCCCCAATTCACCAGCGCCAATTACTGGGACCAAGAGCTTATCGACTTGCGTGTTCAAATGGGTCTTATCCAGGACCGCCTTGGCATGGGGCTTGAATAATCTTCTCTCATAATCACGATTTCTGCCGCTTTTGACCCCTAAAAGGTGTCAAAAGTTTAGTCGGTTGTCGATTTATGGGAGGTTGTTATGAAGTTTGGCCTATTGCTGATTTGCCTACTCGCAGGTCAAATGTCCTTTGCTCAAACCATGCGCGAAAAGAAAATCAAAGAAGAGATGCTCTCTCGTGTGGACGCATTAATTGAGAAGGCCGAAGCAACCCGAACTCTCCTTGAAAAAGAAGACGTTGTTGGCGCCTGCGGAAAAGTGCAGGAAATGTTCGAGATTTATCCTGAACACCTGAAGGCCATTGGCTCACATATGGATCTCTTTAATAGTAAAAACGTCACCGCCAAGAACCAGGCCCTGGAACATCTGATCTTTGTTCATCGTCAGTCTTTAATTTGTAAGCAAGGTAAAGACAGCGAGTATGTGGATTTGGGTAAGCTTGATAAGAAGATGAAGAGCATGATCAAAGAACTAAAAAAACACAGTAAGGTCATTAAGAAAGGTGATACGAATTACGAGAATACTTTCTACTACGAATACGAGTTCTAGATTATAAAATAAAAGGGCAGGTTACTCCTGCCCTTGTTACTTTCACTAGTTAAGACCAGATTCGGAACCTAAAAAACTTGCAATCTGTGCTTGAGACCATTCAACACCATCAACGCCAACAATTTGATTCCCAGTCGGTAAAATGTGGATATAGATTGCTTCTAATGTCTTATCAGCCAAACTTACATTATAAAGATTTGGTGCACTTGCAGTTCGAAAAGTAGCTCTTTTTATTGTTGAATACTCAATAGTATAATTTCCGCCACTGTAGGCCATAAAATCCACATCTAACAAATCAGAATGCAACACTCGTAGGTCAAATGCAATACCAGCTAGTTTTGTATTAGCAATAGAACTGTCAGCAATATTTAAATTTATAGCCCATGTAAAATATGAATTACTAATAATACTATTTGTAACTCTAAAGCTGAAAGCATTCCCATCAAAATTAGAATCAATAATTACTGAATCTCGAACTATTGCATTTGAAGCATTTACAAGTTTTGAGGCCCCTAATATTTGAGAGTTCCCACATACTTCATACAATCTCCCTAGGGTCACTGTACTTGCGACAGTCGATAGATTTGAAACATACCCACCGATCGAACCATCAGGATTAATATGAGTTTTTCCAGGTTCTCCACCACACTTAACTTCTCCGACCGTGATTTGTTTTTTCAACGTTGCTTTTGGCCAAAACTCTCTATTCTCACTATTAGTGATACGCAATGTAACTGTGTACACACCTGGGTTTAGGTATGTATGAGTTAAATCTTTATTAGTTGTCTCTACTGCTTCTCCATCACCAAAATTCCATTGATAGACAAGACCTTTCAAATCATTGTCATTTGGATTAGTGGAATCGAGAGAAAGTTTTAACCCTGAAACAGAATTCTTAATAACAGCTATAGGACAATTACTTTCCAATAAATCTGCAGCCTTTTTAAACTCTTCAACAACACGCCCTTTAATCACAGAATCATAAAGATATGTTGTGACAATGCCGTGATTAAAGACAAAATCCAAATAATCTATGTCGGAGTAGTAGACATTATCAACAATCAGAGGAGCTGTAATATTTGGTTCAAAGGTACCTATCGTTTCGAAGAGGAAGTCGATTACTTTATCTTTAGTATGAGTCGCATAGCCTTTCTTGCTAATACCTGAATACATTATAGGAGAAGCTATTTGAAACCCAGCAAAGTATTTATCTTTTTTTACATATGCCATATCCCTATAGACATCTTCCATAAAAAGCCCACCCTGGGAATGGGAAATAGCAAATACTCTATATCCCTCATATAGGCTTTTCTCATAATACTCTTCCCTAAGCATATTTAATGTTTCTAAATATTGATAATCGTGGGAATATTCATTCAAAAATGTCAATTGAACTCTTCGAAACTCAGATAAGATACTTTCATAAATATCTGGAGAAAGCTTTTGAAGAAGATTACCTTCACCGCCTGCAAAATATTTAAATGCTGCATATGGATTACTCAACGTCAAAGTATTGATAAAGACATCAGGAAAGCGCTGTACAGCTGATTCAATGAAGTCCGCCGTGAGACTTACATTTCGATTATATGCAAGATCATAGCTAACAACTCCAGGGCTAATATCAATTGAAGAATTCAGTTTCAATTGGATGATCTCTCTTAAAGCATGTCTTGCTGAGTCTTCCGGAGTAAACACACCGTTTGTATATAAAACTTTAGTACCTTTAAACGAACAGCTTACATCACCAAATACATTAGAACTAATCAAACAAAGTACAAATATTAAATACTTCATTTTATCTCCAAATGTTTTTAATTCATGTCAAAGAAGTTTATTGCAACTCAAAATCACAGAGCGACTTCTCTTCTTCCAGCGTTACGGCAAGAGAATATACTTGCCCACTAAAATTTGAACTCGCATTAAGTTCGGCATAAATTCTGTCTTTTGTATTAATCAATCTCTTATTCAACTCATTTGTGAGTTTCATTTGCTCACTCCCACCTAAAATGGCAGCTAAGCATGTGCTACTATTCAAGTACGATCTTGTTGAAATTATCGAATTTTCTTTATTGACCGCATTTACGAGATTTAATTGTCTTGCTCTTGCTTGTTGCTGAAGACCTTTCTTTACATTTGAACTTACTGGATACTTGCTCTCAATCCAGAGTTGTATATCATCTCTAATCCCATCATTGTCCGAATCCACTCCGGCAACAGTGGCATCATTTTTCACAGGGTCAGGCATTTGCACTCCCGATTTCTTTTCAATCACAAATTTAACAAAATTATGATATGAGCTCTTAAAGTCGTGATCATGGTATCTATATTTTGGCTTTACCTTCTCAACAGTTCTTATTCGGACAAATAGCCTATAAAAGCCATTCTTCAAGCTTGAAATAGGTATGTGCAACTCCTTACCCCCAGGACCACTTACAAGATTTGTTGGTGAATAGTCCTTTTCTTTAATAAATAACTCATTGGCATTTTTCACCTTGAACATCACTTGATCAATTTCAAAATCCTTTGGCGTTTTAAGTAAGAACTTTGCAATAGATTCCCTTACAGGTGAATTTAGCGGCACTACATCAAAAAGGGATGGCTTGTGTTTTCGACCATGATGAGAATTATGATTAGAATGAGGATGATGAGAAGAATGATAACCACTTTCACTCTTTTTGTGGTCTTTCTCTCGTTTCGAGTCCCCAAAAACAGAACCTGCTACCAGAAACAGCGTACATGCAATAATTAACTTTTTCATATGATCTCCTGTTTTCGTGAAAGTAATTTTCGGTGCAAACACAAATAGGTCTGACTAGAGAATTCTTAAAATTCAAAACCGTCTGTAAATTCTTAGATTTGATTATCGTAGAAAAAGCTTTAGAACATTTTATGAACACAAAAAATGGCAAGTCGGGCTCGGACAGAGGGATGCCATCACTAATATTTCTTAGAATTAAAGTCAAAAAAGGCAGGCCACTCCTGCCCTCCCTATTATTCTTTAATTTGTTTCTATTCAAATTCAAAACGACAAAGTGCCTTTCCTTCCTCAGCATTTCGGGCCAATGAATAAATCTGTCCGCTGAAATGTGAACTAGACTTAATCTCTGCATGAGCTCTTTCTTTGGTATTTATAGATCGTTTTTTCAATTCATTGGCCAGCTTCATTTTTTCATAAACCCCTACTAGTGAGCTTAAGCATTCGCTACTTTGAAGATAGTTAACTTGTACTCATAATTGATTCATCTTTGTTTGTGGCCTTAACAAGTTTAAGTTGCAAGGCCCTAGCATGTTGCTGCATCCCTTTCTTTATAATTGGATCAGCTATAAACGTGGGTATCAATCCATACCTGTATATCATCTCTAATCCCATCATTATCCGAATCCACTCCGGCAATAGTGGCATCATTTTTCACGGGGTCAGGCATCTGCACTCCCGATTTCTTGTGATTACTATTACTCTTCGAATCTTCAAAAACGCATCCTGTGATCAATGACAATACACATACAAAAATTGTTTTTTTCATAATGGCCCCCTGCTCTACTAAGTAAATTATAAGGACAAAAGGCAATAAAACCTTCTTGAGGCCAGACCATGCCATCACTAATATTTCTTAATTAAATACAGGAGAATTGATTACGGAGTTTAGTGGCGAGAGTGAGGGCGAACTACTCCTGCCCTTCATCAAATTTCACACCGACTTTAAATTCAATTTGAGTATCGTCGATTGGACGATGAGACATGATCTTGCCCACTAGAGGATCATCCAGATCGAATTCATCGAAACCCACGACATGAATGGTGTTTCCCTTCGGAAACTTCTCCATTTCCATGGCCACAAATCCGATTCCCCCACGGGACAAATCAAAGAGTTTTAAGAAATGCACTTCAGGACTGCCTTCAACTTTGACCTTCACCCATTTTTCTTTCTTAGGACGAGCACGAGGACTCTCACGTTTGTCCGCATACATTTTTTCTTCTTCATCAATACTGAGGGCAAATTCATTATTCAAGAATTCCTGATCGCGGCTTGAACGCTCGGCCATGGATTTCACCTTGGCTACTTCGCTCTCTTCTTCCTCAGGAGCATCTAAATCAATGCGTTTGGTTTTCCACACTGGCTTTAAGTCCATTCCAATCTGGCCATGAATAAAGCTCACATCTGGATCTTCTAAAAGTTTAATTTCCCCCGGTAAATTAAGAGTCATCACGGCGCCCTTAATTTCAAAGATCCCAGATTTAAAAATGAGCTGACCTTCTTCGGCATAACAATACACAGGATTTAAATCATCGAGCTTGCCCTGAGGAGTGACAAAATTTAAAAGGCCCTGATCCAGGTGAAAAGAATTGAGACGTGATTCTGTGATGACACGTTCTCCGGAATCAAGCACCTGCCACACAATAATTCGCGAGTGATGCTTCAAAAGATGTCTAAAAATTTTCTGGTAAGCCAGGTGACCAGAATCCGACTTAATTACTCTCATTTAAGTTGATTGCCTAAGGGTTTAAGAAAATTTTAGCATATCAATAAGGATTAACAACATTAGTTCAAAGGATTTGTGTGCTTCGACTCGCTCTCTGGCTTCTTTGTCTTCCCATTTTAGCATCTGCTCATGAAGTTCAACTCGTTTCCCAGTATGTGGATTTAGGAAAAGCTGGTGGCCGAGGGATTCAGGAGGACTTGATTGGCCGAGTGGAACTGAACCGCAAATGGAAAGTAGGTCTGCAAGGAACTTATCTCGAGCGTTTCGACCTTTACGAAAAACGCGCCGGTGGTTCTGTTCAATACCGCCCGACAGATGCTTTAACTGTCGAGGCCCGTTATCTTCAAGGAATGGGTAACGATATTCTTGCAGAAAAAGATGGATACCTCGCGGCCTACTATGCACTCGCTCCAGGTCTCTCTCCCTATTTCATCTATCGTCATGCTGCTTATTCAGTTACCAATGTTGATACTTATCAGCTGGGTCTAGAGATTGAAAAAATTCAAAGCATCATCTTAATTCCTCAAGTGTTACTCGGAAACGCGACTTTTAAATCACCGAATGAAACCAAAGGTGTTTATAGCGTAGGACTTCGTGCAGTTTACTACCAGGAAAGTAACTACTCGCTTTTTGCTTTTGGCTTTCGCGGGAAAGAGGCCTCACAAGGAATCATTGGTAAATCCAGCATCCTAGTGGACACCACGACCTTCGGTGGAGGGGCCGGATACAACTTCACGCCTGCAACCCGGGCCGAACTTATTTTTGACCACACTGACTACGAAGAACTAAAAAATCAGTTTATGACGACAACACTTAACCTAGTATGGGTGATTTAATGGTACAGGAAATTTGCCTTCTCTTACTTAAGGCCTCTGCTGTTTACTTTTTGTGCATCAATGTCGTGTATGCGGTGCTGATGCTCCTATCATGGATGAAGATCAAGCGTTATCGCACTCGCGTGAAGGATGAGACGATCAAGGATCTTCCGCCGGTGAGTTTTATTATCCCGGCCTTCAATGAAGAATCACTGATTGTTGAAACCATTCAAACCTATCTCTCTCTTCCTCAATCGAAGAAAGAGATCATCGTGATCAATGATGGCTCTCATGATCAGACCATGAAGCTCCTTCAAACCATGTTTCAGCTTCAAAAGGTGCAAGATCGGATTTTTAAATCCATCACTCAACCTGAATTGATTGTGCTTGAGGCCCCTCATATGGGCAAGGCCCAGGCCCTAAACTACGGTGTGGCCCATGCGACTTATGATTTAATTTGCACCATGGACGCAGACACTATCCCAACTGCCCGAGGCGTTGAGGCCTGTCTTCGTTCATTCGCGACGGACTCAAAACTTGTGGCCGTAGGTGGAGTGATTCAAGCCCTTAACTCGCAAGTTCTAAAAAACAACTCTCCTCTCCAGAATCGTTCAAAAGAATGGCTTACAACGTTTCAGCGAATTGAATACCTTCGCGCTTTCGTGTGTGAGCGACTTGGCTGGAGTTTCCTGGGCTCTACCCTTCTGATCTCTGGTGCCTTCTGTATGCTTAAGAAAGAGGCCGTGAGAAAAATCGGTGGTTTCAATCACCGCTCCATCACGGAAGATTTTGATCTGATCGTTCGTCTTCGTCGCGCTTATCCTGGTGAGAACCATCATTTTAAAATTCTCCCCGTTACAACTTGTTACACTCAGGTGCCAAGAACCATTAAGCACCTAAGCATTCAGCGTATGCGCTGGCAAATGGGTCTGGTTCAAACACTGATGGAAAACATCGCACTGTTCTTTAATCCAAGTCACGGACCTCTGGGACTGTTTGCGATTCCTTATTTCTGGTTTGTGGAAGTTCTCTCGCCAGTGGTTGAGGCCCTGGGACTTGTGCTTATTCCGTACGCTCTTTACCAAGGTTGGGTAGATGCTCAGACTGTGTTTCTCTATTTAGGGATTGGTCTTTTCTTTAACCTTATTATTACTTTGTTCGGCGTTTATTTCGACAACAAGTACGTCTCGAGAAACAAGTACTGGTCATGCTTCCAAAGTACCTATGAAACACTTTTCCTTCATTTAGGTTATAAGCAACTGACTTCTTGGTGGAGACTAAAGGCACTCTTCAAGAGCTTAAAGAAGAACAAGTCTTGGGGTGATAAGCCAAGAGAAGAAATTATTCACCAGACTCTTTAAAGAACAGCAAACGGCCTTCCCACTTCTTGGAAATCTTGCGGTTTTCAGGAAGTGAGAAAGGTTTCTTTCTATATCCCTGTCTATTCGGATCCTTCGCTAAATCAATCTGTTGATTCACCGTATGACGAAAAACATCCATGAGATTATCATGGGCCTGATTAGTATTTTCCATTCCCATCCGATTCAGATCCAAAAGCACCTGATGAATGGACTCAACCGTCGAGAGACATCCTGGCATCGGCTGATGCTTCACCTTAAATTCTGAAACGCGATCACTTTTAAAACTCACGCGAGGAACGTGATGCAAACTGGTGGTGAGCTTCATCATTTTCTTGGCGCATGGCCAGGTTCCATCAATCACGATGAACTGGGCCTTCTTGGTGACTTTCTGAGCGAGAGTGTCAGTACCAAGATCAATCGGTTCTACTCCCGGATATAACACGAAGCTCTCATACTCAGGATCGTTCAAAACGGCCTGAAACTCCGCATTCTCATCAAACCCCACATCCACCACGACCTTAGAGTTCTCTAAAATCAAATGAGAGAAGCGTCCCGTGCCCACCTTCTCTTTTTTGAACTCCATGGGATGCATGAGGATGATAAACCGAGAAGTCGTTTTAAACGGCTTTAAAAGCGCGCACACGCAGGTAAGGTTTCGACGTCGGCATTTGAGGCAAAGATTCATGGGGGGATTTATACTTCAACACCCGCGCCGCGCCAAGACCGTTATTGAACTTTTCGCTAGTGTGCTCCCACTTTCAGGAGACGAGTATGAAAATGATTCTTGCGATGATTTTATTAGCTCTCTTTGCCAAAGCTCATGGGGCCATACCTGTCCAAGTGGACTGCCAGATCAAAAGGCCCGGTTTTCAAAAATACGAATTCAATTTTTTATTCAGACCCATGAGTTCTCATGCCTACATTCAATTTGATGGAAATGTCTTATACGCTCATGAAGTGGATGTGGTTGAATATGAGAGTTGCCGATACGTCACACTCTTCTCCCACGATAATAAGAAAATGACCTTCGAATTTCCACTCAAAGGTCTTCGTAGTACAAAGGAATATGCAGTTTCAGTGAATCACGGTGAATATCAGGCGACTTGTATTAACCGCCAGCAAGTTTCACTTTAAAGCCAAGCTTTTCAAGGTGGGCCTTGATCTTCTCTCGATGGTCCCCTTGAATCTCAATCATGTTGTTCTTATAAGAACCACCAGTTCCGCAAAGGCCCTTTAGTTTCTTCTGAACATCATTGAAGTAAGCTTCATTATTCGGTAATTCAAAAACCACCGTTACGGTCTTTCCACCGCGACCATTTTTCTCGAGACGAATTTTTAACGTGTGCTGAGAAGGAACCATGTCGCTTGCTTTAGGACAAGCGCAAGGATACTTCCCACATTTGGGGCAACGTTTTTTAAAGTTAGGATCATCACTGTAGACAAGTTCGTAATCAGACATGGCACAATTTAAAAGTTGACTCATCCATGAGTCAAGAACTTCGTGAGAGCGGCCTCATGCCTCTTAGTTGAACGCAGCACTCGAAAGGATAGTAGCCGTAATCGAAAAAAATCCGAGACCTAATAAGAGTAGCAGTTTTTCCATGCTCATCCTCCCTTCCTTGAAGAGAGTTGTATCCTACCTAACCTTAAGAAAGCCAGGCTTTTTTCTTAAGTTAGAAAATGTAAGTGTAAGAGTTTACTTTATTACAGACCCTGACTTTTCCATGGGGCAGTTCACCTGATTATGCTAAGATGGCCACATGCCTCGTTATATTTTGTTTCATAAGCCCTATGGAGTTCTTTCACAATTCACCCCCGAAGATGGGGCCCGTTCGCTCGCGGAGTTCGATCTCCCTAAAGGAGTCTATGCGGCCGGACGCCTGGATAAAGATTCGGAAGGACTTCTTCTTCTGACTGATGATGGTCCACTCATTGAGCGACTTCTGAATCCTAAGAATGAAAAACAAAAGACCTATTGGGTGCTGGTCGAAAGGGTCCCTTCAGAAGAGTCTCTGGCAAAAATGCGAAAGGGACTAAAAATTGAAGACTATGTAACCAAACCATGTGAGGTCAAAATTCTTGATCCTCAACCAGAGGTTCCCCCTCGGGATCCTCCAGTGAGATTTAGAAAAAGTGTCACAGATATTTGGCTAGAGATAAAAATCGTTGAGGGCAAAAATCGACAAGTACGAAAAATGACCGCGGCCATTGGTCACCCTACTCTTAGACTTATACGAAAGGGAATAGGACATCTCCAATTAGGGGATCTATCTGTTGGTTCTTACAGGGAATTAACAGACGTTAATCTAGATGAAAAATCCTTTAAATAGATGAAAGATAATTTAGGATTTTCTTCTCGTATATCCTTACAATTCAACCGAAAATGTCTTCATGAAATACACTCGAACATTAGGCATTTTCATTACGCTGTTGTTCCTCATGGGACAACTGTCTATGCACAATGCGTATGCTCGTACATCTGAGACAAATGACATCAGTATAGAAGTAGAAATTCAACCTCTGATTGAATTCAAATACTCTTTGGCAAAATTAGTTGAACTGGTTGAAGACCAAAAACCTGTGGTGGTCTCAACTGAAGTTACTTATCCGTCTTCTGAATTTCATCTTCTTTCGACTCTTTTAAATTCTCATCACATCTGTCTACCTCCTCCTGTTAGCGCAGCTTAAATCAGAATTCCCGAACAACTTTAAGACCTAATGGAGACCCGTATGAAATGGGAGCGCGCAATTCTTGTTGCCATTTTTATCATTGGCAGCAGCTTCAGTGTGATGAAAAACACCGAAACTAAAAAACAAACATCTGAAATTTTAATTAAAGAAGTGAGCGCTCCGGCGATTCACTAAGAGGTCATATTTATGAAAAACACGAGTGATTTTAAATTCGATTTTATGGCAGGGTTCTCTGTCGCGCTTGTGGCCCTACCACTTTCCATTGGTATTGCCCTCGCCTCAGGAGCACCTGCATCTGCCGGTCTTATTGCGGCCATCATCGGTGGACTTTTAGGTTCATGGATGGGTGGTTCGCATGTAACGATTAACGGTCCAGCGGCCGGTCTGATCGTTATCGTTCTTGAGGCCGTTAATAAGCTGGGTTTCAAAGGCATGCTTGGTGCTGCCATTGTGGCCGGAGCTCTTCAAATTGCTTTCGGTCTTATGAAACTTGCCCGTAAAGGTCTCGCTTTCCCAGTATCAGTGATTCACGGAATGATGGCCTCAATTGGTCTTATCATTATCGCCAAACAGTTTCACTTAATGGTGGGCCACGTTCCTGTGAACAAAAATCCACTTATGTTGATTGCTGAAATTCCGATGGCCTTCACAAGTTTTGATAAAAGTGTCTTTATCATTGGTGCGGCCTCACTCGCACTTCTGATCATGTGGAACCAACTTACTTGGGCCCCTGCTAAAAAAGTTCCTGGCCCTCTTCTCGCTGTTATCGTAGGTGCTGGTCTGGCCTCATTCCTAGGTATGGATTCCTCTAAGCTTCTTAGCATTCCGGCCGACGTAAAAAGCTGGGTGATCTTTCCTGAGTTTACTTCTTTCAGCACTTTTGATTTCTGGAAATCGGCGATCACACTTGCTCTCGTTGGAACTCTTGAAACAACTCTTTCCGCAGCGGCGGTTGATAAAATTGATCCTCAGAAAAGAAAATCAGATCTAGACCGTGATCTTATTTCAAAAGGTATCTGTAATATTCTAAGTGCCTCGCTCGGTGGTCTACCAATGATTGCTGAGATCGTTCGTTCTTCGGCCAACGTTTCTTTCGGTGCCAAAACCTGGAAATCAAACTTCTTCCACGGAGCTCTTATCCTGGTAGCAGTCCTTGCACTTCCTTCAGTGCTTTCATACATCCCTATTGCGGCCCTTGCTGCCATTCTCGTGATGATTGGTTACCGTCTAGGAAGTCCTAAACACTTCCATCACGCTCTGAAAATTGGTAAAGATAATCTCACAGGTTTTCTCGTGACACTTCTTGTGACTCTTTCAGTGGATCTTCTCATGGGGATCTTCCTCGGGGCACTTGCCCAATTCGCGGTTGAGATCTATCTCGGTCTAAAACTTCGTCACAGCCTTAAAGCTTCTTATACAGTTGAAAAACAAATTACCGGCGGAAATCTTATGAAAGTAGACAGCGCTCTTACTTTCAGTAATTTCCTGGGTGTTAAAGATGAAATTCTTCGTCTCACAGCTGATAAGAAAGAATTTAAACTTGATCTGACTCACTCACCCTATGTTGACCACAGTGTGATGGATCAAATCAATGACCTGAAAGAATACTTCCAGAACGTAGGAATTCCATTCCAGGTGATTATATCTCCTGAACACTACGCTCTAGGTGTTGATCAGTTGTCTGCAGTAAAAAAGAAATTGGCCGCGGCCTAGGTTTTTTGAATGGTGCCACTCTACGTGGTGGCACCCTTTTTACGATCTTTATAAGTATCTGACTTATTCATCTGTCCCAGACCCAATCCGTAACTCTCCACTACTTTTAGAGAATTTAAAGCGTAGTCCGCGGTGATTTCGCCCTTGATGAGCTTTAGGTAAGTCACGATCTTGAGATTAATTTCTTCCGGCGTTTCATTTAAAGCTTCAAGACGGAACGAACCTACACCACGCTCTTTAAGCTCTTTCACCAAGAACCCAGCTGACTGCGGAGTCGCTTTAAAGAAGGTATTGCGGCACTCCTGATCGGCCTTTAAGAAGTGCATATTGCCGTAAGGATCTTTCAGTTTCACTTCGTGTTTTTCGCAAGGCTTACCGCAATCACGGAATGATGAACCATTCGACATGAAGGCCGCAAACACACAATGCTCCATGTGAAACTCAGGCATGTACTGGTGAAGTGTGACTTCCATTTTTGATGGATCAGAAAACTCGAGCATATCCAGCAACTGATCTTGATTAAGATCGTAGGAAACGTTAACGCTTTCAAGCCCCTTAGACGTTAAATAATCCAGTGACAGGGAATTTGTCACATTAAGGGAGAAATCGCCAATAAGAGGAATCTGCGCTTTCTCACGAAGGTATTCAATGGCGCCCAGGTTTCTCACGAGAATCAGATCCGGGTTACAGCGAATAATGGTATTTAAATTGTAGTACTCGGCCGGCTTTAAAATTCTGGTGGTGGCGATTCCCGCCTTCACACCCAGAGACTTAATGATCTCAACTGATGGGGCGTAGTCTTTCCCGAATTCAAAATCCAGGATCACACTCTTAATGATGTCCTTGTACCCCTGAAAGAGAGCAAAGTTCTCTGCGAAACCTTCCACCTGTTTTTTAGAACGAAGAAGAATGTTAAGACCCGCTAGAGACTGGTTCTTGACCATCGGCCTTAATTCGAAACTTTCAACTTGGGCCTTTCTTGTTGTCCGGGCCTGATTCATCTTTTCAACCAGCTCACGACGAAGATCTTTTAGCTCGCGGTGATTTAAGAAAAGACCCTCTTGAATAAAGCATTCAAAAGAACCCATTTCATAGACCGTTGTACCAAGAGCAGAGAGCTCATCCTTTAAGAACTGTTCTGTCATAGGACGGGCCGAGGCCGGAGCAAGATGGGAAATAGTCTGAGCGTAAGCTTCACGACCTTCCGGATCAGTGACTTTCACCAGAAGTGGTTCGTTATATAGTCCCTGAACTAAAAACTTCAGTGGAATTTTTTTCATGTGCTCGCGAGAGCTCCATCCCCTCTGAAGATCTTTTGCTTGGGCCTCATTGGAATTCAGATAAACCTTCATTCCCTTTTCTAGCTTTAGATCTTTCTGCAGAAGTTCCACTTCAAAGCTTTTCCCAATTCTTAGAGCGGTGAAAATCTTTGAGCCCTGATCTTCTTTGTGGCCCGCGAACAACAAACCCATGCCTGCTTTTAAGTCGCGAGTTGATTCAATCATCACGGCTTTCTTTTTAATTTCTTTGATCGTTCCGATCTCAAGCCCTCGGTGAGCACTATACGTGCCATCCACTAGTTTCTGGTGATTCACACCATGAAGCCAGCCTGAGAAGAAACCTCTTGAGTAGGTCGTCGAGAGTTCTTCCGTTCTCTTTTCAAGATTAACCGGAGCACCATCTAAAACTTCACGGTAGTTCTTCGCGGCCGCCGCCACGTACTCCGGAGTTTTAAGTCGCCCTTCTACTTTGAAAGAATTTACTCCCAGTTCTTTTAGCGTAGGCACTTCTTCAATGCCCATTAAGTCCTTAGGAGAAACGAGGTATTTTTTAGGACCAAGGTCCTTTTTAACTTCATCCACAAAAAGTTCATATTCCAAGCGACAGCTTTGTGCGCACTGGCCACGGTTAGCACTTCGGCCTCCCAAAGACTCAGAAGTAAAACACTGGCCCGAGTAGGCCACGCAAAGAGCGCCGTGAACAAACACTTCCAGTTCTTTGTCAGTCTTCTCGCGAATAAGTTTAATTTCGTTGATGGAATTCTCGCGTCCCAAAACAAAGCGATCAATTTTTAAATCATCCACGAGTTTAATCGCATCTGGATTGGTGACCGTCATCTGAGTTGAAGCGTGAATGCGCTGATTTGGTGCCATGGCACGAATGAGTTTCGCAAGTCCCAGATCCTGTACGATAAAAGCATCAGGTCCCATAGGAAGAATCTGCTTTAAAATCTCGATCACTTTTGGATATTCATCCTGAAAGATCACCACGTTAAAGGCCAGATTCACTCTCACGCCATAAAGGTGACAGAGATCGATCATCTCCTTCAACTCATCCATCGTGAGGTCAGCGCTTCTGCCTCGAGCGTTGAAAAAAGGCACGCCAACATAGATGGCGTCAGCACCGTGATGCACGGCAGCCAAACACATGGCCATATTACCGACTGGGAGTAAAAGTTCAGAATTCATAAGTTAGGAGTTTTAGCTTAAAGGAAATCAACTTGGCCATCTCTTCTCTAAGTCTTAAGATTCACTCTCATTTTGTTTAGGAAATATTTACAGCATTTCCTCTTTTTTCGATCGGCGTTTTAATCAAGAGTACCACTTAAACTTCAATTCACGGGACCTTCATGAAAGTTCTTCAAACTGCGGCCCTTTTTCTTGCCCTGGGATTCTCAAATTCACTCTTCGCAAAACCTCTTCAGATTATTCATACCAATGATCTGCATTCTTATTTTCAGGGAACACGTGGTGGCATCGGGGGCTATGCTCAATTGAAGAAAGTCATTGATGAACTTCGCGCTGATGCCAAAGCAAAAGGAATTCCCTCTCTTTATTTAGATGGGGGAGACTTCGGGGAAGGCTCTAGCTTTTATTTTTCAAATCAAGGAGTGGATTCACTCCGTGCACTTGATATGTTGGGAGTTGATATCACTGTTCTTGGGAACCACGATTTTATTCTGGGTGGAAAAGAACTTCGCAATCAAATCAGAGACGCCAAACTTAAAGCAAAAATTCTCTCAGCAAATCTAAAAGGCAAACGCTGGATGGGTCTCTCGAATCTCATGCCAGATTATGTCGATTACAATCTCGATGGTTTAAAGGTCCGTATTTTTGGTCTCACCACGAATGAGATTCACTATATGTATCCTATCCGTCCTCTGGGATGGATCGCAAATCCTCATAAAACAGGTGTGAAGCAAGCGAACAAAGCGGTTAAAGACGGTGTGGATTTTTTAATTGGTCTCACTCACATTGGTCTAGAGCATGATATTAAACTTGTGGAAAACACCCGCACTCTTGATCTCGTTGTAGGTGGTCACTCTCATATTCGCCTGGGAAAACCTGAACTGACGAAAAACTTAAATGGACGTTTGATTCCGATTCTTCAAGCGGGTGCTCACTCTGGTTATGTGGGCTCAATGATTCTAGACATCAAAGGGAAAGGAGAGGCCGAAATTCTCGACTACAAGATGATTAATATCTTTAAAGACATGCCTCAAGACGAAATCATGAAAGAATTTGTCGGCACGGCCTATATGAATCGCGAACAATACTTCGGTCGCAACTGGGACGAGGTCATTGGTTTCTCAGATATCACTTTAAGCGGTAATTTTAACGGCCAGGATTCTCAAACGAGAACTTGTTGGTCTCGCCACATTGCCCGCCTGACAAGAGAGGCGGCCAAAACAGAATTAGGTCTTCAGTTTGATGTGTTCCAAGGGGAACAAATTCCTGCTGGGCCTATCACCTACGGCGACATCGTTGATAACTTCCCACACTTCAGACGTTGGGGAGATCAGGGTTGGAACGTGGCCCGTGCGAGAATCTCCGGTTTTGTTTTAAAACAAATTCTCAATGCGCTTGCGAGATCGGAAGTCGCCCTGCAAGTGATGATTGATGGGATTAAGGCCCAGGATAAGGCCGGACATGAAGTGCCTTATGATCCGACTGTTCACACCGCTGAATCGGCCATGATCAATGGGGAACAAATCAGAAACCTTCGCTACTACTCTATCGCTCTTCCAAGCGAAGTTCCTTACGGCATGGAGAAGCTACTCAATATTTTTGGCCGCGTGATCCTCCATCAATTGGATTATCTCGAGACCAAAAACTACTGGCCACTTTTGGAAGAATACATCCAAAAGAACTCTCCGATCAGATGTCTGAAGGACTAAAACTGATCTGTTCTTAAAAGAACCAGGGTACAGGCGTTCTCCACTTCAATGCCGCTCATTTTCAAAGAGGCCTCTAGTCGTGGATTCTCGGCACCTGGATTAAAGATCACGCGTTTTGGTTTTACCGCAATCAGATCTTTCTCGTATTTGTCAGAAATCGCCGGATTCACATAGACCGTGACAGTGTCGATTTTTTGACCGGCAAGCTCCCCAAGATTATGAGTGACTTTGTGGCCTCGAACCACCTCTTCGCGAGGGTGAACCGGTAACGGTTTATGTCCATATTCTTCCAGCATTTCCATAGCTTTATATGAATATCTGGTGGTGTCAGAGGACGCCCCAATAACTGCAACAACTTCCATGGCCTCTCCTTAAAAAAAACGCTAAAATAACTCTAAAAAGTGAGTCTATATGGCGTTTATTACTAAAACATTTTACTCTCAAGAAGATCTTGTTCGTCACCTCAAGGCGCATCAACCGAGCTTCTATTTCTCATCAAAAACCTCAACTGTTATCCCTTACGATAAGCTTGAGGCACTTCTTCCTTGGAAGAATGATGGTGAATACTTCCTATGTGATCTTTCAAAAATTCCGGCCCATATGGAACTGAAAGAGAACGGAAATCTGGTTCTTCGGGGAGCTGTATCTTGGGAAGAGGCCAAGAAGTTTTTACGTTCAAAAGGTAGAAATCTTAAAACCTCACCAACCGAACAACTGGCCCTCATTACGGCGGGAATTGCGACCTCTTGTACAGGTGAGAGATGTTTTGCTTTCGGAAATATGCGCTCACAAGTGGTGCGCTTAAAGTACTTGGACTTTAACGGTGAAGAAAAAGAACTTAAACGTAATGAAGAGTTTAAATCAGCTTCTCCGGCACTCGCGGCCTATCAGAACGATTTTAAACACTATCAAAACTTTAAGAATGCTCCTTACCCTCGCTTTGAAAAGGCGATTGATCTGATGATCGGTACTGAGGGACAACTTGGAATCGTGACTGAAGTTGAAATTGAAACAACAGATAATGAAGCTGTGACCTATGTGTTCACTCTCCTTCCTCGCTGGGAAGAAGATTTTAAGGCCCATATGGAGATCTTCCATGCCGTTCAACCTCACCGAGATGCCATTATCTCTTGCGAGCTCTTGGACGCCAATTGCATGAACTATCTAAAACCAGATGAAAAACTTGGTAACAACCAAGATGTCATCTTCTTAGAAGTAAAAAGCAGTGCCTTTGAAGACATCTATGCCAATGTTCTTTGTAACCTGACTCTTACTTCGGCCGACAATGTTTTTGAAATTGCTGAGAACAAGTTCCACCACGTTCGTGCCGGTGTTCCTCGTGCTATCTTTGAAGTGAACTCACAAATGGGAGTGGTAAAAATCGGAACGGATGTTCAGGTTTCGCCGGATAAATTTGAAGATCTTCTAATGTTCTACCGCAAGGCCGCGAAGATTGGCGTGCGCTATTGCCTCTTTGGTCACTTTGGAGACGCTCATCTGCACTTCAACTACATGCCGACCAAAGACGAATCAGCAAAGTGCTTAGAGGAAATTCAAAAACTTTATGATGAAGTTCTGACTTGGAAGGGCTCACCATTTGCTGAGCACGGAATTGGTCTCTTGAAACAAAAATACATCAAGCGCTTCCATGGAAAAAATCAGCTCGACCTTTTCCATGATCTAAAAAAAGAACATGATCCTTACAATCAGTTCTTCCCGCAAGGGTTTATGAACGAAGGACTATAAGTGCTATTTCCTGACGGTGGGATGGAAGATATTTCAGCTCCACCGTCTTGAAGCCTCGTCTACGGAACTCTTCTCTTACACTCGCCACCACTTCCAGATGTTTTGACTGATTCATTTTAAGCGTAAGCACCAATCCACGAGGATTCAAAAACGTGAGCATGCGATAAACTTCCTTTAGCACCACTGTTGGCGGAAGATTAATGTCGCTGATGATCCAATCTACATCTTCTTTAAAGTTATCTGCCACAATGGTCTCAAAAGGACGGCGGATATGCTTAAAGTTAATGTTTTTTGTCACTCGCTTATCCATGTCGGCCGGATCCACTCCCAGTACAATCATGTCTTGCTCAAGCAGAAACAAGCTTGCACCACCCGGGGCAGAACCTAATTCAAGTACTCGCTCCTGGTGATCAAACGGAAGGTCAAAGGCCTCAAAGGCCTCGGCCAGTTTATAGTAGGCACGAGAAGGAACTTCCCGCTCTTCAATGGAGCTGACTTCACCTGGAGTCTGAAAATGAGTTCTCTTTAACTCATAGTTCCCGACCCAGAATTCATCTGGGCCAATCATCATCACTAAAGTGACTTTCTCGCCAATCTTATAAATGGTCTCATCCGAGATGCGTTTCAATTCATCCGGAATATTCAGGGACTCTTCCCTTTTCCAGACCCAACATTTCGGGAAATTCAATTCGCTTTGCTTAAACTTACCCTGGCATTCACCGCTTAAACGGGCAAAGACCGGTTTAAAATCTAAAGATTTCTCCCCTTTAAAAGTTAAAAATCCAGGTCTAGAATAGCTCAGTCTCAATTCCGGATAACGAAGAGAAATCTCTTCTTTGAGAAGTGGTTCAGCATCGGTATTAGTCAGTACAAAATAGAAATAGGCCATTGATAATGAATATCAGAGAATTCGTTTTTAATCTGCAAAAAGTTTATGAAGAAATGTCAGAGACTTTCTCTAGTTACCAAACGAGTACGGGACTCAGTTGTTTAAATGGCTGTGGACGTTGCTGCCTAAATCCGGACGTTGAGGCCACAGTCCTCGAGATGCTTCCCCTGGCCCTCAAAATTCATGATGAAGGCAAGACTGAAGAATGGTTTCAAAAATTAGAGAATTCAACTCAGGAGCACTGTCTCTTACTGGTTTCAACGGGTGAAACTGGTCAAGGGTACTGCAGCTCTTACCAGGAACGCCCATCTATCTGCCGGATGTTTGGGGTGGCAGGCACCCTTGATAAACACCAAAAAATCACTCTCTCTATTTGCAAATATATCAAAGAAACTCAACCACAACTAAGCCGCGAAAAGAACGCGGAACAAGATCCCAACACTCCTCTGCTTCCTCTCTGGACCTCAAAACTTGCTACTCTTGACCCAGAACTTATTCAAAAAAAGCTTCCGATCAATACCGCGATTCTTAGAGCGCTCGAAAAGGTCTCTTTTTACGCCCAGTATCAGACCCTCTAATCAAACTTTTTACATTCCGTGTCACGACTGAGTTATTTATTTTTAATTCTGATATTTAATTCTTCTATGTCTAGATAACGTTAAGATGAAGTATTAGTAAAAATTATGTGACAATTAAGATCAACTATCCTAGGCTTTTCAAAAAAATTCATAAAACCAAACCAAGGATTTGCATGAAAGGTTTAGCTCTCATTCTCTTGGCCATGCTGGCCACAACGGTTTTCGCTCAGGAAAACCAACGTCTTCCAAACGGCCATTGGGCCTACTACGGTGAAGAATTCTACCGTGTGGCCTCGACTAAAACTTTCGACCGCTCTGTTTTCTTGAAGATCTTCAACGAAAACCACCACTCGACTCCTGGTAAATATGATGTGATCACATCTGAATGCCGTGGACGTTGTTACCGTCACATCTCTGTTGGCTACGATAAGGCCCGCAAAATCATGTTCGGTGAACTTGATATCCTTCGTGATGCTAACGGCACTTTCGTAAGAGACGTTTACTGTGGAAAGAAATTCTACTTCACAAACCTAAACGAAGTTTCTCAAATGCATGCTCAAGTAAATATCGAGCACACATGGCCTCAAAGCCGTTTCAACGGAAACTTCCCTCGTGATATGCAAAAATCAGATATGCACCATTTGTACCTGTCTGATTCTCAAGCAAACTCAGTTCGTGGTAACTCACCATTCGGTATCGTTGAAGCTGGTAAAAATGAAATGGGCGGCGAAGGCTGTCGCTTCAGCGCTTTCGGTATCGTAGATGGCCAAGACGGCGCTTACACTCCACCTCCAGTACACCGTGGAAACGTAGCTCGCGCTCTTTTCTACTTCGCACTTCACTACAACCTGGGGATCAGCAGCTCTGAAGAAAGAGTTCTTCGTCAGTGGCACAAACAAGATCCAGTTGACCCAGCTGAGACTCGTCGTCACGAAATGATCGCAAAATACCAAAAAGTGCGTAACCCTTTCGTTGATCACCCTGAACTAGTTGATAAAGTTCTAGATTTCTAAATATCTCTGCGGCACTGGCAACGGTGCCGCATTGCACTCTCCCTCTAATTCCTTCACAAATTCACCCCTTAGCGGTACCCTTTGAGCCTCTATTCTCTAAAGGAGTTCCAATGTCTGGATTCAATAAAGTCGTTAAGACTTACGATGAGGCCCTCTCAGGTCTCAAAGACAATATGTTTCTCATGGTGGGTGGTTTTGGCCTTTGCGGGATTCCAGAAAACCTCATTCAAAAAGTTCACGACCTAGGTGTTAAAGGTCTGACCATCGCTTCAAATAACGCCGGCGTTGATGGCTTTGGCCTTGGGATCCTTCTTGAGAAAAAACAAGTTAAGAAAATGTACTCTTCCTATGTGGGTGAAAACGCCCTGTTTGAAAAACAAGTGCTAAGTGGCGAGCTTGAACTTGAACTTACTCCGCAAGGAACACTTGCTGAAAAAATCCGTGCCGCAGGTGCAGGGATTCCAGGATTCTTCACGGCCACTGGCTACGGGACACAAGTTGCGGAAGGAAAAGACGTTAAAATGTTTAACGGTCGCCCATATATCCTTGAACCTGCTTTCCCGAAAGCAGATTTCGCTCTGGTAAAAGCTTGGAAGGCCGATAAATACGGGAACCTTATTTTTAGAAAAACTGCCGCGAACTTCAATCCCATGATTGCGACTGCTGGAAAAATCACAGTGGCCGAAGTGGAAGAGATTGTTGAACCAGGCGAGCTTGATCCAAATTTTATTCACGTTCCAGGCATCTATGTTGATCGTCTGATCGTGGGCAAGTTTGAGAAAAGAATCGAGCAAAGAACAATTAAAAAATAGGACGTAGCATATGGCACTTTCAAGAGAACAAATCGCTCAAAGAATCGCGAAAGAACTTCGTGATGGTTATTATGTAAACCTTGGTATCGGTATCCCTACTCTGGTGGCCAACTACATTCCGAAAGGTATGGAAGTGATGTTCCAATCTGAGAACGGCATTCTTGGTATGGGTGAATTCCCGACTGAAGAAACGATTGATCCAGATCTCATCAATGCTGGTAAGCAAACAGTGACAGTGATTAAAGGTGCCGCTTTCTTTTCATCGGCCGATTCATTCGCCATGATTCGTGGTGGTCACGTTGACTTGACTGTCCTTGGTGCTTTCGAAGTGGACTCTACCGGTGCTCTTGCTTCTTGGATGATTCCAGGAAAATTAGTTAAAGGTATGGGCGGAGCGATGGATCTCGTGGCCGGTGCAGAAAACATCATCGTTGCCATGTCTCACGCTTCTAAAACTGGTGAATCAAAAATTCTCAAAAAATGCTCACTCCCACTTACGGGTGTGAACTGTGTGAAACTGGTTGTGACGGATCTCGCGGTTCTTCGACTTGAAGACGGAAAATTCCATCTTCTTGAGAGAGCTCCGGGTGTAACGGTTGAAGAAATTAAAAAGCTAACTGAGGCTGAGTTAGTGATTCCGGCCAATGTTCCTGAAATGACTTTCTAAAATACCAAGGCGGGACCAGTGCCCGCCTTTTATAAAGGATCTCCGAAAGGATCCGTTGTACCTGAACTAAAATTCGTCGTCATATCCCCAGCAGTTGT
The DNA here is from genome assembly GCF_045999315.1 of Peredibacter sp. HCB2-198. GTDB lineage: Bacteria > Bdellovibrionota > Bacteriovoracia > Bacteriovoracales > Bacteriovoracaceae > Peredibacter. The sequence goes on along the minus strand of NZ_CP174607.1, from coordinate 2,747,927 downwards.
TATCAGTCGTAGAGTTGATACTTTCCCAGCATTTTGGATATGCGCTTGATCTGCTGATTCACTCAAGGCCAACATAATCCCAACTTCCTGAGGTGTATAGCTATCATCACTAAGCACTTTTTTGACGTTGTTAATGTAAATACTCACAGTCTGTGTTGTAGCATTAAATTCAAAACCTATTTTTGATGGAAGATTCTGATAAGAAACATTTTCTTCATCATAAATTTCTATGAAACTTCCATTATAAATTTTTACATCATATGTGCCATCATTCCCCCATCTAATCTCGGCCATAAAGACAGGAGTAAAGGGTGGCGTATAGATCAAACAACTATGCGTACCAGATCTTATCGTTCCATTAGGGACTGAATAACCTGAAACCAAACCAGCGGGCATAGAATATTCACACTCAAAGGCCTTTTTCCCTGACGAAAGGTCCAGCGTTTGAGGAGTTGTCATAAAATTTGCGGGAGCAGCGGCCCCACCTTGGCCTGCACCAATCCAAGTTAAGCTTGCTGTCTGATTATTATTACTCATGGTAAGTGCAACAACTGCACTCGGATCAAGCGCCTGAATTTCCGCTAGTGTGGCATCTAATTGGTAACCAACACCTGGGGGATTTACAGGAGGTTCTTCATTTCCAGTATTTGCATTGGTCCTTATGTTCCCTTCACAAGAAGCAAAGACCAGAAGACTTAAAACTAAAAAACACTTCCACACAAAAGTATCCTCCAAGAGCAATGTCTTGAAGGATACTTTCGGTATTTTTTAGTAATTTCTTAAAATTTTAATAAAATATTCACAATAAGTGCTTTATTGCTTTTAGCGGCAAGACCTAGAAGAAATAAGCAAGTTATCAGAGCGACAAGAGGTCACAACACACGATCTCATGTCACGACTCCATTCACACTGACGACGGGCCTCTGATTCGGCCGACCAACGATCCGGCCCACGGGCCGAGAATGTCATCGTTCTGCCAGAGTAATCAGTTCCCTGAACATCACAAATCTCACGTTCTTCATAACACTTCTCTGTGCAACTGCCGTGCTCTTGAAGACACGAACCACAGCTTGAGTGGCCACTCCAATGCTCTTCCCAACCAGTATCACTGGCCGAACAAGAAACCCGCCCACGAACATCCGGCACTGGCCTGTAGTCAGGATATGGTGATGGATATGGAGTTGGATAAGGAGCTGGAGTTGGACGGTAGTCAGGGTAAGGGCGAGGTGGATTATATCGAGGACCGCGTCTCACTTGGGCCTGTGCATTTAGCACTGTGAGAGTAAGAAAACAAAGCGCCACTAGAACTATTTTTAGATTCTGCATGCCATTCTCCTTTGCACGGTTATCTTAAAACTAATTTCTAACAGGCAAATTTTTCTGTCGAGGAGAATGAAAAGATCTCAGACGATATTAGAAAACCGGTGTCACTATGAAACTAAAATGTACGAAGTGACACCGGCCGACTGTGAGTCATTTAATGCTCTCTACCCGGTTCAACATCTGGCTCAGTTGGTTGCTGGCGCTCAGGTCCTGGATCAGGTGTTATAGGTTCCTGAGGTGTTGAAGGTGAATAATCAAAATCGGGTTTACCATGTAACCCACCAGTATCAACTTCAATTGGTGGCTGTTTAACTGGTTCTTGAGGGGTATTTGGTTGTGGAGTCGGTTCCATAAAAACTCCTTGGTTTGACCTTCAATTATAAATCACCTGAACTCTTAGATGAATGGAATTTTCCATACCTTATTTTTCTGTTTTGCTCTAACATTTAAGCATGAAAACAAGAGTTGTCATTAAAGTTGGTTCTCTCGCAGTAACAGACGAAACCGGTGGTGTTTCTTATTCTAAAATTGAAGCAATTGTTAACGAGCTTCAACATTTAAAGACTAAAGGCTACGCACCGATTCTTGTGAGTTCTGGTGCGATTAATTCCGGCAGAAGTTTTGTGAAGCGGCCCGAAGAAAAGAAGATGATGATCTCTTTTCAACAAGCGGCCGCGGCCATCGGCCAGCCTCTTCTGATGAAGGCCTATGTAGACGCTCTCACTCATCACAAATCCCATTGCGCCCAAATTCTCGTGACTCACGAAGACTTCAAAGAGCGCAAACGTTTCTTAAATATTCGTAACACCATCAACCGTTTGATCGAAAATGATATCCTTCCGATCGTAAATGAAAACGACACCGTTTCTTATGAAGAAATCACGGTGGGTGATAACGATCAGCTGGCGGTAATGATCACCGAGGCCACTGATGCAGAGAAACTCATTCTCTTAACTGAGGCCGATGGACTATTCAACAAGAACCCAAAAGAAGCTGATGCCAAACGCTTTGATGAAGTGGACTTTAAAGACGACTTCTCGGGTGTAAAGTTTGCGGCCAAAACTTCGGTGGGCCGTGGTGGCATGGACACTAAAATCAAGGCGGTGAGAAAACTCACTCCGATTGGTGTGGATGTCATCATCGGAACGTTTTTGATTGAAAATCCCCTCACTCGTCTTCTGGAACGCAAGGGTGGAACGCTCTTTAAAGGAAATCCGGAGAAACAAACTTCTCGTCGCAAAACTTGGTTATCAACCGTGGTAAAAAACGACGCCTGGATCGTGGTGGATGAAGGTTGTTCACTCGCATTACAAAAAAGTACTACCTCCCTCCTTCCCATTGGGATCAAAAAAGTTCACGGAGTGTTTAAGCGCGGTGACGTGATTCAAGTCAAACATAAGAACAAGACCATTGCCGTCGGCATTTCAGAGTTTGATTTTAAGGAAATGGAACTGGTTAAGGGAAAAAAATCGGGGGAAATTGGCACTTTGATTGAAAACGCCCCCTCTAAAGTCGCTATCCACAAAGACAATCTCTTAATTAAGACTGATCACTAGCGCTGACCTAGAGCAGCACTTATCAGAAACATATTCAGATAGTTCTTTTAGAGCTAAAATCTTTCCTTCACGAGGATCATTATGAGCGTTCTTGAAATTGCGAAAATTGCGAAATCTGCCACCTTAACTCTTCAATCACTGCCAGAAGAGCAACGCCTCATGGCCCTGGAAGCAATCGCAGTGGCACTCACAAAAAATACTGAACGCATTCTTAATGAAAATAAAAAAGATCTGGATGAGGCCAAGAAGAACAATCTTGGTGAAGCACTGGTTGCACGTATGGTGCTAACTGAGAAGGCCATCACTGATCTTTCAAAAATGTGCCGAGACGTTGCCGATCAAGTTCAAGTTGTAGGCACTATCGTTGAAGAATACAAGAGACCAAATGGTCTCACGATCCAAAAACAAAGAATCCCTCTGGGTGTAATCGGAATGATTTTTGAATCTCGTCCGAATGTTGTGGTAGATGGAGCGGTTCTCGCCATTAAGTCAGGCAACGCCATTATTCTTAAGGGCGGAAAAGAGGCCCATTTTTCCAATCGTGTTCTGTTTGAAATTTTGAATGAGGCCATCCAACGCATTCTTCCTCAGGGTTCAGTGTCTCTCATTGAAACACGCGAGGACGTGGCGGAACTTTTAAAACTTCATGAGTATATTGACCTCATGGTTCCAAGAGGCGGCAGTGGTTTAATCAATCACGTTCGCGCCAATGCCACCATGCCAGTAGTGGCCCACGATAAAGGTCTTTGTCACACGTTTGTGAATGAAGACGCGGACCAGTCTCGAGTGATTCCAATTGTATTGAATGCCAAAGTACAACGCCCTTCGGCCTGTAATGCCACTGAGACTCTCCTTCTTCACGCTAACTACCCTCAGAACAAAGAAGTGATTGCTGCTTTGGTTGATGCCGGGGTTGAAGTTCGTGGTTGCGAGAAGGCCCAAAAGCTCCATTTGAAAGTAAAGGCCGCAACAGATAAAGACTTTGATACTGAGTATCTCGCGAACATTATTTCAGTCAAAATCGTGAATGATTACTCTGAGGCGATTGCTCACATTCAAAAACATACGTCTCATCACACAGAAGCGGTCCTGGCCCAAGACCCAAAAGTCATTGAAGAGTTTTTGAATACTCTGGATGCTTCGGCCATGGTGGTAAACGCTTCCACTCGTTTTAATGATGGTGGAGAACTTGGACTTGGAGCTGAACTGGGTATTTCAACTTCAAAGCTTCATGCCTATGGCCCCATGGGCGCAAAAGAAATGACAACAACAAGGTTCCTAGTGAAAGGAACCGGACAAATTAGATAAGAGGATTTTATGGCATCATTTGACTTAGTTTCAAAAATTGATGAGATGGAGCTAAACAACGCTCTTAAGAATACGGAAAAAGTGATCGCGGGCCGCTTTGATTTTAAAGGCTCAGAAGCAGCTGCCGAATACAAAGAGAAAGAAAAAGTGATAGAGATCCGTGCCGAAGACGAAATGAAGGTTCGTGCGGTGTTGGATATCCTTCGCACTAATATGGGAAAACGTGGAATTGGTTTCCGCGGAATGAAAGAATCAGAAATTCTTCCTTGGGGAACTAAGAACAAGAAGATGACTCTTTCTTTGACCAGCGGTTTTGATAAAGACGCTCAGAAGCTGATGAACCGTCTGATCAAAGAATCTGGTTTCAAAGGCAAGTCCCAATATATGGATGAGAAGTATCGTCTTGAATCAAAATCAATTGATGAACTTCAGGGCCTCTTCCAGTTTCTTCGCACGCACAAAGATATGACTTTAGAATTACACATGGAAAATATGAAACGATAGGAGTGATTTATGACACTAATGGAACAAGTAAATAACGACATTAAAGAGGCCATGAAAGCAAAACAACAAGAGCGTCTGGATGCTCTTCGTATGCTTAAGGCCGAGTACATTAAGAACAATACAGCGGCCAAGCCGACTGATGAACTTTCTGTGACCGTTGCTCACGCAAAACGCCTTTCTGACTCTCTTGAGATGTATCAAGCGGGAACAGAAGCCCATGATAAAATTTTAAAAGAGTTGGACGTACTTAAAGCTTATCTTCCACAGGCCATGTCTGAGGCCGAAGTTGTTGCTCTTATCAACGACATCAAAGCGAAAGGTGCCAAAGACATGGGCGCCATCATGAAAGAACTTCAACCTCAAATCAAAGGTCGCTTCGATGGTAAGCGCGCTTCTGAGCTTGTGAAGGCCGCGGTTTAATGGGCCTTCAGTCTTTCGGCGAAAAATTTAACGTTGAAAAATTGTTTCGGGCCCGCAATGTGGCCCGAGACATTGCTTATGAGCTTGCCTCGCTTTTGAAACCTGGTATGACCGAGGAAGATGCACATCGCCTCTACAAGGAACTTTGTCAGAAGTATCCGGTGGAAAGACAGTGGCATCCAGCGAAGCTTAGAATGGGACCAAACACCATCTGTAACTTCAAGGACATTTCTGAACCTTATACGCTTAAAGAAGACGACATATTCTTCATTGATATTGGTCCTGTAGTCGATGGCCATGAAGCGGATTACGGTGAAACTTTTTTCATTGGTTCTAATGATGAATATAAGCGCATCTGTGATGCTCAAAAGAAAGTGTTCATTGATGTGACCGAACAATGGAAAAAGACCCGCCAAGGGGGCACTCCTCTCTATGAATTCGCTAAAAGAAGCGCGGAAACACACGGATTTATTCTGAATGCAGATCAAGACGGTCACCGCATTGGGGATTTCCCTCACCATGTATTTTATAAAGGCGGTCTTGGCGAGGTTCAGGAAGAAGTGGTACCCAATGCCTGGATTTTAGAAATTCACCTCTGGCACCCAACGAAGAAGTATGGTGCGTTTTATGAGGACATTTTAACTGACGCTAGCCTATGACTAAAAAAATCGTTTCTGCCTGCCTTGCTGGATTCCAATGTCGCTTCGACTGCGCTTCAAAAGAGCGCGAAGAAATCCGTGTAATGGTTGAAAAAGGCGAAGCGATTGCAGTCTGTCCGGAACAAATGGGAGGACTTCCCACTCCCCGCACTCCAGCGGAACAAATCGGAAATAAAATCATCTCAAAGACCGGCACCGATGTGACGGCCGAATACGAACTAGGGGCCCAACAAGCTCTTAAGATGGCAGAACTCACCGGCGCCACAGAAGCTTATCTAAAGTCACGTTCCCCGATGTGTGGGGCGGGCCAGATTTACGACGGAACTTTCTCAGGCAAACTAATCGAAGGTGACGGAGTCTTCACTAAGCTTCTGAAAGCAAAGAACATAAAAGTCATTGCCGTTGATTAGGTGGAATCTCTAACAAATGAGTTGGAGATTCAAACTCTTTTTGGCCAACCAGCTCCGAGGGTCATCCAAGAAATTTAAGTCTGGAATCCCTCGTAAAACCACCGTCATCCTCATTTCTTTTGCCAGCTCTTTTAAATTCTTGATCACTCCTAAGCTTGAATAGGTCGAGACATATGCCGTTTTCAAACCGGTGTGTTTTTGATGATTAAAAAGCACATAATGAATGGCATTCCTAGTTTCTCTCAGGGTCTTCAGTACATGCAAATGGTATCTTTCGAATTGAATTCTCCCCTTATTTATCCCTTTGGCAAAAGTGATGGTGAAGGATCTCATGCCCTTGGTGAGAATCTGATTGGAAGTGGCCTCGATGATGAGGTGGACATGATTGGACTCGAGTGAAAAATGAAGGATTCTAATCCCTTGAGACCTGGCATTCTTAATCGCCTTTTTCAAAATCTTAAGACACTCCTTGTTTCTTATGGAGGTCTTCACCCTGAAGTTAATATGAAGAGGAGTTTTCCCATTCACTTTTTCCCGGGTCCTATGAGCGACTCCTCTAGAATGAATTCTTTTGCGGCCAGATCCCGGACGCCTTCCGCCTCGAGTGCCTTTATAGATGTTGAGTTTTAACTGAGTCATATTGCCTCTCCTCATTTGGAAAAGGGCATATGTCACACATTTCCCGGGATCTTGAGGAGGTTTAAGAGCGTGAGAATGGGGGGGAGTTTCAGAAAAGAACTTTCAAGGACTTCAACAAATGTGATGGAGACCCGATTAGGTGTCTATTTCTTAGGCATCCACTATAAACTCTCCCTGCTCCCATCAGTTTCAATACGATCCAGCTAAAATCATCTCATGAAAACTATTCTTCTCTTGAGTCTCATGCTTTTGAGCTTCTCTCTCTTTGCGAGTGAAGAGAAGGCCATAACGATCCTTAAAAAGGTCCATGAGGCCCCTATAGGGATGATGAGAATCTTAGAAGGGCATGGTGTTCCTTTAATCCTCGTCCATGGCATTGATCCCTTACCAACTCAACCAGAATGGATCAGACCTATTGCTAAACTTATTGAGCTAGAAAAGAACGTTTATTTTTATAAGTGGGACAAATTTAGGACTCTCAATGAGAATCAAACTCTTCTAGTAAATGCCATTAAGGTCATTCTACAAGAGGCACCTCAAGTGACTCTCATAGGTTACTCCGCTGGCGGAGTCATTTCTCTATTTGCTCATGATGAATTACAAGATGAAAATGTTGAACTTCATACCATCGCCTCCCCTATTTTTGGTTACGACGCTCCTTCAACTGCGGTCTTTGGAATCCCGTTCGTTGGATCAACCACGATTGAAATTGGAATGGGTGCCTTTAAGAAGCTTAAGCACTTCCAACTTAATGGCTGTCACCACTGGGTGAATACGTCTTGTGAACTAGATAAACATGCTTGTGTGAATAAGAAGAATTTTTCAGCGCAGTCGAGATTGTTTGCTATGCCTTGTGGGAGTGAGAACACGAGGTATTTTTCAGAAGAAACTCACGAATCCATTTTGAATAAAGTTTTTGAATCCATCCTCTAATGCAACGAGGGCCCCTTGGGGGGCCCTCTTATTTTACTACTACTTTCACTTTTCTGTACGACGCTCGCTGAAGAAGTAAACTTGCTGCCATCATCATCACGCCTAAAACAACCATCATTTCCATTTGATATTCTCCTTGTTTGGCACTTCTTCATTCCGTGAATTCCCTTTAGAGTCACCATCCTAGCGTCTCTGTTGTAAATCTATAGAGCAGGAATCGTGCCAACTTTGCATTGATGAACAATCAGGTATTTAAGTGGTGCCGAGAGGGAAAGATGGCACCAGTGTGAGAGGTCACACTGGCACTGGTGGTGTTATTTACAGAACTTTTCGCGAAACTGGGTCTGAATATCAATGGCGTCCCATTCGAGACTATCATCGTTCAGGTCCCAGCCCTTATATTTAGCTTGAAGGTAATGAGTCAGCTCATGGGCCACAGAATCGTCCATACAGCGTCCTGTACGCTCATAATAAGCGGCATCGTCGCTAATGAAGACAAGGTTGTGTTTCACGGCAAAAGCGTTGGTAATGCGATCTGGACGCATTCCCCACTGCTCTTCAATCATGTCCTGGAAAAACTTTAAGGGAGTCTGGCTCTCAAAGTGATACTCCGGCACCGGAACCTCGGGACGACGGTCCCAGTTCTTGAGCTTTAAGACCTGCTCTAGAATAAAGTCTTCAGAATAACGAAGCTTCGCCGGTTCAGGATCTTTGGCGTAAAGGTTGATGGATAAGACTGTGAGTAGAAAAAGTGAGAGTTTTTTCATGGCCGGTTTATATGGCGGGTAAAGCTTTGAGGCAACCGACCATGTAAAATAAAAAGACCCCGGATTTCCGGGGTCTTAAAGGGAAGAGAAAGTAATTAGGGGTTTACTTCCTCTTGTTCATCATCTTTGCGAAGATCAGTGAGAAACTCACAGTCGAAAGACTGATAATACCAATCCCTAGTACTAACATCTCCTCGCCCATAAGTGACTCCTTCTCTTGATAAAAAGTGGTTCGTCCTTGAACCAGATGGGGCCCCAACCATGGACACACATCGCTCATTTTCCGTGAGACTTATATTTGTTTTCCGTTCATCTTGAACTTCAAGCGACCTACCTTCCTGGCGGGCTACTCTCTACTCGGAATACCTATGAGCAGGAACCGTGCCAAGTTCAGTTTTACGGAGATTCCACAACTTGATTGGTGCGACTTTATTTGTCGGGGCCACAGAGCTACTGGAAGGGCCAAACTGGCGGTGCCATGGGGGCATAAAGTTGAGTACTGAATACGGAAATATGTAATTTTTCCCTCTGGTAAGAAACTTTCATAAAAAAAATGAAAGCTGACTATTGTGAAGTCCTGTTTTCCATGAAACCATCTTTTTAAGAAGGGAATAAAAGAATTATTCCTCGCTCATCACCAGGAGGGTGAACCTTGAATCCACATTACTACCTCATGAAAAGTAAAAAGATTCTTCGGCTTGAAGGGCAAGTATCTTTCTCCTCTCTACCTTCTTCTATCCAGGAAAAACTACTCGACACTGAACACATTGAATCTCTGGATCAAAGCCAGGCCAATTGGCGCGTGGTCATTTTCAGAGATGAGATCATGGAGTATGACGAGTATGTAGAATGGCTCGCTTCTCCAGAAGCTCTTTGTGAAGAAGCAGAATTAGAATTAGCAGCGAACTAAGGTGATTTGAGAGAGGTTCCTAAGATTCGCTTCTTGTTGGTATCAAGAAGCATGAGTCCCAATGGAGACTTTTGTAAGAAAATGTCCCGCTCGCGAACTCCTCGAATCAATAGACCATCGAGTGGAATTTCCTCAAATCCCTCTGCTTGTCGGGCGGCATAGATCTTGGCCGCCTGTCCGGTTGCTTGATTTTCATGAATGGCAAAGTAACTCCAGCCTGTGCTTTCATCGTAATAAGCGTGACTCCACTTTAAATCACCCGGGTATCCAGTAAATGTCGTAAAATCTATTTCGTTATAAATTTTTGGGGCGATTGATTCAGTCGTAACGGAAATTCTTCTGAGCCTCGAGCTATCAAAAATAAGAAGATCACCATTTGTATCGGTTTGAATTCCATTAATACGAGTAAGTCTCTGTCCAAGAGCAAGCTGGCCGTGAGAGCCACTCTCATACCCAATTGAACCATCCGCACCGGCCACGGATTTCACATTAGGTCCATCTGATTCAAAAATCCAAAGATCCTGTGTTTCTAAAATGTCACGAGTAGCTGGAAAATAGAACTTACCATTTGGAACAAAGGTGCCCATGGAGTTCGTGACAGTTCTATTAAGGGCGTGAGTACTAGGGTTTGTGAAACTTTCTCCCAAGGCCGGATAGGTACTAGGACCAGAGGGAGTCCAATAAAAATTTGTTGTCCAGGCACCAACTGTTTCAGCACCAGCGTTCCAAGTCGTGAGGTCTACTCCCATCCAGGTCAAACTGGTTCCACTTTGCTTAGTATTGGCAAGGACCTGTCCGTTAATAGAAACAGCAAGACCGAAATTTGGGATACTATTAGGAATATGGGTCGAATTGAGAGCAGTTTCTACTCTATCAATTTTCGGGTCAAGCGGGTCAGTATCATCCACGTGAAGACGACGAATATGCTGAGCACCTCGAACATAAATATAATTGAAGACATCGTCATAAACAAAAGAAGAAATATCTGTAAAGGCAGTTTTAGTGACATCGGTTCCATTTCCATAAGAATGGAAGGCCTTACCGGCGATCTTCTGCTGTTGAAAACTATTACTAATAAGTTTTATTTCAAACACTTCATTCGTTGTGGAGAGAACGTAAACGGAGTTCACACCTGCACCTATGTGGAGCTGATTTGAAGTAGAGAGAGCATATGTATTAAGTCCATAGCTTGGTGAGACAGTGCCATTCACGAAATCAAAATAATTAATGAGCCTTGAGGTATTTCCTGGAGTAGTGGCCTTACAATAAAATTTTGTATCATCAAAACTCGTGTGTACACATCTCACAACTGGAGTCGCCACATTGAGAGTAGATGGTTTGATTCGATAGACTCCCCCGGTGTCTTTTTCAAGTTGAATAAAATCCGTGCCCTTAAAAATGATCCAAACTTTATTTAAATCAGGAGTAATCACCGGGTAATAAACGTCAATAGTTGGGCAGGTCAAAGGAGAAAGTGATGCATCTGAGTCAATAGCTCCAAGTGTTCCACAAGATCCGGGTGTACCAATCAATCTTTGAGAGGTGCTAGTGATTGAATTTAAATCCAGAAGATAAATGCCATAGTCGTAATAATAAATAAGATGCCCGGTCTTCACATAGGTTCGATGCATGGTCATCAAAATAGGACGTGACCACAAAAGCGCCTTATCAGAAATTCTTACCTTAAATAATTTTTGGCAAAAAGCAGAGTAAATGAGCATTTCATCATTTGTGATGTCTAAAATCTCTGGCGTATCTAAACTTCCCACATCTCCTGAGGCAAGATCACATCCCCGATTCTCAATACTACCGAGCCATCTTGAAACAAGACCTGTCACCGGATCAATTTTCATCAGGGCATGTTTTCTGGTGTAATACAGAATATTGTTCGAATCTCCATGAAGGGCGTAATGGGAAAAAGACGCAGCATTGGCGTGAACATTGTTATCAATGTTACCCGGCTCCCCTGCAATAATTTTCCAAGCGCTATTTAAAATTTGTGAGGCCCCACTGGAAACCACGCCTGCGGCCGAAGCACAGGTGACATTGATTCTTAAAGGAGTCGTGACTGTAATGGTTTGTCCATTAGGTGTGACGGAAGGAACACTCCAGACATAAGAGCCAGTAGTGGGCCCTAAATTATTAGTCAGCTCAGTGGCGATGGGAAAGTAATTAATTCCATCGTCGGCCGTATAATCAATTCTTTTAATCGGAACAGTCGCAAGTCCCGCACTACTTGCCGAAGTACATTCCCAACTGATTGTCATGTTTGCACCAGGAGCATAGGTCATGGTGTTTTCTGGAGTGAGAATTTTAATATCTGGCGGGGAACCAAAATCCAGTGTGGCGGAATCACTCACAACGTTACTTTCAAACCCCGCCGCACTTCTTACCTGAGCATAGACGGTTTTGGGTCCGGCAATTTGTGATAAGGCAAAACTAAACTGGCCCGCGCTATAAGGAATCCAAGAGGCGCCGGCAAATCCACTGTCCTCCGAGAGTCTCATCTCGGTGATCCTCGAAAGAGAAGGAGTCACTGAAAGGAGAACAGGAACAGATGGTAGACCGATATTGTCCGCGCCATTGGCAAGTACCATCGAATTTAATGTGGGAGCTAGATTATCAATAACAGCATTACTTAAAATAATGCGCTCAAGTCCCGCTCCATCTTTGAGCGTGAGGCGAAGCTTTCCATTCCCCGTCGTGATATTAGGAATGCTCCAATTGTAAGTGTAGTTTTGATTTGAGAGTTCACCGGGCCCTACGATTCTTTGATCTAACACCGTCCAACCAGTCGACCCATCTTGAGAGAACTCTAAAATCATCTGCTCAGTAGCACTTGGATTTTTTTCAGTCACATACCAACTGATCATCTTACTGGTTGAAGAGGCACCATCGAAAGATGATGGAGAGAAGGACAATTGAGGAGCAAGGGTATCTACAAAAATCTGGGCAGATTCAAAGACTGCTGAAGACCAATTCCCGGCCTTGTCCCCACCAATAAGACAGACCTTGTTGGACGCATTTGGAGTCACAGTGGTTGCCATGGGAAGAGGTGAAAGATATTCAACGGGAGAAGAGCTAAAATCTTGACCGGCGCATACGCCACTAGTGATCACTTTTCTTTTTAATTGAAAGAAATCTGTATCAACCGAACTGACCGTTAACATCCGAGGTGAAGAGTCTCCACTAAGACTGGCGCCCATTCCTGATGTGGAAAGTGTTCCAAGCGGAGCTTGTGTGTCTTTTATCAAGGTCACACTTTTAGAAATTTGTTTGTCACCTGATTGAGCTTTAAGAGTCACCTCAAGAGGGCCATCGCTCTCTGCTGATAAGTTGAAGAAAGCTTCGAATCTTTTTGATGTACAAGGGACTGACTGAGAGTTTCCGGCAAGAGTGATATCAATATTACTTTTAATAGAAGGACAACTTCCCTTCACCGGGTAGTTTGTGATGAGAGCGGAAGGGACAACATTTTCTATTCCCTGGTACTCCACCTTGATATCTGCTTTTTCATCCACTCCATTGACTTCGATCATATTCCGGCAGCTGGCCACCAGAAGGAAAAGACAAAGAATAAAGGAGTGAGAGTTCCTGTTAATCATCTTTTAAAAATGTCCTAAGTACTTGTTCCATAAGGCATATCGGAGCAATTGGACTAAAAACAAAGGGAAACTTGCCAAGAATAGGTGGCAACGACAGAGAGAAGAAGAATCTCTGAGAAGGGATTAACTAGTTGAAACTAAACGACCACATAATAACCGACTGATACTGTGGCACAATGACCTCACTTCATCGGAGGCATCTGTGGAACCAAAACTAAATCCCCAAGAGACTTCTCGGCAGGAAATCATAAAAAATTTCATGCCCACCATCCGCTACTGGGCCAAGCACTATCACTATCAATATCACCAGGTCTTAGAATTTGAGGACTTAGTGATGGTGGGAATTATCGGGCTTATAGATGCCATGAATAAGTATAAGAAAGATAAGCAAAATCAATTTAAAACCTACGCTGAGTTCAGAATCCGTGGGGAAATTATTGATGAGCTACGTAAACAGGACTGGATGACCCGTTCTGAGCGTAATAAGCAGAAAAAATATAAGAGAGCAAAAAACAATCTGACTGAAGAACTGGGTCGCGCTCCTACTTCTCTTGAGATGTCGAACGTTCTGCCTTTTAAATCAAAAGACATGATCCGCCTTGAGCAATACGAGAGCGGTGACACGATTAAGCAGTATGTGGAAGGTGAAACAGTTTCGAAAGGTAATCTAGAAAACTCTGAGTTTGAAAACTACTCGTTAAAGAAAACTCTCTCAGTGGTGATGGATGAACTTCCTCGCACGATGAGATTGATTGTGACGTTGAAATACTTTGAGGACTTAAACTTCTTTGAGATCTCAAAAGTTGTGAATCTATCTGAAGGCCGTATTTGTCAGCTTCACGCTGAGGCCCTGGATATGCTTAAGAATCATATTGAGAATCAGAAGATCGATATTCTTGCCGCTTAAAATTTTCACAAGGGGTCTGCCTTCGGGTGCGCCCCTTCTTTTTAGCAAAATCTAACCTACGCATGTTTCCATGACTCCTAACTAGAAGATTCATGTTTTATATATGCCTCTTTCAAGGAGCGCATATGGGTCACAAAAGGAATGAGGTCCCTCACTATTACCTTTGCCAAAAGAGTGAATAAAGGAAAGGTACAAATCGAGCGACTATTCGCCGGCATCAATTTTTATCCCACGAGAATTAAACTCCCCAGCGCGAGCTCTTTCAGTCTGTCTCACCCACTTCCTAAAAAAAGTCATGAGCTTCTCAGTGACATGCGGACCTTCTAGCACACCAAGAGCATGGGCCATGGCCTCATAGGTACAAACCCATTCCGCATGCTGGGCCTTTCTTAGACCATATTGAGATGTGATCCCCGGAGGAAGTTTCACTGCCATGAGGTTTTTAAAACCTTCTTCGCGCTGCCTTACCTTACGGGCCTGCTGCCAATTACCGTCAGGGATAATAAGATTATAGGGGCCAGGGTATTTTGTTTTAAAGTCATCGTTGAGTTCTAGAGCATCATCATGTGGATATAAAAACAAAGGGCGTCCAGGACGCTCGAGGATCGGCTTAGCATCAAAGGTCTCAAACACTCTTCCGCGAATATCAATCTTTGCCTTCTCAGGCAGCATTAGAGGTCCAAATTGAGCAGTATTCGAAGTGAGTTTTAACTCACGAACATGAACCACCAAAGAAACATGACTGGCAATATCAAAGGGTGTCAGATGTTCGCAAACGCAGAGCTCTTGATTGATTCGACATTTGGGACAGCGATTAGGATTTCCGTTTCTTCTCGTACTCATAGAACTTTTTTTGTCAGATTCTTTAATGTGTAAACTATCCAAATCCTAATCGAGGGCATAAGCTTTAACAAGAAAGGAGTTCATATGGCACAATCTGTTTTCGATTTCACAGTTAAAGATATTGATGGAAAGGACGTTTCCCTTTCTCAATACAAGGGAAAATTCCTTTTGATCGTAAACGTGGCCAGTAAATGTGGTTTTACTCCCCAATATCAGGGTCTCGAACAACTTTTCGAAGACCTAAAAGACAATGTGGTGGTACTTGGTTTCCCCTGTAATCAGTTCGGGGCCCAGGAACCTGGAGACGCCGAAGAAATCAAAAACTTTTGCTCACTCACTTACGATGTTAAATTTCCTTTATTTGCCAAAATTGATGTGAATGGTGCCAATGCTGCTCCTCTCTATCAATTTTTGAAGCAAGAGAAGAAAGGTCTTCTGGGAACCGGAATGATTAAGTGGAACTTCACAAAGTTTCTCGTGAATCGCGAAGGACAAGTGGTTAAGCGCTATGCACCGAACGATAAGCCTGAAGACATCAAGAAGGATTTGTCCAAACTACTCTAGTATTCTCTTTTAGATATTTCTCCTTCGTCAGAGTACAATATTTCTATTTCTGATGAAGGAGTATCTATGTTATTTAACGGTCAGGCATTCCGCCTTGAAACTCTCCCAAATGATATTTTAAAAGTTGTGTTTGATCTGAAAGATCAATCAACAAACGTCTTCAATGCTCTCGCCCTTAAAGAACTAGGTGAGATGCTTGAAGTGATCAAAAAACAAAAGGCCCGTGGTCTTCTCTTCACTTCAGGTAAGGCAAGCGGATTCGTATTCGGCGCAGACGTTACTGAATTCTTGAGTCACTTCAAAAAGACTGAAGATGAAATGAAAACCTGGATCGCAAGCATCAATAAAATCTTCAATGGCTATGAAGATCTTCCTTATCCAAAAGTTTGTTTGATCAATGGCTTCGCTCTTGGTGGTGGTTGCGAAATCACTCTTACCATGGACTACCGTCTTGCCTCTCCAAAAGCAGCGATGGGTCTTCCAGAAACAAAACTTGGAATCATCCCTGGTTGGGGCGGAACTGTTCGTCTTCCTCGTCTCATCGGTGCCGATCACGCCATCGAATGGATCACAGGTGCCAAACACTACAAAGCGGAAGAGGCCCTTAAATTTGGTGCCATCGACGGAATTATCGAAGACGCTAAACTTGAAGAAGCAGGTCTTAAACTTCTAGAAAAAGCAATTGCCGGCGAAATGGATTGGCAAGCTCGCGTTGCTCAGAAGAAGTCCCCTCTTAAATTAGATAAAATTGAATCGGCCATGAGCTTTGATGGCTCGAAAGCATTCGTTGCTGCCATGGCGGGCCCTAACTACCCTGCTCCTGTAAAGGCCGTAGAGACCATGCAGAAAGCGGCCCGCATGAATCGTGACGAAGCACTTGCCCTAGAAGGTGAAACATTCGCCGTTTGTGCCAAAACTAAAACTGCAGAATGCTTAACTCAGGTCTTCCTGGGTGACCAATATCTTAAAAAAGTTTCTAAATCAGTCACAAAGAACGCAAAACCAACTCAAATGGGGGCGGTTCTTGGTGCTGGGATCATGGGCGGTGGTATCGCATACCAATCAGCTTCTACAGGAACTCCCGTTCTCATGAAAGATATCAAACATGAGCAACTCGACCTTGGTATGAATGAGGCCGGAAAACTTCTTCTGAAAGAAGTTGAACGCAAAAAAATGACTCCTGAAAAAATGGCGAAGGTCATTGCTCAGATCACTCCGACACTTTCTTACGCCGACTTTGGTGCCACTCAATTCGTAGTGGAGGCCGTGGTAGAAAATGAAAAAGTGAAGAAGTCTGTTCTGGCCGAGGTTGAGAAGGCGACTTCTCCAGAGACAATCCTTGCCTCTAACACTTCAACCATCTCAATTACAAAACTAGCGGAAGGCCTTGCTCGTCCGGAGAAGTTTTGCGGCATGCACTTCTTTAACCCAGTTCACCGTATGCCTCTGGTTGAAATCATCAGAGGGGCCAAGAGCTCTGAAGAAACCATTGCTCAAGCGGTAAACTATGCGGTTCAAATGGGTAAAACTCCAATTGTCGTGAATGACTGCGCGGGCTTCCTGGTGAACAGAATTCTCTTCCCTTACTTTAAAGGTTTCGCTCACCTCATCGAAGATGGTGTGGACTTCCAAAGAATTGATAAGGTGATGGAAAAATTTGGATGGCCAATGGGTCCTGCTTATCTTATCGACGTGGTTGGTATTGATACGGGCGTGCATGCGGCAAAAATCATGGCCGATGCCTTTCCTGATCGCATGGCCTACACATCTAAGAACGTGATGGAAGTCATGTACGAGAACAAACGTTTGGGTCAAAAAAATGGTCTCGGTTTCTACGAGTACGAAATTGATAAGAAAGGTAAACCGGTTAAAAAAGTAAACCCGGCCGTTTATGAACTCATTAAAACAGTGGTGAAGAAACAAACCGACGTCACTGATGAAGAAATCGTGATGCGTATGATGATTCCGATGATCACTGAATCATCTCGCTGTTTGGAAGATAAAATCGTTAACACTCCAGTGGAAGTGGATATGGGTCTTCTGCTTGGTCTTGGATTCCCTCCATTCCGCGCTGGTGCCCTAAAGTATGCTGACACGATTGGACTTTCGAGGCTTGAAGAAGAATCTAAGAAGTATCAATCCATCGGCCACATGTATGACTTCACGCCATTCATGAAGGGTCTGGCAGCAGAAAATAAAACTTATTATTAAGAGGTAAAGTATATGAAGAATGCAGTAATTATTGATGCAGTTAGAACGCCGATGGCAAGATCGAAGGCCGGAAACTTCCGCTTCGTTCGTGCTGAAGAACTTTCGGCCCATCTCATGCGTGAGATTCTAAAACGTAATTCAAAAGTTAATCCTGCTGAAATCGAAGACATCATCTGGGGATGTGTTCAGCAAACTCTTGAGCAGTGTTACAACATTGGTCGTAACGCTCAACTTTTGACAGATATTCCTAAGACTGTTTCGGCCCAAACCGTGAACCGTCTTTGTGGTTCTTCGATGACCGCCATCCACATGGCAGTTCAAGGCATCTGGTCGGGCCAAGGTGACATTTTCCTTTGTGGTGGCGTCGAACATATGGGCCACGTACCAATGACTTACGGGGTGGATTTTAACCCTGCTCTGGCAAAGACAACTTCTAAGGGCGCGGGTTCAATGGGTCTCACGGCAGAACTACTTGGCCGCATGCACGGGGTGACTCGTCTTCAACAAGACGAATTCGCCGCTGCTTCTCACCGCAAGGCCCACGAAGCTACTGTTAAAGGTCGCTTTAAGGATGAAATCGTCGCAACTCCTGGTCACGATGATCTAGGTGTTCCTTCCATGATTTCAGTAGATGAAGTGATTCGTCCTGAAACGACAGTTGAGACTTTGGGAAAACTTCCTGCAGTATTCGATCCTAAAAACGGAACAGTAACGGCCGGTAACTCGTCTGCTCTTTCTGATGGTGCCTCTTCGGTTCTTATTATGTCGGAAGATAAAGCCAAAGCTTTGGGTCTCAAACCAATGGCAAGAATCGTTTCCATGGCAAGTACTGGTTGCGAGCCTTCGATCATGGGTTACGGTCCGGTGGCCTCTTCGAGAAAGGCCCTTGAACGTGCAGGTCTTAAGATGGATCAAATGGACATCATCGAGCTTAACGAAGCTTTCGCTGCTCAATCCATCCCAGTGATCAAAGATCTAGGTCTATTGGATGTTATGGACAAAAAAGTAAATCTTAACGGCGGTGCGATTGCTCTTGGGCACCCACTTGGTTGTTCTGGTGCTCGAATCACAGGGACACTTGCTCACCAACTTCGTCAAAACAACAAGAAGTATGGATTGGCCACAATGTGTATTGGTTTAGGTCAGGGTGTTGCTACTGTTATCGAAAATTTAAATTAAAAAGAAAGGGCCCGTGAAGGGCCCTTTTATATTCTACAATTCGCAGTTAGTTCTAATAATTAAACGATCGTTTCCTAAAAATGAAAACTGACGGATGATGTGTGTTCCGTTGTCCACATAACCTTTCCACACCCAAGTGCCGGCCAATCCACTGCCTGGATTCAAACGAGTCAGCGCATATGATTCACTTTCAGTGCTCAGATGAAGACTGTCACCTTGAAGGGTATAACGATAGACTTCACCACTTCTCACATTGGTTCGACATTCAATTCGTCGGCCCTGAGTAAGTGATTCTTTATCACCCATAAATTGAATTTCTGAATCATTCACCTGGACGGGAACATCAACCATGGTTTCTAACAGATCAACACCTAGTCCATCGGCCCCTTGAATGGATTCACAAGCAACTGAGCGGCCATTTAAGCTACACACGCCTGGCTGACCAGCGGCCAATGAAGATCTCCCACTTCCTCCACCTTCTTTTCCGCAGGCGGCTGCGAGGGCCATAAGAACTAACAGGGATGCGAATTTCATATTTTCTCCTTGATAGATAATGACGGGAGCACGCTATCAAGAAAAAACAAAAATTCACTATCATAATTCTTACAATTTTTGTTTGAAGCAAAGCAAATCTTGCGGAGGACAGACTGTCATGATTTTTCATTCTGCAGAAAGCATATGAATTATTTTAAGAAGTCTCTTAAGAAGGCATTACGTATGCACAAAATCATTTATCTAAAGCTTAACTGAAGAATTAAACGTAATGCCTTGCTAACACTCATTACTGGATGAAGTCATCATCATTATCTAAGTCAATGTCTTCAGCACCACTGGCATCATGATACTCTTCATTGTCAGTGTTCTGCTCATCAAATGAATAAGATTCATCCTGAAGAGAAGCGTCCTCAGTCTCTCTCACTTGCTGATCAGGATCTACCCCACCAGCACTTTGAGTTCTTTCGTCACTGAAATCACTTTCTTCATCTTCCATCACTCCCCGACGAAGGGGTTGTTTTTTTTCAATGGCCTCATTGAATTTACCATCGGCCTGATCATAAAAAGACGAATGTTCTTGATTGTTTTGATTGCCCATAAATCCTCCTCGAACTACACGGGATTATTTAAAGCACAAACGATGCCAGAGTTAGGAATGAAAAATTGATTTCTTAGAGAAAGATATGAAACATCTGCGTGGCATTTAACCACGCAGGTTTCTTATTCGTATTGCTTGCCTAATTCTTCCATCAAGTATCCTAGAGCATAAGGAACTGAAGAGTCTCTTGATACAGAATAATTTGTATCGTGATCAAATCCTAGCTTATGGGTCCATTCATGGAAAACGTTCCCAGCAACCTGCGCTGGCGTATAGGGATTGAAAAATTTCGTGTTCATGTAGATTCTAAGAGCATTCGGAGTTGTGTATCCAACAGTGTTTCTCCAGGAGTAGTACAGCTCCAACTCTAAATCCATTTCATGATCCACTTCAGGTTTTAGGTCTTCCCTACCATCAAGGACCGCCTGATAAATCTCGGCATTGGTCATGCCCTTGTTATCAACGAATTGTTTTTTCCCTTGATAAGTGAAATGAATCACCCTGCTTCTGAATTCCTCTGAACCCACGACCTTTTTAATGATCTCAAAGGCCTTCTGGACCTTCTCTTCATCTTCAACAGTAAAGTTTGTGAGGTCCGCTCGGGTCTCAAAGATCAGGGCCTCATGAGGAAGTTCTCCTAAATCTGGATCTGGTTCGGGAATTTCTGGTTCCGGATCAGGAACTGGACATGCAGCGGTTGTTGGTGGAGTTGATTCTGCTTTTTGAATCGAAGAATCTTGATTTTGACAGTCAGGATTCTGATTGCAGCTTACGAAAAACATGAAAAGGCACATTACCCAAATAAGCTTCGCCATTACACCATCCTGGTTAAAGACTAAGCGAGGATCCTTCCATGGACACCCATACAGTCAGTATGCCCCTACGACGCGTATCGCATCAAGCGGGCAAAAATGTTCGCTTTATTTAGATAGGACCACTTACATACTACGACGAGGTTTAATCAGAATGTTACCAAAGAACACTCCCACCACAAGCGCCAGAGCAAGTGTAATCATCGTGAAGGCCGTCTCTAGCCCTCCTAATACATCTCTCTCAAACAAGAAACTGAGACTGCGGTACCCCACTGATCCGGGAACAAGCAGAATGATTCCTGGCCATTGGAAAATGGCCGAAGGTTTATTTTTAAGACGAGCAAAGATATTACTCATGGCCCCCACACAAGCACCACCAAAGAACATACCAAGCTCAGGACCGAGATATTTTGCTCCCAGTTTTGAACAAAGGAATCCGAAGATACCGGCGATGGTCACCCATTTCCAGTCATCACGGTTGGTCTTGAAGTTTACATTGGCCATGGCCGCCGTGAGAGGAAGAGTCACAAAAGTGATCCACCAAGGAATGACCGCGAAATGAATATCCAGCGAAGGATAATGAAACCAGCTCGCGATCTTACTTCCGATGAAAACCCCGAAGGTGAGCTTCAAAAGAATCATCACCCCACCCACGAGTCGCGCAGTTCCTGAAACCAGGTTCTGAGTCGCGATTTCGGCAATGGCGATGGTGATAAAAAGTCCCGGCATAAAAATGATGAGACTCGATAAAATGATCACACCAATATTGAGACCAGGAATAAGTTTCGCTAAAAGATAAGTGACCAACGAGGCCACCACCGCAACAATCGCATCAAAGAGCTGGGCCACAAGTCCGATAGGACGCATGATCGACATCGCTCCCATCAAAACACCAACTGTGATGCTTGCGATGAAGTCTCCCCAAGTTCCTCCGAAGAGAACCATGAATCCCGCTGCCGAGAACAAAAAATAAATCAGGTGCCAGCGTTTTCCATATGGATCTTTCATGCTCCAGATTTCATCCAGTCTGGCGTAGCCTTCTTCGTAAGTAATTTGGTTCTGAATAACTTCTTTTGCGACGGTGTCGACCTTAGAGAGTTTTCCTAAGTTCACTCCCACTGGCTCTACTCGTTCAATTCTTGTGACTTCTTCTTCTCCATCCGAAAAAGATGAGAGAATGGCGGTCGGCTGAGAGATAAAACTCCCGCGAAGACCCAGAAGCTGGGCCATGTCTTGCATGGTTCCTTCGATGGTATGGGCCGGCGACCCCACCGCGTGGAGGGCACGTCCAAATCGAAGAATGAATTTCACTTTACGTTGAAATTCTTTTTTTTCCATTACCAGGTCTTTTTCAGATCTTCAGTGAGACGAATCAACGTCATCTGAGTGAGATCTGTATAGGTTTTAAGAAGAGGTGATACAATTTCTTTCTCAATGGTCTCAAACTTCTGATCGGCCGGATCTACTGAGATCAGTGCCGGAACTTTAATTTGTGCTTCATATGAACGATAACAAAGAGTCACGTCGGTCTTTTCCTTGTTGCCTAATTTCTCTAAACGCTCGTGATAAAGACCAAGCGGTAAAAGAGTTGAGGCCGAGATTTTAACTTCAATCTCTTCCGGAATAATGGCTCCTGAGTTTTTCTCAATATGAGCGGCAGTCCAACTTGTTTTACTCATAATGATAATGGCCGCATCGAGCTTAAGCTCTTTAACCAGGTCATTTAAAAATGACTTATTGTGTTCAGACCACTTAGGTCCTCCCATCAGTTCAGTGGCCGGTACCAATAAGAAAGAAAGATCTCTCATGCCACGCGGGTTGAACACCAGAGCGTTAGAGGTTTTCTTACCCTTCTCCAGATAAAAGATATCATCCGGCATAAGAGCAGTTCTACGAGAGTTGATATAGTTTGGAACTTGCTGGCCATAAGCATGAAGGGCCTTGGTCTTTTTTATTTTTGCAGTTGTTACAAGGTCAAGGTCAGGAGCGAGTACCGGCAGACTTTGTTCCCAGATACTTAAGTATTTTTCTGTCAGAAGCTGTTTTCCTGCGTCCGACATAAAGACCTTATCGTCATTGGCAAGACCACCCAGTGTAGGTTGAATGGACGTTTCAAAAATCACAATCCCAATGCGCTTTAGGGGCCTTTGGCCGTGCCCAAAAAGCTCATCCAATTTCCCCACACGTGGATCACGCTGTGAAGTCGTCACAATTTTAGGGGCCAGCTCAACCAGATCTTCTTTCGTGTATTCGCTGCGGGAATCATAAACGTAGCGTTCTTCGCCACCCTTTTGAATTGTTCCCATAGAACAGGCCGAGAGGAAAATTAAACAGAAGAGGAGTCGTAGCATAGAATAGATCCCTGTGTGATTGTCACAATGTGACTCCATTCTACCTTTTCCCCACTTGATATTTCCAGATGAAAGGTGGGCCTCACAATAACTTTACGAATATGGCCTTTAAACTCTGATGACAGAGTTTTGACGGTCACTTCCCCTAGTTGGCGGAGCTCCAGTGCCCTTTGAAACTTAACATCCACCTGATCAAAACTTAAAACCTCTTTCACTTGATTCCAGTGGATCGTTCTTGGAGGGGTCAAAAGCTCAAACCGATCCTCAAAGGTCCACTCCATTCCATAGGACTCCCCTAGCCAAGCGTAGTCATTTTCCTCAATAAGGAGGAAGGCCCTCAAGAAACTTAACTTAAAAGGCAACAAAGAAGGGTCTCGGGGTTTAAAGGTCCTCTCGTAAATATGGGCCATGGGATGGTGTCTTTCACTTTTGAGAGGAATTTCCGCCACAAGGTTCAGCCAGTTCTCTTTCTCGAGTCGTGAAAACAAATCACCATGGGACTCAATCGCCACGATCCGAAAGTCGTGACTTGATTGATAGAGTTCATTTAAAATTCGGTCTAAGACCATTCCCGTAGGAAAATACAAAAAGTAGGTGTCACCCCGGGGAATGTTGGAGTGAAGAAGGTCTTGTCGAAAAAGAGACACTTGTTCAAGTTTTAACTCTTCTTTCATTTTGAGGCCCGCCTCAATGCGACTCTGCTCAAAATCCACACCAATCGCAGAGCGCTCGGGATAAAGCCAACTATACAAGAGGCACCCCTCACCGGTCCCGCAACCTAAATCAACAAAAGTACCAGTGACTAATGGATGAGAAAAAATAGATTGAAAGTCTTCACGTGAAGTATAGAGGGCGGCCTGGTTGAGGCCTTTGTATGAACCGTTTCTGGATTCTACAAGGGCCTCAATGGCATCATGATCAAATTTAAAATGTTCCAAGGACCGTGGCGAGGAAGAGCTCATAGTTATTACTTTTTTCTCGACCTTCTAAAATATAGCTTCCTCTTAGACCCACACTAATAGGATAGGCCAGGCGGAGAAAGTTCATCTCAAAGATGGTCTCCCAACCGGTAGAGGCCGCTCGGTAATGAGTATTCTGATAGCGGCCGGTGAGTTCATCATAGAAGAGGTTAAGGTTAATTCGCTTCAAGTTCCAGTAACGTGACCAGTGCCAATCAGGGTAAAAAAGCGGCATCATGTAGTTTCCGGAATACTTCGTAAACTCTTGCAGGAAGACACTTCTTGTCCCACGTGGGTAAATGATGAAAGACGAATACTGATAGAAATTGTCTTTTTGTCTTTCATAGGCAAGTTGATGAAAGAAGGAATGATGGTGCCAGAATCCTGGAAGATAAAAACGTGAATCCAAAGAGCGAATACTTCCCTTCTGATCTACACCGGTAATGTCCTTCCCATCTTCCATATGGCCCGCAAGTGCGAATCCCCACTCTGGGTTTAAGTCCCTACGGGACATTCTAGAAACCACTGAGTAATTAAACTCCGCACCTGGAGAATACAGCGCCCCGTCGTTAACTTCAGTAAGATCATTTGAAATCTTATTTGTGACTTTAATGATTTTAGCAAAACCTCTGATAGAGAAGTTGTGCATGAAGCGGCCCTGGATATACTTCCAAGGAACCGACACTCCGACATCGGCCGTTCCCTCTTCCCACTTATCTTCGATCTCTTTACCACTTACCGTTACGTCCTGGCGTCTTCCACCATAGGCCGCACGAATATCAAAAACCGTATACAAGTGAGACCAGCTTGAGGTCACAAAGCCCGTGACTGTTTTTTCGTTCAGGTTATAAACACCACCACCAGAGAGGTAGAATTTATTTAATACGTCCTGAGAGTAACCAATGACAGTCACATCAGCACCAAGTGGAGGAGCAAGTAAAAGCCAACTGTGAAGATTTAAAGAATGGGCGGGTTCTGAATACTTTGAACTTTTCAGTTCTTCATTGGCCTCAAGAAGCTCACTCTCAAAACTATGACCGTTCTCGTTCATGGCAAACTTTTCATAAATGGGATAGAAGCTGTTCTCAGACTTCTGCTCCTCATCCATTCTTAGAGACTTCTGAACAACGTTCATCCCTTTTGCGGTGTAATCATTGTAAATAAGTTTTCCATTCGAAAGAGTGGGAGCGTAAGCACCAAACAAAGCACTGGTGATCTGACGAGTTCCCTCTTTGGTATAAAGCCAGATGTTATCAATACCCGACTGCGGGCTCTCAAACAGGATGTGCCCCTCTTCTACCGCCACGTTACCAATGTTATTCACGGCCTTATCAATCAGATAGGTCTTTTCAGATGTCGCGAGATTCAACTGAATCATGGACTTCATGTCATTGTAGTCTTTTTGAACCACAATGATTTCTGAATCACTTAACCAATCCAGAGATGTGATCACTTCATTTTTTGGATACGGCACTCGTTGAATCTCTTTGCCTTTGTGATTTAAAACCACAATGAACTGGCCTTGATTTTCGTCCCATTCCACCGCCAGGATCTTCTTCCCTTGATGATCAGGGATGGCAATTCTCCATTTGGTATGACCTTTTGAAACAGTAATCTTATCTTCTTTCAGGTCATAGACTTTGAGCTTATTAAAGTTGCGGTATCCCCAGCGCGGGTCAACTTCCAGTTCTAGGAAAACAAGTTTTCCGCCGCGAAGTTTGAAAGGATATTCATTGGCCAGTGGACCAGGATAAAGGAGTGTCTTTTCTTTTTTACCATCAATTAAGACAAAGCGGTCGTAGAATGAGAGTCCGTTTTTAAGGGCCACCACTTTTCCGTCCTCAGTTGTCTGAGGAAACAGATAGTTGGTCCAGCCAAAACGTTTTCCCAAGGTCTTTACATCATAAGGAGTTGGAGTCAAAGCATCAGCTCTTGACCTCCACTCTTTAATCAGATCTTTCATGACCTCCCAGTAAAAGTCCTCAAACTTCTCATGGGTCATCTTATCGACTGTGCGATAAAAACTCAGAGGATTCCAACTTGTCTCGGCCGATTGACTCGCAAGCTTTGAAAGAAACAAGTCACCATAGTTATTTCTTAACCACGATGTATAAAAATAGCCGTACACATAGTGGTTCGGAACATAGTCCTCATACGAGCCAAGATGGGCCTTATCATAGTCCCATTTCTGGCCAGAGAGTAAAAGAGTCCGAAGATCTCTCTCAAAAACCGGAAGTCTTCCGCGACCACCCTTTGTCAGGGCCGTCTCGATTCCGACCGCATCACCTTCAAAGAACCAAGGTGGCATGGTGAGAGCAAGACCCAGTGCCTGGCCGCCTTCACCCATAATAATATTTAAAAACTTGTTGAAACCTTCTTTCCCCTTCTGAAACTGAACCACGTGACGAAACTCATGCACCGAAAGAGTTTTTAGCCATTCAGTGTTTGTTAACGCTGGATCAATGGCGGGTGACAAGTACCACTCGGATCTTCTTGGAGCGAGGGTCACAAAACCATTAGAAACCACCGATTGGTTTTGTAAAATCAAAGAAATTTTTGGAGGAAGAACTTCCATTGAACGAGTCACATAGGGATAGGCCTTCTCTAAAAGATGGGCCACTCTTTGAGCGTCCTTTTCCACTTCTTCTGGAAAAATAATATCGAAGTGTTCAGTAACAATGTGTTTCCACTCAATGTCTGAAGGGTTTTGGTTATAATCCACAATGGCAAATGGGGCCTCAATTTGAGCAAAGGCCGAGAAACTTAAGAGCAACAGGAACAAAAACTTCAGCATAGACTTCCTAACAATTCTTTTTAAGTTCTTCCCACAAAAGGTTGGCCACAACTCCTAGTTGATGGCGCTTATGTCGAATAAGGTTAATAACAAGTTCACGAGGATGAATGTCTTCAAACTCCAGGACCACGAGTTTTTTCTCTGTAAGCTCTCTCCCGATCGAATGATCAGGTAAGTGCCCCCAACCGAGACCCGCAAAGATAATGTCGCGTTTAAAGTTATTGTCGTTGATACGCCACTTTCTTCCTTCATCCAGAAGTCCGAAGCTCGCACCCCGAGGATTTTTGTCTCCGATTACGATCTGATCAATCTCTAGAAGATCGTTCTGATTTTTGACCTTTCGTTCTTTGAAAAGCTCCTTACTCATCACCGGAACCATCTTGACGGTAGTCACCGGAACAACTTCCAGGGCGTTTCGATCAGAAATAAAATGAGTGATCCCAATCTGAGACTCTCTTTCTAAAACTCGACGTTCAATTTCACTTAGTACATCGAAAGTAAGATTGAGTTTTGTGTTCTGGTGTTTCTCACCAAAGCTCTTGAAGATGTGGAGTAATTTTGGCAGCGGAGAAATTCCATCCACCGATATAGATATCTCAGGTTCTTGTTGTTTTCTAAAACTTTGCGAGAGTCCCTCTAATTCGGACATGCCTTGAAGCACTTTAAGTGATCTTTCATAAAAGGCCTTACCATGTTCAGTAAGCTCCGGTCGGTATCCACTCCGATCAAAAAGATCAACTTCCATTTCCTCCTCAAGCTTCTTTATCGACAAACTTATAGCTGGTTGAGTTTTATGCAACTCTGCAGCAGCCTGTTTGAAGCTACCGGACTGGACAATCTTATGAAAAACAAGCACTTGGTCAAAAGTCATAGCGTATAATTTATTCTTATATAGTTTATCAAAAAAACTGTCTTTTTTTTTATCAGAAATGCCCTCATCATGGAAGCATCAAAAAACTAATGTTCATCAAACTGAGGAGTTTATATGAAAACATTATTGGCCGTTGCCCTTGCATTCTCTACGACAGCGTTTGCTCAAAACAAACCTATGACGATGACTTACAAAGTAGACTCTGCAGCTACTAAGATCGTTTACGTTGGTAAAAAAGTTACTGGTCAGCACACTGGTAACGTAACTGCGAAAAGCGGTAACCTTACTTTCCAAGGTGAAGAAATCACTGGTGGTGAAGTTGTTGTTGATATGAACTCAATCACAAGCACTGACCTTACTGACAAAGATACAAACGCTAAATATATTGGCCACATCAAGTCTGCTGACTTCTTCGATGTTGCTAAATACCCTGAAGCGAAAATCGTTATTAAGAATTCTAAGAAGACTGCAAAAGGCCTAGAAGTTACTGGTGACCTTACTTTCGTAGGTAAGACAAACCCAATCACTTTCCTAGTGACTGACCTTAAAAAGACAGATGCTGGTGTAACTGGTAAATCAAACGTAACTATCAACCGCACTAAGTGGGGCCTAGTTTACGGTTCAGGTTCATTCATTAAAGGTCTTGGTGACAAGGCAATTAACGACGAATTTACTCTAGCAATTGATCTTACGGCTAAAAAATAATTTCTCTATCCGTCTAATCGGGCCCCAAATCTGGGGCCCTTTTTCTTCTCGAAAGTCTGCTTCTTTCCCATTACAATTCTCTCATGATCCGTTTGGCCCTATTTCTTTTATTCCTTGCGAACGCGAGTTACGGCGCGACTATTGCCATTATCGACACTGGTTTCGATCTGGATCACGATTACCTGAAGCCAAAAATCCTTAAAAAAGAAACTGATGAGGAAGCGATTGATTTCCAAGGTTGGGACTTCTTCGATAACTCACATTTAAAAAAGCCTGTGATTGAAGATAAGTCTGATATTCAGGAAGTTCTTCTATACCGAACTCTTCGGGCCAAGGGCCACCGAGAAGGTCTCTCGATGGAAGAGTTCGAATGGTACAAAAAGAAGAACGCAGACAAGGCCTTCATGGAAAAAGTGCGAATGTTCAAAAAGCATTCTCACGGAACTTTCGTGGCAGGAATTGCTCTTCGTGAAGGTGAGAACATTTCCATCTTCCCAATTCGAGGTCTTAACATCCCTAACCCAGTGGTGGTGGTGGAAGACAATACAAAAGAGGGTCAAGCACCTCTTACGGCCAAAACTCCAGATGAGAAGTTCGAAGAAGATATTAAGAACTCCCTGGACCGGGTTTCAAAGAAGTTCACTAAGATCTGTCGTTACGTTTCTCATAAGCGAATCGAAGTGGTGAATGGTTCCTATGGAATCACATTTAAAAACATCATGACCAAATTCCGTGAGCGCTATAAAGAATTCACTGGAAAAGAAATTGATGAGCCTCGTCTCTTAAATTATACCAACAATTACTTCGCTGAACTTTATCGCCGTGGTGAGAAGACCATGCTTCGTCATCCGAATATTTTGTTTGTTTTCTCGGCCGGTAACTCTGGGCTTAACAATGATCAATATCATCACTACCCTTCGCGTATCAAAGTTCCAAATGCCATTACTGTGGCGGCGATGAACGGTGACTATCTGGCGACCTTCTCTAACTTTGGCAGGGCCTCAGTTGATATTGGAGCTCCGGGAGTGGCGATTCTTTCAATCGTTCCTAAGGTCTACTCTCAGGACGGCAGTGATCTTTACTCTCCGGCCAGCGGAACTTCAATGGCCGCTCCTTACATCTCAAACCTCGCGGCCCAAATTCTGAATACGAATCCGAAGCTCACGCCAGCTAATATCAAACGCATTATTTTAGAGACGGGAGACGAGAAAGCTCACTTGAATGATAAAATGATTTCAGGTTCGATTGCTAATAACCACCATGCCCTTAAGGCCGCACTTCTTTCGAAAGACATGTCCATTGATCAGGCGATTCAGCTTGGGAAATCAGGTCTTATTCCTATGGAAGATCATGTGAGCATTGGTGGACTTCCTCCGGCCGTGACTCCGGAGGAAATGAAAAAGAAAGTCTTAGAAACATTCCCAAGTGTAATTACACCTCAGGAAGTTGATGAGCCAGAGGAGCCGACGACGGCCCCAGCTCCTACCAAACCAGAGTCTTCTTCACAGAAGGATCCAGTGACAACGCCACAGGACACGTCACTCCCGCCTCCTTCAACTGTGCCAGATGTTCAGGTGAAATCCGCTGATCCAGTCCCTGCCAGTCAAAGTGTAGAACAATCTCCGACACCTTCCGAGGGGCCGGCTGCATCTTCTTCTCAATCAGAACCTTCACTCCCTGAAGCTCAATCCCCAGAGTCCGCGCCTTCATCGCCATAATGGTCAGCATACAGCTTGCCAATGATGTTGATAGAAGATCTGTTGGTGAAAATGCTTCTCCCTTACCTTGGTTATCTTTTGGAGCATCCGTATAGATGATGTTGTTTGAATTTAAATGTAGGGCCTCAGTACGAAGGTCACCCTGATAAACGGCGTGCATTTGGTGCATAGATACCTCACTTTTATGAGGTCCATTATTCCAAATAAAAAGGGCCCCTGAAAAGGGGCCGGTGCAAGATTACTGTTTTAATTCGTATTTGAGAGTTTCAGTCTGCCCGTGGTTATGACAGTTATCGTTTGTCGACCAGTACTCAACCGAAATTTGCATCGCCTTAGGATCAATTCCGTGAGTGATATTAGAAACGGCCTTAACAGTTGCAACTGCCTTCTCTGCATCACTGCAAGCGCCTTCCCATTTTTCAAACAGGACCTTTTCTGCTGTGATGACCATGTCGTCTTCAGTTTTAAAGATAACGTTAGTCACTTTAAAATCTCCAAAGAAGTTTCCATAACGAGCATCAAGAACCAGTGTTCTTAAATCTGGAGTCACGACCGCCGTATCAAAAACAAGCTCCATGAGATAGTAAGGAACTTTTGATTTAGTCGTATAAACAGCTCCCGGAATGTGATCTTCCGGACCAGCAATAGAAAGACTTGAGAGAACGAGAGAAAAGATAACGAGAAGCTTTTTCATGAGAGAACTCCTGTTGGGTAGGTTTAATGCAGGAGCTTATATGACAGGAAAAACGACTTGTTTGTTTGGATTTGGTGAAGAAAAAAAAGGGGCCCCATCATGGGGCCCCTTTTCATGGGAGGAGAATTAACTTTTCAGTTCGGTCCCTGCTTTAGACCAATCTGAAATCGCGATTTTACGCGTTTGGGATTTTTCTTCCTTAGGAAGGGTCAGATCCAAGACTCCGTTTTCGAATCTGGCCTCAATAGCGTCTGGGTTTACATTCTTAGGCAAACTAAACACCCGTGAAAACTTTCCATAACGACGTTCAGAGCGGAGAACGTAGTCCTTGTCAGTTTTTCCGTGATATTTTCGTTCACCGGAAATGTAGAGATGATTATCTTTCACTTCAATATTAATGTCTTCTTTTGTGGCACCTGGAATATCCAGACTGATGCTATATGATTTTTCCTCGTCGAGGATTTCACAGGCCGGAGCGTATAGATCTTCTTTTGAGAAGACATCAAAAAGTTTCTCGAATTCTCTTTCCCATTGATTGTGAGTGCGATTCGGTTTTAGTTCGAAATGATACATAGTGCCTCCTTAGTAGGTGATTTTTGTATTCCTTTCTTGCTTACAAGATGGGAGGCATTTCATTTTCGTCAAGGTTAAGAAGAAAAAAAATTATAGAAAGAAATATCCGAGAGCGCCGCCAGAGATTATTAAGTAAGCGGAATTTATACTCTGAAAACGATACAAAATCCCGAAGGCAATGACAGCAATGGTCAAAGTCAGTGGTCCGGTAAAACTCTCCAAGGCCAGTCGTATGACGACCACTAATAAGAGTCCCAGTGATGCTGAATTTACTCCATCCAGGAAGTGAGAGAAGAACTCAGAATTTCTAAGACGAGTGATGAAAGGAAAAACTAACGCCACAAAAATGAATGAAGGAAGAAAAATACCAATGGTTGAAAGCAATGACCCTTCAAATCCATTGATGATGTACCCAATAAAAGTGGCCGTGGTAAAAACCGGTCCAGGAGTAACTTGTCCAACAGTGATTGCATCAAGTAATTGCGTGCTAGTGAGATACTTATGATTCTCAACCAATTCTTTCTGTAGAAAACCCAGAAGTACATAACCACTTCCAAATAGGACAGACCCCACTTTCAAGAAAAACAAAAAGAGTTCAAGAGATAAAGAATTTTTCTGTGATAAGGATTTTTTGAAAAGTCCCATGAAGAGACCAGAAAGAAAAATCACTAACAGCTCATGAACACCCAAATAAATAAGAACACTGGAAAGTATTAACAGGGCGATTCCTGTCTTTTTCGTTGTTCTCCCTAACTTCCAAAGGGCCAGAACAACCACACTCACCACTACCGGTCTCATACCATTAAAAATGGCGGCGGTGTTCGGCAACTGACCATATTGCTGGTAAAGGGCCGCAAAACATAAAACGATCAGAAACGCCGGCAGGATAAAACAAATTCCACTTATCAGGAGCCCTCTCCATCCGCCTAGCTTATGCCCGATAAAAATGGCCAGCTCCGTAGAGTTCGGTCCAGGAATCAAGTTTGTGGCACCTAACAGGTCCAAAAACTCCTTCTCCGTCAACCAGCCACGCCTCTCAACTACTTCGGTGCGCATCATGGCAATATGGGCGGCCGGCCCTCCAAAACCGAGGACACCTAATTTCAAAAAAACTCTGGCGAGAGAAATTTCCATATAAGGATTTTCCTTCAAAAAAGACTCTCTTACGACTAAAATGTAGCCACATGACAGGAGATATTTATGACTAAGAAAGTGGCCACTAAGCGCCCTATAAAAAAGGCCGTGGCAAAGAAACCAGTAAAAAAAGTCCTCTCTAAAAAAGTTCCCGCAGCAAAAAAACTAGATCCCAAAACACAAACCATCGAATCCCTTCTTGAACTCATCCGCATTACCTCAACAGTTGTACCTGATGACGTTGCAAAAACTCTGATGAAGGCCCGTTCTCAGGAAGAGCAGAACACAACTGCTTCTTATGCCATGAACATCATCAAAGATAATATGGATCTAGCGAAGTTTAAGTCTCAGCCACTTTGCCAGGACACTGGTACGGTGATTTTCTTCGTCTACCACCCTCCTGGATTCTTCCAGAACAACTTCAAAGAACTCATCAAGAAGGCCGTGGTTAAGGCAACTCAAAAAGGTTACCTCCGTCAGAACTCAGTAAACTCTCTGACTGGTGAAAACGCAGGGACAAACCTTGGTGAAGGCCACCCTTCAATTCACTTCTATGAAACGAAAGGTAAAGACGTTGAAGTAAAACTCGTGCTTAAAGGCGGCGGTTGCGAAAACGTTTCTGCTCAATACTCTCTTCCAGACACCACTCTGGGTGCTGGCCGTGATTTAGAAGGCGTTCGTAAAGTTGTGATCGATGCCGTTTATAAGGCCCAAGGTAAAGGTTGCGGTCCAGGCGCACTAGGTGTGTGTATCGGTGGTGACCGTGCTGACTCAGCTTACGCTGCTAAAAAACAACTTCTTCGTAAACTTGATGATAAGAACTCAATTCCTGAACTCGCGAAACTAGAATCAGAGATCGTTGAGACTTGTAATAAACTAGGAATCGGGCCTATGGGCTTCGGTGGTAAGACGACTCTTATCTCTTGTAAGATGACTCACGCTAACCGTGTTCCAGCTTCATTCTTCGTTTCAATTTCATACATGTGCTGGGCATTCCGCCGTCAGGGTGTGGTGCTTGATGCTAAGAAAAACACAATTAAAAAATGGTTGTACTAATATGAAAAAACTATCTTATCCGTTTTCTCCAGAAGCAGTTCGTGAACTTAAAGTGGGAGACATGGTTCTTATCACGGGTAAACTTTTTACTGGCCGTGATGCCGTTCACAAGTACCTTCACGATGGTGGAAAATCTCCAGTGAATCTTAAAAACCAAATTATTTATCACTGTGGTCCAGTGACTCTTCAAGATAAGAAAACGAAGAAATGGACTGTAACGGCCGCGGGGCCTACGACTTCTATTCGTGAGGAACCATATCAATGGGAAGTGATCCGTGATCACGGAATCGTTGGTGTGATTGGTAAAGGTGGCATGGGCCAGAAGACCCTTGATGCTTGTAAAGAATATGGCTGCGTTTACTTCCACGCTGTTGGTGGTGCTGCTCAGGTTCTTGCAGAGAAGATCAAATCAGTTGATGGTCTTTACCTTGAAGAATTCGGTCTTCCAGAGGCCATCTGGGAAATGTCAGTTGAAGACTTTCCTGTGGTGGTGACAATGGATGCTCACGGCAACTCACTTCATAAAGAAGTTGAGGCGCAATCGAAAGAAGCTCTAAAAGAAGTGCTATAAAAGAAAGGGCCCTTATGGGCCCTTTTTATTTTCTGATTGGTTTTTTCTTAACTGGTTTTACAGAAGATTCTGACTGCTCACCCGACTGCTGCTTGATGTTCTCTTTCACTCTCTGGCCATAGGCCGCAAAACTAAATCCTAAAACTAATACTAGTAATAAACGCATAGAGACCTCGCTTTTAGCTATTATAAGACCTCATCGGAAGTTTTGATAAACTATTGAAACTTGGAACCTTTTTATCAATAAATACGATTGAATTGCCTCAAATTTGAAACATTCCTATAAGTTCGGCGACTTTGATAGACCTTTTGAACCTCAGAGACTGAAAGTGATTCTCTTAATTAAGGAATACAAAGATAGAGAGCAATATTTATCGAAGTTAATCGATGAGTTATCTAAAACACCTCAAATTAATGAGAGAGACTTGATGCTGCTAATCTTGCCAGGGTCCTCTGGAGGAAGGTCATTCAAGATTTAGAGAAAATAGTCCGATAATACCTCAGAAGCGGGGCCACTATGGACTTTCATCAATTATTTGATTTAAAAGAAAAACTTTTAACGGAATTAAATGACGAAGTCTCAAAGAAACACTTTCCGACCGAAAAGGCCAAAAACGAATATTACTGTATAAAGCTAGAGGCCATCATAGAATTCTACGCACAGGCCATGATCACCATTCTGGACTCAGAAGCATCCAAGTCCAGAGCAGCTTAATTTTAATTACAGAGTCTCTTTAAAGAATCGTTTCATCTCTTCAAAAGATCTCTGATCCGCTTTTTCGTTATAAGCAGCACCCTTTGAATTATCATTACCCGCATCTTTCAGTGTGAAAGAGTGAACCGCGTTTCCATAAGAAACCATCGTCCAATCAGCTTTCGCTTTTCTCATCTCTTCCTGAAAATCCATCACTTCTTGCGCCGGAACAAATGGATCATCCGCTCCATGAAGAGCAAGAACTCGGGCCTTCATTTCAGTCGCAGGAACTTTTGTATTGAGACCTCCGTGAAAAGAGATCACTCCTTTAATCGGAGCACCTGAGCGAGCAAGTTCCAAAGCGGCCGTACCACCAAAGCAGTAACCGATCGCCACCATTTTGTCTTTGTTCACACGCTTGTCTTTTGCAAAAGCTTCAACAGCACCGTTCACGCGCTTTCTCATTTCGGCACGATCACCATCACGATATTTTCCTGCTAAAGACATGGCCTCTTTCACATCGGCCGCGCGTTTACCATCACCATAAATGTCGGCCGCAAGAGCGACATATCCCATCTCAGCGATTTGTTTGGCACGCATCTCTGTGTACTCACCTACTCCCATCCAGTCTGGAAAAATCACCACAGCTGGAAGCGGTTTTTTAAACTTATCATCATAGGCCAATGTTCCGATCATCTTCACTCCGTCTTTCTCGTAAGTGAACTTCTCTGTTTTGACTTTAGCAAACGCAACAACTGGTAAAAGAAGTAAGAATAAAAATTTCATGATTACCACCGATAGACTGAACTTGCCCAAGTAAAGCCTGAACCAAACACGGCACTTGCAACAAGTGAGCCTTTTTTAAGTTTTCCGGCCTTCACTGCTTCTGCCATCCCAATAGGAATCGTCGCCGCCGTGGTGTTACCGTATTTTTGAATTGTATTGAACACTTTTTCTTCAGGGATTTTAAGTTCCTGAGCGACCATTTGATTGATTCTCATGTTCGCTTGGTGAAACAAGAAGAGATCAATATCATCAAGAGCAAGATTATTGGCCTTCAATGCGGTCATCGTACATTCACAAAGTCTCCTCACTGCATTGGCAAAGACCTTCTTCCCATTCATTTGTGGATATTGAATGCCCTTCTCAAGCATGTCGTGATTAATACGATCCGCCCCTAATGCCATCCCAGGAGCTTCTAACCAAAGCTCTTTTGCTCCGGCGCCTTCCGTATATAAATGAGTCGACCACACGTGAGAATCTTTTTTTGGATCCTTCACATCCGTCCTTCTCATCACGATCGCACCAGCACCATCTCCAAAGAGCACGGCCACATCACGTCCGCGAGTGGTTTTATCCAGTCCCTTAGAGTGAACTTCCGCGCCAACAACCAGAACAGTTTTATACTGGCCGGTCTTAATGAAAGCATCGGCGATACTCATGGCATAGATGAAGCCCGAACACTGCTGACGAACATCAATCGCTGGAATATCTGTGAGGCCCAGTTTCGGTTGAAGGAAACATGCTGAACCAGGAAAATCATGATCAGGAGAAAGAGTGGCGAAGAGAAGACAGTCGATTTCTTTTTTATCAATCCCAGCGTTCTTGATGGCCTCTTCACAGGCGCGAAGAGCAAGGTCCGTGGTTCCCACTTCAGGAGTTACCCAGCGGCGTTCCTCAATCCCAGATCGTTGCACAATCCAGTCATGAGAAGTTTCCATCATCTTCGAGAGGTCATGGTTGGTGACCACACCCGGCGGTACATACATCCCTGTGCCAATAATCTCTGAATTATACATAAGCATTCCTTTGCTGATATAAAAAGGCCTTTCCGAAGAAAGGCCATATCGTAAATTACTCTGCGAAAGCTTCGTTCCATTCTAGGTTATGGTAGACCTTTGTCACATCATCATCACTCTCAAGCACGTCAATAAGCTTCTGAATCTTTTCATAAGACTCTTTTGAAACTTCTTTTGTATTAAGTGGAAGACGCTCTAGACCAGAATCTTCAATCTTGATTTTTAGGGCCTCAAGTTTCTTATACACGTCATGGTAAGCTTCTGTTGGAGCTTTCACCGTAACAAACCCATCTTCAAGTTCAACATCATCAATGTTGAAGTCGATAAGTTCCATCATAAGATCATCAGTCGACATCTTATTCATGTCTTCTTCTTTAATTGTGAACATCGCCTTACGTTCAAACACGAACTGAAGACACCCTGGAGTACCAAGAGAACCACCGTATTTGTTGAAGTAAGAACGAACGTTACTTACCGTACGAGTTGGGTTATCAGTCGCGCTCTCAATGAAGATCGCCACACCATCAAGGCCGTAACCTTCATAGTTGATTTCTTCGACCACAGCACCGTCTTGGCCCAGACCTTTCTTAATCGCTTTGTCTACGTTATCTCTAGGAACGTTATTATCTTTAGCTTTTTGAAGAGCAATTTTTAGAGCAAAGTTTGATTCAACTTCAGCGTGGCCAGAGTTTTTAACGGCCATAAGAATTTCGCGAAGAACCTTGGTATAACTTTGAGAGCGCGCCTTATCTTGAGCGGCTTTTTTCATCTTAATGTTGTTCCATTTACGTCCCACAGGGCACTCCTATCGTAGAGAAATTTAATGACTAACTATATCCTAAAAAGCCTCTTTTAGGCTTGAAAAAAGTCGGTAATAACGCAGAGTTGCGCTACTTTTAGGCTTGAAGTTTGGTATGCCAAACCCTATGCTTGGTATTCCGAAATTTATAAAAGGCTTTCCATGTTCTTGGTTCTGGCATTTTTATTCTCTTTCTCTTCTGCGCAGGCACAAAATCTCGACGATTATATCCAAAGATTAAGACTCGCCCCTCTTGCGGCCCCACAAAAACGTATGGCCCTGTATCAATTGGGCTCAAAGCTCTATTTTGATAATAGACTCTCAGGTAAAGGCAATATCAGCTGTAATTCCTGTCACTCGCAAGAAGGTTTTGGAGGCGACGCACTTCCACTTGGTCTTGGTGAAGGGGCCCAGGGACTGGGTGCCCGTCGCGTTCAACAAAATGGACTCGTTCTCGCTCGCCATACTCCTGCTAACTACAACGTAGGTCTAGCTGACGTTCGCACTCTCTTCTGGGACGGTCGAGTGATGAGAATCCGCAACCACTGGATGACTCCCGAACCAAAAATTAATGGTGAGAATCCGGAGCTTCCGGAAATTGCCAGAACTTTTGACTCCATCTCGGCGGTTCAGGCAGTTTTCCCTCTGGCAAATCCAGCAGAAATGCTCGGGAAAGAATCGACGCTCTCAACTGTTGAGGCCTGGGACCAGATCATGGCACGCGTTCTCAGTATTCCTGAATACACGAAACTTTTCAGAGTCGCTTATCCCAACGTCACAAGCTTTAATATCGCTCATGTCGGAAATGCTCTTGCGGAATTCCAACGTCACCATTTTCTGGCCGTAAACACTCCTTGGGACCTGTATCTGAGAGGGAGAAAAAACGCTCTCACTGAGAGAATGAAAAGAGGTGCCACGGTGTTTCTAGGTAAAGGCATGTGTACCATGTGCCACGTAGGAGATCAGCTCACGAGTTACGGTTTCCAAAATATTGGTGTTCCTCAACTATTGGCCGATGATCACGGCCGTGCGGCAATCACCCAAAATCCGAATGACGTCTATAAATTCCGCGTTTCCCCTCTTCGTAACGTCGGTGTGACTGCACCTTATATGCATGCTGGAACCTTTAAGAATCTTTGGGAAGTGATTGAGCACTACAATAATCCTCACAACACTTTCCGCAATTTTACCTGGAACCCTCGTCACAGAAACTATTCAGACACTCTGATCCTCGACACTAACGGGGCCAATCATGATAATCGTGAAAGAACTCTTTCACCGCAATTGGCGCGAAATCTTTATCTGACAAGCGATGAGAAAGCCGATCTGTTTTGTTTCCTAAAAGTGGCCTTAACTGACATTAGTTTACAGAAATACCTCAAAGGAGTTGAAAATGAAGTTACTGATTGCTCTCCTCTTCTTAATTAGTAGCACTTGTTTCGCCCTTACCACCGGCGAGAAGGCACCAACGTTTAAACTAACCGGTCTATCGAAAGAAGTTTCTCTAGGTGACTATAAAGGCAAAATCGTGGTCCTTGAATGGCTTAACCACGGATGTCCTTTTGTTCGTAAGCACTATGACTCAGGCAATATGCAGGCCCTTCAAAAGAAGTACACCGAGAAAGGTGTGGTCTGGTTTTCGGTGATTTCTTCCGCCCCAGGAAAGCAGGGCCACGTTGATCAGGCCGGCGCGCTTAAGGAAAAGACGGCCAATAAATCAGGGGCTACGGACATTCTTTTAGATCCAACCGGTGAAGTTGGAAAAATGTACGGAGCTAAAACAAGTCCACACATGTACATCATCAACAAAGAAGGCGACCTGGTTTACCAAGGGGCCATTGACGATCAACCAGATACAGAAAAGGATTCGATCGCAACTGCAAAGAACTACGTGGCAAAAGCATTGGATGAAGTGCTTGCTGGTAAAAAAGTGACCGCTCATACAACAAGATCTTACGGGTGTGCCGTTAAATACTGATCCGAATGTCCCGACTGTTTTAGTCGGGACAAATTTTCTCCTCTGAAACTTCTTGGAAACCTTCCACAATTAAAGCTAGAATAAAATTTAAGCCCATGAATTTCTCAAGGAGGAGAAATGATCTTAAAATTTACGCTAATCACACTTGCTTGCAGTCTTTATTACTTCACACAGTATATTCAATAACAAAAACTTCTTTTTGATCAATCGTGAGGGTCACGATTTCTTCTTTATGACCTTCATCATTCATGGCATTCATAAATTGTTGTAAATAACTTCGGCCGGGATCGGATAAAATAATTTTCCCTCCCGGCTTTGCATATCTGATGAGACCACGAGCGACTTCTTTTGGGTGTTTGCTCTCATATAAAACATCAGACCCCATCACCACATCAAACTGACCCACACTGCTCTCTTCCCTCCAATTAAGGCGCATATAATCGCAGTGAACAGATGAGTGGCGACAATTGCGCAGAAAATATTCTTCCACGTCAGGATGAAAATCCGTGGCGAGAACCTTTCCACCTAAATGACTTGCTACGAGTGCAGGAAATCCCAAACCACAACCAAGTTCCAGAACTGTTTTATTTTTTACTAACTCTGGTTTGTTACCAATGTACTGAGCAAGTGCCTCGGCCGCGGGCCAAAGAATCCCGAAATACGGGCACAGGTCTTCTGCGAAAGGATCCAATTGCTCTTCCGGCGTCATGGCCTCACAGATTAAATCAATCGCCTCATCTAAATCTCGAATCGCCTCCATCACATATAATTTGCCGTCAATGGATCGTTGTCTAATTTGGGTGGGATATTTCATCTTTATGGTTCGCATGAAACTAACTATACTCGGAAAATGCAGTTTTTCTACACTGATCACATTCAGGTTCCCCTGCCACCAGGACATCGTTTTCCGATGCAGAAATATCGACTTCTCCATGAGGCCCTGGTGAGAGAAAACGTCCTCTCTGAGGACCAACTCTATCCGGCGGAAGTGGCCAGTGATGAAGATGTTCTGCGGGCCCACACTTCCCATTATGTGATGGGACTAAAGAACAATACACTATCAGAAAAAGAACTCCGTCCGATTGGACTTACCTGGAGTCCGGAGCTTCTCATTCGTTCCTACACGGCCGTTGGTGGTTTTATTGCGGCCACAGATTCCGCTTTAAGGAACGGTTTCTCAGCTCTACTTGCCGGAGGCACTCATCATGCGCATGCGGATCGTGGAGAGGGTTACTGCGTGTTTAATGACTTTGCAGTAGCGGCCCTACGACTGCTTGAAACCCGAAAGGTCAAAAAAATTCTCATTATTGATCTCGACGTTCATCAGGGAAATGGCAACAGTTCCATTTTAGGGAATAGAGATGATGTCTTTATCTTAAGTCTTCACGGGGACAAGAACTATCCCTTCAGAAAGGTACCTTCCCATCTCGATGTGGGACTTCCGGCCGGGACAGGAGATGAGGAATATCTTTCAGCGCTGGCCAGTGCTTTAAGACAAATCAGTCACATTGATTACGATATACTTTTCTACCAAGCGGGCGTTGATCCTCTGAAAGAGGACACTCTTGGGACTTTTGCCCTTACCTTCGAGGGGCTCATGAAAAGAGACCGGATGGTGTTTGAATTTGCGGGTAATAAACCAGTGGCGATGGGACTCGGGGGCGGGTACGCAAATCCGATTGAACTTACAGTACGCGCCCACGTGAACACTATTAAAGTCGCGAAAGAGAATTACTTAACAACAATGAAAACCTGGTGAACGCGCATTTTGCGAGTGTAACCGTTGTCGTTGAAAACTTTTCGAACTGTTTCAACTTTCACTGTGCAACCAGTTTCAATCACTTTGTTCCAACGGAAAACTGAGATTCCACGAGTTTCAACGTTCGCGCAATCAACAAGAGCGCCTTCGTGATCTAATTGAATTGTTTTACCGTCACGAATTGAAAGGCCAGAAACTGCTACCTTCGTTTCATTTTTAATCACGCGATGAGGATCCTGCTCGATCGTCTCAGTTGTGAAGTTAATGAAAGCGTTGTCTTTCACCTTATTAACAGAGAAAGAAGCATCTGGATTTTGTTTCCAGTAAGATTCTGCAACTTCATAAACGAGAACTTTAGAAGAAGCGTGTGCTGCCGAGAACGCGAGTAGAGAGAAAACAAGAGCGAATAATTTCATACATACCCCAGTAGTTAAAGTTAAACGATTGCCCTGTATAAAAGTTCACTCACCTGTTGTAAAATGCTTTAATCTTGTGCGAGCAGAAAAAGCGGATACCTTAAGATATCCGCTATGTGAGAGTTAAATTAAATGTTTAATTATTGGTAATGAGAAGGACCTGAGTTCTGTCTTCCTTACGAATCTCATACCCATTGTCCAC
Organism: Peredibacter sp. HCB2-198; assembly: GCF_045999315.1. Lineage (GTDB taxonomy): Bacteria > Bdellovibrionota > Bacteriovoracia > Bacteriovoracales > Bacteriovoracaceae > Peredibacter. The sequence goes on along the minus strand of NZ_CP174607.1, from coordinate 2,706,211 downwards.
CATCTTCTTTACATGTTTTACTTTCAACTTACAGCCCGTCATGGTGATTTTATCGTGCCTGAAAATTGAAACTCCACGAGTTCTAACCGATGCACATTCAGTTAAAACACCGTCTTGTTCAAAGACAATGTTCATTGAAGCTGCGTCATATGAGAGACCGGACACTCGTGTACTAATGGACATTTGTGGAGCATCACGACGGCTACCTGAGCCACCGAATTGCTCTCTGTAATTTAAATTCACCCATGCCCGACCGTTTTCTTTATTTACTTCGAACTCGGCCTTAAGATCACGGGCCCACGAATTCTTTGGGACTTCCAGAACCACTGTTTCGGCGGCCTTCACTTCAGCGATACAGAAAAGAGCAAATGCGAGAGTTAAGAATTTCATGGATAGGGCCCCTTATTCTGTAATGAGGTGAACTTGAGTAACTTTTAGGTAACGAGTTCTAAAACCATCGTCATAAGGCTTCTTTGCCTGTTTAACGACGAGTTTACAGCCAGTCGGAGTGATCTTGTCGTACTTGAAAATCGAAACACCACGAGTGCGAACAGTGGCACATTCTATCAGTCTACCCTCTTGCTCTAGAACGATTGCTTGAGATGCTGCATCGTAAGACATGCCTGGTACTTTTATGGGCGTTTCACGAACGGTTTCAGCATTGGCACTTTTGTGCCCACCACGCATCCGCTCAATTTGCATGAATGTTACCCAAGCACGACCTTGGCCTTTGTTCACTTCAAATTTGGCCTCACTTCTGTCTGTCCAGAAATCAGTCGGCACTTCAAGTATGACAGATGCGTTTGCTGCAGAAACAAATAACAGAGACAAGGACAATGCTAGCGTTTTCATAACAAACCTCTTTGTTAATGGTTAGAGAACGCCAAGAGGATTAGCAAAAGCGACATTTCCTTGTAGACTTAAACTTAAATGAAGCGCTACGCGACCTATCATCTGTTTTTGATCACTAAAAAAAACAAATTTCTCCTCTAGTAGGTTGTCAATCTGGCCACTATGTCACCAGCGGTTTCCAACTTCTAAGTAAGAAAAAATTTTTTGAGCTCTTCGCGCTCTTAACAGAATCTTTGCAAAATATTGAGGATTTTTTAGGAGAGCATACGCTGACCGAACGATCAGCGTATGATGAGAAAAAAATTATTCAGCGATAAGGTGAACTTTAAGTTTGCTTCTACGCCAGTTGATGCTTTCTCTTTCAACTGAAAGCTTACAGCCTGTCGGAGTGATCTTATCGTACTTGAAGATTGAGATTCCACGACGAACAACTGTAGCACACTCATGAAGAGCGCCGTCTTGATCAAGAACGATTGTACTTGTGTTTGCGTCGAAAGAAAGACCTTCAACCTGGGCCTTGTGTTCTGTTACTTGATCATAAGTTTCGCCACGACCGCGGTGATGACGAACATATTGTTTTAAGTTTACCCAAGCAGTGCCCTCTGCACGGTTAATTTCAAAAACAGCTTCTCTTTTGTATGAACCAGAAACAGTTGGAGATTCAAGAATCACAGAAGCGTGAGCAGCAGATACCAGAAGAAGTGATAGAGACAATGCTAATTTTTTCAAACAAACCTCTTTGTTAGTGGTTAAAAAACACACAATTAACAAAGAGGTTTGTCTCTGTAGATACAAATTTTACGAAGTGATTACAAAAAAAAACACTAGAGGACGTTTAATAGGACCTGAATCATTTCAACGCGTCTAACTTCATATCCGTTATCCACATCTCTCATGACTTTTTTAAGTTTTAACTCACAACCAGTGGGCAAAATGTAGTCCCAACGAAAGATGGAGCGGCCGCGAGATTCAACTTTGGCACAAGTCGTAATAGCGCCATCTTTTTCATAAACAATTGTCGAAGATTCTTTGTCGAAAGAAAGCCCAGGAACTAATTGGCGATAATAACTGTAATAGCGGTCCCGACGAGACTGACTGGCGTCCCAGGATTTGATTGTCACCCAAGCTCTTCCCAGGTCACGGTTAATTTCAAACATCGGAGTGGCCTCTGTTCTCCAAAAACTCGCACGCATTTCAGTCACTACAGTTTCATCGGCGCGGGCAACAGACCAGAGAAGAAAAACGAGAGTCAGGACAATCAATTTCATATTCCCTCTTTTGTTAGAATTAACAGCAGAAATTTCTAACAAAAGAGGACCGCTTTAATCACTTAAATAAGGCCCAAGCGCTATGCGAGATATTTATTCTCCATGCCATACCACTCTCCGCTTAATTCTTGCGCATGATTTTGAAGCTCCACGCCCTTAAATAAGTCCATGACTTCCTTGGTGGAAACAGTTCCACCTTTGCGTTTTAAGAAACGTACCTTCACCAACCCCGTGGCCATCACATTGCCGTCTTTCATGAAGCGCTGTTGAATGAAGAAATATTTCTCATCGTAACCCATGATTTGTGTTTCGAGTTGGAACTTGTCCCAGAGTTCCAAAGAGCGCTTAAACTTAATGGTTTCTCCTGCCACTACTGAGTACCAGCCCATTTTAGTGGCAAGATCAAACGTTCCATTTCGAAAGATCATGTCCCAACGGCCGAAGTCCATGAATGAAAAATAGACCCCGTTATTCACATGCCAGAGAAAATCCAAATCAGTTGGGAAGACCCTCATGGTAATTGTGGTTTTCTCATTGAAGCTGGTCTTCGAGAGAAAACGCTTCTTCAAAAAAATAAGAATTGTTCTGAAGATCATGTGCATACATTACCTCTCAATAATGGCAGCAACTCCCATACCACCGGCCGTACAAACCGAAACCAGAAGTCGACCTTTACCGGCCTCTTTCAAGATTTTTCCGGCAGCGGCCACAATACGTCCACCGGTCGCAGCGAAAGGGTGACCAACTGCAAGTGAACCACCTTTTACGTTCATCTTGTTGCGATCAATTGAACCCATTGCTTTATCGCGATTAAGAACGCGCTTACAGTATTCAGGATCTTCCCAGGCCTTGAGTGTACAAAGTACTTGGCCCGCGAAGGCCTCATGGATTTCGTAGAAGTCGAAATCTTGAAGAGTAAGGTTATTTCTCTCTAACAATCGAGAGACGGCAATCGTTGGCCCCATGAGAAGTCCTTCGCCGTGAACGAAATCCACTGCTGCCACTTCCGCATCTTTAAAGTAGGCCATAACTTCCAGATTATTTTCTCTGGCAAAATCTTCTGAGCCCATAAGAACCGCAGAAGCACCATCGGTTAAGGGTGTTGAGTTACCAGCTGTGAGGGAACCTTTACCGCTGAAATCGAAAGCTGGTTTTAGTTTTGCGAGTTTTTCAATTGAGGTGTCTTTACGAGTAAAAGCATCTTTCTTGAGACCTTGGAAATTAATGATGAGGTCATCATAAAAACCTTCTTCATAGGCCTTCGCTGCTTTCTGGTGAGATTCTAAGGCAAGTTGGTCTTGGGCCTCACGAGTAATGCCCCACTCTTTCACCATGAGCTCCGCATGCTCACCCATAGATAGACCCGTGCGCGGCTCTTTTACCACAGGGATCTCAGGCTTAAGCATTTTTGGATTGAAAGATGAGAGAATCTTCAATTTATCAGTAAGAGTCTTCGCGTTCTGAAGCTTAATCATAAAGTGGGTCAAGCGACGTTGACCTACGAATGGAATGTCCGAATTTGTATCAGAACCGCCAGCAATCCCAGAATCCATCTGGCCCGTGGCGACTTTTAAGAACACAAGATTGGCCGCCTCTAACCCAGTACCACACGCACGTTGAATATTGAGACCCGGTGTTCTTGGATCAAGTTCAGTTCCAAGCACCACTTCACGTGTTAGGTTATAGTCAAACGGGTGATTCATCACAGTACCCGCAATGACGTCACCTAGAAGTTTGCCTTTTAAATTTGTCTTATTAACCAAATCATTCATCACTGCTGTCAGCATGGTTTGGTTTGAGAGCCCTTGATAGCTCGTCATTGATTTTACGAAGGGAGTTCTTGAACCACCTAAAATTGCCACTTTCCTCATAACATTCCTTTTTGACAACCGACCGGTCGGTAGGGTATACTTCATTCTAATGGAGGACCGGATAAATGTCCATACCTAACACTAAAACCGAGTTATTACATGAAGCTAGCCGCATGCTCCTTAGCAAAGGACTAAACGGCTTTAGTTTGCAGGAACTGGCCGCGTCTTTAAATATTAAGAAGGCGAGCGTCTTCCATCACTACCCTTCTAAAAATGCCCTGGCGATTGAACTGTATCGCTTTTATCAGAATGCCTTCCTCGCCTGGGTCGAGAAATACAAACATCTGGCACCAGAAAAGCAGATCATGCAATATGCAGAGACTCTCACTCGTTGGATCAGTGAGAAACAACGTGTGTGTCCAGTGGGAGCTTTAAGTCTAGAGTGGCAACAGGTTGATCCAGATCTCCAAACTGAAATTAAAAAACTCCATGAACTCCAAAAAGACTGGCTAAATTCATTATTTAAACAAATGGATATCTCGATCCCACGAGGAGAGGCCGTTATCTGTACCATGTCTTTACTTCAAGGCAGTCTTCAATTGGCCCGCATTACAGGCGACCCGAATCTCGGGAAGAAAAACTTAAAATCATATTTAAAGAGTATTAAAGCATGAGCGTTCATCAAAAATGGTTAGATGGTTTAAAGCACTTCAACAAAGAGGGAAAACTTCAGCTTCCTCCTCCATCCATGCTTTCATTAGGACATGAGTTTCTTGAAATCGTCCCGGGTGAAAAGATGGTGGCAAAAATTCCTTTCCAAAAACACTTCACGAACCCAGTTGGTGTTTACCAGGGCGGGATTCTTGCTGGTTGTATTGATGATGTCTTTGGACCTTTGTCTTACATCACGGCCCAGGGCCCTTGTTTAACAATTTCTATGAATGTGACATTCTTAACGAGCTTCACGGAAGAGATGGGCCATTGTATAATTGAGGCCCAAGTTTTGAAGAAAACCAAAAACTTCATTTTTATGCGGGCGGATGTGAAGTCTCCTAAGGGAGAACTCATGGCCCATGCTGAAACTCACGTAAAGGTGCTTTCATGAGACTCAGACAACTGTTCTTAGAGAAAATCATTAACTTCTACGGCCCATTTGTTGGGGCCGGAGTTCGTCTCCAGAAAATGTCCAAGGACTTTCGTCACGCTCGTGTAGCGATGAAGCTCACCTTCTATAACAAGAACTACATGGGAACTCAGTTCGGTGGCTCTCTATATGCCATGGTAGATCCTTGGTACATGCTGATGCTGATCAAGAATCTTGGCCCCGAGTACATCGTGTGGGACAAGGCCGCGACGATTAATTTTAGAAAGCCCGGCCGGGGAACAGTGTATGCAAATTTTAATCTCACTGATGCTCACTTAGAAGAAATCCGGGCCACTCTCGTGACCCAGAATAAAATGGACTACATTTTTAAAGTTGAAATCAAAGACAAGGATGGAAAGCTCATTGCGGACGTCGATAAGGTTCTTTATATCAGAAAAAAATCGACCTAAACTGCGTGTGCTTGAAACTCAGACTCAGGGTAGTATAGCATCCACCCACGTGATTTTTTGTAAAAGCTAATTTTCTCACCTGTGTCGAGCACACCTACGAAACGTTTTCCGTCTGACGACTCGCCCATGATCATGAAATACTTAATTTGGTGAGTCCAGTCATTGAAACGTACTTTTACGTTCTTACGGCCACCCTGTCTCCAACATCTTTCTAAACTATCCCAAATCATATTTCCCTCCTTGGACCATTATGTTAAATGATATCGTATGAGTTCAAATTTACCTATTAAATCATCCTCAAGAGCGGGGCGTTTTAAGAAGAAGTTAGTTTCCGAGTCAGAGTTACATGCGGAGGCTCCCTTTATCTTATCCAAAGTTACTCCGTTTCAAAAAATCCTATCCGGGTCAGATTTTGTAGCGGCCTACATACTCACGTATTTGTCTCATCGTTACCCAGGGAACTGGTTAGGTTCGAAGAAAAACTCAGTTAAAGTCTCTGGTGTGGCCTGGAGAGATTTACCATTTACCTTCGAGCCAAATATCCTGAAGCGTCTCGAAGGCATCGAGACACTCAATGAAATCTTCGCGAACTTCGCCTTGAAATCAACTCCAGAATCCGTCAACCGTGCTGTTCTCGAATGGTCAGCAGGTCATTATGGTTTGGAGCTCATGTTCCGTATTCCTTATCCTGCGGAAGTTTTAAAGCAGCAAAAGATGGGTCGCCGTTGTGTCACGGCCATCGTGGATCAGAGACTCTCCACTTATATTTTAGGTGAGCGTGATGCCTTAAGCTTCATCATGCATGATTTGATTCATGCCGATCATTTTTATTATCACAATGAATGTTATCTAGGACAGCTGGGGTTTTATGGATTACTGGATAAAACCATCGGCTACTTCGATTTAACCAATGAGGCCTTTGCCTCCGAATTTGAATATCTGATTGCCGACATGAATGCCTATGCCGTTCATTTACTAAAGTGCTTGAAGTCGGCCATGATTCATTATTTCTCTGAGGACTATTTCCGCGGCTGGGCCCAGGATTTAAATCCGCCTGTCGCTTTATATGCTCTCAATACCCCTGCTTATGTGCCAGTCGAGATGGATCCACAGTTACTCGCTTGGTTGGATCAGTACCGACAATCTTAAGGTTTACTACGGCGCCGTAGTGAACTTTGCGTTATTCTAATTTGAACTTTTAATGCTGAATTATTCTTAGACTCTAACTTTCAAACTCGAGTTCATGTTAGTAGATGGTATGAACTTAAAACATCTAACAGATAAAACTCTACTATTAGACACAAAAAAACTCGCTCAAGAGTATAGAACTGTAACGGCCCAGCTTCTCCACCATCTAAAAGAAATCGAAGTGAGAAAGCTATTTGTCGAACTTGGCTACTCCTCAATGTTTAATTATGTCGTCCAAGAACTTGGTTTTTCTGAACCTTCTGCTGCAAGAAGAATTAAAGCTGCTAGGCTTTTAGAAGAAATTCCGGAGATTGAAACGAAAATTCAAAGCGGAGAATTAAATCTAACTCAAATTGGAATGGCAGCAAATGCTTTCAAACAAGAAAACATCACCGATTTAAAATTCAAAAAGGAAGTCCTGGCGACTATTGAAAATACCTCTACTAGAACCTGTGAAAAAACTTTAATGGAAATTACTGGCCCTAATCCAGCTCCGAAACGGGAAGTTCGTCCCCTTACCAAGACAACGAACTTACTTTCAGTTACTCTCACTGATGTCGAACTCCAAATTTATGAGGACCTCAAAGGGCTAGTGAAAAACAATTTTTGGGATACTGTCTTAAAAGCGGCCTTAGAGACTCTCATTGCAGAAAAGTTTAAAACGACTTCGACTAAAAATCGTCCTTCCAATAATCCTCGATACATTCCTGCAGTCTTTAAGAAAGCAATATACGAACGTGATCGTAAATGTTCCATCTGTAGCTCACAGTTTAGACTCGAATTCGACCACATCACCCCATTCTCACACGGAGGCAAAACGACCAAAGACAATTTAAGATTACTTTGCAGAAACTGCAATCAAAGACAAAGGATCAAGCAGCGTTTGTAAAGCGCCACTTACCATAGAAATACATCGCCAGTCCGGTACCCAAATGCCACAAAGAATGGAATTGAAAAAGACTGTGAGGATCACAGCCAATATGCATTTCATCAATCACAAAAACTCCAAACGACAGAGCGAGAATCCCCAGGCACAAGAATAAATTCTTATCCACTGGACGTTTAACGACTTCTCCCATGGAAACCGCAAAGATCGCAAGGCACGCTCCAATCTTGGGCCACTTCCCCATGTGATACATGGCCAGGAAAAGGGCCACATAATACACACTGAAAAAGGCCATGATCTTCGAAGCAGAAAATTTTCTTAAATAAGAAAGAATGGCAAAAAAGCTTAGAACCAAAACAATTGAAGCAAAATCCAGGGCAAGGGAAACTCGAATAAAGCTTCCATGTCCGAACATGCTCGACAGACCCATGAGGCAGCAAACCCCGGCCCACATTTTAAGTTCATGACTTTTGTTTTTAACTTCACGATAGATGGCGACACCGGCAAACAGGTAGGCCAAGGACGACCAAAAGGCCGAGGGCTGGCGGATTAAAGCGTCCTGGACCGCCTCACACTGGCACTTGTCTGGATAACAAGCCGAAGGTTCGAAGCGGTCCCAGTAACTCATGGAGTGAAAATAGCAGAGTTGTTTTCGTTCTCGCTGACTTGAACCATGCTGATCCAAACGCGATCACCGTAAAGCTTCTTTAAAATCTTAGAGGCCTCTTCATACACATACTGAGCTGACCCTTCCATTCCAGGATTTGGCATCACACGCAATTGAATCACACCGGCCTCATCAAGCTTCTTAAACTCTTCCATCGCTGGATCGTCTTGAGACACCAGAAACGTATGATCAAACATATGATTCAACCAGGCCTTCACTTCTTTAAGACCGCCAAAGTCTACCACCCAGCCTTCTTTCGTCAGTTCTTTGCCTTCAAATTCAAAATAGAATTCACGAGAGTACCCGTGAACGAAACGACAATGAGATTCCGCACGCCACTGACGGTGGGTACAAGGGAAACCACTAAAGCGTTTTGTAGATTTAAAGTTTTTTGGATTCATTTCTCTTCTCCTGCACCTTACACCAATTCACTTTTTGGCGTTTCTTAGGGACATAGGGCACGGCCAGTTGTTCACGGAGAAGCACTTCTGTAAGATCTTTTCCGTCGTAATGGACCTTTGCCAAAATTCGCCCATAGATATCACGTTTATTGTTGTTTGTTAGGTAAATTTCCTTGGCGGCCCGTAGCTCCTTCTCAACAAAGACCTGGGCCACTTTTCCGTATTCCTTCTCGCATGGTTTACGGCTTCTTAGTTCAGCAGTATCAACTCCCAGAACTCTCACCTTTCCCACATCGAAGGTAATGGTGTCTCCATCATAGTTTCTTAAGTATTTTACATCTGTCCGGGCGAAAGCGCTCACTGACAACATTAAGATAAAGATAAGCTTCGCCATGACTCTGTTTTATTCCTTAAATTTTTTAATACTCGAATATATTTTCTGGTCGCTAAATCCGCGCCCAGGTGCTGAAAAAATCTACGAGTCAGATACTGCTCAGGATGAGCATAAATCTCATCTTCAGAGGCCTCAGTATAACCATAACCCACAACATGGTTGTCTCTGACCAGGATCAGGGATTTCTCCCCCATGGTCCGTCCTTCCCCCACAATGACTAAATTATCGTTCGGAAAACGGGCCTCTTTCGAGAACGTTTCAACCTTTCGGTTATGACGAACGATTTCTTCCTTGGACTTTCCACCTTCACGATAAGCAAAGGTCTGGTCCTTTAAACCATTCTCCAAAGTTCTAAGTTTCTTTTTAGCATCCAGGTACTCTTTAAAATACCACAAACCATTCAAACCTTTTTTATAAGGACGAATCTTAAAGAACTTCTCACCTGAATCTAACTCTTGGGTCACAATCATCCAGTGAGGTTGATAAGGATGGAACAGAAGCTTTCTGAACTCAGCGATCAGGGCCGACCCCGTCAATTCACCTTCCACCATTTCCACTTTTTGAAGCAGGTCCCGATTATCGGCCTTCACTTCCAATAACTCACGAGCGGTCTTCTCCATGTTGAAAGTCGCTTCAAAACGAAGAACCTTTCCACCCGCATCTTTAAAATAAAGAAGCCCTGCTTTGGTTGGAATCTTCTTCAGCATCTTTTCATGATGAGGCAGGAACAAAATCTTGGTGTAGGTCTTTAAACGGAGTTGCAGAAGTTCTTTGAATAGACCCAGCGTTGCCTTTGCATCTCCGACCGCGCGATGGCGATCCTCAATCTTGATTCCAAAAAAACTGCAAAGCGCATCGAGATTATAATTTCGAAGACCCGGAATCTCGTGCTGAGCAACTTTTAGAGTACAAAAGTTTTTAACTCTCAATTCTTGGCCCATCTCCTGATATTTTTTGCGCAGAAGTCCCAGGTCGAACTCGGTATTATGAGAAACAAACACCGCACCTTCCAGACGCATGCGAATAGCATCGGCCACTTCATAAAACTTAGGGGCCGCTTCCAAGTCGCGGTTGGAAATCATCGTGAGATTAGAAATGAATTCGGGAATAGGTCTTAGAGGGTTGATCAAAGTGTCATAGACATCCACCACCTTGTCGTCCTGGTAAGTAATAAGCGCGATCTCAATCAGATCTCGGTCTTCATCTAACCCTGTTGCCTCAATGTCGCAGATCACATAACGTCGCGGGCCCATAGACATATCTTACAAGATTAGAGAGAATTTGGGCCATGAATTTCACTCTCGACCCAAGCTGGATGCCCTTTTTAGGCCCTGAATTTACTAAGCCTTACTTCAAGGAATTACAGGAATTTTTAGATTCCCAGACTAAAACAATCTATCCTCCGAAGGAAAATATCTTCGAGGCCTTCCGTTTAACCTCTTACGACAACGTCAAAGTGGTCATTCTAGGCCAGGACCCTTATCACGGTTTTGGACAGGCCCATGGATTGTGTTTTTCCGTTCAGCGTGGTGTGAAGACACCTCCATCGCTGGTGAACATTTTTAAAGAGCTTAAAGACGATATGGGAATTGATGTTCCCGATCACGGTTGCCTTGAGAGCTGGGCCCGTCAGGGAGTGTTCCTTCTCAATACAGTTTTAACTGTTGAAGACGGCAAGGCCGGAAGTCATCACAAAAAAGGTTGGGAAAAGTTCACTGATAAAGTGATTGAAGTTTTAAATCAGAAAGAAAACGTGGTGTTTATTCTGTGGGGGGCACCGGCCCAAAAGAAAGCACAACATGTAGATGAAAAAAAACATCTGATCCTAAAATCCGTGCACCCGTCACCACTGTCGGTTTATCGCGGCTTCATGGGTTCAAAACCTTTCTCACAAACCAATGCTTATTTGAAAGAGCACGGTCTTAAACCAATTGATTGGACGGTTACTTAGTTCGTTTAACCACGGCCAGATAAAAAGGTCCCCAGCCGGTATTGTCTGGCAATACCTGCCAACCAAATTCCGTTGGTTCTCCAAATGAGAATTCTTTGCGGATAAGTTCAAAACGCCCTGGGCGCTTTTGATAAAGCTTACGAATGATGTCGTCGTTTTCTAATTGAGAAAGCGCGCAAGTTGAATACACAATCGTGCCGCCTACTTTCACAATATCCAGAGCTGAGGCAAGCATGGCAAATTGAGAAATCGCAATCGCCTTAGTTCTTCCCGGGGCCCAGATCGCGAGTTCCTTAGAGTCTTCCAGAACATGTCTCTCTGATGAACAAGGAGCATCCAGAAGGACTTTATCGTAGATACTTTTCTGATACAGGCTCCACTTAGTGGCATCATGTCCTGTCACAGTATGATTTTTTTGTTCAGACTTAGGAAGATAATCATCAAATATTCTATGAATGCGCGCACGACGAGCCGCCGAGCGATCATTGGAAACCAAGAGTCCCTGGTTCTTTAATTTCAGAGCACACAGAAAACTTTTTCCACCGGGAGCCGCACAAAGATCCACCATCTTCTCGCCTGGTTGAAGATCAAGTGCTTCAACTGGAAGAATACTGGCCGCATCCATGAGGTAATAGTTCATGTAGCCTTCCTCAGTCTTTTCTGGCTGAGGAAAACTTTCTCTCACGTCGTGCTCGAAGGAGATACCTGTCACATGCAGAGGGGCCTCAGGAAATTTGAATTTTGAGAATGGGTTTGCAACGGCCACATGTTTTTTTGGTGCCAGCAACGCCTCTTTCAGACGAGGCCAGCGCTCACCATACATCTCAGAATAAAACTGTTCAAAACCTTCAGGGCCTTTCGTCATAAAATCATTGTAACAAAGTTTGGATATGAGTCGAGAATGTTAATACCTGAGCGTGACGGTTTATGGAAGCCAATTCTTGCGGGAAGTTCTATTATGATGAAAGAGGTTCAAATGAAATTTATAGCGCTTTTATTCTCTATTCTCATGTGGACAAATCTAGGAGCAAAGACCATGAAAAAAGAAATCGCGACTCTGGCCGGTGGATGTTTTTGGGGTGTGGAAGAAATTATCCGTGCTATCCCTGGGGTAACGAACACAACTGTGGGTTATACCGGTGGTACTGTAGATAATCCAAACTACAACATCGTTAAGCTTGGGACCACTAATCACGCTGAATCCATCGAAGTGGAATTCGACGCCAATAAACTTTCGTATGCTGATCTACTTGGCTATTTCTTCCGTCTTCATGATCCAACGACCTTAAACCAACAAGGTAACGATAAAGGGACACAGTACCGCTCAGCGATTTTCTATCACTCTCCAGAGCAGAAAAAAATTGCTGAAGAAACCATTGCAAAGGTCAATGCTTCTAAAAAATGGCCCCGTCCGATCGTAACTCAGGTCATTCCGGCCACGAAGTTCTATCCGGCAGAAGAATATCACCAGGATTACTTAAAAAAGAATCCCGGTGGTTATACATGTCATTGGTTAAGAGATTAAGAAAGAGATGGAATATAAGGAATGACTTTGCTGTCTTCAAAGAATTCTTTGAAGTGATCAAGTGTTTCCTTCGTCAGGTGCATGAACTCCACACCCATTGTGGCCTTCTGTGCACCTTGATCCGTCGGCTTGAACCAACGGCAAATGCCTTCGCCAGCAAATGATTTATCCTCATAGTCGAAGTTGAATTTCACGATTTCCCCGATCTCGTACTTGGTACCATGAGTATCAAGTTTCAGGGCCACACCACCACGGCCAATTTTGATTTCGCCATTAAGAGGTTTTATCTCTTTACGGGTCTCAATTGTTCCATGATTAAAGCGCTCTTCAACTGGAGAGGTGTATCTCACGGCCATCTTGATCAAATCATCAAGCTTGAAGGGTTTATTTAAAAGCGCCTCAGCGCCTTTATCAAAAGCGTCTTCATTGGTGATATCTGCGAAACCAGTAATGAGGATCACTGGTGGAACATGAACATCTTTAGATTTTACCACATCTAAAAGATCGACACCTGTACCACCCGGCATGCGGATGTCAGAGATGATGAGATCAATCTTGTTCGACATTAGGATCTTTTGAGCAGAAAGAATATTTTCGGCCTGAAATACCTTGGCACCCATGAATTCCAATTCAGAGGCAACGATGTCCCGAAGATCGACTTCGTCATCAACTACTAATAGGGTCTTTCCTTTAAGAACATCTTCTTCCATACTTTTCCGATCGGTTCTTTCAAAATATTATTTTATCAAAAAATTCCAGATGTCATACAATAAATATTAGCTAAATATCTGAGGTTACATGCAATTCCTGATCGTTTTACTTATATCGTTTACAACAAAGGCCACAACAGAAGTTGAAGACGCCAAACGTTCCATTCAGGAGCTTATTCGCCCACTTATTGCAGGCGCCAGTAAAACGAGACCAAAAGGCACAGAAAAGTTTCGAGTTGATGGCTGCGACAAAACAAAGATTAATTGGATGAATGTCCTTATGATGAAAGAAAAGGCCAGCGTCACATATAAATTTAAAGAAGGCTGCGACATCCAAGGCACCATCCATCCTAAAGTGTTTCAATCTTTCCCGGCCGTACTGGAACTCAGAAACATTCGCTCTTATAACAAGGTCGAAAGCCAAAATAAAATCACGGCCATGCTCGAAACCAAACCTATTTTAAATCTGGAAATGCGTGAGGGTTTTTTAAGTGGAAAAACTTCAAAGGTGAAGTTCGAGGCCGACTATCGAGTACAACTCAATCCTGTGAATAAAAATCCGGTTGAGAAAAATCTTGGCGGGGAACTACGAATTACAGAAATCAACGGTAAGAAAGCTTCGATCAAACAGAAAATTCTGGTCCAATAAGAAGGGGTCCCTAAGGACCCCGATCATTATCTTAATTCTCTGATAATTCTTACTGGTTGGACTTCATCTTCCTCATGAGTTTGAGCAAATGAAAGTTGTGCACTTAATACTAAAAGAAGGGCAATGACAGTTTTCATAAAATCTCCTTGCTGACTTTATCGCACAGTAAGGTTTTTTAAGAAAATTGATAATTTCTATGGCCCTATAACTAAAAGTAATAACGACCGCCGAACAGGATATGTAACTCCAGTCCGGTAGAGGTAATAAAATCAATAACTGGCGCCACTTCTCCGAAAATATCTGCGCGCTTATTCTCTACTCTGTGAGCGAGACCAACAGGAATTCTAACTCCTAAATTGATGTCATCTTCAAACTCCATGCGAGCACCTAGACCATAGTAAAGATCCAAAGGGTGAACATCATTGAAGAAAAAGGCCCCTTCCTTATGAAGAAGGTAGTCTGAATGAATGCTCACGTCAGTGTTCTTACCAAGTGACATCCCAAGACCACCGTCTACGGCCGTCTTCTCATCTAGCCAGTATTTACCATTCAGCCCTGTAGGATTTCCGAGGGAAACACCAAGGCCCAATTGGTTCGCGAAAGCACTTAAATTAAAAAACATTAAGAACAAACAAACGATTAACTTCATGACAATAACTCCTTAAGTTCTTGATATTAGTCTTTCCGTGAAACCTTTACAAGACCTACCCTCTCCACTCAAAAATGGTCCTACAATCCTTTTCATGAAATTCGCTTTTCTGCTTCTATTTACTGGTCTTGTTCAGGCACGTTCCGTGGTTCCTCCACGAGTCGTGTATCCGAATTTAAATATCTTTGAAAAGGCCAAAAACAATGATGACGGAACTGTAACAGTAAAAGCGGTTTCATATGATGAATTTGGAAGATTCACGAAAAATGACTCGAAAGTCACGCTCTCAGCTGAGCAATACGAAACGTTCAAAACTCTCTCAATGCCTGTGTTTCGGATGATTCCAGATCCGAACTATCCCAATGGAGAGGATCGCCAGGGAACCGCTTTTAGCATCGGAGAAAATCTGGTCCTCACGAATAACCATGTTCTTGATCGTGAGTTTAAAAACACCACCTCTTGTGCGGACTTCCAGGTAAAGAATAACGAAGGTCACACCTTTGATTGTAAGAAGGTCCACTTCTGTCATGTGAAAGAAGATGTGTGCCTGATTGAAATGAGACCCACTACGATCAGAAAAAAAGATTGCGCTTTCTGTCGTTCGGAAAAAATAGAAGTCTCGCTTGCAGATGGTCCCTCACTTAAACTTAAGGCCCACTATTCTCCCCTAGATCCTGATAAAGAAGTCACTACGGCCATAGGCAATTCTGGCGCCTGGGGAATTCATATCTCTCAAGGCAGAGGCATTGGAAGAAACAAATACGGACTTCTCTTCTGGGCACCTATTCGTGGTGGAAACTCAGGTGGTCCTTTACTGAATGATGAAAATCTTGTGATCGGAATTGTGAAGGCCGAGACCCCGGCCAAAAGAAGTCAGTTTACCAATTTCGTTTATAACATTGCCACTGATTCTGAAACCATCATCAAAGTCATGCGTGAAGGAATCAAGGACCCAGAAACCCTTGAGAAGTTTAACCGTTCTGTGGTTGAATAGACCCTATGGGTTTAAGAAACATTCTCTTTATCATTTCATGCATTATTGTGGGTTTTTGTCTGTCATTGTATTTCCAGACGGACACCACTGTTCAGACCGTAAACTGGGACCAGTATAAAAATCTCCAGGACGCTGAAACTCGCACTCATTCACTGGTTGAATACAATAAGAAGATTGCACCTTATCGCTTGCAGGATCTGATTCAAGAGACCTATGAAAAGAACCGTCTGGCCGGTGAGAAGACCCGTGTAATGGAAATTGAGGCGGGAGATGGTCGAATTCTGATGGAATTAAAGAAGCAGTTCCCACAGGTAGAGTTCTATGCCTTGAATCGGGAAAAGACCCGTACCTTTTATCGCCGTGAGAGCTTCATCCTCACCGCTTTAAAATTTGAAATTTTCAATAAGCAAGAAGTCGAAGAGATTGATCTGCCCTACGTGGTTTTCCAAGACCTGGATTTTGGGGCCCGCATTCCTTACGACGAAAACAAATTTGATCTGATCTTCTCAGAGGACACCATCACGCATATCAAGTACAAGTTTGAACTCTTTAATGAGATCATGCGTGTGCTTCGCCCCGGTGGAGTTTCATTTCATACTGACATTACGGGACTCAATATTTATTCGAAAGGATTGGTGCTGGAACTTCGAGACGCCATGGCCGAGATTCGTCGTCGTGGAATTGACGTAAAAACTTTGGAGAACCGAGAGGCCATTCGCTTTAAGAAGTCTAAGCGCCAGCAGCCTTTTCCTGTTACACCCCACCAACCTATTCCCGAAAACCTTCAGAACCTGTCTCAGGAATTAAGACGTCCGGAGATGGGGTATAACATCAATTATTAGAAATTAATCCGAGTGGCAGTTACTTTTAAAGTCAGTTCTCCACTTTGAGAAAACTCTGCCTGTTTCTTTTCTTCAACTAAAAGTTGAGGTCTAGAAATGATCTTCTGATCTTTCTTCAGAACAAAATCCAACATGATTCCTTTGTGACCTTGAATCTCCCCCTCTTTTCCCCTGACTTCAATCTCAGTGCCAGCATAAGAAAGAGACCCCATCTGGCCTTCTTTGATTCGAATCTTGCCTTGGGTCTTCGCTATTTCCTTGCCCTGAACTTCAAATGTAAGCTCATATCCAGGAGTGCCAGCGAACACCATGAAAGAAAAAAGACCAATTAAAAGAAGTACGTTTTTCACAGAACCTCCAAAAAAAAAGGCCCCCCACAACATCCCGTTGTGAGAGGCCCCTGACAGATAACAAACTAGCTACCGCAGCTTACGCAAGCTTCTGGGTTATCCAGAGAACAAACCATTGCCGCTTGATTGTCGGCAGCTGTAACTGTTTTCGCAGTTTCTTTAATTGTGAACTTAATTGCATCCACTGCTGGACGAGTTCTAAGATAGTACATACCAGTCTTAAGGCCAAGCTTCCACGCAGCAAAGTGAAGTGAAGAAAGCTTACCAAAGTTAGTATCTTCCATGTGGATGTTAAGCGATTGAGATTGATCGATGTAAGCACCACGGTCAGCGGCCATCTCAAGGATCGACTTTTGCTTAATTTCCCAAACTGTTCTGTAAAGTTCTTTAAGATCAGCTGGAATCTCTGGAATGTATTGAACCGATCCATTATGAGCGATGATACGGTCCTTCATCTCTTCATTCCAGAGTCCAAGCTGAATAAGATCTTTCACAAGATGTTTATTCACCATAGCGAACTCACCAGAAAGAACTCGACGAGTATAGATGTTAGAAGTTACTGGCTCGATACACTCGTTGTTACCGAGGATCTGAGACGTTGAAGCAGTCGGCATAGGTGCCATAAGAAGTGAGTTACGAACACCGTACTGCTTAATTTTCGCTCTTAGAGTTGTCCAGTCCCAACGGTTAGATGGAGTTACACCCCACATATCGTGTTGAAGGATACCTTTAGAGATTGGAGAACCTTCATACGAATCGTAGTGACCGTGCTCTTTAGCAAGATCAGCAGAAGCTGAAAGTGCCGCGAAGTAAATTGTTTCGAAAATTTGTTTGTTAAGCTCGCGAGCTGCGGCCGAATCAAACGACATTCTCATTTTGAAGAACGTATCAGCTAGACCCTGAACACCTAGACCGATTGGACGGTTTTTCATGTTCGAGTAACGAGCTTCTTCTACTGGGTAGTAGTTAAGATCAATGATACGGTTCAAGTTACGAGTTGCTTGGTAAGTAACTTCGTAAAGTTTAGCGTGATTGAATTCGGCTGCTTCAACGAACTTAGGAAGAGCGATAGAAGCAAGGTTACATACAGCGATTTCTTTCTCAGAAGTGTACTGCATGATTTCTGTACAAAGGTTAGAAGACTTGATTGTACCAAGGTTCTTCTGGTTTGATTTCTCGTTCGCTGCATCTTTGTAAAGCATGAACGGCATACCAGTCTCAATTTGTGATGAAATCACTTTGAACCATAGGTCACGGGCCTTAACAGTCTTAAGACCGCGGCCTTCTTTTTCATATTTTTCATAAAGAGCATTGAACTCTTTACCGTGAACATCAGCTAGACCTGGAGACTTGTTTGGACACATAAGAGTCCAATCAGCGTCCGCTTCCACTCTCTGCATGAATAGATCGTTGATCCATAGAGCGTAGAAAAGGTCACGAGCGCGTAGCTCTTCTTTACCGTGGTTCTTACGAAGTTCAATGAAGTCTTCGATATCAGCGTGCCAAGGCTCAAGGTAGATCGCGAAAGCACCTTTACGCTTACCACCGCCCTGATCAACGTAACGAGCAGTATCGTTGAACACGCGAAGCATAGGAACGATACCGTTAGATGTACCGTTTGTTCCGCGGATGAATGAACCTTTCGCGCGGATATTGTGGATTGAAAGACCGATACCACCAGCAGATTGAGAGATAAGAGCACACTGCTTAAGTGTTTCGTAGATACCTTCGATTGAATCGTCCTTCGCTGCTACCAGGAAGCATGACGACATTTGCGGCTTATTAGTACCGGCATTAAACAAAGTAGGAGAAGCATGCGTGAAGAAACCTTCAGAAATAAGGTGATACGTCTTGATAGCTTCTTCAATGTTTCCAACTTGTACTCCTAGGGCCACGCGCATGAACAAGTGCTGAGGGCGCTCAACAATTTTACCGTTAACTTTTAAAAGATAAGACTTCTCAAGAGTCTTGAATCCGAAATAATCGAATTCGAAGTCACGAGAGTAAGCGATCTCAGCAGAGATTCTATCTTTATGCTCACGAGCGAAATTGAAGATCTCTTCAGAGATAAGCGGTTGCTTCTCGCCAGTGAATTCATTTTCGTAGTTATAAAGAGTCTCAAAAGTCTCCATGAACGAATCTGAAGTCGAACGGTGAAGGTTCGCAACAGCAATACGGCCCGCTAGACGAGCGTAGTCTGGGTGAACTGAAGTCATATAAGCAGAAACTTCAGCTGAAAGGTTATCTAATTCATCAGTTGTAATACCATCAAACAATCCGTTGATCGTACGCTTAGCAACCTGAACAGCGTCTACGTATTTTGGATCTAAGTTATAAGTTAACTGAGAAATACGGTGAGTGATTTTATCAAATTGTACGGGTTCTTTTTTCCCTGAACGTGTTGTAACGAACATTTTCTACTCCTTAAAAGTCCATATCTGTTGAGAAAGCGAAGTTTGAACCAGCAGCTTCTTTTGTTGAGTTAACAACACCTGCTTTTTGGTATTCAGAAACTTTTCTCTCGAAGAAATTAGTTTTACCTTGCATTGAAATCAGCTCCATCCAGTCGAATGGATTCTTAGCACCATAAACATCAGAGTAACCAAGCTGTCTCATAAGACGGTCGGCCACGAACTTAATGTATTCTTTCATCATGTCTGCGTTCATACCGATTAGAGAAACCGGAAGAGCTTCAGTGATGAATTCGCACTCGAAGTTTACTGCTTCAGTGATTAGCTCACGGATGCGAGACTCAGATGGTTTATCTTGAATATAGTTTCTGTAAAGAAGACAAGCGAAGTCTGTGTGTAGACCTTCATCGCGAGAGATCAGCTCGTTTGAGAAAGTCAGACCTGGCATAAGGCCGCGCTTCTTTAACCAGAAGATTGAGCAGAATGAACCAGAGAAGAAAATTCCTTCGATAGCAGCGAAGGCCACAAGTCTTTCAGCGAATGAACCGTTTCCGTAGATCCACTTCATGGCCCAGTCAGCTTTCTTTTTGATACATGGAATATTGTCGATCGCCTTGAAAAGGTAGTCCTTCTTCTTCGGATCTTTAATATAGGTATCAATCAGTAGGCCGTATGTTTCAGCGTGGATGTTTTCCATCGCGATCTGAAAGCCGTAAAAAGAACGAGCTTCAGGGATCTGAACATCGTTATAAAAACGAAGCGCTAGGTTTTCGTTAACGATACCGTCTGACGCAGAGAAAAACGCTAGGATATGTGAAATATAGTGACGCTCTTGCTCGTTCAGATTTTCCCAATCATTTAGATCGGAATAAAGATCAATTTCCTCGGCAGTCCAAAAACTTGCCATGGCCTTTTTGTACATGTCCCAGATGTCGTGGTACTTGATCGGGAAAAGTACAAAACGATCAGTTGTTTCTTTAAGTAAAAGCTCCGTGCTTGCGCTCATAACCCCAGCTCCTTCTTCATGATGTGTGTGGTTGTGTTGTTTTATCTGTCTTAAAATAAGCGTAGTAGTTGATCTGACATTTGAAAAGCGAAAAATCTATATATAGTGGTATCGACATTTTTTTGACGGTTTTTATAACTAGATTTAGTGTAATCTCCGATAAAATATATCGAGAAAAACGCCTAAAAATTAACAAATTCTTACATGTAAATGTGCACAATGCGGACGCGCTTTACAAAAGTAAATCAAGAGCGGCGCACACAAACAGCCCAACCACGAATCCGGACAGGGAAATACTTGCCGCCTCAGCACTTCGATATTTTATCCATGCTTCACGCGCTACCACAGACAACATGCATGCACCTGAGAATGAGAGCAAGAAAGGAAGACCTAAGACAGATTCAGAGACAAAACTGTATCCCAGGAAGGCAGAGGAGGCCTCAATTAAGGCCGTAACAAAATTTGCAATGAGCGCTTCTCTTACCTTAAAACCGGCCACTATGAAACTCATCGAGCTCGCCAGTCCCTCAGGTAAATTCTGAACGAAAATGGCGACAGTGAGAGGAAGAGACTCTCTCCATCCAAGAGCGGCCACATCAACTCCAACAGCGAGGCCTTCAGGAATATTATGAAGGCCCATGACAAACACAAAGAGAAAGGCCCGTTGATGGTGAATGTTTTGGGTAAGCTTCTTTATGAGATAGGCCATGAAGAAAATAAAAACGAAACCACAAACCATGCCAAACGGAAGTGCTTTGATCCCACCCATCTCATAGGCCGGATATAATAAAGAAAAGAAAGAAGCACTCACCATCACTCCTCCCCCAAAACTCTCCCACCAGTTCCATTGTGATTCTTTAAAGTAATGATGGAAGAGAACAGGCAGAGAGCCCAGAGTGGTTGAGCCTCCGGTGATAAATAGGAGTCCTAAAAAGGTCGACATGTTCATGCCTAACCTCCTGAAGATGATTGTAACCGTCTCTGAATCCCCTATCCAATTCCTGATTATTCAAGGCCGCTCCATTCTTAATCAAAGAATTTCAAGTACCATTCTTCACTCTGAAAATTATGCGTTTACTAAGTTGAACAGATGCAGAAAGTGATGGAAGGCCTCTGCCATCGCAACGTGATTTCAACTCTTCATAACGCTGGACCAGAATGTGGTCCTTTCGGGGACTATTCAAAGAAAAATTTCTTCGCTAAGAAATCGCAAAATCACTATTCACATTGGGTTTTATTATGCAAAAGAACTTCGCTGCATACTTGGAAAAAGAATTTCTCGAAAGAAGAAGCCGCAATCCTTCTTATTCATTGCGTGCCTTTGCCAAACTACTTGGCGTGGATCAATCTACTCTTTCAAAGTTTTTTAATGGTGCCAGAGATCTTTCATGGACCATCAGAAATCAATGCCTCCAAAGACTGGGTGCCAGCGAGACTGTAATCGCTCAATTTGAAGAGGAAAGAAGAACATTACTAAGTGAGTACGCAGAGCTTGAAGAATCTCTCATGACGGTCATGGGAGATTGGAAATACTGGGGCGTTTTAGAGTACCTAAAAATTGATAACAAGTGCTCTATGGAAGCCCTCGCGGCCCGTTTTCATATTCCGGTAGAAGAGATGCAGGGAATCGTCACTCAATTGCTTAAGCTTGGTTTCATTAGCAATGATGAGAACATCTACAAACTTCTTAAGCCTAATAATACTTGGGTAGATGGATCTAAAACATCTGAGGCCCGTAAGCTTCTTCAAAGAAGACTTTCTCAACTTAGCCTTGAAGCGATTGATAAGGTAGGAATTGAGTCTCGCTACCATGGCTCATTGACCGTTGCGGTAGATAAAAACAGACTTCCAGAAATCAAAGATAAAATCATGGCCTTCCAGGCCGAACTGGGACAATACATTCAGAAAAAAAGTTCTCTTAATGAGGTCTACCAACTGACTGTTTCATTCTTCCCACTCACTAAAGGACAAGAAGCATGAAATTAATTCTAGCTCTCGTACTAATTCTTTCGTTTACAAGTGCCTTTGCCGGCGGCCAGACCGGAAGTGGCATGAATGGCTGTTGGATCAAAAACTTCCACGGAGTGAGAGAATGGCGCTCAATCGAAGAAGTTATGTATCCCGAAATGATCGTCAAAAGACCCCGTGGCACAAATCGCTCTTACGATTCAGCGACTCAATGGTTTTACGTTCCTACAACTCGTTATTACGATATGACCCAGAGATATTTCGCAAGAAGGGCCTATAAAAGATTGGCATTCATCGCCCAAGGCCACCCGAAATCTCACCAGCTTTTTAGCGAGCTCTACAAGCTATTTTCTCAGGTCCAGGTCTCAACTTTGACTTTAAATGGCCTATTCAAGGCGGAACTCTCTGAGAATCATACTATCTGTAAAAGCTTCTCTCCGGCCATGTTGACCTATAAAAACGGCTCAATTGTGGTCTTTAAAAATGTTTTTGAAAGACTTGACCCCCTTTCGGCCGAGATCCTCTATATTCATGAAACGATCCGATTTGCTCAAACGTTTCACCCGGCCTTCTATGATCTAACTGATGCTGAACTTCAACGTCTCACTTCACTTTTCTTTATCAACCGACCAAACACGAACAAGTTTGATGAAGTGCTAAAGAAGTATGAAGAGCGTCTGGTAGTTGGTGCTTATAAAAAAGGCCATTACAGACCCGATTTGAATATGAACAGCACAGAAAGCGTTTTCCGCGTTAAGTTCCAAGAGGCCATCCTCTTTAACGAAGAAAAACTAGGTGATGAGCTCAACGAGCTTCGCATCAACGATAAGGAATTCGAGGAAAGAAGCTATCAGCAAACCTTTGAACTGCTTCAGTCGGCCAATAGACAAAATTAATAAGCTAATAAGAAATATCAATTAGATAAAAACACCTTTGGATACTAGAATTATTCCAACTCTAGTAACCAAAGGATGTTTTATGAAAATCGACAACGGCATCTCAGAAAAAGATCGTAAAGCGATCGCCAATGGCCTTAATCACCTTCTGGCCGACACTTATACACTTTACCTCATGACCCACAACTTTCACTGGAACGTGAAAGGCCCGATGTTTAACACTCTTCACCTGATGTTTGAAACCCAGTACAACGAATTGGCACTGGCAGTGGATCTTATCGCTGAAAGAATCCGCGCTCTAGGATATCCGGCACCAGGAACATATTCAGAATTTGCACAACTAAGTTCAATTAAGGAAGTTAAAGGTCAGCCAAAAGCTGAAGACATGATTAAACATCTTGTACACGGCCAGGAAGCAGTAACAAAGACGGCCCGTTCACTTTTCCCGACAGTAGACAAGGCCTCAGATGAGCCGACAGCTGATCTTCTTACACAACGTATGCAGCTACATGAAAAGAACGCATGGATGCTTCGTAGTTTACTCGAAAAATAATATTTTAATGTGGGCTGCTAGGTAAAACTAGCAGCTCAATTTTTTCAATTTGGCCCCAGATCGAACTCAATTTTCCCCACATAAATAAAAAAATATTCTTAAAAAATTAGGCCGAAAAAAGGTTATCTTTTAAGAGGCTTTCTCGATAAGCCAACACACTTCACGGAGGCGAATTGTGATTTTCTACACTCTTCAGGGACCGAGTCACGAACTAGAAATCCATGACGACAAACTCAGTTTGATCAAGAAAGGATGGCGGACAGTTTTCTCGAAAGAAAATCCTGTTATAAGTTGGGAACTACAAGCGCTTTCAAGATTTGAAATCACTGCCCCTAAATTCTTGTTCTGGGGAAAGATCGAATGGCAGACCTATGATGGACATCGAGGTTCATTTCGATTTAGCACTAACCCCGTAATGGTGAAAAAAATTGAATCTTATATGCAGAAAAGAATTTTGAAAGACTTTCAGAATAAGAAGAACGTAAATGGCCCTAAGAAGGCCGCTTAAAATTATTGATAAAGAAATTCGCTAAATTTCAGACAAATCATCGCAAGGATGAAGAGGAAAACCACTCCCTCAACCACCACAGACCAGTCGTTATCACAATAGCGAAAACATTTGCTCCACAAAGACCTAAGTAAATTTGGCATACAACTATTATATAAAGATTTTCTTGAGGGCACAGACATGTCATCGAGAAAACGATCCATTAGCAATTTGGATCGCTGACCTCATTTAGTTCGTTAATTTTCCCTTTAAGATAGATGTGAAAAGATTATTTGAGAGGTGCTTTATGGATCTACAAATAAACAACCATCTATTTCGTCGAGGCGGAGTCATTGGAAGATTGAATTATTTAAAGAACATGATGATCATTTTTCTTCTGAGTTTCGCCATCTTATTGGCCTTAAGTTACATTCCTACTGAGAATGACTTTGTCTTTTCCGCACTACTTGGACTATCGCTGGTTCTCTCTATTGGGATCTACTGTGTGGGCCTTATTAACTCTTTTAAACGTCTGCGAGACCTCAGAGGAACGACCTACAATGAGACTCCCTATCAAGTGATCACGGCCGTGCTTCTTACCATTCCCTACGTCTCGATTATTCCACTGGGGATCCTACTATTTGCAGAAGGTGCGGTGACGGGCCACGGATCAGTTTTTGGTCGACTTGAAAAGGTCATGTCAAATGATCGTTTGGAAGAATCAGATGAAGAAAAAGAGGCGAAAAAGATTGATAATCTTTCCCGCCTCTATCAGTTAAAAGAAACTGGTGGAATTACAGAGGACGAATACAAGCACTATAAAGACGATGTCTTTAAAAAAAGTGCTTAGTAAATTGTTCTAACACATCCAACTGGCATGCAAGTATTTGGGTACATGCTGTTGTTCATGCAATAACGAATCGCGATGTCTTGGGCGATATAAATATTCTGGCTTACACCTACACCAACTGCCCCATCAGAAGAACGAGCTTCACAGCGGTGAGCAGGTTGAACATCCATTGCTTCAACCGACTCAACCTCAGAAGTTTCAGCAAAAGCAACAGTAGAAAGAACAAGACCAACTAGAACTAGCATTTTCATAGATACTCCTTTTAAAAGTAAAAAATTTGGTGGAGCTCTATTAATGAAAGAAACTTGGTTCGTAAATTTAGAGATGAAAGGTTTTGTGAGATTTGAAATTTTTATCAAGATAGAGCTTAACGAAATCTTAAGATGAATAAGTTTAAGCTTTCTTGATGCAAAATAAATCAAGACATCGTTATTTTGCAGTTCAAAGAAGATTGGAATTTTAAGAGTGAAAAAGCAGAAATTTTAATGAAACAGGCATGAAGTTTTGGAAAAGTATTCTCAAGATTTTTTAAAAAGAGGTTCTCATCAGATGGACGAGAACCTCTTTAGATTATTTAAAGGCAGCTTACGATTCGACAAGTTTCAGGGCGACGGCTGCTGGCCTGGCACTGTTGTAGGGCCATTGATTGAGAAGTGTATCGGTTCATGTGAGTAGCAAAGGCCACTGCACCGTCAGCTGCGTCTGCACGACATTGAATCCCCATCGTGACAGTTGTTGTATTTGCGAATCCAATTGAAGAAAACAATAAACCAATAAGAATAAGATTTTTCATGTGAACTCCTTAAGTTGAGGAGTCTTTACCACAGTGGCCGGAGCGAATGAAATTCTGGGGAATCTTTGTGCTCCAAATGTGAGGGGATCAAACACCATTCTGCGTTAAAACGTCATATTGATTGATAAGGAAGAAGCGAAGAAGATTGCGGGATAAAATCTTAAGTTTCACTTTCCCTGGAGAAAGTGGACTCTACAAAAGAACACCAGAAAAAAGCCCCCTTGCGGGGGCCTTTTATTAGATTTTTTCCGTTTCAGAGAAGAAGTTAAGCGGCTGTCTTACATCCACCACCCCGCCACCTTTTGGTTTTGGGAACTCGATCAAGCTCAACACCTGACCCATACAACCGACACCCTTTTTAGAGAACTGAGCGTCCTTAACTTTGATGGCATACTTAGAAACTTTACCACCGGCACTGATAGTAAAGTTAAGGTCGATTACACCTTTAATCTTATCAGAGTTGGCAATTAGTTCCTGCTGATAGCAGTGACGGAACTGAGGAATGTACTCTCTTAAAATCTTACGAAGTAATTCTGGGTCCATTGAACCTAGAACTACTGTTTTTGGTTCAAGGTAAGAAGAGTCAAAGCCCGATTTAGAAGCAAGACCTCTTGAACCATATGATCCAGAGCCTGAACCGCTCTTATCTGAACCGTTAAACTTAGACACACCAATATTCGCACCAGCAACTAGCTGACCGTTATCTGATGTACCAGAGTTAAAGGTTGTGTCTTTCACAGCACCCTTGGCAGTTGAACCATTGGTATTGATTTTAGGAGCGTCCCCTACGAGGGAGTTAAACGCTACCGAAGATTTGAACTCATAAGACTTCACAGGAGTCGTTTGTACTGGCTGAGCAGCAGCTGGAGTGGGAGCTGCGGCCTTGGCCTGGACCTTTTTATTTTGAGAAGCGGCAGCGAATTCAACCTTCTGATTCGGCTGTTCCGTTTCCTTATGGCCAGTGTTCTCAGTTTTAGAAGTTAACTGTTCGGCCGTAAGTTCTGACTTCTCCTGAGACTCTTGAGGTTTAACCACTTTCTCAGGAAGCTTATACACAACAGCGATCTCTTCCTTAAACTCCTCTTGATGAGGAACTGTAATAAAAAGAAGCACTAATAGTGGAAGGAAAACTGAAGCGAAGACCTTACCACCTTGCTTAAAGAACTCACGGTCACGATAGAAGGCCGGAATTCCTCTCCAACCAGTGGTGTGATCCACTAAGCGGAATGAAACCTGCTCAGTTCCGTGGCTGAAGAAAACCGTATCGTTAAGATTGATCTTGTCCCAATCAGTTGATGGAGTAACAGCTTCAGAAGCATAGAACTTAAGTTCACCATTCTGAATCGAGAAGATCTTTGTATTGTTCAGAGTATGGAAAAGGATATCTGTCTTTTTCTTCTTCTGAGAATTGAAGCTATAGTCACCATTTTTTAGAGAAAGATAAGAAACATCCATCATAAGACCATTCACATAAGAAATGATCTCCAGACGTTTATCTTTAACTGAATAACCGATGTCCAAAACTTCTTCGGTCTGATCTAGGTCAATAAACTCACCATTAACTGAAACCTTAGGAATCTCAGTCAGTGGTTTAAAGTTCGAATCATCGAATTCAATATCGCAGTACTCGCCATCAATGAAAATCAGACCCGGACGAGGAGGAAGTTCGACAGATGCTGGAGTTTGAACCGATACAATCGCCTCATCTGGGTTAAAGACCGGAACGTTTTCTTCCAGACCTTCGATGGCAAAACTTAACGTACCAATAGTCAGAGTGTCCCCTGGGAACACACTGGCCTCATCCACACGACGACCGTTAACAAATACTCCACCTTCAGAATAAAGGTCTTTCACCATGAAGCCTTCACCTTTAAGGCAAAGGAAAGCGTGCATAGAGGAAACAGATTTGTCGTTCAGTTTAAAATCACATTTATCAGATGAACCGATAAGGATCTTTTTCTTGTCGATGATCAAGGCGTCTTCGATCCTTGGATCAAGACATTTTAAACTAAACTGTCCTTGTAAAGTCGCGGTCTTCATACTCTATTCCTCTTTCATTCTTTGAGAGAGAATCTTTTCAATCTTTTGTGAGATGGCCGTTAGCTCAGGAACGTCCGAACGATCTCTGGCGTTCATGATCTCTTTAGCACCTTTCACATCACCCTGACGGATAAGGTAAAGGGCATAAGTCGCGGCAATGTCCTCGCGGCGGAAATGCTCAGGAGGAATCATATTAAAGTAGCGAGAAGCAGTTTTAAGGTCGCCTTTGTACAAATAGGCATTGGCCAAAGAGAAATACACATCAATGTCTTTGTGACCACGGAAGGCACTCTCATTCAGAACTTCGATCGCCTTATCATAAAGACCAAACTGTAAATACAATTGAGACATATTGTAGCGAGGGACCTTGAACTTCGGAGCAAGGGCCATTGACTGACGAAGGTATTCCTTCCCTTTTTCCCACTGCTCATACTTAAAGGAAATCAGACCAAGGTTATTAAGTGCAATGGACTTAATAGTCGGAGTTTTTGTTTCATCCATAGTCATACGGTAAAAGAACTCGGCCTTTGACCACTGGTCTTGAACGAAATAACAGTTACCGATATGAAGCCAGTAGTACGGAGTCTGGCCCTTCGTGATGTATTCTCTTTTATACTTATCAAGAGTCTCTTGAGCTTCACCCTTGTAACAGTTCACTACAGTATGATCAGGATTGGCCTTGGTTAAACGAGTCTCACCCCATCTTAGATAAGATTCATCCGCAAGAGAGTCCCAAGTCACATCATCAATCTTACGATCAATACGAGACGTTGAACATGAAGCGAAGAATAGAAGGGCAAAGATAAAACTAATCGTCTTCATGACCTACTCCTTACTCTTATCCATGGTAAGACCAGTGAAAAATGAGAACACTGGGTTTTCAACTTTTTCAACAGAAGCGATTGAACGAGAGCCCCAAGCAAGAGTTTCTTTCTCTTTAAGGGCCTTCTCTAGATTCTTATCATACTGACGAGCGGCCACCAGGAACTGTTGCGAAAGTTGTTTCATAGCATTCCCAAAATCGTTCATGGTCTGAGCATCCATTCCAGCTGGACGAAGCCCCTGGATGGTTTGACCGATGTGAGAGTATACCTCAGAAAAAAGTCGAGTTGTAAGAATTGCAAGATCAACTTGAGTCGACTGAGTCAGAGGCTGATAACGGTCTTTGAAGTTTTTAAGCTTCAAAAGATAGTTTTCCAAAGACTTATTGAAGGCCTCGCCATCAAATTGAGGCTTGTTCCAAACCACAGTGGCACGAATATCTTGCATGTCTTTTTCGGCCTCTTTGTGGAGGTTGATTTCCTGTAACCAGGCAAGGGTCTCAGGATGCTTAAGATCCTTAAATTCGGCCTGGATATGGGCCTTTAAGTTAATGTCCGTTTTCTCCCAAAACCACTTCTGGAGCGAGAAACGGTACTGAGTGATGTAAGGCTCAACGTGGTGACGTTTAACGAATAAACGAAGGCCGAAGAAGTCCCCTTTCTTCTCATGAAGGGAATAAATCTGGGCCAGGGCCTGGTCACGAACCTCAGGCCTTTTAAGACATTTTGAGTACTCTGAAACGATTCTTTCAGCATCCGCTGCTTTCTCTTCCACAAGTGCTGTCATAACAGCGATCTCATAGAGACGAGTCTGAGTATCGTCTTTTAGGGAACAGAATTTCTTTAAAAGGAAATCTGCGATCTTATATGAAGTATTAAAGTCCTGAAGACGGTAAGTACGTTCTGCCATCTTCATTTGCTCATCACGACGCTCTAACTTTTCTTCTTCAGTCATACGAGCGTAAGCAAGGGCCTGCCAGTGGTAAGACTTCACAGTCTCCCCGAGTTCAAGGTTTAGCATTGAGGCGAAGAAGGCCGCTTGGTATTTTACTTTGTCCGGATAAAGCTTATGCACATAAAGGCTCTCGAAACCTTTAATCGCAGCAACACGTTCACCCTTCTTGGCAAGTTCCTGGTACTGAATGAACAGGATGTTACCCAGAGTGATTTCAGTCTTCTCAATCACGTCTTTTGAGAATGAAAGGAAGCCCGTTTTAAACTCGGCCACCCAATAAGTCAGGCGTTCTGTGTTTTTCTTATCAATGAACTGATCCAGAATCTTCGTCATGAAGGTCTGTTGCTCTTTTAAGTGTTCAGGATAGGCCTTATTATAGGCGCGAATAACGGCAGTTGATTTTTTATCGTCCTGCATTTCGCGGTAGATTTCGAACAGTTTTGGGTAAATCATTTCACTCTTCTCGTCACGAGGCCATAGACCCACGTGTTCCGAGTAAGCGAAGATCAGGTATTTTTTGTTTTCATCTTTATCGAGGACCTCTTGCCCGGTAAGAGCAAGAAGAGAATTGAGAGATTTACGAGCAAGTTCATCATGTTTAACTCTTTTCGCTTCATTGACGGCCTCCACATAACATGGGGCCGCGCTCTTATACTGAAGTACTGAGTAATAAGTTTCGGCCCGGAAATAGAAATATTCAACCTTACGATTCGGATCTAAGGTAATCAGATGCGAGAAATAGTTTAAAACAATTTCAAGTTCATCTTCATTATAGTTACTTTCGTCTTTTTTAACATCCTTAGCCAGTTTTACCTGTAGAAAACCGGCAACTGATCGCATTTTTTCTATGGCGTCTTCCTTCAGAGCGATCTGGAATTTTGATTTTTTATCATCGGCCAGCTCTTGATGGGCCTTTTTATAGTAGGCCACAAGATTGCGAGACATTTTCTCGTGATCTGCAAATCGGTTGTAGTGACGGTAATAATCTAAATAAGTATGAAGAAGCTCTTCCTGGTGTTGATAGAATTCATTCTTATCCACTACCTTCTGAGCGGCATCCAGGATTTCTTTTGTTTCTTTTTCATGACCTTTGTCCGAAGTTTTTAGGGCCATCGGAATAAGGTACGGAACCGGGTCCTTCTCATTATCAAGATAGAACTCAAGTCCATCCAGTGGACGACCGGCATATACATAGAAAGAACCGATATTATCTAATACCTGATCTTTAATGTTCACATATAGAGGGTTCTTCGATTCATAATAAGACTTTTTGATAGTATCAATCGCCTTATCGAACTCGCGGTTTTTAAGATAACACCATGATAGGTTGAACAAGTGCTTTGTCATCCAATCGTCTTCAGTGTTCTTAATCACACGTTGGTAATAAGTGATGGCCTCAGGGAAACGTTTTTCGTTGTAATAGTAGTCGGCCAAGGCAGTTTCAGCATGGTGACGGATTGAATTCTTGTGGTCTTTCACAAGGGCAATCGCCTGCAATAGATATTGCTCAGTAATGTTGTCCCGGCCGTAGTCGCGGGAGTTCAGGGCCATGGCGTACATGACCTCCGCTTTTCGATGGTTCACCGGGTTTTCTTTCAAGATTTTTAGACCAAAGTTCTTGGTCACTTGATAGTAAGCACGAGTCTCAGCAAAGAAACCTTCCTTGTTTCTCGCAAGCGCTGGATTCGTTTTTGATTTCTCCATGAACTCACGGTTATTCTTCTCGTGAATAAGTTTGACCTTCTCTGAATGAAGTTCGAGCATGCGGTATTTGATCTCAACACCTTTACGTTTGGCATTTTCCAGGATCTTCATCTCTTGACCCACTAGAGTCATGAGTTTGTTCCAACGCTCGTTCTTTGGAGCTTTTGTCTCCGCGGCGATGGTTACAGATGAGTAAAGTAGAGCAAAGAGTAGAACTTTCATCCTAGTAATTCCCTTTCACAATGAACTTAAATTGTGAATACCCGGCAAGTGCAGAGTCATGCATAACTCTTTGAACGACGGCATAGTCCATGTCTTTATCAAACACCAGGTTTACAAGTTCGGTATTGGTCTGCTGATTTTTTGCTTTCTTAGCATTATCAGCTTCAATGCCTGCCTTGGCCTTTTTGAGAGCTTCAGTCAGCACCGGCATCTCTCCTGATGCTGGCATACGACCGATTTCTTTGTTGTTCAGGAAAACTTTTGCTTCCTTGTTTACCTGAACTACGGGAGCATAACGAGTCATCGTTCTCGCATCGGAATCGGCCATTTCAAGTCCTTTTTGAAGGTCGAGTTTTAAGTCCGAGGCGTTATAACTTTTAAGCAAGAACACCAGTAGGATCGTTAAGATATCCAGTAATGAAGTGATATCCACATCCACTGCTTCTCTTTCCTTGTGTCTTGTGAATTTCTTTTTCATTTACTTCACTCCATTGTTATCAAACACAATCTGTGGAAAAAGCATGTCCTTCGCTTCTTTTGATTCTTTCGTGCTGTCGATAACTGTGATCAGAGTCTGGAACGAAACTTTAGGGTCAGTCTTAAGAATCATCGTGTTTTCTTTAGGGTTCTGACGTTTAAGTTCCGCGAGATAGTCCTTCATCTCTGTTTTTTGTTCGGAAGCAAAAGTACGTGAGCGTGGGTTTCTTAGACCGGTTTTCACAACAATTTGCTCCTTACTGATTTCCAATGTGAGATTCAGGGGATCCTTCTCCTGCTTCTCATCCTTGGCCTCTTTCGTCATTGGTACCGAAGAGCCGATTTCATACACATCTACGAACTGGGCAGACATCAAAAGGAAGAAAATGAAGATGAACACCGAGTCCAAAATAGGAACGAGGTTCAACTTTTCCGGCTTTTTGATTTTGTGTCCCACTTTCATAAAAACCTCTTAGGCTGCCTTGTCCATTGATGAAGAACCTTTCTTAGTAGCAAGAAGGTCTAGTAGCTTCACTGAGTTCTCTTCAATTTCCTGGATCATTTTTTCACCACGGGCCATAAGCACTGAGTGAACAACCATCAGAGAAATCGCAGATACAAGTCCAAGGGCCGTTGTGTTCATCGCCACCGCAATACCTTCTGCTAGTAGCTGGGCCTTTTGAGAGGCCTCGGCCTGGGCAACCGCTGCGAAAGACTGGATCAGACCTTGAATGGTTCCGAGAAGTCCTAGGAGGGTCGAAAGGTTGGCCGCAAGAGCAAGATAAGAAAGACGTTTTTCAATTTTAGGAACCGCCTCAAGAATACTTGCTTCAAGAGCGTCCTGAATTTGTTCTTTTGTCTGATTGGCACGCTTAAGTCCGTTCTTCATGACAAATGAAAGAAGGGCCGGAGATTCAGAACATGATTGAATGGCGTCCTGCACTTGGTTCCCGATAACATTCTTCTTGATGTTACCCATAAGGCTTGTTCCATCCACGTCGAACTTAAAGTATGCCTTTAAACGTTCAACTGCGATGGCAATCCCTACACACCAAACAACGGCGATGATCCACATAAAGATCCCACCTTCATTCATGAACCGCGCGGCCCATTGAATGATGTTTTCTTGCACAACTGGATTAGCAGCGACTTCTTCCATAAGCGTCCCCCTTAAAGTGACTCAATTTCGTTTGAGATTTTCGTAGATATGAAAACGAAAGATACAATGCCTACATTGAGGAAATGTTTCTTTGTGTGTGAATGATTCATTAAAATCCGGAACAGACTCGTAGAGTCTTTCTTTTTCTCGATTCTAGACATCAACAAACGTGCAACTTGAGATAACGTCCAACAGAAGAATCAAAGAAAAATATATTCTAACAGGCGACATTCTACTCTTCTCAAAACTAATCTCAATCGAGATTTATTAAAAAATGGTAAAATGCCCGCATTCAAAATGTTTATTCACCGAGTGCCTTAAATAGTGGTAGTCACCCTCTCAAGGTGACCACTTTTCGAGGCATAATCGGAGGGACAAGTCGCTGGATTTATTATCTCAGCGACTCTACGTCCTTCTTAATAAAGCCATCGAAGTCTCTTCGTGTATAGAGATCGAGCTCAAAGCGCTTTCTCTCACGTTCACGAACCGAGATGTCCCCGGGGGCAATCAGCTGCCCTTTCACTTCTAAGTTACCTAAGTCAAACTTTTCGTATTTCTTATACTGATAAATCACTTTCTGTTCTTCGCCATAGGCCTCTGACATCATGTACAGCCCAAGGACATAAACTAGGATTCTCATAAATCACTCCTCTTCCGTGGTTTGATTTCGAACAGTTTGACAGTTAGATTTTAGACCCAATGAATAGTCCCCTAACTCATCGGCCCAGAAAGCACCCTGGAAAGTCCAGAAGTACTCAAAGCGTGAACGTTTCACGTTGGAATAGTCCCCGCGGCTACGGTCAGCAATGAGTTTCTTGTTTCCATAAATCAAATCTTTCTTACGCGAAATAATCTCTAGATTTAGTTTAAATAATTCTGATGAAAGAAAAGGCACACCTTCCAGGAACTGAAAGATATCAGTCTTGGCGTTGTAGTTAATTTTGTTAATCATGTTCTCTTTCACTTGCGCCAAGTGGCCAATCAAACGTTCTTGAATAACTGGCTTCTCATTATGAGCGATACGTTTCATTTCCTGATTGATCTTAAAGATCGCATTGAAATCAAGACTGAAACGAGTCTGCTTCTTCATACGAGTGATGATGTGTTTTACGAACTCTTCATGCTTTTTCAGTTCTTCACCTGGTTTGAACATCAGGTTATAAAAATAATTTTGTGAGTTACGGTTCTGCTTCAACACGGCATCCAGTGCCTGGAAGCGAGGACGATACTCTTTATAAAACTGGTTAATGATTGTTAAACTGTCTTCATACAGACAAAGTCTGAAGTAGGACAGGGCCGCCAGATACTCAGCTTCAGGAAGGAAGTAAGTATCAAGAAGTGGCGACTTATAAGTTGTAAGAAGACCTAGAGCACGGTTGTAGTCCCCCATTTGGTAATACACCCATGCTTTTTCTAAAAGTAGATATGGCCACTTATAAGATTGTTTTGGAATCTTACTGTAGGCGTCGATCGACTCTTGGTACTCTTCCACTTTGAAATGGTGACGGGCCTTGTTCACCAGACAGATCTCATACACCATACGGTAGTAACGTTTAATCTTTTCGGTTTTGGCCGAACCTTCGTTCTTCTCTGCTGAGCTCTGGCAAGCTTCATAGGCAGTCAGACGACTCTTAGGAATGTTTTGTTTATCGTAGACCTGGGCCTCTAAAAGTTTTCCTTCCGGATAGTAACGGTGATCCGGGTGGATCTTATCAAATAGATCCAGTGCACGCTTATAGTCCTTCTTCTGCATCGCTTGTCGTCCAAGGATGAATCTTGTGGAAGAAGTTGGATAGCGACTTAAAAGTGACGGCTCATAGTCTTCCAGAAGCTCAATCCCCGTATAGTAGAGAAGATCTTCCAGACGTTTAAGGTCATCGTTAATGATCTCACGTGAATAAGTCTCACGGAAGAACTCGTTAAGAGCTGAATAGTAATACTTCTTGTCTTCAAGTTTCTGAGACAAAGTTTTCTCCGGCTTCTTTTCTTCTGCGAAGACCGGATTCGCGAGCAGTAACGTGAAGATGAATAGTGAAAACTTCATGATTGGCCCTCTTAGTAAGAAAATCCTACGCTAAATACAACATCAGTATTGGTACGAAGCTTGTCCGAAGGACTTTTAGGTCCTGGGGCATTGTAATAGGTATTCATATACTCTAGGCCCAGATGAACGTTTTCAGTTAGGTGAAACTTCACTTTGGTTTTTAAAACAGCACCTGTGTAGTTCTCTTTTGTGTAACTGTTGGCAACGTTACCTTGAGTGACAGTTTTGATGTTACTTTCGGCATTGACCTTCGATACCCCTGCACCAAATGACCAGTCAAAGTAGTAAATCTGGTTAAAGGTATTGATCTTACCGTAAAACGGTGACCAGATTAACATCGCACCATAAGTGGAATTCAATCTTCTGATGAATGGCTCCGCTTCATTAATCAGGCGCACGTTTCTGAAATCATCGTTGTTAGAGTTTGTGTACTGGTTGTAAAAAACTTCCAGACCCCACTCTTCATGAAAGTAGTATCCGGCACGGATGGCAACACCGCGAGTATCTTGGAACTTCGATGTGAAGTTTGCAAGATACCCAATGTCTGCATAGATCGAGTGCTCTTTTTTGTAGAGTTTGTTCTGAAGAACGTATACTTTTTTGTCTGGATCAAGCCAGAGGAAGTCGTATAACGACTTCTCTCCGGCATGTGTTTTTTTTGTGAGCATCAACATTAGTCCAAGAGCAATGATCGAAAGTTTTAACATACGTCCCTCTTAATCCTCTTACTGTTTCACATATGTAACTGTAATCTCAGCACCAACTGGAGGCAGATTTCCTTGATCGAACTTGATCGAGTGTGAAGCTGCATCGTAAGTATAGTTAGAAGACTCAACACCATTTACATACACTTTTAAAGTTCCTGGTACTGGTTCATTAGCAAGGGCGAAAGAATCAAGAAGTTTGATGATTGATTCACCCATGTCACCAAGTGATTTGTAAAAATCATCTCGGATGTCTGCAACAATACCTGCAGTGTTTTTTGAAGCATCTGCATATCTTTGATAACCAGTAGTCACACCATTTGATCCAACATTCGATAGACTTACATCAACGATCGAGTACATTTTCACAAGACCAGCCTCTGATTTGAACGATTTAAGGTAATCAGTGTAGGCCTTAACCGATTTAGACGACTGATCCTCTTCATCTGACAGAACCACTACTGCCAGGTATGCATCTGGTCTTACCCATGAAGAAGCGTACTTCTGCATGAAACCTTCTGAAGCTTCTAGACCTTTTTCATAACCAGAACCACTTGTTCCAACTCTTACCAGATTTTTGAAATCTCTCATGAACTGATACTCATCGGCCTTAGCACGAGCAGAAGTCAGTTTTGTGTCTGAACCATAAACCATCTGACCTTTCTTCGAAGAAGAACTTGTATCAGTAGTTGTGATGGCCATTTTAAAGTCCACATCTTTTGTGATGAAGTCTTCAATGAAAGCACTGAAGTTTTCACCAAGAGCTACTTGCTCATCAGACATAGAACCAGAGTTATCAATGATCCATACGATATCTAATTTCTTAGTTTGTGAACTTGCCTGACGGAAAGATTCTTTTGTACATCTAGGGTCTGTACCAATAGTTGGATTTGATTCATCAATTCCATCAGCGTCGTTACCATGACCGTTGTTACAGTCACCGTAGCCGCCAGTTGAAGAACCAGTTGTCGATCCACCAGTAGTAGAACCTGTAGTTGAACCACCAGTTGTTGAACCTGTTGTAGAACCATCAACTCCACCAACTGTAGATCCTGTTGTCGAACCTGAAGTTGTTCCACCAGTAGTTGAACCTGATGTTGTAGATCCATCTACACCACCAACAGTTGAACCAGTTGTAGATCCTGTTGAACCTCCAGTAGTTGATCCATCAACACCACCAGTGGTTGCTGATCCGTCAACACCACCTACAACTGATCCACCTACTGTTCCGCCGGTTGTCGATCCATCGACACCACCAACTGTTCCACCTGTAGTGGCAGATCCATCAACGCCACCAGTAGAGGAACCGGTGGTACTTCCAGTTGTACCACCATCGACCCCTGTATCCACTCCACCTTGAGTGCCCCCAACCGAACCAGCATCAAGGCCTCCTTGGCCTCCACCGTTCACCGATCCTGTGGTATCGGGCTGATAAGGATTGTCTAAAAACTCTTTTTGGTAGAAATCGTCTTTGTTACAGGAAGCAAGTCCTAAACAAAACGTTAAAGAGAACATCAAATTCGTGATGCTTGCAACTCTGGTCTTCATGACTAGACTCCTAAAGGAGCGTAAGGCGACAAATGTGTTCTCTACTCTCAAAAAACCACGAGTGCGTTAATTGAAAATAGCTCTTTGGCCTTGCGGTTCTTCTCGATTTTGGTCTCTACATACGTGCAGCTTGAATTAACGTCCAACTACAAAATCGAAAATAAAAGAATTGTGTAACTAACAGCGCTGATTCTACGCGATCGAATTTTTTTTTCAACGAGGTCCCGTTAAAAAAAGTTAAAAAGACTTGTGTTATGAAGCTTTAGAGATGAGGTGCCAAGAGTTTGCGTAGATGCTTAAGTGAGTGGCGACATTTGTTGGCTAAAAGCCGATTGTGAGATTTAAGCCCTTAGTTTTGTGGGTCTTTTTGAACTCAGATCTGACCGTTGCAAAATCATTGCCTACGATCATTTCGCATAAACCGACCTCAGAACTGAATGGATAGCGATTGAAAAACTTCATGGGTTTTAGAAATTTGAAGTCCTCTGTTTGGACTTTTGGACATCCAATGACGATAGAACCGGCATAGGTTGTAGAACGAGGACGTACACGGAAAACGAATTTCTTAGAGGTGTTCATGGATGTGAACGAACGATCAGCTTCTTCAAAACCTGTAAGTTCCCAGTGTCCAGCAGGAATGGGAAAACGATTAAGGCCTCTCTCAATAATCATCGAGGCCGCAGAAGCATCATCCACATTTCTCAAATACAGAGTCACACGATCGTGGGTATGTAGATACCACACGGCCGTGGGCCCTTTTACTTCCGGTTTTGTTCTTACTGGTTCGGCCGGTGTCGTTACAATTTTTGGCCGTGACGAATCTTGCCTCTTTGCAAACGGCAACTGAGAACAAGAGACAATCATGAATAGGAGGCCACAAGCAACAAGTTTAATCATGTCAACATTATGGCCATCCAGATAAAAGAGGTCAATCTATGCTTATTGGTTAACTGTTAGGATGAACTGAGTGGTTACTTCATTTCCGGCCGTCACCGAGATGGAATCATTTTTAAGAGAGCTATATCCTTCCTTCTCAGCGGTGACCGAATAAGTACCCTCGGCCAGACCTAGAACTTTAAAGTGGCCGTCCTCATCCGTCACGGCCGTGGTAACGGTCTGATCGTTTTTTGTCACCGTAACTGTGGCCCCTGAAAGACCGACTTCATTTAGCCCCTGAACTTCACCTGAAATAGATCCAGCAGAGGTCAAGTTAACCGCACGGATCACTGGTTTAAAATTAAAGCCTTTGATATCAGTGCTCGTTCCTTGAGCAACAAACGAACGACTTAAATCAAAATCCAGAAGAACGTCATGACTTAAACCAGTAGTGACAGTCAAGTTTGGAGAGACAAATACCTTCAAACCAGATTGTGCGCCGCTTGGGACATTAAGATCAAAGTGTCTTCCATCTTTCAGATCAACTGTCGCACTTGAAACGATCAACATGATCTCATCATAGTTACCGGCCGGTACTTCGATTTCACTCAAAGTCTCAACCAGCCCATTTCGAAGTTGCAGAAGGTCCAGGGTTACCTGATTATCCATGACGGTAATGGTATCTCCCGATGCTTCTCTTATCTTAATTCCCTCAATTGTAAGCTTGGCCGATGCCACGGTATCAAAATCAAATGGTGCATCGGTGGCCAGGACTCTAATGGTCCCGGTTCCTGATTGGGAACTTGAGCTTTTGTCATTACAAGAAATAAGACCAAGAAGAAGAATCAGGGCAATCGTAAACTGAATAATAAATTTCATAGGGTTTCTCCGTTTTGTTGATCCCATTCTTGGCGGTAAACCTTGAAAAAATATGGAAGGGAAGATTTAAACTGGCAGAATTATTTGACTTAAAGCCTGGGCGCGAGAGTCAACCAAACAAGGATAAAATAAGACATTTTGTGACCCAAATTGTATACTTCGCCCCATGATGACCCCATCGGCATACTCCCTCACCCATCTGGAATGGAAGGAACTTCTTTTGAAGGAAGGACACTCGTCCCATGTATTGCCATTTTGGGTGGACGGTCTTTATAAAAATCCGGAACTATGGACTCGTCATGTGTCTCAGGAGCTGGTTCAAAATCTAAAGACTAAATTCAATTTCGATCTACCAACAATTTCTAAAACGCAGGAATCTGAAGATGGCACGGTAAAATTTCTGGTGCGTTTTCATGATGACATGGAAGTTGAAACGGTCCTGATCCCCTTTCATAAACGTTTTACAGTTTGTCTTTCAACTCAAGTGGGTTGTGGCATGAACTGCAGTTTTTGTTATACCGGTACTCAAGGTCTGAAGCGTAATCTCACGGCCGGTGAGATCGTAGGACAATATCTCGTGGCAATGAATTGGCTAAAATCTAAAGACAGTTTAGCTCTTAACCCAAGCATCGTTTTCATGGGCCAGGGTGAACCTCTTCATAATTTGCCTGAGGTCTCTCGAGCAATTAAAGTTTTGAATGATACGAAGCTCATTGGTGTGGGCCATCGACAAATGACTCTTTCAACGGTTGGATATTTACCAGGACTAAAAAACTTAAAAGGTTTTCCGACAATTAATTTTGCTCTCTCACTCCACTCTCCCTTTGAGGAACAAAGAGCAAAACTTATTCCCGTGAATGAGCGATTTCCTTTA
Source organism: Peredibacter sp. HCB2-198 (assembly GCF_045999315.1). Taxonomy (GTDB): domain Bacteria; phylum Bdellovibrionota; class Bacteriovoracia; order Bacteriovoracales; family Bacteriovoracaceae; genus Peredibacter. The sequence continues at coordinate 2,666,253 of NZ_CP174607.1, read as the reverse complement.
AGTGAAGTGATGCTGGCCCTGGATCAGATTCCACTCTTAAAACGACAATTTATTACTTATGAATATCTCTTGATTAAAGACTTCAATATGTCGGATGAGCATGTTGAAGGTCTTCACGCTTTATTAGGTCACCGTAAGGCGATATTAAATCTCATTCCTTTCAATCCGTTTCCGGGTTCCAAGTGGGAGCGTCCGGATACTCAAGCAATTGAAAGCTTTAAAGAAAAACTAGTCGCAAAAAGACTACGGGTCATGGTGAGAACCACTAAGGGTGATGACATCCTGGCGGCCTGTGGCCAGTTAAAAGTAAATAAGCTCGCGAGGAACAATGGAACACATAGAGAGTGATTACGACACCCGCTTTAGCGGAATTGGAAGACTCTTCGGTAGAACGGGTCTGGATAAAATTAGACAAGCACGAGTTCTGGTTATCGGAATCGGAGGCGTGGGATCTTGGGTAGCAGAATCTCTGGCCCGTACGGGTCTTGGTGCTATGACACTGGTTGATTTGGATGATGTTTGTGTCACTAATATCAATCGTCAGGTGCTTGCGGTGAGTTCAACCGTGGGGCAGTTTAAAGTTGATGTGATGAAAAATCGTATCAAGGACATCCAGCCATTATGTGAAGTTGAAACCAAGCAGTGTTTCTTCAATCCAAAAAATTTAGATAACATTTTTGATCGCCAGTATGATTTCGTGGTGGATGCTTGTGATGATTTCACCAACAAGTGCCACCTTATTGATCACTGTCGTAAAAATAATATTCCACTCGTGGTAATGGGTGGAGCTGGCGGAAAAATTGATCCGCTTCAGATTAAAGTAACTGATATGTCTACTTCATCAAATGATCGCCTCCTAGCAAGACTTCGTAAGAAGCTTCGTCAGGACTTCTCTTTCCCTTTGGAAAACGAAGGAAACTTCGGTGTGTGGGCCGTATGGTCGCACGAAAGAGCGGTCTATCCAACGGCCAATGGCTGTCTCACGTATAAACCACCTGGAATGGCCAAGAATATGGACTGTGAAGAAGGATTTGGGTCGGCCAGTTTCGTGACGGGTGCCTTTGCATTTGCGGCCACCTCACTTATTCTTAGAGAAATGACCAAAGGTCTTAACATTCCTACAGAGAGTGAAAAATAATGAAGTTTTTTACTGACCTTAAAGAATTTTTGAAGAGCACGGCCAATGATGAGCGCATTCCAGCTCGCGATAAAAAGATTCTTCTCGCGATGATTGCTCTTATCATTTCACCGATTGATCTTATTCCGGATTGGATCCCTATTTTGGGCCAATTAGATGATCTGGTTCTTCTTTCGATTATTCTGGATTATTTTTTCCGCGTGCTTGATAGCCGCATTTTACTTTCTCACTGGCCTTGGGGCATGAAGAGCTACACCCAGGTCAAGGCCATGGCAAAACTTACTTCGTTCTTTGTTCCGTGGTTTGTAAAAAAGAAACTTTGGAAATATGTGGGAGATCCTTACTAGGATCTCTCCGCCGAATACTTCCAGAACTGACGAATCCCAAGTCCCAAAATCAGTACCATCGCCCCACCCATCACTCCGCCGATCATCAGAGCATTATGAAAGCCCTCTTTATCAGCAAGAGTTCCCATGAAGGTGTTTCCTAAAAGCGGTCCTGAAGAATAAGAGATCATTTCTACACTCGCCAGACGCCCACGATAATCTTCCGGAATAGTTTCATTCCACATGGTTCCGCGAAAAATCCCCGAGATCATATCGGCCCAGCCAGCAAAGCCCAGAAAGATTAGCCAGAGATAAAAATCATTGGTAAAACCAAATCCAAAAATTCCCACGCACCAAAGAAGGGCCGCAATGGTGATTCCTTTTCCGTGACGTCTTACTTTATGGGTCCAAGAACTTGTTAAAGATCCAATGAAGGCACCAACTGCCGGAGCTGAGTAGAACCAGCCCAATTTTCCAGGGTCACCGAGCATCGTTGCCAAGGCCGGAAACAAAGGATTTGGAAAAGCGAAGGTCATACTCGCCATGTCCACCACGTAAGTCCCCATGAGATCGGGTCTTTTCCAGGCGTATTTGAATCCATCTAAAATGGCCCCAATATTTGCTTTACGCTTTTCTTTAAGTTCTTTCAAATCTCGAAGCTGGAGTACACAAAACAAACTCGCGGCATAGCTCAGAAGATCAATGGTGTACGTCCAGGTGATTCCCACTGAAGAAATGAGCACACCACCAAGGGCCGGGCCCAAAATCATGCCTGAAGTTGTTTTCAAAGACTGAAGCGTGCTCACCTTTGGAATGTCTTTCTTCTCAAACAGCTGCTGAATCATCGCCTCGAGTGCGGGACGTTCAAAGCCCTTAAAGATCGCCATAATTCCGGCAAGGATATAGAGAATGAAATATTCTTTTGAACCAGAAAGCGTGAAAAGAATCAGAAGGAGATTTCCAATGGCAGAGCTAATGTCTGTCATGAGAACAATTTTTCTGCGATTGAAACTATCTGCAACCGCTCCACCCCAGAATCCAGAAATCACCAAGGGAATGAGTTGCACAATTCCGAGCATTCCCACATGGAAAGTCGATTTCGTGATCTCATACATCTGATAAGGAATGGCCACATAGGTAATCATGCTCCCGAAAACGGAGATCAATTGACCTGTGTATAACCAACGATAGTTACGGTATTTTTTTAAAGGAGAGATATCGAGATAAAACAATTAGTCCTTATATTGCGGGACGATCTTTTTTACTTCGTCCTGAATCTGCTTGAACTGAGCACCGTCTAGGTCAATGCCTTTGACTTCCTCAATCTTGTTCTGTGAAGACACTGAAGCAGGAGTTCGAGCAGCAATTGTTGCGGCCTGCTTGTTGATGGCCGCCCATTGATCAGATGACATTGAACGCATCCTTACTCTCGCCTTTTGGGCCTCCTCAGCAGAGATCACATTTTCTCTTACCATTTGGCCAAGCATATCGTCTACGTGTTCCGGCGATACTTCGGCCTTAACAGCTGAAAACCCTACTAGAAGTGAGAATGTAAGAAGCCATTTCATAGTTACCTCGCTGAGTAAGTATCGGTGAGGATGGGTCATGGCCTGAAAAAAACTTTAAGCGCAACGGAATACAACATCTTAGATGTTACAAGATGTTGGCAGTGTCTAGAAAAGTGACAACATTTATGGTCAGAGGAAGCTTAAAACCTGGTAAGTACGAGTTTCTTTCGGTGTTTCGACCTCAAATTCGTCCCCAGTTTTTAGCCCCATTAAAGCATCACCAATGGGAGAGAAAACCGATACAACCAGTACGGCTTCGTCTTTGACTTTAATGATGGTTCCACCGGCAGTTGGAATGAGGAAATAGAGTCGCTTTTGATCTTGGTGAAGAAGTTCCACCAAAGCACCAATGCTGATCTCTCCCAATTTTTTGGAAGCATCAACATCGACTTCTTCTAAGATTTGAATTTCGAGTTTAAGTTCTTCTACTCGCTTGGCCTCGGCACTGGCGAGATAGGAAGCTTCGAGAGCTCTCGTGTCGTACTTACTCTCGGCCTTAAACTCCTGATCGGTCGCGAAATCACGATTCGATTTGGCAGAAGCTTCAAGACCCATAAGCTCTTCACGAGAGCGTCTGATTAATTCATCAAGAATTTCTTTTTTCAACTAGGCTCCGCAACACTTCTTGAATTTCTTATTTGAGCCACAAGAACATGGATCGTTACGGCCGATTTTTGGTTCAAGTCGCTTCACCGGTTGATTACCGTGAATCTGCCCTTCTTTAAATTTCCACTCGCCATCTCTTCTCTGAAAAAGAGAAGTCTCATGATGAACGAGGGCCGTGCCGCTCGCGATATCTTTGTAATGAGCAACGAACTCAACTGTTCCAGTATTATCGTTGGCCTCACCTTTAATAACTTTACGAATTTCCAGACCCATCCATTCTGAGCTGTTCGCCCATTTTAAGGCCTCTTCTTTATCGAATACTTCGTTTTCAACCACAATTTGTGTTTGATCAACGTAATCAATGTTTTTAACAACGTAAGCTGAGTAACGTGAACGCATCATCGCTTCTGCAGTTGGGGCCTTCTTCTTACCTTCAACGTAAGGGCCGCAGCAGTTTTCATACGTAAGTTTGTTCTGGTCCTTAGACCGGCAAGGGCAAATTGACATAGTGAACTCCTAGGAATTCCCCTATTATCGAGGTAAGATAAAAAATATTCAACGAAATGTTATGCAAATAAAAGTTCCCCTTCCCATTGATTCTTTTCTTCCTGGAATATCCGAGGCGGTACGGAATCACTCGACCATTTTAGTCAAGGCCTCACCTGGTTCAGGTAAAACCACTCGCCTCCCATGGGCCTTGGTGAAAAGTCTAGGCAGTCGTGTGGTGGTGCTAGAGCCCCGAAGAATCGCCGCCAAATTGGCGGCCCAGCGGATTGCGGACGAAGAAGAACTCACTCTGGGCAAAGAAGTGGGTTATCACTTTCGATTTGAAAAG